>JAFTDW010000036.1 GCA_017454015.1 Bacteroidales bacterium | reverse complement strand
TTCTTTTTTCCGGATGCAAATGTACGACTTTTTTCGCAAACGGGCGGACTTTTTCGCTTAAGCCCGCCCGTAATGCTTTATGATGTAGAAGAAAGTTTACTTATAGAGTGCTTCTGCCAACGGGGCGATGTCGCCGGGCATATCGGGGTAGGCTTTGGCGAGAGCATCAGCAAAGGCAGCGGCATTCTTGCACTCGGCGCGGATCTGTTTGACCTTCTCGAGGTAGGCGATGCGGGCTTCGACAGCTGCTTTCTCCACCAATCCACCGTGGCCACCGATGAAATAGCGGGCACCCGTAGCGAGGCTGGTCTTGGTGGTTTCCAACTCGGCATCGATGGCGGCTGCACTACCCATCTGCAAGGGGCTCATGTGCATCTGATAGGGAGCCCAGTGGGTGTAGCACACCTGGCCGCCGATGAGGATCATGGCTCCGGGGAAGTCGGTCGAGGCACCGCGGTCGAAGCGGAAGTCCACGCCGGCATACTGCTGGGTGCTTCCAAAAGGCACCTCGGCGGCTTTCTGTGTGGGCAAGTCGACCATCGTCTCGCCGAACTGCTCGGCAAAGCCTTTCATCATGCCGCCATAGATGGGGCCTTCGATGAAGGCGGGCATACCTTCGGGCATTGTCAGGGGCAGGGTGTCGCTGCCGCCCAAGTGGTAGTCGGTGATGTCGGTCAGCACGGGTTTTCCGAGAGCCTTGATGTATTCGGCAAACTCGGCGGCGTTGACCTTGAACAGGGGGTACTCCATCACCACCAGACCGTCACGGCCCTCGATGATGTAGCTGGCATCGTACATGACGTCGTTCGAATTGTAGACATGCAGCTTGAATCCGTCAAGCTCGTAGGCCTGGAACTGGCCCACCGATTCTTTCTGTGTGCTCATTGCGGTATCGTTTTGGTTATTACTATTGTTTTTGCAGCCGGTGGCGAGGATGGCGGCTGCGGCCATCATGATGATTGTACGTTTCATTGCTTTTCTGTTTTAATTTGGTTGCAAAAATACAATGGTTTCCAAAACCCCGCAAGAGGGTACCCGGGCGTAAGCCACTAACCTTTGAGTAAGTAATACAGTAACTACGAGTGACTATTTTTCGCACTTTAACACTTTTTTAACACAAAACCATCGGGCCATTCTTTGTCAAAACAGCCCGATGGCATAGCAGATTATAGTGTTTTTTATGTTGTCTGAAAATAGAGGTATGCCCCCTGTGTCGATTGAATTTGTTTCGCTTGCTTCCACTTGCAGAGGACGAGCAACACGATGTTATCTGATTTAATATTTGTAAAATAACGAGGACATTTTGGTTTGGTTAAAGGAAACTTACTGAAAACAAAAGCCCCATTGCAGAAAGAGACTCTAATGTATTATTAAATGAAAAGAAAAGGTTCAATCCCAACTCAGAGTTGAACCTTTTACTTTGTAGAAGCTTGATTTGTAGACGGTTTTACTTTTGGGTAAATAAAATTGTAGGTTGGGTAACAAGCTTAAGTTGTTGATTCCTATTATTATACGTCATTCGGTTGCATCTCGGTTGCAAAAAAAAGAAAGGCACTGATTATCAGTGCCTCTTGCTCCCCAAGCAGGACTTGAACCTGCGACCCCCTGATTAACAGTCAGGTGCTCTAACCAACTGAGCTATTGAGGAATTTTTCTTTCTCAGAAAAGTTTTGCAAAATTACAACTTTTTTCTCATTCGTACAACTTTTTTTTTGCCGAGGGGTGAATGGTGTGGTTTAATATGTTGAGGATTACCATTCTATGTACTTTAAATTTTCTATCAGGTCGGAGGCTATGAGTGAGCTTTGTGACTGGTTTTGGGTGGCCTTGTCTCCCGATTTGCCATGTATGTTGGCACCGGTGCATAGTGCCTCGAATGGTGCAAGTCCCTGAGCTATAAGTCCTAATGCTATTCCTGTGAGTACGTCGCCGCTGCCAGCTGTTGCCATGCCAGGGTTGCCGGTGGTATTGGTATATTGCTGGTTGTCAGGGCTGCAGATGGTAGTGTGGTGGCCTTTGAGGAGTATGTTGAGGGAGTGTTGTTTTGCGAGGAGAGGTTGTTGTTGCCGCCGTGCCTCGTCGTTGGGGAATGGGCCGAAGAGCCGTTCGTATTCGCGGCAGTGTGGTGTTATGGCGGTGCCTGCAGGGAGGAGAGGGAGGAGTTTGTCTTTGTGCGCCGCAATGATGTTGAGAGCGTCGGCGTCGAGCAGGAGTGGGGGAGGGGCTGGGAGGTTGGCGATGGCTGTGAGGGTGTTGAGCAGTGCGGTGGCGGTGAGTGGGTGTGTGCCGAGTCCGGGGCCTATAGCTATGGCGTTGTAGCGTTGCAGGTTGGCGGGTGCCGCGGAGAAGCGGAGCGGATCGGGGTCGGGCTCGACGAGTGCTTCGGGGCAGGCTGTCTGCATGATGTCGATGCAGCGTTGGGGTGTGTGGACAGTGAGCAGGCCGGCACCTGAGCGCATGCAGGCGCGTGCGGCAAGCACAGCCGCGCCCTCCATGCAGTAGCTGCCTGCAATGAGGAGGGCGTGGCCGTAGGTGCGTTTGTCGCTATAGGGGTCGCGATGACCCGATTGGATGTTGGACAATGTTATTGTTCTACGTTTGCGTTATTGAGAATCTGTTTTGATTTCATTCAATAATTTTCTTATGCCATATAACCGGTGATTTTTCACACCCAATCGGTTACAAGGGCACCCCATTCTTTATTTCTTGTGCTCGGGTTTGAGGATAGTGACCACGTAGTTGTTGAGGTTGAAGGTCTTGGCGGCCATAGCCTTGACTTCCTTTGCGGTGACTTTTTTCACGAGGGAGCTGTATTGGTCGATGTCGCCGTTGAAGTCGCGGTTTTCGTTGAAGTAGTAGCTGGAGTAGATCTGTCCCAGCCAGTAGTTGTTTTCCTGCATGCTGGTTTGGCGTTGGTTGATCATCTGCTCCTGGACTTTGGCGAGGGTTTTCTTGTCGGGACCTTTCTTGACGTACTGGTCGATGAGTTTGTAGATAGCCTGTTCGATTTCCTGTTCTTTGTCGGGGTCGCAGGCGATGTAGAACATCCAGGTGATTTTCTGGTCGGGCATTATCTCGTAGTCGATGTTGACGCTCGGGCTGTAGGTGCCGCCCATTTTCTCGCGGATAACCTCGAGGGCGGTGATAGTCATGGCGTCGCTGAGTTCGGAGACTATGAGACGGTTGTGGTAGGTAGTGTCGAAGCCGTCGACCTGGCCGTAGAGGATGAGCATGCCTTGGTTGTCGGAGCCTTTGTAGACCGTCTCGCGGGCGTTGCCGGAGAGGTAGTGGTCGGAGTGGTTGACGAACTTTTCACCGCGTTGTTTGCCGTTGGCGGGGAGGTTGCCGAGGTATTTGGCGATGAGGTTGATATGTTCGTCGGAGATGTTGCCGACGAAGAAGAAAGTCTGAGCGGAGGCATCGTTGAAGCGTTCGCGGTAGATGGTGTACATGCGGTCGAGGTTGAGGCGTTTGATGTCTTGCTCGGTGGGTATGATGATCTGGCGCGGGTTGTTAGGATAGGCTGTCTCGTAGAAGGCCTTGATGAAGACGTACTGCGGGTTTTCGCCGAGGAACTTGATCTGGTTGAGGGTCTGGTCGATGTTTTTGTCGAACGACTCTTTGTCCTTGCGAGGGCTGTCGAAGAAGAGGTAGAGGTACTGGAGGAAGAACTCGAAGTCGTCGGGCGAGCAGCTGCCGTTGAAGCCCTGGGAGGTTTCGGAGATGTTGGGAGTGAGGCCGAGGTTTTTGCCTTTGAGGAGTTTCTGGAGTTGGGTGCTGTTGAACTGGGCGATGCCAGCGTCGTCGATGAAGTTGGCGGCGTTCTGGGCGAGGTAGCATTCAGCGTCGGAGTAGAGGGAGGTGCCGCCGTAGCCGAAGGAGCGGAGCAGTATCTGGTCTTTTTTGTAGTCGGTTTTCTTGACAATGAACTTGACGCCGTTGGGGCAGGTGTATTCGGTGTAGCCGAGGGTGCTGTTGGTCTTGGTTACTTTGGGTTGCACTGGGGCCAGTTGTTTGGTGAAGAAGGGCTCGTCCTTGAAGTTGTCGACCCACGGTGTGGTCTGGGCTTTCATGGTGCGGTTGTAGATGTCGAGGATGGCTTTCTGGTCGGGCACGCGGTAGCCTTTCTGGTCGGGAGCGGTGAGGTAGAAGACGAAGTTCTCGTTGGTGATCCATTTGGAGATGAGCTGGTTGACCTCGTTGATAGTGATGGTGGGGAGGAACTCCTGTACATACTTGTATTCCTGCATGATGCCGGGGATTACCTCGCCTTCGAGGAAGTGGTTGGTATATTCCTGGGCGAATCTGACGTTCTCGGTCTTGGAGGCTTCTTTGGCCATACGTTTGTAGTTGGAGAGCATCTCTTCTTTCTGGCGTTCGAGTTCGGAGGGGAGGAAGCCGTGCTGGTCGGCGCGTACCAGTTCGTAGAGGAGCAGCTCGGTGGCTTTTTCTATCTGGTTTTCCTTGGGCAGGCCACTTGCGGCGAAGGCGTCGCAGTTGCGGCCGAGGAAGCCTTCATAGCCGGCGTCGGCCATCACGAGAGGGGCGTCGGCTTTCTCGCAGAGTTCGGAGAAGCGGTCTGTGAGCATGCGGTTGATGAGGCTGCGGACGACGGAGGCGCGGCAGTCGCCCACGGTGCCCTGGGGAGCCTTGGGGTGTTTCCAGAAGAACATAAGGGTGGCGTTGGTGGCTTCCTTGTCGGAGGCTATGGCGACGAGAGGCTCTTTATTGTCGGGGATGTTGTAGACGGGGCGTTGGCGCGGGTTTTCGCGTTTTGCGTAGGGCTCGAAATACTGTTTCACCTTGGCTTCCATCTGATCCACGTCGATGTCGCCGACGATGATGACGGCCTGGAGGTCAGGGCGATACCAGTCTTCGTAGAAGCGCACTATGGTCTCGCGTTTGAAGTTGCGGATGACATCTTCGAGGCCGATAGGCAGGCGGTCGGCATAGCGAGAGCCTTTGAGCATGGTAGGCCACGTGGCTTTGCGGAGGCGTTCCTGAGCACCGAGGCCCATGCGCCACTCTTCGAGGATGACGCCGCGTTCGTGCTCTATCTCACTGGGAGTGAAGAGCAGCTTGCCAGCCCAGCCGTCGAGGATTTTGAAGCCCATCTCGACCATCTCGGGTTTGTCGCTGGGGAGGTCGACATAGTATACTGTCTCGTCGAAGGCGGTCCAGGCGTTGATGCCGCGGCCGAACTCGATGCCGTTTTTCTGGAGCTCGCTGATCATGGTGTTGCCCTTGTAGTGCTTGGTGCCGTTGAAGGCCATGTGCTCGCAGAAGTGAGCGAGGCCCTGCTGGTCGTCGTCTTCCAGCACGGAGCCGGCGTTGGTCACGAGG
This sequence comes from Bacteroidales bacterium, assembly GCA_017454015.1. GTDB lineage: Bacteria > Bacteroidota > Bacteroidia > Bacteroidales > P3 > Colimorpha. The sequence continues at coordinate 67,799 of JAFTDW010000036.1, read as the reverse complement.
CGGAACTGGACGCGGTTCTCGGGTTTCTTGTTGGCGCGGATGTAGTAGGTCATGCCGTTGTCGAGTTTGCCGATGCGCACTTTTTTGTCGACGGGCACTTTGGCGGTGAGGTCGGATTCTTTCTTTGTCGTCTGTGCGAAGGCGACGCCCGCTGTGATCAGCAGGGAGAAGAGGATTAGAATGATTTTTTTCATGGTGATTTATTTTTATTAATTTGTTTTCGATGGTGGGGGGTTATCTGAGCCTGTCGGCGGCGCGGACTTTCTGCTCGTCGCTGCGGATGGCGCGTTGTGCGAGGAAGAACAGCACGGCGGCGATGGCGGGCAGCCAAGTGCCGATGGTGAAGTGCGGGGTGGGGTTGATGCCGAGGGATGCCCCGAGTTTTGTCGGGTAGGCATCGATGACCCACAGGAATTCTATGGCGATATAGGCGACCTCCAGCAGGAATGCCACGGCTACCACGCGCATCTGTATTACACGGTTCTTGAACAGCGTGAGCGAGGCGCCGGCCAGGACTTCGACGAGAAGGATGAGAACCAGCAGTATCCATGCGCTGGAGAAGTAGCAGTACTGCGGTATGGAGGTGGAGGGCTCGCCTTCCATGATGTCGGCCATATATGAATTGTCGATGTGGCCGGGTATTATGTTTATCTGAGTGTCTATGCGTGTCTGCCCCATCATGTCGCTGTATTGCACCATGGGGAAGACGAAAAGCAGGATGTTGGCAATGATTGCCAGGATGATGTAGAGCGATTGGATGCGTTGGAACATTGGTTTCGTTGTTTTAGGGTGAGTTGGATTATTCTATAGAGAAGTTGTAGTTGTTGATCATTTTGTTGACGTTGCGGTGGTGCCATTTGCCCATGACTGTGGCGTCTTTGACGAGTATGAAGCCTGGGTTGGAGCGCACCATGGTCTCTATGGCTGTGGCGTCGGCGAAGTAGTATGGCAGGTCGTCGAGGTTGTTGCCCATAAGATAGGCCTCGATCTCCTCGGGCAGTGCGCAGGTGAGCAGCACCATGTTGATGTTGTTTTCGTTAGCGAACTTGCACACCTGTGTCAGCGCCTGCGTGCCGTCGTCTCCCACTTTGTCGAGGTGGTGAATGGTGGCGATGAGCACATAGTCCTGAGAGGTTATGAACTCCTTGGCGTAGTCCTGGTCGTCGGGGCCGAGCATGGAGAAGCCGTCGGCCTCTATCTCGTAGGGGTCTTCCACGCGGCTGTCCACAAACTCGTGGGAGGCCATCCACAGGCTGTCGGAGTAGTAGTCCATAAGTTTGGCCGACTCAAACTCCTCGACCTTGCCGGTGTTCTTGTCGCGGTAGGAGAGGTAGCTCTTGACCTCCATGTCGTCGCCGGTGGCGGCGACCATGCGGTTGCCCACTTTCCATGGGCGGAAGTCAATGCAAGGCTCGTTGCCAATGTTGTAGAGGCCGAATATCACCATGGCCACGACAGCGAAGATAGTGATGAGCGAGTTGCGTTCAAAGCGGCGCGGCTCGTTCCAGCGGCGGCACAGGAATATCAGCACCGTCGGCACCATAAGCACAATGTTCTTGGCGAAAGTCTGCCAGTTGGTGAGTTTGATGAAGTCGCCAAAGCAGCCGCAATCGGTCACCTTGTTGGTTATGGCGTCGAAGAGGGTGGTCACGGTAAAGAACACCATCATGAGCAGCAGCAGCCACGAGTAGAGCTTGCGGTGGGCATTGAAAAGCAGCATGATGCCTATTGTAAACTCGACGGTAACCAGTGCCATGGCAAGGAAGGTGGCAAAAGGCAGGGCCCATTCAAAGGTTATGCCGCCGAAACTCCATGCAGTCATATATTCCTGTATCTTGAAAGAGGTGCCCAGTGGGTCTACGCCTTTCACAAAGCCCGACATGACAAACACGAGGCCGACAAAAACGCGGCATACAATGTCGATGATCTTGGTGGTCTTGTTTTCTTGCATAATATATAGTTTGAAAGGGGGGTGGGTTATAAGGTTAAAGGGTTGAAAGGTTTTAGGGTTAAAGGGTTTGAGGGTTTTGGGGTGGGGTTAGTCTTCACTTGTCCTTATCAGGCAGAAAAGGGCGTAGTTGATAATGTCGGTATAGTTGGCGTCGACGCCTTCCGATATTATGGTGCGGCCGTTGTTGTCTTCTATCTGTTTTATGCGTTTCAACTTCATCAGTATCAGGTCAACCATCGACGAGATGCGCATCTGGCGCCATGCTTCGCCGTAGTCGTGGTTCTTGTCGAGCATGAGTTGCGTGGCAGCCTGGATGTTGGTGTCGTAGAGGGCGAGGGCTTCTTCCAGCGGCAGCTCCTTGTCTTTGTCACTGGGCAGCTGCAGCTGTATCAGGGCCATCACGGCGTAGTTGACAATGGCGGCAAACTCGCCTCGGCAGTCGTCGCCCACGCGGTTTTCTCCGCTCTCCTCAATACTGCGTATGCGGTTGGCCTTTATCAGTATCTGGTCGGTCAGCGACGGCAGTCGCAGTATGCGCCACGATGTGCCGTAGTCGCGTGTCTTTTTCTCAAAAATCTCGCGGCAATGGGCTATTTGTTGTGAGAATTCTTGTTGGGTGTTCAAGTTTTGAGGTTTTGAGGGTTAGAAGGTTGGAGGGTTTTAGTTTTTTTTTGGGGGGGGGCGGGTATAGTGTTAGGCTTGGTCTTCTATCATTAGCATGTAGAGTTTATGGCTGGGGTCGGGGGTGAGGGCGTATATGTAGTTCGGCATAGTGTCGTATTGTTCGCCAAGGGCTTGTGTCACCGCGTTCCATGTAGTGGTGACCTGCGAGGTGAATGCTATGAGTATCACGGTTCTGGGAACCACGGTGAGCGACGAGCCCAGTCCCTGGTAGTCGGTGACTATTGTCGAGCCGTCGGCAGCCAGCAGTGCCTGGCACGGCAGTGCGCATGCGGTCGCGCTTTCGTTGATGGTCACAGTGTGCGCCTCGGGTATGACCCTCGCGGCCGGGTCCGACAGGCTGTTGATAAAAGCGGTGAGCTGAGAGGTGGAGCAGGGGAGGGCTGTGATGTTCTCGCTGGCGAGCAGGTCTCTCAGTTGTGCGCGGAGCTCTTCGATGTTGGCACAATAGAATATGGAGCCTCCGGCCTGTGTGAATCTCTGCGCAAACAAAACCGGCAGGTCATCGTCCAGCTCGTTGGCAGGCACGGCAGCGCACGTGCCATCAGCCCTGCCCGGGCTGGCGGCATCTTGCTGCATGGAGGCGCCGGCAAGCTCAATGCTCTTCAGTATCTTGTCTTTCGATGGTGTCTCTTTCATTTTTTTCATCCCAAGGACGTTGACCGTATATCTTTTCAAGGTCTTCGCGGAACAGTACCTCGCGTTCAAACAGCTGTCCGGCAAGTTGGTCGAGTTGCTCGCGGTGCTCGGTTATCATGTTGCGGGCTCTGCTGTAAGCCTCTTCGACAATGCGTTTCACCTCGGCGTCAATCTTCTCGGCGGTCTTCTCGCTGAAGGGTTTTGTGAAGGCATAGTCCGACTGGCCCGACGAGTCGTAGTAGCTGATGTTGCCTATCTCCGGGCTCATGCCGTAGTATACCACGAGGCCCTGCGCCATCTTGGTGGCGCGTTCCATGTCGTTGAGAGCCCCCGTTCCCACCTGTCCGAAGACCACCTCCTCGGCGGCTCTGCCGGCCATGAGAGAGGTCATCTCGTCAAACATCTGCTCGTAGGTGGTTATCTGACGCTCTTCGGGCAGGTACCATGCGGCGCCCAGCGCTTTGCCGCGCGGCACTATGGTGACCTTTACCAGAGGCGATGCCCAGCGAAGCATCCAGCTTACCGAGGCGTGCCCGCTCTCGTGGTAGGCTATCACGCGTTTCTCGTGTTCGGTGAGCACCTTGGTGCGTTTCTCAAGGCCGCCCACTATGCGGTCAATGGCGTCGAGGAAGTCCTGTTTGCCTATCGAGGAGCCTCCGCGCCGCGCCGCGACGAGGGCCGCCTCGTTGCACACGTTGGCTATGTCTGCCCCCGAGAACCCCGGGGTCTGCTTGGCGAGGAAGTCGCGGTCTACCTTGCTGTCGTTGTCGTTGTCTTCCAGCTTCAAGCCGCGCATGTGTACGTCGAAAATGGCTTTGCGCTCTTCTATGTCGGGCAGGTCTACATAGATCTGCCTGTCAAAGCGTCCTGCGCGCAGCAGGGCTTTGTCCAGCACGTCGGCGCGGTTCGTGGCGGCAAGCACTATCACGCTTGTGCCGCTGCTGAAACCGTCCATCTCTGTAAGCAGTTGGTTGAGGGTGCTCTCGCGCTCGTCGTTGGCTCCAGTAAGTCCGTTGTGTCCGCGGGCGCGTCCCACGGCGTCAATCTCGTCGATGAAGATGATGCACGGCGCTTTCTTCTTGGCCTCTTCGAAGAGGTCTCTCACACGTGACGCACCTACACCGACAAACATCTCCACAAAGTCGCTACCCGACATGGAGAAGAAAGGCACTCCGGCCTCGCCAGCCACCGCTTTGGCCAGCAGTGTCTTGCCCGTACCCGGAGGTCCCACAAGCAGCACCCCTTTGGGAATCTTGCCGCCGAGGTCTGTATAGCGCTTGGGGTTTTTGAGGAAGTCCACCACTTCCATCACCTCCTCCTTGGCTCCGGCAAGTCCCGCCACGTCCTTGAAGGTGATGTTGGTGCTTGTCTTGCCGTCGTACATGCGGGCTTTGCTTTTCGATATGCCGAACAGGCCGCCACCGTTGCCACCGCCCATTTGGCGGCGGGTGATGAAGCTCATCAGTGCAAAGAAACCTATGAGCAGCAGCAGAGGCCACAGCATGGCGAAAATCTCTTTCCACGCGTTGGTGCGTTTCTCGGGTGTGAGGTCTATGCGGCTTTCATTGATTATCTCCTGTTTGCGGCTCTCCAGCTCCACGCCGGCGGTATCCCTGCGGATGATCTGCTCCTCGACGCGGGCAAGGTCTTTTTCAAAACTCTCAAATGTTACAAACTCGTACTTGTAAAAACCGTTGCCGGTGCTTTTGCCGTTCACCGATGGCTTGCCCACAAGGTCGTTATAGCTTGTGTCTCTGGCTACGGCGTCGTCTTTTATGTGGATTTCGGCAAATTCCTGGTTCACTATGGTTATCTTGCTGTAGTCGTTGTTGAGCAGTATGCGCTCAAGCTTGCTCCAGCTTATCTTGGGGTTTTGGGTGCTTCCGCCGCTGCCGAGCAGCATGGTGCCCAATACCGCTATGATTACCGCGTAGATGATGTACATGACGCGGCTACCCTTTGGTGGTTTCTGCTGCTGAGGCCCTTTCGGTGGCTTCTGCTGCTGCCGGTCATTATTGTTATTGTTGTTGTCCATAGAATTAGTGAATTGATAATAGAAACGCCCGCTCCTCCAGCCTAAAATTCTTTCAAACTTCCTGCTCTAAATCCTTATGGCCTTTCACGGCGACCATTTTCCCGTCGCCCCAAAGCTCTTCCAGTCGGTAGAAGTCGCGTTTGGCACCGATAAAAATGTGTACCACAACATCGAAGTAGTCCATCAAAATCCACTCGCCCAAGTCGTAGCCTTCAATCCTGCGTGGTGCATATCCGAGGTTTTGTTTCACGGCTTTGTAAACGGCGTCCGACAAAGCCTCGGTATGCGACGGGACATTGCCCGTTGCTATGATGAAAAAGTCGGCGGGAGCCGTCTCGATACCGCGCAAATCAATCGACACCACGTCCTCGGCTTTTTTGCCGTTGAGCGTCGTTGTGATTATTTTGTTTAGTATTTCTGATTCTGAGATGTTTAACTTGCTTTTTGCCATTCAATGAAAAAATAATTGCTTTTGCAAAAATACTAAAATAAGCCGATATATTTTAAAAAATATGGAATTGTTGTTTGCGGTGCCCTTGCAAGGTGCCCAGCAGTGCCGTGCAAATGCCTTTGTTGCAATAAAAATCTCGCTGTGGCGTTTCTTTTGATAAACTTGTTGATATGGAGACTCTTTCTTTTCAAACAGAGATAACCGCAGTGGAGCAGCTTCCCGAGGTGGCATCGCAGTTGCTTGCCACATTTCCCAACGAGAGGTTTTATGCCTTTTTCGGCCCTATGGGGGTGGGCAAGACAACGTTGATAAAGGAGCTCTGTAAGCAGCTGGGGGTCAGTGATGTGGTGTGCAGTCCCACATTCGCCATCATCAATGAGTATCATGATGCTTGCGACAATCCTGTTTATCATTTCGATTTTTATCGCATCAAGACAGTTGGAGAGGCTTTCGATACCGGCTGTGTGGAGTATTTCAACAGCGGTGATTATTGCTTCACCGAGTGGACGGAAAACATAGAGCAGCTGCTCCCCGACCATTATCTGCGACTTGTCTTTTCAGAAAAAAACGAAATCCGTCAACTGAGTGTCTTTGTCGTCAATGAAACGCTCTGATTCAGCAGTATACTTGCTGTGAATTTACCAACAGGTTTTTGTTAAAAAATATTATTTTTCAAAATTCTTGTTACAAAATCGCGAGTTGCGCGTCTTAACTACAAAGAGACGCTATATGAAGCGACCAAAAACAACGGCTAAACAGGCCTCTCAACGGGCGGTTGAGGGGGCCGGTTTTGATTTTTTTTATTTTTATCTAATAAATAAAGCGTATCTTTGCAAATTAAAACACAAAGACTAAAAAAGCTCAAAAATATGAGGAACAATTCTACAAGTTGCAGAGAAAAAACTTATTGCAGAATTATGAGAATGATGAGAAGGGTGCTCTCGGGGGCGCTTGTTATGGTGGTTTTTTTGGCTGGGTCGACTAAAGTGGAGGCTCAGTTGCAGGTGCAGAGCTGCGACCAGCTTGGCTGGACGCCTGAGCAGCTAGTGAACAACATCCTGACGGGTAGCGGTGTTAACGTGACCAATGTTAGGTTCAACGGTAGCAGTGCGGTGATACACGGCAATGCCATAGGCACTTTCTCCACGGGTAGTACGGCGACGAACTTAGGCATCCGTGAGGGCATCATCTTAAGCACGGGCAACGTGGTGGATGCCGTTGGTCCGGACCATGGGGCGGACTATATCCAGACGTCGAGCACGGGCGTGGCGGCTTACAATGACCCGCAGATGGCCGGTCTTGACGACGGTGGCTATGGGCTGTACGACTGTTCGGTGCTGGAGTTCGACTTTATACCAAGGAGCGACACTGTGCAGTTCCATTTTGTGTTTGCCAGCGAGGAGTATCCGAGTTTTGTGTGCAATGACTACGGCGATGTGTTTGGTTTTTTCCTGACGAGCAACGATGCGAGCGACCCGGTGAGGTACAACAACGCGAACATAGCGTTGGTGCCGGGCACCACATTGCCTATAAGCATACAGACCATCAACGGCGGCGTGCCCAATGGGTTCAGTAGCTGTGTGTTGACCAATACGCAGTATTATGTGGACAATACTGACGGAGCTACTATAGAGTTCAACGGATTCACCACGGTGTTGACTGCCAAGGCGCATGTGACGCCGTGCAAGAGTTACCATATAAAGATAGGCATCACGGATGTTGCCGACAACACTGGCAACTCGGCGGTGTTTCTGGAGGCTGGTTCTCTGACCAGCTACCAGCTTGACGCGCCGGTGTATGCCAACCGTCTTAACGAGAGCTGCTGCACTGACATAGTGCTGCGGTTGAGCGACCCCAACAGCACTCTGCGCACCGTGGCGTTCACCACCAGCGGCAGTGCAGTGCGTGGCAGTGACTACACTATGCCGCAGCAGGCCACGTTTGCCGCCGGTGTGGACAGTGTCGTGGTGCCCTTCTGTGCGTTGCTTGACGGGACCAGTGAGGGTACGGAGTCGGCTTCGATATACTACTCGATAGTGGGCAGCTGCCCGAGCATAGACGCCGACTCGATAGTGATAAACATTGTTAATGTGGATCCTGTGTCGGTGAGTGTGTCGAGTGTGGAGGACACCGCGGGAGGCACGGCGACGTTGACCGCTGCCGTAACGGGCGGAGTGCCCAATCCCACTATAAGGTGGTACGACCCTATAGGCTCGACCGGAGTGGTGGGCAGTGCTACGAAAAACGTGGCTCTCAATCCGGCGAGAAGGGTGGCCGTGTGTGTCGTGGACAGTTGCGGCAACCAGGCGTGCGACACTATCACGGTGGGCTATTACAGCTGCCTGAGCGATGCCGGTGGCGACACGGCGATATGTGCTGGTGAGAGCTACACGATGAGTGTGGCGTGTGCCGACAGCTGTGTGTGGTATGTAGGGAGCCTGGGTGGCGCAACGCTGCCGTCGCGGCTGCCGAGTGTCACGGTGAGTCCGAGTGTTACGACGAGATACATAGTGAAAGCCTACAAGCTGGTGCTGGGCCGTTGGTTTGAGGGAACAGACACTGTGGAGATAGGTGTTCATGCCATGCCGCATCTTACGGTAGGGTCGAACCTTGTGTTATACAACGACAACTACAACCTGTGCAACGAAGACTCGGTGCGTATAACGTGGAGCGGAGCGGAGATATACCGTTTCTATGCCACGAACATCACTGGCACGACCACTATAGTGAGTGGTGGCTGGGACACGGTGACTGGCACCACTTTCCTGCCGATACAGGCTACGAACTATTCGTCGACTGGCCTGAGCCGGTTCTGGCTGATAGGCCACACGACGGACCATGTGTGCTGCGACACTGTGCAGATGAACATCCTGACCTCGAAGCGTCCGCAGGTGACGATAGCCGGCAACGGGCATGTGTGTCCCAACAGCTCGGCCACGCTGACCGTGACGGGCAGCACCGGTGGATGGGGCGCCTACTACTTTGACTGGAACGGCGACACCACGATGCTTGTGGCCAACAGGAGTAGCATAACCATACCGACGACCGACAGCAACTACAGCTATGTGGTGCGTGCCATGAACAGACCTATGACGTGTGTGAGTTCCGACACGTTCCACGTGGTGATACACAACCCGAGTTTCTCGCTGAGCGCGGACACTACGGGGATATGTGCCGGCAACAGTGTGACCATCACAGCGTCGAGCGACTCCACGCTGGAGTACCAGTTCTGGACATACGGGAGCTGGGCGATGACGGCGAGCCGCAGCTACACCCTTGCCACTCCGGGCACGCAGACCATCACGGTATACGGTCGCACGAGGGGCACGGTGTGTGCTGACACGCAGACGATAGACATCACGGTGTGGCCGATACCGACGCCCACCATCAATCCCGACAGCGTAGCTATATGCAACAACGAGCGGGCTACCCTGCAGGCCACCGGCCTGGCAGGGGTGAGCCACTACTACAGATGGAGCAGAGGCGGAGCGTGGATGAACAGTGAGTCGCAGACTCCCGGGTACACCACTGCCGCCCTCACCACGCCGGGGCAGGACACGACGAGCTACACCTACGTGCTGCACAGCTGGGATGCTAACCATCACTGCGAAGGGACCGACACGGCGAAGGTGCATGTGCACCCAATACCAGACGTGACCATCAGTGCACCGAGGTGGGCGTGCGACAGCGGCATGATAACCATAGTGGCCAGCGGAGCCACCACCTACAGCTTTGGCGACGAGAGCCATTTTGACACGGTGAACATATGGCAGCGGCAGGTGACGCGCACGACGACATTTACTGTGTACGGCAGAGACAGGCTTGGGCTGTGCACAGGAGTGGACACCTTCACGGTGCATGTGCGTACGCTGCCGCAGGTAACCATAAACGGCAGGACGAGCAGCACGGCCTATGTGTGCGACCGCGACAGCATAGTGCTGAGAGCGGGTGGCGCCACGAGCTACCAGTGGCTCGACAATATGAGCAGCGACGCGGTGCGTGTGGAGCGCAACTTGACCTCCAATGTAATATACACATTAAGCGGCAGCACCACGGAGCACGGCATAGCGTGTCCGAACACAGCCACCATCAATGTGGTGGTGCGCACGCCGTCGCCGGCACGCCTTACGGCGAGTGACACAAGCATCTGCGACGGAGAGACTGTGACGCTTACGGCGTCGAACCGCGACAATGTGGCGACGATAGAATACTCTTGGTTTGACACTCTGGCTTTTGGGTCTGGAGTGCAGCGTACGGTAAGTCCGAGGAACTTGGCGCCGGTAGGCACGTGCCACGACACGGTGTACACCTACACGGTATACAGCCGTAACGCCGACGGGTCGTGTCTGAACTCGGCCACGAGGAGCATCACAGTGCACCAACTGCCGACCACGACGCTGACGCCCGATGCCGACGCCACATGTTCGGGCGGGAGTGTGCAGTTTGGCTATTCGGCCAACGGTTGCAGCCCGTTCACCTACTCGTTCAACAGCACCTCGAGTTACGGAACCTCCACGCAGCATACCGAGAGTGGGCTGACAGCCTCGTCGGCTCGTAGGTATGTGCTATATGTGAGAGACGCCAACGGCTGCGAGGGCAGCGACACGGCGACCATAAGGGTGTCTAACTATCCCATGGGGCTGCGGCTGAGCGTGGACGACTCCACAGTGTGTGCCGGAGACTCCGTGACCTTCACCGCCACTGGTGCTACGCAGTACTCGTGGGACGGCGGGAGAACCTACGGCTCCACGAGGGTCTACGGCATGGTGGTGACGCGCGACACGCTGATGACGGTGTATGGAGCCAACGACGACACCCTGTGCCACAGAGCCGCTCAGGTTATGGTGCATGTATACACCGCACCTGAGCTCAGCGCACGTGTCACCGACACGGTGATATGCAACGGAGGCAGCAGCACCATCACGGTAAGCGGCAGCGACCAGTACCGTATGGGCAACAGCGGCAGCTACGGCACGACGAACAGCTGGACGGTGAGCCCGACGTCAACGACGACCTATTCCATCTTCGGCAGGCCGCAGGGTGCGGAATGTCCGAGCAATGTTACAGTGACCATCACTGTGAAGCCACTGCCCACAGTGGTGCTGAACGCGCAGCCCGACACGGTGTGTCTGGGCAGCTCTGCGACCTTGAGGGCGAGTGGCGCGAACCTCTATTCGTTTACCGGCAGTGCCCCCTTCACGGCCACCGACAGTAGCATTGTAGTGCCTACGCGAACGGGCGCTACGCAATACAGTGTGACGGGTCGAGACACGACGCTTGGCGTGACCTGCACAAACAGCGGCAACGTGACGGTGCAGACCTTGAGCTATCCCAACATACGGCTTGGTGCCACTGACACGGCGTTCTGCAAGGACAGCTGCGTGGTGCTGACGGCGAGGGGAGCCGACCGCTACTCATGGATGAACAACAGCTCGTACAGGGCCAACAACAGCAGGGACACGATATGTCCCACCGCTTCGGGCGTATACACGGTATTCGGCACCTGGCAGAACGGCATGTGCGAGTCGTCGCAGAGTATAAATATAACGGTGTACATGCCCACTCAGGTGACGTTGTCGTCCGACCGGCCGAGCTACGGAGAGAACGAGCAGGCTGTGTTGACGGCGACGGCAGCGGGGTGCCAGTTCTCGTGGAACGGAGGCGCCTACGGCAGCAGCAACACGTACACCACCCCGGCCCTTGACAGCGGAAGCCACACCTTCTCGGTGTGTGCGATGAACGCCAACGGCTGTGTGTGGTGCGACACTATAACCGTTACGGCGTATGCCTACGCTGAGGCGAGGCTCATAGCGACAGACACGTCGATATGCCGCGGGGAGAGTGTGACGCTGACAGCCACCGGAGCCCGTTACTACTCGTGGGACGGGGGCGTGAATTATGCCGCCACGCCGACGAGCCTCACCGTTGTCCCCACTCGCGACACGACGGTGATACTGTATGGGTGCGACGATTTGCTGCATCGGGAATACAACACCTCCGACACGGTACATATAAGAGTCACGGCGATACCGCAGTTCACGCTGTCGCCGATGAGCACCACGGCGTGCCGCACGGAGCAGGTGACATACACCGCCACGCCCGGTACGTCGGGAGCCGCCTACCAGTACAGCTTCAACGGCGGAGCCTTTGCAAGCATCAACACCCACACCCTTACGGCGGACACGACGGGCACGGTGAGGGTGATATGCCGCAGTGTGGCCAATAACAGGTGCCAGACGACGCGCACGGCGACCATCACGGTGCTTGACCTGCCCACGGTGTCGCTGTCGGCTACAGCCACGGACATCTGCAACGGGCAGTCGGTGACGCTGAGGGCTCGCGGCGCCTTGAGATATTCGTGGAACGGGGGCGCCATGACGACAGACAGCGTGCGCACGGTAAATCCCACGACGACAACCGTCTACACAGTGGAGGGCGAGGTGAGCGGTGCTGCGGTGTGCCGCAGCGTTGACAGTGTGACGGTGAGGGTGCATTACCAGCCGGTGTTGACTACCAGCGGTGACACCGCCATCTGCATAGGCGACACTATTAACCTGACAGCCTCGGGAGCCGGTCTGTATGAATGGAACGGCGGCGCTGCCAGCCGCAACGGTGTGTACAGAGTGCATCCCGCTACGACGACGCGCTACACGCTGCGTGCCACCGACTCGGCAGGCATGTGTCCTGTCACAACATATTTCAACGTAAGGGTCAATCTGTTGCCCACGGTTACGCTCACCAGCGGAGCGCAGCGTGCCGGCATAGGCAGTCCGGTGCTGTTGACAGCTGCGGGAGCCTCCGACTATTCGTGGGACTTTGGATCCACCTATGGTTCCAGCACCCATATCACCACGCACGGCCAGCCCGGAGAGCATGAGTTCTGTGTGATAGGCCGTGACACCAATGGCTGCAAGAATGTTGGTTGCTGCCGTGTCACCTTCTTTGACGTGCCGTCGACTCTCACTGTGAGTGTGACGAGCGACACGGTGTGCGAGGGTTCGAGCGACACGGTGCTTGTGCAGGGTGCCAGCTACTACCAGTGGTCGACCGACGGAGTGAACTTTGCGCCGTCGACGCCGAGCAGCACGATGACGAGTTATGCCATAGTGGTGACGCAAGACACTACGGTGTACGTGCGCGGTTTCAACCAGACAAGCGACCTGTCGTTCTACAGCAGTGCCACGGCACGTATAGGTGTCAAGAGGTACCCTGTGATAAGCATCACAACGAGCACTGCTAACAACGAGATATGCTTTGGCGACCAGACAGCCATAGTGCTGTCGGGTGCAGACCGGTGGAAATTTGACCGCTTCAGTGAGAGCAGCGTGAGCCGCTATCCTGTGCAGCCGACGCGTACGACGCGTTATGCTGTGGAAGGTCGCTACAATGGGTCGAGCTGCATAAGCAGAGACACTGTGACGATAAAGGTCAACATGTTGCCCACGGTGACCATGAGCATAACGCCCGACAGCATGTGTGTTGGCGACCAGGTGCAGCTGCAGGCGACGAGTGCCACAGCGAGAAGTTATGTATGGAACGACAGTGTGACAGGGTCGCAGCGGCGGGTGAGCCCTGCTGCCACGACAACCTACACGGTGACCGTGACGGACAGCAACGGCTGCAAGATGAGTGCCAGTCACCAGCTGCGAGTGTTCAACTACCACCCTGTGACGCTGGCGCCGAGCCGTCGTTCGTTCTGCCACGACAGCACCATAACGCTCACCGCCACGTCGGATGCCGGTGCCGTGTACCGTTGGCTTGACGACACTATAGGCTGGGTGCGATACAACAGTGTGCGGCGCACACCTGGCAGCAGCACCAACTATTATGTAGAGACTGCCAACAGCAACGGCATGTGCGTGAGCAGGGCTCAGACCCATGTGACGGTCAACCCGCTGCCCTACGTGCGCGCGCAGGTGAACTATTCTAATATATGCCATGGCGACCGTGTGCGTATCTCCGCTGCCGGCGATGCCCGCTGGTGGTCGTGGAACGACACCAACCACTATGCTACGCGTCGCACTACGCTGGACACCACACCTGCTGGCAACAGTGGCCACTGGGCATACTTCACCATATATGGCAAGACAGACAGCAACTGTGTGAGCCGCCATACCGACAGTGTGTGGGTGAACAGTGTGCCGGTCATCCAGATAAGCGGCGACACCACAGTGTGCCAGGGCGACAGCACCCTTTTCGTTGCCAGCGGAGCCATGCAGTACTCGTGGTTCAACCGCAACAACTTCGGCGGCACGCGAGACAGCATGATAGTCAACGATTCCATAATCAAACCCATCAACAGGGATACCACCATAGTGTGCTACGGAGCCAACGAGAGCAGCCGCTGCTACAGCTCGGCGACGATACACGTGAGCATGTTCACCTACGCCAGCCTGCGTGCGCGCGCCACTACCAATGAGATATGCGAGGGCGACTCGGTGTGCATCACCCTGTCGGGTGCGCAGAGCTATTCGTACGACGACCCGGTGCGGACGCACTTCAACAATGTCACCACCTATTGCTTTGCGCCGATAGACACTACGACCTACCGTTTCTACGGCCTTGCCGACAACGGCCGTTGCGTGAGCGACGCGTTGGTGAAGATCAATGTGACGCGCCTGCCGCGCCTCTACATCTCCACCTCGGTAAGCGACGCCTGTGTGGGCGATGTCTTCTCGGCACGCCTCTCGGGAGCCGACCAATACTCGTGGAACGGCAGTTACTACCGTAGCAACCCGCAGTACTACGACACTGTGACGGCCACGCGCAACACCTACTATATAGGCGGCCGCAGGCTGACCAATGCTGGCTACTGCTACAGCTACGACACTGTGAGCATACGCCGCTGGACCTATCCCGAGCTGCGACTCACAAGCACGCGCGACACTATCTGCGCGGGAGACTCTATAAGGCTCACGGCGCAGGATACTACAGGCATCAGGACATACTACAAGTGGCAAGGCGACACTATGTTCAGAACGGTGACAACCCGTGACACGGCCCTTGCGCTGTCTGGCTATGTGCCCATAGAGGCGGTGAACTATGCCGACAGCCTCTTCATGTGCGTGACGCACGACAGCATATACATACATGTCAACACGCTGCCGTATGTCCACATTACCCAGGGACCGGAGGTTGCCAAGTGCAAGTTTGAGGATGTTGAGCTCACCGTGTCGGGTGCCGGAGAAGGCGGCGAGTATTCGTGGTTTGACACCAACGACTATTCGCGTTACAACACCTCGATGACCGACATGCCCCCTGCCACGCGTACATACATAGTATACGGCCGCGACGACAACTATTGTGTGGGTTGGGACACCTGCCGAGTGGTGATATACAACTATCCAGACAACTTCTACCTCACCGCCTCGCGGTACGACATCTGCCACGGCGACAGCGTGCAGCTCTACAGCAACGGTGCTCGCTTCTTCACCAATGACGCGAACGGGCAGTGGATAGTGTCGGACAGCTCGTATGTGACCAACCTCGACACCACCAGCACACTGTGGATGTATGGAGCCACGGACAGCACGATGTGCTACGACAGTGCGTTTGTGATGATAAGGGTACACGAGTATCCCAACACGCATGCCACCGCCGACCGTACTATATACTGCAGCGGCGACACTGCGACAATCACCGCCAGCGGAGCCACGATGTATGCGATAGAGGAGGGCGACAGCCTCTTCACGCACAACAATGTGTTCCGTGTGGTAGTGCTGGCCGACACCGACATAGTGGTGTATGGCCGCGACAACATCAACCTGTGTGTCGCGCCCGACACAGTGCGGGTGAGGGTGCAGCAGCTGCCGGTGTTTACCGTCAGTGCGTCGCCCGACAGTATATGCATAGGCTCCACCTCGCAGCTCACCGCCAGTGGAGCAGACCGCTACTCGTGGAACGGTGGTCAGAGCTATGACTCCACAGCCCAGCACACGGTGCGTCCCGACTCCACCACGGTGTATGTGGTGTGGGGCGAGAGCGACTATCCTGCCAACAACATCAGCTGCCGCTCCAAGGAGGAGATAGAGGTTGTGGTGTTCCCGTATCCGCAGGTGGCTATCTTCACCGAGGTGCCGTCGGGCTGCCAGGGCGAGCCGCTCCGCTTTGCCTACAGCGGCAACGCCGATTCTATAGCATGGCTCGGCGACGCCAACTATGAGTACACGACGCGTTCTACCGACACTGTGGAGCTGCGCCTCGACAGCACAGGATGGGTGTATGTCTACGGCAAGTACACAGGCGGCATCTGTCCCGCCAAGGACTCGGTGTATATCACTATCTATCCCGCCCCCACCACGACAGCCTCCATCACCAGCGACACTGTGTGCGCAGGCGACACCGTGGTACTCACTCTGTCGGGCGCCGAGTACTATAGCGTGAGCAACGACGCCTTTGGCTACAACACGACCCACATACTGATACCCGACAGCACGCGTACATATATCATAGTAGGCGAGAACTTCAGCGACGGACACCGCTGCCGCACCAACGACACGCTGACCATCACCGTGATGCAGTATCCCGACCTGCACCTCATGGCCGACACCTTGAACATCTGCTACGGCGATGTGGTGACCTTTGAGGGCGGCAATGCCGACATACTGTCGTGGGAAGGCGGCGAATGGATGGAGGGTCAGCGCTTCCGCACGCAGGAGACCCCGCTGGTGACCCATGTGTACACCCTCGCAGGCTCCAACGCTGGTGGCAAGTGCGTCGCCAAGGATTCTGTGAAGATAGTGGTCCACAGGCTGCCGCTCATGGTGCTGCACCCCGACAGGCCCGACATCTGCCGCGGCGACCAGGTGCGCCTCACCGTTGAGGACGAAGGCTGTGTGCTCTATTCATGGGACAGCCTCGCCACCTACACGGTGAACCACTTCCACGACACTACGCCGCGCCGAGGCAACCTTGCCTACTTCCGCGCATACGGTGTTGACGCCTTTGGCTGTATAAGCTTCGCCGACACGGTGGTGACCATCTCCGACGTGCCGCAGGTGCAGTTGGTGGCTTCCGACACCGCTATATGTATGGGCGACAAGATAATACTGAGTGCTACGGGAGCCAAGCTCTATTCGTGGGACGACGGTAACTCATACGACAAAACGAACGTTATAACCGTAGTGCCGCCCCACGACACGGTCTACACCGTGTATGGAGCGTCGGAGAACGAGCAGTGCCGCAGCAAGGCGGCGGTGCGTGTGTCGGTGTACGAGTATCCGTATGCCACCATAGAGGGTCCCGACAAGTTCTGCCAGGGCGACACCCTCAGCCTCTATGTCAACACCAACGCCACGAGCGTCTTCTGGAGCTCCGAGCCGGGCGACCGCCAGCTCAACTACAACAACCAGTACTACAACCGCACTATCCGCCTGAAGTTTATGGATACCACCACCTACACGGTGGAGGCCTACCTGCATATATGCACCACCACGGTGGACCACAAGGTCATCATGGTGCCTTATCCTAAGCTCAACATCTCTGTCAACACCCGCGAGATATGCGTGGGAGGCAGCACTCCGAGCGGTGTGGCCATAGCCCCCGACACAGTCATCGTGGAGGCCACGGGCGCCAACCTCTACTCGTGGGACGGCGGCAACACGCAAGTGCCGGACACCTCGTGGAAGTACATACCCACGCTGCCGAACCCGTCGGAGTTCTATCCCGACAGCGTCTTTGTGTACTGGTTCTACTCCTATAGCGACGACACGCTCTGCCGCACGGCGGACTCTGTCCACGTGCGCGTAGACCAGTGGCCGGCGCTGACGGTGTGCAACGGCAACAACTACCAGGGCATAGACTGCGACAGCAGCTGTATGGGTCGCGGCCGCTACCTTGACGGCTACACCTTTGCACCGGTGACGTGGACCGCTACACCGCGCGACAACAGCCTTGAAGGACAGGAGCACAGCTACCGTCCCTATGTAGACCCGCGCGGCAACACTACATACCTTGTCTCCACCGTGAATGGCAAGTGCTACAACGCCTACACTTACAACATCTCCACCGGAATACTGCCGTCGAGCTACGGCGTGTGCGACCCGGCGCAGATAAGGCGAGGCACCAATGCCGTGACCTACCGCAATCTCAGCACCAACGCCGCGGGCGTGATGTGGTACTTCCCCGACGGCTACTACTCCAACGCCAAGGATCGCATCAACTACGTGGTACCCACCGATGCCGTCGACTCCTTCCCCGTGATACTCATTGCCTACAACGGCGGCTGCTTCGACACCTCTGTCGTCAGGGTTGACATAGTCAACGACGAGGTGTGGGCTCCCAACGCCTTCACCCCCGACGAGGCCACCAACAGTATCTTCTACGTGCGCACAGTCCATGCCACCAACTTCCACATGGACATCTATTCGCGTAACGGCATACTGGTGTTCTCCACCGACGACCCCGAGCAGGGTTGGGACGGCAAGTACAAAGGCAAGAAATGCCCGCAGGGCACCTATGTGTACGTGATAAAGACCGAGCCGGACAACCACACGGGCAAGGATCACTACGTGAAGGGCACCGTGACGCTGCTGCGATAATAAAAGGTTATCCGATTTAATGGCATAAAGGTTTTATGAATTTAACGACAAACGTACAACGGATAACGGCCAACGGAAAGAGGCCAATAGATGTTTAGACCTTTTACAATAAAATGCAGAGAAACAGTCATCACCTACCGGCAGCCGGTGGTGATGGCTGTTCTTAATGCCACCCCCGACTCGTTCTATGGCGCCAGCCGAGCCACCACGGCGGAGAGCTTCCTCTCCGCGGCGCGGCGGCTTGTGGCTGACGGTGCCGACATTATAGACATCGGTGCTGCCTCGTCGCGGCCCGGCGCTGCCTTGGTGTCGGCGGAAGAGGAGCAGCGCCGTCTGCTGCCACTCCTCAGGCTGCTGCGTGCCGAGATGCCCGACATGCCGGTATCCATAGACACCTACAACTCCGAGACAGCTATAGCCTGCGTGGACTGTGGCGCCGACATCATCAACGACATATCCGGCGGCATGTTCGACCCGCAGATGCTGCCCACGGCGGCACGCCTGCAGGTGCCCTACGTGCTGATGCACACCACGGCGGAGCCGTCGGCCATGCAGGATGCCACCATGTCCGAGGGGTCGGACCTCATAGGGCAGCTGGCGCTCTACCTCTCGGAGCGCCTCGACAAGCTCTACTCCATGGGAGCCACCGACGTGATAATAGACCCCGGCTTCGGCTTCGGCAAGACGGTGCAGCAGAACTACTACATCCTTAATCATCTTGAAAGCCTCGGCAACCTGTTTAAAGAGCCGCTGCTCGTAGGCGTGAGCCGCAAGAGCATGATAACCAAAGTGCTGCAGTGCAGCCCCGAAGAAGCCCTCAACGGCACCACGGTGGTCAACACCATAGCCCTTCGGCAAGGTGCCGCCATACTGCGGGTACACGACCCCAAGCCAGCCCAAGAGGCAATCAAGCTGGTGGGTCTGTTGTGATACGCACCCAAATAAAATCAAATCTAACCAAGACTAACCAAGACTAACCTCTCTGTCGCAACTATACAGCAATGATTCAAGGTCTCCCCCAAATACACTTTACCGATGTCCTCGACATACTGCTTGTAGCTTTCCTCTTCTACCAGATATACAAGCTGATGCGGGGTACCAATGTAATACGCATCTTCTGGGCAATAGTGGTTATCTACCTTGGATGGCTTGTCACGTCGCGTTTCAACATGCGCTTCACCTCCGAGATACTCGGCCAGTTTGTCAACATAGGCTTTCTGGCGCTTATCATAGTGTTTCAGCCGGAGATACGTCATTTCCTGCTGCTTGTGGGAACCAAGACGCAGATAGGCGGCAGCTCATTCTGGAAACGGCTGTTTTTCTGGAAAGGCAATATGCACAGTAGTGCCATCAACATGGAGCCCTTCGTGCAGGCGTGTATGCACATGTCGCAGCAGAAGGTGGGAGCGTTGATGATATTTGTGCGTAAGAATGCTGTCGACGAGATAGTCTCTACCGGCGAGCGTATCAATGCGAGAGCCTCGTCGGCGCTCATCGAGACGCTATTCTTCAAGAACTCGCCGCTCCACGACGGGGCTGTCATAGTGAGGGGCAACGAGATAGTGGCTGCGCGATGCATACTGCCGGTGTCGTCGAACAACGACATAGACCCCAGCCTTGGCCTGCGCCACCGCTCGGCGATAGGCATGACGGAGCAGAACGACTCCATAGCCGTGGTGGTGAGCGAGGAGACGGGCGCCATATCCTACGCCGAGGGCGGAGTGATACGTCACGGCGTGTCGCCACTGGAGCTGCGCCAATTCCTCGACGCCTCGCTCTCGCAGACCATTGCCCATTAAATTTCAACCTTAATGCTTTTCGTTATTCCGTTATTCCGTCATTTCGTAACCTTTATCCCTTCCAACCCTAAACCCTTCCAACCTTCAACCCTTTAACCTTTCAACCTTGAAAAAGATATTGACAAGAAGTCTCTCGGGGGCAGTTTATGTGGCACTCATTGTTGTGTCGCTCTATATTGGCAAGTGGACGAGCAACGAGTTTGTCGGCCAGCTTGCGAGGCACCTGCTTTTTGGTTTTGTGATGTTTGTGGGACTTTATGAGTGCTACCGCTGCGTGGAGCTGTCGGGTACCAAGGTCAACAAGCCGCTGGGCTATCTCTTGATGGCTGCGGTGTGGCTTGGCAGTTTTGTCTGTCTTGGCTTTGTGGGCAGCAGGCTCGATGCCATTGTCTTGATGTGCTTCCTGATGTGCGCGGCGCTTCCCGCCGCCCTGATATGGCAGCTGTGGCGCAACGACGACCACCCTTTTGTAACGGTCTCCGCAACTCTCGTCGGCGTGCTTTATCTTGCACTGCCTATGGCGCTGCTGCTGTTGGGTACCGCCGACAGACAGGTCGTCGACGTGGTGATGATGACATTCATACTCACATGGGTATGCGACACGGGAGCCTACCTCTCGGGCATGGCCTTTGGGCGTCACAAGCTATGGCCGCGGCATTCGCCGGGCAAGACATGGGAGGGCCTCTGCGGCGGTCTGCTGCTGTGCGTGGGAGCCGCCATGCTTGTAGGCCCCTTGTTTGGCGGGGCTTTGCTCTCGGGGTGGCAGTGGCCGGTGCTGGCGGTCATAGTGGTTGTGTTCGGCACTCTGGGCGACTTGGCGGAGTCCATGCTCAAGCGCAGCGCAGGCCTCAAGGACAGCGGCAACATCATGCCAGGACACGGCGGCATCCTCGACCGTTTTGACAGCATGCTGCTCATTGTACCGATAATGTTCTTGTATTGCTGCCTGTTTTTATGACTCGTGACGTGAAATAACTAACCACACAAATACACATAGAAAAAATGTATATACACAAAGAAGGCAGGAAACTTATAGCTTGGATGTTTGCAGCCATAGCCCTGCTGTGCTGCGTGATGCTTTTCGTGGTGCAGCAATGGACGGTGTTCCACTATCTCTTCATGACAATACTGTTGGTCGTGCTGGCATTGTTGGTATATTTCTTCAGGATACCGAATCGGGTGTTTACCCAGGACGAGAACTCGCTCATAGCGCCGGCCGACGGGGTGGTGGTGACGCGGGAGCGCACCTTTGTCAAGGAGTACATCAACGACTATTGCCTGCAGCTCTCCATATTCATGAACGGCACCGACGTGCATGTCAACCGCTATCCCGCATCGGGCAAGGTGGACTATGTGAAATATCACAAAGGCAACTACTTCATGGCGTCGTATCCCAAATCGTCAATACTCAACGAGCACTCGTCGGTGGGCATGGTGCTCGCCAGCGGCCAGAAGATACTGATAAGGCAGGTGGCAGGAGTTATGGCGCGGCGCATAGTCTGTTACTCGCATGAGGGCGACGAGGTGAAGCAAAACCAGGAGATGGGTTTCATAAAGTTCGGCTCGCGCGTCGACATTTTCCTTCCGGAGAATACGGAAATCAGCGTCGACATCCAGGATGTAGTGCGCAACGGCGTGACCCCAGTGGCACGAATCGCCCCCCCGGCCACTAACCCATTCGTTATATCGTAACCTTCCAACCCTCTAACCCTCCCCCCTCCATGCCGGTCCAAGACCAGATACTCTACGAAGACAACCACCTGCTGGCGCTCAACAAGCAGGCGGGTCAGATAGTGCAGGGCGACAAGACCGGCGACGTGTGCATGGCCGACGAGATAAAGGCGTTCCTCAAGCAGCGCGACGGCAAGCCGGGCAACGTCTTTTGCGGTGTGGTGCACCGCATAGACCGGCCCGTGAGCGGCGTGTGCCTCTTTGCCAAGACAGGCAAAGCCCTTTCGCGGATGAACGACATGGTCAAAGACCGCCAGATAGAAAAGATATACTGGGCAATAACGCGCAACAAGCCGCCCCGCGAAGCGGGGCACCTCGAAGACTGGCTCGTGCGCAACGAGCGGCAGAACAAGTCGTACGTGGTGGCTGGCAAACGCGGCGACGCCAAGCTGGCGGTGCTCGACTACAGGGTCGTCACCGTCTCCGAGGGTGGCTACTATCTGCTTGAGGTAGTGCTGCACACGGGCAGGCATCACCAGATAAGGTGCCAGCTCGCCAACATGGGATGCCCAATAAAAGGAGACCTAAAATACGGCGCCCCGCGCAGCAACCCCGACGCATCCATCTCGCTCCACGCCCGCAGCATAAGCTTTACCCATCCCGTAAGACAAGAGCCAGTGCACATCCTCGCCGCACCGCCGCAGAGCTTCGAGATGTTTTCATGCGTCTCAACAATGTAATGGCAAATAGCCCCATGGGGTAAAAGTGTACTGCACTGTTACCCCAGACTGCGCTACGCTTGTCAGGGGTTATTGAGAGCGCCTATTCTTCGCTTCGCTATCAAAACATCCACTGGATGTTTTTTCACTCCGGGACGCTGTTTTTGTTGTTGATGGGTGTGCGTTATGGCGCACAGCGTTCCGATCTTCGATAAGGAAGCAATGCAGCTAAGCAATAATCGTCGGGTAGCGCCGTTATTATAGTGTTCTATGTAATAAAAACATGAAAGCAAGACATATTGCGCTTTTCTTGGTGCTGTTTTTCTCGCTGCGGGTTTCAGCGCAGCCTGTCAAAGTGATATATAGCGATGGGGGGCGTTTGGGGGTCTCTTTGGGCAGTGGCGAGTTGCTTGTGTCGCGGCAGCAGCTTTGCGGGTTGGACTTCACGCGGCTTCGTATGGAGGGCTTCGGCCCTTCGGCCCGCGAGGGTATGCCGTGCCTTCCCACCATGGTAAAGATGCTTGAGGTGCCGTTGTGCAAGGGGTTCGACATAAAGATAAAACATATCGAGGCGGACACCGTGCCTTTGGAGTCGCCCTATGTTGTGGCTCCGCTGCAGCCGTCGCGTTCCAAGAGCGACACGTCGCGACCCATGCTGGTGCAGGATGTGGCGGCATACGCCACCGACGAGTTCATGGGGTGCGAGCCTGTGCGGGTGGAGCCTGTGGGCGTGGCGCGCAGCCAGAACCTGGCGAGGCTGCTCTTCTCGCCGGTGCGCTACAACGCTGTGCGCGGCCAGCTCATAGTGGTGCGCAACATCGAGGTCGAGATAACCTACCGAGAGCCCGACGCGGAGGCTACGCGCCGCATGGCGCAGCACCGCTCGGCGATGTTTGCCGAGGTGCCTGTCGTCAACGCCGACAAGCGCGACGGGGCCAAGGATGCGCCGACCACATCGCCGGTGCGCTACCTCATAGTGGCGCACAGCAGCTTCCGCGACCAGCTCGACAGCTTCGTGGTGTGGAAGCGTCGCAAGGGCTTCATCACCGACATTGTATACACCGACGATGCCGCCGTGGGCGGCACCGCGGCGTCGATAGCCGCCTATGTCAAGTCGCAGTACACCTATGCCACGCGCACCAAGCCAGCCCCCACATTCCTGCTGCTGGTGGGCGACGTGGAGCAGATACCGGCCTTCGACGGCGAGAATGCGCCGGCTTTCGAGAGCCATGTTACCGACCTCTACTATGTCACATGGACCGACGGCGACCTGTTGCCCGATTGCTACTGCGGGCGTTTCTCGGCGCAGGATGCCGAGCAGCTGTTGCCGCAGATAGAGAAAACCTTGATGTACGAGCAGTGTACATTCGCCGACCCGTCGTTTCTCGACAGGGCCGTCATGGTGTCAGGCATCGACGCGGGCTACAGCGGCGACAACGCATACGACTACGGCGACCCGGCCATGGATTACGCCATCTCCACCTATATCAACGGCAGTAACGGCTACTCGTCGGTGGTCTATTACAAGAACAACACCGCGCAGGTGCCGTCGGGCACCAACGTCACGGTGCGCTACAACGGCGGCAACAACAGCGACACGCAGGCCGGCGAGCTGAGGGCTCTCTACAACGCTGGTGCGGGCTGGATCAACTACACTGCCCATGGCGGCGTAGACGAGTGGTCTATGCCGTCGTTCACCAACGAGCATGTGGCGGAGATGAGCAACCGGCAGAAGTTCGGCTTTATGATAGGCAACTGCTGCCTGTCCAACTCCTACCAGGAGCCGGCGTGTCTGGGCGAGGCGTTGCTGCGCAGAGGCGACCACTGCGGAGCCGTGGCCTATTTGGGCGGCAGCAACTCCACCTATTGGTCGGAGGACTTCTACTGGAGCGTTGGCGTGCGCAGCGATATAAGCAACACGATGAATGCCAGCTACGATGCCGCCAACCTCGGCATGTATGACCGCTTGGTGCATTCGCACGGCGAGCCGGTCTCGCAGCATTACACCTCGGCGGGTGCCATGATGATGGCTGGCAATCTGGCAGTGGAGAGCTCCACATCGAGCCGCAAGGAGTACTATTGGGAGGTCTACAATCTCATGGGCGACCCGTCGGTCACGCCGTGGCTGACGCGACCGGCCCCCGGCGTGCTTGTCGTTGGCAGCAGCCTGGTGTGCGGCAGCACCACCCTCACGGTCACCGCGGCCCCCTATGCCTACGTGGCCCTCACTTCTTGCGTCGACCATAGCCTTGTGGCGGCGACCTTTGCCAATAGCCGCGGACAGGCCACACTCAGTTTCGGGAGCATAACGGCTGGGGCTTATGAGTTGGTAGCCACCGCGCAGAACCACCAGCCGGCATACGCCACCCTCACCGCCACCTTGCCCAATGGCCCGTACGCTATGGTCACGGCGGTGCGTGTCAATGCGGCGGAGCAGGCCCGTGTCAACCCCGAGCTCACCCCCTCGCAGCTGCCCGTAGGCGACACAGTGCACCTCGACATAGAGATAGCCAACATCGGCGCTGCGGCGTGCGACAGTGTGGTGGTCTCGCTGCGCAGTGACGCCGGTGTGCTGTTGCCTCTTGTTGCCGGCGTGGTGTCGGGCAGCATAGGGGCTGGCGACACCGTTACGCTCAGCGCAGCCTATCCCGCCAAGGTGTGGGGGCGGCAGGCCGACGGCGCGGAGGCCATAGTGACAGCAATGGCTACATTCCTGTCGTCGGGCGACACCATGCTGAGTGTCACCAACCATCGGTTCGTCGTGGCCGCTCCGCGGCTGGTGCGCACGGCAGTGAGTCTCTCGCGGGGCAGCGTAGCCTCGGGCGACACCGTGGTGGCGAGCCTTTTCTACCGCAACGAGGGCGCCAAGTCGTTCACGTCGACCAGTGTGAGTGTGCAGTCACTCACTCCGCAGGTGGCGGCGACGGGCCGTCAGCGCTACACTTTTGACTCCGGCGGCGAGCAGTCCATACAGGTGCAGGTGGTCTTTGACGGCACCCTGCCCGCGAGTCTGCTCTATCCTTTACCGATAGCCGTTAGCGACGGCGACGGGGTGGGGCAGGGCGGCTACCTGTTTCGCGACACATTCTATATCCAGATAGGGGAGAGCGTCATCGAGGATTTCGAGACGGGCGACTTCAGCCGTTTTGCGTGGCGCAACAGCACCTATCCGTGGCAGATAACCCGCGAGGCGGACGATGTGTTCTCCGGCTCCTTCTCGGCGCGCAGCCACGCCTTCTCGAGCTTCAACTCAAGCAACAAGTCGTCCGAGCTGTCGCTGACATGGACTTCGCAGGCCGACGACAGCATTAGCTATTGGCGCCGTGTGTCGTCGGAACAGTATTACGACGAGTTTGTATTTGCCATCGACAACAACGAGCAGGAGACCCTTTCGGGCGAGGTGGCGTGGGGACGTGTGGCCTTCTTCGTTCCGGCGGGCACTCACACTTTCAAGTTCACCTACAGCAAGGACTGGTCCAACAGCTCTGGCTCCGACTGTGTGTGGCTCGACAATGTGAAGCTCCCTGCCGCAGGCACCGTCTACCGCTACGTTGCCGACACCGTGTGCCAGGGCGAGCCCTATCTGTTTAGGGGTACCAATGTGGCGCAAGGGCTGCAACCCGGGGTGTACCATTTTGTAGACAGCAGCATTGCCAATGTCAAGACATGGCTTACCCTCACTGTCGCGGCGCCCGTTGTCCTTACCCTCACACCCTCCGACACCACTGTCGACCTTGGGCAGCCCGTGACGCTTTCCGCTTCGGGGGCTTTGGCGTATCAGTGGAGCAACGGCTACACCGTGCCAACCCTTATGCTCTATCCCACTGGCATGGTCAACCGCTACACGGTTGCGGGCAGCAACGGCGGCTGCTCCGACACCAGACAGGTGACCGTCACGGTGCGCGGTGCCACCGAGGGGGTGCCGTGCGAGCCGGTGGTCGGCGAGCTCCTGTCGGTCTATCCCAATCCGGCCCGCGACAGGCTTGCCGTGACGGCAGGTTCCCTCAAGCTCGCGGTGGGCGATGTGCGCCTCTACGACCTGCAGGGGCGCTCCGTGGCGGTGCAGGGCCACAGCGACGGCAACGGCCTGCTGCTTAGCCTGCAAGGGCTGCGGCGCGGCGTTTACATGCTACAGGTGGCGGCCGAAGGCAGGTTGTTCGTGAAAAAAATTGTGGTCTATTGACAGGAAAATAGCGTTGTCCCGCCATTGCGATATATCGTTATATCGTTAACTCGTCATTACGAAATTCAGAACTACGTTGCTTAACAAATATCAAAACACAGCTCTTGCCGCCAGTCTGCAGTCGGCTCTCGACGGCAGCCAGGCGCGTGTGCATCTCACGGGAGTCACAGGCTCCTTGTCGGCGTTGCTCTGCGCCGCCCTGTCCAGCGGCGCTAAGCGCGGCTCCCACCTCTTCATTGCGCCCAACAAGGAGGAGGCTTTCTATGTCATGAACGACCTGGAGAGTGCCCTCGGCGAGTCGGGCGAGACGAGCCTCGACAACAAGCGGGTGCTCCTCTTCCCCTCCACCTACAGGCGTCCTTATGAGACTGTCGACAATATCGACAATGCCAATGTGCTGATGCGCAGCGAGGTGGTGCGGCAGCTTGGCGCACGCCGCCAGCTCGTGGTGGTGACCTATCCCGAGGCACTGTCGGAGAAGGTGGTGTCGCAGCGCACCCTCGCCGCCAACACCCTTGAGGTTCGCCAAGGCGACAGCCTCACGCCCGACTTTGTTGTCGACGTGCTGCTGGAGTATGGCTTTGAGCGTGTCGACTTCGTTGTCGAGCCCGGCCAGTACGCCGTGCGTGGCGGCATTGTCGACCTCTTCTCCTTTGCCCACGACGCCCCCACGCGCATAGAGTTCCTCGACGACGAGGTGCACTCGCTGCGCAGCTTTGCGCCCGACACGCAGCTCTCCACGGCATCGTTGCAGCAGGTGACCATCCTGCCCGACCTTGCCACGGCCAACGACGAGGTGGTCAAAGTCGACGAGAAAGTGTCGCTGCTCCACTATTTCTCGCACGACGACGTGGTGTGGGTGCAGGGGCTCATGTATGTGTCGGAAACCATTGAGTCGTCTCTCGCCAAGGCCACCACGGCCTATATGGACAAGAAAACCTCGCCGGCAGGATGCCTCAAGACGCAGGAGCCGGAGCAGCTCTACTGCGGCGCCAACGAGTTTCTGCACCACCTGCTGGAGTGCAAGGTGGTCGAGACCGGCTCGTCGGCTTTCTTCAAGAATGCCGTCAAGGTGGAGGTCCACAGCGAGCCCCAGCCCGTGTTCAACAAGCAGTTCGACAGGCTCTGCGCCACGCTCACCGACTACATGGAGCGAGGCTACGACTGCACGGTGTGCGTGAGCAACGACCAACAGCAGCGGCGCCTGCAGAAGATTTTCTCGCAGTTTGGGCTCGACGGCCTCTCGCAGGTCGAGGCCAACCTCTCGCACGGCTTTGTCGACCACGACAGCAAGCTGCTCTGCTTCACCGACCACGAGATTTTCGAGCGCTACCACAAATACACCGTGCGCGACCTCTCGCAGGGCCATCAGGCGCTGACGCTCAAAGAGCTCTTCGAGCTCCACCCGGGCGACTACGTCACCCATATCGACTACGGCGTGGGCCGCTTCAGCGGGCTGGAGAAGATAGAGACTCCCGGCGGCAAGACGCAGGAGGTGATACGCCTGCTCTACAAGAACAACGACACCCTCTACATATCCATCCACGGGCTGCACAAGATAAGCCGCTACGTGGGCAAAGACGGCGCCGAGCCGCAGCTCAACCGTCTGGGCTCCAACCAGTGGCAGGTGCTCAAGCAGCGCACCAAGAGCCATGTGAAGGACATCGCCAAGGATCTCATAGCCCTCTACGCCAAGCGCAAGGCGTCGCGCGGCTTTGCCTTCAGCGCCGACTCCTACCTTCAGCACGAGCTCGAAGCCTCGTTTATCTATGAGGACACCCCCGACCAATACAAGGCTACCCTCGACGTGAAGTCCGACATGGAGAACGTGGCGCCCATGGACCGCCTGGTCTGCGGCGATGTGGGCTTTGGCAAGACCGAGGTGGCCATCCGCGCCGCCTTCAAGGCCGTGGCCGACAGCAAGCAGGTGGCGGTGCTCGTCCCTGCCACCATCCTCGCCCTGCAGCACTACAACACTTTCAAGGAACGCCTCGAAGGGCTCCCCGTGCGGGTCGACTACCTCAACCGGTTCCGCTCCACCAAGGATCGCAACCGCATACTCAAAGAGGTCGAGGAGGGCAAGATCGACATACTCATCGGCACCCATGCCATTGCCGGCGGCAAGGTGCAGTTCAAGGACCTCGGCCTGCTCATCATCGACGAGGAGCAGAAGTTCGGCGTCTCCGCCAAGGAGAAGCTACGCCAGATGAAAGTCAATGTCGACTGCCTCACGCTCACCGCCACGCCCATACCGCGCACCCTGCAGTTCTCGCTCATGGGAGCCCGCGACCTCTCCGTCATACAGACCCCACCGCCCAACCGCCAGCCCATACAGACCGAGCTGCTCACCTTCGACGAGGAGACCATCCGCGACGCCATAAGCTACGAGATGAGCCGCAACGGGCAGACCTTCTTCATCTCCAACCGCGTGGAGAACCTCGACGAGATGGCCTCCCTCGTGCAGCGCCTCGTGCCCGACGCCGTGGTGGCCACCGCCCACGGCCAGATGGAGGGGCGCCAGGTGGAGGAAACCTTCATGCGCTTCATCGACGGCGAAATCGACGTGCTGGTGGCTACCTCCATCATCGAGAACGGGCTCGACATACCCAACGCCAACACCATGATAATAGTGGGAGCCCAGCAGTTTGGCCTCGCCGACCTGCACCAGATGCGCGGACGCGTGGGCCGCAGCAACAAGAAAGCCTTCTGCTACATGATGGTGCCGTCGTTCAGCATGCTCACCCCCGACGCCCTCAAGCGGCTCAAAGCCATCGAGGAGTTCTCCTCCATAGGCAGCGGGTTCAACATAGCCATGCGCGACCTCGACATACGCGGCGCCGGCAACATCCTCGGCGCCGAGCAGAGCGGCTTCATCAGCGAGATAGGCTACGACATGTACCAGAAGATACTCAACGAGGCCATCGAGGAGCTGCGCGAGGGTGAGTTCCGCGACCTCTTCCCGGCCGAGACCGACCGCCCCTTTGTGCGCGACTGCACCCTTGAGACCGACCTCGAGGTGCTGCTGCCCGACGACTATGTCACCAACATCAGCGAGCGTCTGCTGCTCTACAAAGAGCTGGGCGACCTCGAGAGCGAGGAGGAGCTGCAGGGCTACCGCTCGCGCCTGCAAGACCGCTTCGGGCCGCTGCCCGAACCCACCGAGGCTCTGGTGCAGACGGTCACTCTGCGCCGCATAGCCAAGACCTTCGGCATTGAGAAACTGCTGATAAAGGAAGACCCCGAGACCCACCGCGAACGTATGATACTCTTCTTCCCCAGCGGGCAGAACAACCCCTTCTACAACTCGCAGAACTTCTCCAAGGTTATAACCTACGCGCAGGCCCACCCGCGCCGCGTCCACCTCAAGGAAAACAACAACCGCCTAACCATGACCATTCTCAACGTCAACACCGTGGCCCAAGCCATCGACCTGCTCCAGTCCTTTTAGCATCGCAACTTCGTAATAACACCCCCCCCCAAAAAAAACAATGTCCTATCCCGAGCAAATAGCCCAGCAGCTCTCCCTTGGCATCAAGCAGGTGGAGCAGACTGTAGCCCTCCTCGAAGGCGGTGCTACCATACCGTTCATAGCGCGTTACCGCAAGGAGGCCACAGGAGGCCTCAACGAGGTGCAGGTGGCGGCCATCCGCGACGCCCTTGTACGTCTCAAAGCCCTCGACGCACGCCGCGACGCGGTGCTCGAAGCCCTCGCCAAGCAGGGCGTGCTCACCCCTGAGCTGGAGCAGGCCCTGCGTGGCGCCGACAGCCTCTCGGCCATCGAGGACATATACCTCCCCTTCAAGCCCAAGCGTCGCACGCGTGCCATGGTGGCGCGTGAGCGTGGCCTGGAGCCCCTCGCCAAGGCCCTCATGGAGCAGCGCGGCAACCCCGCGCAGATGGCGGCGCCTTTTGTCGACCCGTCGAAGTCGGTGCCCACTGTCGACGATGCCCTTGCCGGCGCCCGCGACATCATAGCCGAGCAGGTGGCTGAGAACGGCGAGGCGCGCCAGCGCCAGCGCCTCCTGCTGCGCCGCACCGCGGTGCTCTCGTCGCAGGTCGTCAAGGGCAAGGAGGCCGAGGCCGCCAAGTTCAAGTCGTGGTTCGACTGGCACGAGCCGGCCGCCAAGGCCCCGTCGCACCGTCTGCTCGCCATCATGCGCGGCGACGGCGAGAAGCTGCTCCGCATGAAGCTGGCCCCGGGCAACGAGGAGGAGGCTCTGCAGCTGCTCTGCAAGCAGTTCCTCAAAGCCAAGCCCACGGCGGGCAGCGCCGCCGAGCAGGTGCTCATGGCCATCCGCGACGGCTACAGCCGCCTGATGGCTCCCAGCATGGAGACGGAGCTGCGCAACGCCCTCAAGCAGCGTGCCGACAAGGAGGCCATACGTGTCTTTGCCGACAACCTGCGCCAGCTGCTCCTCGCCCCCCCTCTGGGTCAGAAAAGGGTGCTGGCCATCGACCCGGGCTTCCGCACAGGCTGCAAGGTGGTGTGCCTCGACAGCCAGGGCACCCTGCTCCACAACGAGACGATACACCCGTTTGCGTCGGTGCGCGAGGAGCGTGCCGCCGTGAGCAAGCTCGAAGCACTCGTTGATGCGTTCAAGATAGAGGCCATAGCCATTGGCAACGGCACCGCCAGCCGCGAGACCGAGGAGGTGGTGCAGAAATGCCGCTTCAAGCGCAAGGTGATAGCCGTCATGGTCGACGAGAGCGGCGCCAGCGTCTACAGCGCCAGCGAGGTGGCACGCCGCGAGTTCCCCGAGTACGACATCACGGTGCGCGGCGCCGTCTCCATAGGCCGCCGTCTCATGGACCCCCTCTCCGAGCTCGTCAAGATCGACCCCAAGAGCATCGGCGTGGGGCAGTACCAGCACGACGTGGACCAGCCCATGCTGCAGCAAGGACTGGACGATGTGGTGCTGTCGTGCGTCAACCAGGTGGGGGTGGAGCTCAACACCGCCTCCGCCGAGCTGCTCTCCTACGTGAGCGGCATAGGGCCTGCTCTGGCCGCCAACATAGTGGCCTACCGCGACAGCGAAGGCCCGTTTCCTTCCCGCGAGGGGCTCAAGCAGGTGCCGCGTCTCGGCGCCAAGGCTTTCGAGCAGTGCGCCGGCTTCCTGCGTGTGAGGGAGAGCACCAACCCCCTCGACCGCACCGCCGTACACCCCGAGAGCTACGCCATAGTGCAGCTCATGGCCGAGACTGTGGGTACTACCGTCGAGCAGCTCATGGCCGACAAGGCGCTGCGCGACAAGCTCAACCTGCAGCAGCTCCTTGCCGACCTCCAAAGCCGTGGCATCGCGGCAGGCAATGCCGAGGTGGGCATGCCCACGCTCACCGACATAATGAGGGAGCTCGACAAGCCCGGTCTCGACCCGCGGGCAAAGTTCGAGGTCTTTGAGTTCGACAAGAACGTGACGCGTATCGAGGATGTCCGCGAGGGCATGGTGCTGCCCGGCATAGTCACCAACATCACCGCCTTCGGCGCCTTTGTCAACATCGGCGTACACCAAGACGGCCTGGTGCATATCAGCCAGATGGCCGACCGCCGCGTTGCCGACCCAAGCCAGGTGGTACACCTCCACCAGCATGTGAAGGTCAGGGTCTTGGAGGTCGACCTGCCGCGCCACCGCATAAGCCTCTCCATGAAAGCCCTCCCCGAGTAATCAACAGCAATACAATCTGTTGTTGTTACAACAATATTGGTCATAGGAATTATGCCCATGGCGCAAAGATAGTAAAAGTGTTGCGCAAATGCGGCATTTTTTTTCAAAAAGTGTTGCGTGTGCGCAACACTTTTGGCTGGGTATTCGTGATATTCGTGCAATTCGTGGTCTTAAAAATAAATGCGAATTAATTATCGCGTAAATAATCATTAAAAAATTAATGGTCAATTAATGTCAATTTGTGTTTTTAGATTTTTTTTCTGTCATGTCGTAAAAAAGTTGTAATTTTGCAGCGTCGTTTCCGTTCGCCGAGGCCTTGACGGGATAAGCGGGAGGGCGCGACAGGACATAGAAAAAGACGTGTAACAGCGTTTATCTGCGGCATTCAGAATCTCGCAAATTCTTCAATCAAGTCGCTTAAACGCAATGTTCCTCGTCCATGGTGTGGTATACACAACTTGTATATCATAACGCGTGGGCTTCGGCATTGCTTATTCTACTTGATTGGGCGATGCGAGAGCCTTGAATGCGGGATAAGCAAAAGACTTAGACCCGCGCTTTTTTATTGTCATTTTATTGAGGAACAAGTGTGTTAAATTTATTATTATAAAAATTAAAAGTAAAAACAACATGAAAAGAAAACTGTTTTTATTTGCGGCGTTAACCGCTGTTGCAGCATTCGTAGTCTCCTGCTCCAAGGATGATGAAGGCATAATCTTCAAGGCAAGTGCGGAGCAGCCCTCTGATAATGGTAAAATGTCGTTTAGCGGTCGCAAACTGCTGTGGAGTGCCGACGACACCATAAGCATATACGACAATGCATCGCCGAGTGGACTCTATGTGCCTGCCAGTGACCCTAACAGCAGCACTTGCGACTTCAAGCACTGCAGTGGCGGTGTGGCCAGTGCCGCGCCATTCAAGGCTGTGTGTCCAGCCAGTATTCACACTTCTGCCGACGAGGTGACTTTGCCAGCGGTGCAACGTAGCCCAGATGGCTCGCTGACGCGTCTTCCCATGTACGCCTACGGTACCAACGAGAATTTGGACTTCTACAACCTGTGCGGCGTGGTGCGCTTCCGCCTGTCGGCTTCGGAGGCCGTTAGTGTGAGTTCAATAATCGTCACAGCCGACCGCAATATCAACGGCGTGGCCGCCATCAGCGGCAGCGGCACGTCGGTGAGCCTGGGTACCATAGGCTCAGGTAGTGCCACCACTACGCTGAGCCTCGGCACGGCGCAGAGCATAGCGTCGGCTAAAGACTTCTACATGTACCTGCCCGCAGACAGCTACAGCGCATTCAGTATCACATTAAAGTCGACGGCTAACACCACCTGCACGACAGCTACCAGCAGCGTAACAGTGGAGCGCGGCAAGATAACTACGATAACGCTGACGGGCTTGACCTTCGGTTCCCCACTGCCCGAGGGAGTGCTGCCAGGTGAGTTTAGTGTCTCCACAAGCCGTGCGGTGCGGTTCTCGAAAGGCAATCTTCAGTACCAAGCCAGCACCGGCACATGGCGGTTTGCCACCAACCAGTGGAACTATATCGGCTCCGCCAACTCCAACATCTCAAGTTCCTATAGCGGTTGGATAGACTTGTTCGGATGGGGCACCAGCGGTTGGAACAGCGGCGCAAATTGCTACCAGCCGTGGTCGACCAGTACAAGTTATAGTGACTATTACCCTGGCGGTTCCGACACCAACAACCTCACTGGAGCCTACGCCAATGCCGACTGGGGCGTGTACAACGCCATCAGCAACGGTGGCGACGCCGTCGGTCTGTGGCGCACTTTGACACATGACGAATGGAATTACGTGTTCTACACACGCAGTGCCTCTACGGTTAACGGCACGGAAAACGCCCGGTACGCCAAGGCCACTGTAAACAGCGTTAAAGGAATGATACTGTTTCCTGACAGTTACACTCACCCTGGAGGTGTTGCCCAGCCCACAAACATTAACTTCAATGCAAACTTCACAGGCAACAGCTACAGCGTTTCGGACTGGACCGCGATGGAGACAGCAGGTGCGGTGTTTCTGCCGACCTCTGGCTCCCGCGAAGGCAAGGACGTCGGCAACGTCGGGTCATTCGGCGGCTACTGGTCGTCCACGTGCATCAACAGCGGCTACGCGTGGTACGTGTACTTCAGCGACGACTTCTTCGACACATACAACGGCTGTTACTGCTACTTAGGGGTCGCTGTTCGTCTCGTTCAGGATTAAAAATACCTTTGGCACGTTTCGCACCACGCAGTGGGGCGTGCGCCATACAATAGTACCTGCGGCTCGGAAGCTTTGCTTCCGAGCCGCAGGTTTGCTTTTTGAGTAGATACGAGTGATATACGCACAATATGCGGATCAGGTGGTGCGGTGACGTTATTGTTTTGGACGGAGGGCGATGAAGGGTATCAGCACCTCTTCGAGTGATATGCCGCCGTGCTGGAAGGTAGTGGTGTAGTACTGCACGTATTGGTTGTAGTTGTTGGGGTAGGCGAAGAAGTCGTCGGCGCGTGCGAAGATGTATGGTGAGGTGATGTGTAGGCGCGGCAGGTGTATCTTCGACGGGTCTTTGACCTCGAAGACCTGCTTGGGGTTGTAGTCGAGCAGGCGTCCCTGCTTGTAGCGCAGGTTGACGGAGACGTCGCGGTCGCCCTTGACCTTGACGGGGTTGTCGATACGTGTGGAGCCGTGGTCGGTGGTTATCACTATGTTGGCGTCGCGTTCCGCGAGGGCTTTTATCAGTTCGAGCAGCGGCGAGTGGTCGAACCAGGCCTTGGTGATGCTGCGGTAGGCGCGCTCGTCCTGCGCCAGCTCGCGCACTATGCCGCTCTCGGTGGAGGCGTGCGACAGCATGTCGATGAAGTTGTAGATGATGACGTTGAGCTGGTTGGCCATCATGTTGCCCACCTTGTCGACGAGCTTCATGCCGAAGTCGGCGTTGAGCACCTTGGAGTAGCTGTGCCTGATGTTGATGCCGTGGCGCCGCAGGTTCTCGTCGAGCAGCTGGTCTTCGTACTCGTTCTTGTTGCCTTCCTCGTCCTCGTTGACCCAGTACTGCGGGTATTTGCGCTGTATCTCCACGGGCATAAGGCCGCTGAACATGGCGTTGCGTGCAAACTGCGTGGTGGTGGGCAGTATGCTGTAGAAGAGGGTGTCCTGCTCGGTGCGCAGGTACTGCTCTATGGCGGGTTGGAGGTATTTCCACTGGTCGTAGCGGAAGTTGTCGATGACGATGAGGAAGGTGGGGCGCTGCTCCTTGAGCAACGGGAAGAGCCGCTCCTTGAGGACCCCCTGCGACATCACGGGCTTGTCGGCCGTGGCGCCGCTGAGCCAGTCGATGTAGTTCTGCTCGTAGTAGCGGCAGAAGAGGCGGTTGGCCTCGCGCCGCTGGGAGCTGAAGATGTCGTGGATGTTCTCGTCGGCGGCTTCGGCAAGGTCGATGTCCCAGTAGACCAGCTGGCGGTAGATCTCCATCCAGTCGTTGTAGTCCAGCGGCTCCTGCAGCCGCATGGCTATCTGGCGGAACTGCTGCTGGTAGTTCTGGGTCGACTTCTCGCTCATGAGGCGCTTGCCCTCGGTGTGTTTCTTTACCGACAGCAGTATCTGGTTGGGTTTGACGGGCTTGATGAGGTAGTCGCTGATCTTGCTGCCCAGAGCCTCCTCCATGATGTGCTCCTCCTCGCTCTTGGTGATCATGATGACAGGCACCTGCGGCCAGCGGCTCTTGATGATGTTGAGGGCTTCGAGCCCCGAGATGCCAGGCATGTTCTCGTCGAGGAACACTATGTCGACATGCTGCTGCTGCAGCTCGTCGATGGCTTCGTTGCCGCTGCTTACGGCTATCACTTGGTAACCCTTGTCTTCGAGAAAAAGGATGTGGGGTTTGAGAAGTTCTATCTCGTCGTCGGCCCAGAGTATTGTCATGAGTGATGAAGATTAAAGATGAGAGATGAATTTAGAGCCAAGAGGCTTGTACAGTTACATCCGCTGCACGGAGATTACAATAAAAAAACGCAAAAATGGTGTTATTTATTGCAGTTGTCGACAAAAAATGCTACCTTTGCAATTTATTATATTTATTTATAATAGGTTTTACAGGTTGATAATCAGGCTTATTATGCGGAAGCGTCATGCTTTTTTGCTGCTCGGTATGGTGATGATGGCGGTGTTGGCCACGGGAGTGGCAGGCTGTCACAAGCCGGAGCCGGAGCCTCCTTTTGAGCCTATTGAGAACCCCGACACTACGGGGATAAGCTTCCTGCTTGTGCTGCCAGAGCTGCAGCAAGAGCCCAAGGAGCTGGCCAAGACCACCTACGACGGGCGCGAGCTGGCATGGGCCGCGGGCGACGAGATTTACATCAACGGCAGCGACCGCACGCACAGGGGCTCGGTGGTATGCCGCGACGGCGCCTGGCAGGCCACCATGCCGTCGGCCCTGGAGGCCGACGGCGGCAGCTACTATGCCTGCTACCCGGGCGGCGGGGCTGCCACTAACGCCGTGTACTACTCGGAAGGCTCGTTCACCGTGAGCCTCCCCTCCACCTACACCGCCACGCGCGGCTCGCTGGGCGCCCCCATGGTGGGCGTGGCCGACAGCAGCCGCACCATCCGCTTCAGGAATATATGTGCCATAGTGAAGCTCAACTACACCTATGCCGCCCCTGACACCGTGGTGATAGCCGACAGCGGCATACTTGCGGGAGCCTTCACGGCAAGCTTTGACGGCGACAGCCTCTGGACTGTAGCCCCGGCGGGCTCGGGCTCGTCGGCAGTCACTGTTGTCAACCCCTCGTTCCAGTCGACAATCTACATACCCGTGCCGGAGGGCGACCACAAGCTTACCGTGGGCAACCGAGGCATGGTGTCGTCGGTCTATATGAAAGCCGGATATGTGTACACCCTCAACATGGGGGTGGCGGGCCGGCTCGCCGGTGAGTTTGGAGTGGCGGCAGGGCGCACGGTGCATTTCTCGCAGGGCAACCTGCGCTACCAGGCCAGTGGCGGGCGGTGGCGTTTTGCAAGCCGCCAGAGCGACGTGGTGGGCTCCGGCAACGCCAACCTGGGCAGCACCTACGGTGGCTGGATAGACCTCTTTGGGTGGGGCACCAGCGGCTGGAACAGCGGCGCCACCTACTATAGGCCCTACGACAACAACACCAACGTCGAGGGCTACAACCCTGGCGGCAGAGCCGACAGCGACCTCGGCGGCGACTACGCCAACGCCGACTGGGGAGTGTACAACGCCATAGAGAACGGCGGCAACGCCGCAGGCCTGTGGCGCACCCTCACCCACGACGAGTGGGTGTACCTGCTCACCGCACGCCCGGCGTCGACGGTGGGCGGCGTGGCCGATGCACGCTACGCCAAAGCCTCGGTCGACGGGGTGTTTGGCCTGCTGCTGTTGCCCGACGTGTACAGCCATCCGTCGGGGGTGGCACCGCTGCAGAACATCAACGAGGCCACAGCGTCGTTTAGCGACAACAGCTACAGCGGGACGCAGTGGGCCGAGATGGAGGCGGAGGGCGCCGTGTTTCTGCCTGTGGCAGGGCGCCGCCGCAACAGGGAGTACGAGAGTCCGCTGGAGGGCCGCTACTGGTCGGCGACACACCACGAGAGCGCCTTTGCCTACGCCACGCTCTTCTTCTCGGGCAACGTCAACCCCAACCTCACGCAGCAACGCTCCTTCGGCTTCTCGGTGAGGCTTGTGTGCGAATAAACAACAGACAGGGTATTGTGAAAACGAACCAATAACAACATATCCCAAAAGAGTAATGAACAGGAACGAGAAATATGTAATCACCATAAACCGCGAGATGGGCAGCGGAGGGCGCACCGTGGGGCGCCAACTGTCGGAGCGGCTGGGCGTGCAGTTCTACGACAAGGCTCTCATCAACGCACTGAAAGAGAAATACCACCTCAGCGTGGAGGAGATAGAGAAGCTGAAAGGGCAGAGCCACTCCTGGTGGTCGGAGTTCCGGCGCCTCTTTAGTTTCGACAACCCGAGCGACATCTACAGCTGGGCCATGGCCCCCTCACTGCCCGCCGAGGACGCCCTCACGAGGGTGGCACCCCTCACCAGCAAGGAGATGTTCAACGCCGAGACGGAGATACTGAAGGGCATTGCCGAGACGGAGTCGTGTGTGGTGGCAGGGCGCAGCGGCTTCTATGTGTTCCGCGACCATCCCAACCACCTGAGCATACTGATACAAGCTTCCATGCCGTTCCGCTTGCAGCGTGTGATGCGCAAGCAGCAGATTGGCGAGGCGGAGGCACGCAAGATCATAGAGAAGATTGACAAGATGCGCGAGAACTACGTGAAAGAGTACACCGGCACCTCGCGCTACGACACCCGCAACTACGACCTGGTGGTCTCTGCCGACGGCAAGACCGAAGAGCAGATAGTGGACCTGATAATGGCATACATAGGATAGCAGGCCGGTGGTTGGACACCGGTCTCTATTGACAAGAACCGCAATAAAACCCGAGAACCTTTCATGTACATACTTGACCCTCATTCGGAAGCCATCATGGACGAGTACCGCAAGCAGCGTCCTGTTTTCCGTGCGGCGGAGCGCGCCATTGTCAAGCGGCTGCGCGAAAGCCTTGCCGAGACCGGCATACTTGTGGCTGCGGTGGAGAGCAGGGTGAAGACCGAACACTCGCTGGCCGGAAAGCTGGAGCTCAAGGGCTCGAAATACAAGAGTCTGGCCGACATTACCGACATACTCGGCATACGCCTCATCACTTTCTACCTCGACGACGTTGACAAAGTGGCCTCGGCGCTGGAGCGCCTCTTCGATATAGACTGGGAGAACTCCGTTGACAAGCGCCGGTTGCACGAGGTTGACAGCTTTGGCTACCAGTCGCTGCACTACATCTGCCGCCTCAAGGAGAGCCGCGCAGAGGACGAGGCGGAGATAAACATGCCCTACCGTTTTGAGATACAGATGCGCACGCTGCTGCAGCACGCGTGGTCGAACATATACCACGACACAGGCTATAAGTCGGGTGTGGAAATTCCGCGCGAGTACATACGCAACCTCAACCGCCTGGCGGGTATGCTGGAGCTTGCCGACGAGCAGTTCAGCCGCATAAGGTCGGAGCTTACCGACTACCGCCGCCGCATGCAGGCCCTCGTGGCCTCGGGCAACCTCGACGACGTGCCGCTCGACGGCGACACTTTCCGCAGCTACCTCGACCTTGCGCCGTTCCAGCGGCTCAACCAGCGCATCGCCGCCATCAACCAGGCGGAGATACAGGAGGTGCCGCTGATACCTTTCCTGGCAGTATTCAAGACCATAGGCTGCCAGACTCTTGGCGATGTGGCACGCATCATCAAGGACTATTCCGAGGGTGCCTACCAGATAGCCTGTTACCAGATGGGACTCACCGACCTCGATATCATAGCCTCGTCGGTAGGCCCGCAAGACCTCTGCATAGCCCTGGTGCTGAAGAATGGCGGCGGCCGCTCCGGATTGCGACGCCTTTTTGACCATCTGCTCGGCCCCTCGGAGAGCAACGACATGATGGCAGAACTCCTCATAGAGCAGTCATCAAGTTTCCCCTTCATGAACCAATAACCCCAATAACCCTTAAACCTTTCAACCCCAAATACAAACCATCAAACAATAAAAACAGATGAATAACTTAACCAACTTTCCCGACCTTTTAGGTCTTCACATTGGCAACCCTCTTGGCATAAGCCCGTTGGCTATGCTTGTCGTGATTGCTGTTTTGGTATGTGTAATGTCGGTGTTCAACCACCAGATTCGTTACTGCGACGGAGCCCGTTTCTACCCTGTGCTGTACACCTTCTTGGGCCTCTCGCTCCTCATGTCGTTCTATTACATCTTCCAGGCCGACCTGCCTTTTTTGGACGGCAAGCCCTGCATAGGCTGGCACTGCCGCTCGTCGCTTGCCGGCGGCTTGGTGTGGGCCATTGTCGGCATGGTCTTGACCACGCTGGTCTCTTTCGGTATCTTCATAGCCACCATGCAGACTGTAGCCCAGGTCTCGGTGGAGGCCGGCATGTCGTTGCAGGAAAAACGCTGGAAAGAGTGGAAGTGGGGCCTCGCCATAGTGCTCTTGGGCGTGTGCGTCACAGGCATAGCCTATGAGTTCAGCCATACTTTTGCCGGATGGGCTCTGGTGGTCACCGCTGTGCTCACCGTGGCTTTTACCATCTTCAAGATAGTGCGCGACACTATTTACTGCGGCAACTTCCTCTGGGCGCTCCTCATAGGCGTTGTCTTTCTCCTTGGCACCTGTGCCTCGATGACTCTCTTCCTCGAAGTTATCCACGCTTGTGTCTTCCTGGTGGTGTTCCTCGCAGCCTTCATGGCTCAAGCCAAGGCCCGCAAGAAAAAACCAAAAAAGGATTGAGAAATGATAGTTTTTAGTTTTAAGTGCTAAGTGGCTGGCGCATCTATAGCATCTATACTCACAACGCATAACTCCCTTCTGAAAAAAACTTCTTAAATGAATAATACTACCGACCGATCAGAAAAGAAGATATTGGGCATGTCGATTGGTGCAGGTCTGCTGCTTGTCATTGTGGCCATAGCCACATTGGAAGCCACCGGCATCTTGCAGTACGTATATACCCAGCGAGCTATCAAAAAGGAGGCTACCGAGCGCGCCGAGAGCGAGTTGCGCGGTGTTAACCACAGAATAATGGACGTGGTCAACCAGGCCGAAGGGGCTGTGATCAACAACATGTGGGTGGCCCAGTGGTGCCTTGATAACACCGACAACCTTAAGCTTGTGCCGCAGCGTGTTTTGGAGGTCAACCCCTCTGTTGTGGGCTCTACCATAGCCCTGATGCCCGGCTACAGCAAGCAGCACCCGCTCTACGCGCCCTATGCGACGCGCGACATCGAGACGGGGGAGATTAAAAACCTCTCGCTCGCCACCGAGGAGTACGACTACCCCTCGCAAGAGTGGTTTGTCATGCCGCAGACAGTGCAGGACGGCTACTGGTCGGAGCCTTATTTCGACGAAGGAGGCGGCAATATGATGATGTCGACTTTCGCTATGCCGGTCAAGGATAGCAAAGACAATATAGCTGCTGTCTTCACTGCCGACATATCGCTCGACTGGCTCGCCGAACTGATGGAGAACAGCAAACCCTATCCCAACGCCTTCTGTGCTGTTACAAGTCGCAACGGGCAACTTATGGTGTGCACCGACAGTGCCAGGTTTATGGCCGACACCGCAGGCGATGCCTCGATGCTCAGATACAGCGCACCGGTGAAACGTACCGGCTGGACCCTCACAATAACAATACCCGAAGACGACATCTTGGCAGGTGTCCGTCATGTGGGGTTGATGGTAAAGATACTGCAGATACTTGGTATCATTATGATTATCATTATTCTGCGTGTCATTGCCAAAAACCAGATTAAATACAAGAACCTCTCTGCGCAAAAAGAGGTCATGCAGAACGAGCTGCGCATCGGGCACGACATACAGATGTCGATGATACCCAAGACTTTCCCGGCATTTCCCAAGCGCACAGACATCGACATAGCGGCTTGCATCATCCCCACCAAGGAGGTGGGGGGCGACCTCTACGACTTCTACATACGCGACGAGAAACTCTTCTTCTGCATAGGTGACGTGAGTGGCAAAGGAGTGCCGGCGGCACTGGTGATGACGGTTACGCAGAGCCTCTTCCGTGCCACCTCGGGACGTGAGAGCAGCCCTGCCAAGATTGTCAGCGCCATGAACGACTCAATGTCAGAGAAGAACGAGAACAGCATGTTCGTAACCTTCTTCTGCGGAGTTCTCGATCTCCTTACCGGACAGCTGCGCTACTGCAACGCGGGCCACAACCCTCCGGTGCTCATTGCCAATAATCCACAGTCAGACAACCAGCAAACCACGGTTACCCCTCTCTCCGTGCAATCCAATGTGCCTCTTGGCATTGTGCCAGCCTTCGCCTTCAAAGAGCAGCAGATTACACTCAACTACGACGACAGCCTGTTCCTCTACACCGATGGTATTACCGAAGCCGAAAATGCGGCACTCGACCAGTTTGGCGAAGACCGCATGATGGCTCCGTTCCACAAAAAACACGACGCCTCGGGCTACCTCGATGCCATACGCACTGCCGTTACCGACTTCGTGGTCGACGCGCCTCAGAGCGACGACCTCACCGTCTTCGTCATCCATTTCCTCGCGCAAGTCGACAGCATCAAGCAAGAACGCCACCTTATTCTGCACAACGACATACAGCAGATACCTCAGCTGGCCGACTTTATGGAGACCATATCCAACGAGAAGCAGCTGAGCCAGAACGACACCATGAGCCTTAACCTGGCTCTTGAAGAGGCTGTTACCAACATCATACTCTACGCCTATCCCAAAGGCGCTGACGGCTTGGTCGACATCGAGGCGGTGCTGCGCGAACACTCTATAGAGTTCATCATCACCGACAGCGGTGTACCCTTTGACCCCACGACAGTGCCGGAGATCGACGTCACACTGCCTGCCGAAGAACGCTCTATAGGCGGACTCGGCATATACCTCGTGCGCCAAATTATGGACAGCGTACACTACCAGCGCCTCGACAACAAGAACATACTCACAATGCTGAAGAATGTTTAGCAAGTGAGCCCACGCGCCCTGATGCAAATGTGCTATCAGGGCCATGCAGGGGCTGGGCTTGACAGGCTATTAGAAATAAAAACGTAGAACAAAACTATTAAAACAGAATAATATGAATATCAATATCGACAATTCCAACGGTGTGACCACCGCCAATCTTGAAGGACGTCTCGACACTCCCGCATCCACCGAGGTGGCCCCCTGTTTTGAACAGCTCAAAGAGGCTGCCGGCGGCACCGTGGTGCTCGACTGCTCCAAACTCAGCTACATCTCCAGCTCCGGCCTTCGCCTGTTCCTCGCCCTGCGCAAGGAGACCAGCGTCAAGGGCGGCAAGGTCATTGTCCGCAACATCAGCGACAATATACGCCAGGTCTTTATGATGACCGGCTTCCTCAACATGTTCGAAATCCAATAGCCATGGATACCAACCTCTTCGATCGGGCTGCCAAGTTTGCCATCGACGCCCACCGCGGCATAGAACGGCGCGGCAAGGGCTACCCCTACATAATGCACCCTATGGAGGCCGCCTGTATCGTTGCGTCGCTCACCACGGACCCCGAGATGCTCGCCGCCGCCATACTGCACGACACCGTGGAGGACACCGAGGTAACCATAGAGCAGATACGGCAAGAGTTTGGCGACAGGGTGGCTTCGCTGGTGTTCCACGAGACCTCGCCGCTGCCCCACGGCTCCCCCTGGCGCGTCCGCAAGCAGGCCCAGGCCGACCTCATAGCCTCTTCGCCGCTCGACAGCAAGATGGTGGCCATGGGCGACAAACTCTCCAACCTACGCACCATAGTGTCCGACTACCGCCAGATTGGCGACGACCTATGGCCTCGCTTCCACGCCCCTAACGGCAAGACCGACGTGATGTGGTATTACGGCATCCTCGCCGACGCACTCGCCGACCTCGCCGACACTCAGCCATATAAGGAATACCTTGAGCTGCTCAACGAGGTGGGGAAGTGAGACACACATGTCTCGTCGGATTTGTGGTCAAAAAAAATAAGAGGTAAAACGGTGGTCAAGATTTACCTCTTCCAGAATGCCGGTGTGAGCAGTATCAGTGCCGGTATGCACTCGAGTCGCCCGAGGAGCATGAGCAGCGAGCAGATGAGCTTGGCTGCCGAGGGCAGATGAGCGTAGGATCCGAAGCCGCCGCTTGTCGCCAGTCCGGGGCCATAGCCTGAGAGGCATGCCACGGCGTCGCCCACCGCCTCGATGGGTGCCATGCCTGTAAGCAGCAGAGCCGCCGAGGCCCCAATAAGGGTGAAGAGGTAGACAAAGAAGATGACCATGACGTTGGTCACAAGGCTGTCGGCCAAAGGTTTGCCGTTGAGGCGCACGGGGTCGACGGCATGGGGGTGGAGGTGGCCGAGCACCGATTTCTTGACGTTGCGCAGCAGTATGAGCACACGCATGGCTTTGATGCCGCCCGAAGTGGAGCCCGCCATGCCTCCGCAGAGGGCGAGGAGCAGGAAGAGCAGTGTGAGCGGCGGCCACCACAGGCGTGTGTCGGCGGCCATGGTGCCCGTGGTGGTTATGGCGCTGGCCGACTGCAGGGCGCCGAGGCGCAAGGCATCGCTCCAGCCGTAGTGCATGCGGTAGTGCAGGGCTGTCATGCTCACCGCAGTGGCAGCAGCCGTAAGCAGCAGGTAGAACGACAACTGGTCGAGCTTTTGACGCAAGGATTGGAACTTGAGAGAGAAAAGCAGGTAGAGAAAGGCGAAGTTGATGCCGCTGAGCATCATGGCAAACAAGAGTATGAGCTGCTGAGTGTGGCTCAGCGAGGCTATGCCGTCGTTGAAGAGCGCAAAGCCGCCGCTGGAGATATGGGTGAAGGTGAGGTTGACAGCCTGCCACGGCGTGAGCCCCGACGTGACAAGGAGTGCGATGAATATCACGGTGAGTGAGACATATACCGTGAGGGTGTGGCGGATGGTGTGCGATATGGAGGTGTCGAGTTTTGCGGTGTTGTCTGCCGACGAGATCTCTGCGGTGTAGAG
Source organism: Bacteroidales bacterium (assembly GCA_017454015.1). Taxonomy (GTDB): domain Bacteria; phylum Bacteroidota; class Bacteroidia; order Bacteroidales; family P3; genus Colimorpha. The sequence continues at coordinate 22,854 of JAFTDW010000036.1, read as the reverse complement.
GCTGTAGGAGCCTATGCCGAGGGTGGGCACCACGGCGAGGACGAGCAGCACGATGCCGAAGCCGCCAATCCACTGCGAGAGGCTGCGCCACAGCACTATGCATGCCGGCAGCTGCTCCACCTGCCCAAACAGGGAGGCTCCGGCGGTGGTGAAGCCCGCCATAGACTCGAAGAAGGCGTCGGTGAACGACGTGAAGGAGCCCGAGGCCAGCAGGGGTATGGTGCCCACGGAGGCCAGCACTATCCAGAGCAGTGTCACGCCGAGGTAGGCCATGCGCCCTGCGGCGCTGTGGCGCCGCAGCCGTGACGCGAGGTAGCAGAGCGTGCCGCCTACTGTGGTGACGGCGCCAGGCAGCACTATATGGTGGGCCGTGGCATCGCCCATGGCCATGCCAACCCATGCGCAGAGCAGCATGAGCAGGCCTTCGACGGCCACGGGCAGGGCTATGATTCTGACTATCACTTGGTTCGTTTCTTTTTGACCACTAATTTAACGAATCTAACAATTTGATTGTTGACGGGCATTAACGCGGGAAAAGTGGCGAGGCAATATTCGTGTCATTCGGGGTCTAATTATTTTTTCCAGTAGGCAGGGAAGAAGATGGCGAGGAGGGCGAAAATCTCAAGCCTTCCGGCGGTCATAAGTATCATGAGCGTGCATTTGCCCACAAGGGGCAGGGCGGGGTAGTCGATAGAGGCACCGAGATTGGTGAGCAGTGGCGAGGCTCCGAGGTTGGAGATGTTGGCCGCGGCCATGGCGAAGGCGTTCTGCAGGTCGAGTCCGCAGAGCGTCAATATGAAAGCGCCGGCCACCGTGAGCATTATGTAGAGGAACACAAAAGCGTAGACCTTGGAGACATAGTCGGGCTCCACGCGGTCGCCGTCGACGCTGAGCGGCAGTGTCGCCGAGGGGTGGAGTATATGGGTGAAATAGTTGCGTACCGAATGGCCGAGAATCATGATGCGCTTCAGCTTGATGCCGCCGCCCGTGGAGCCTGCCATGGGGCCCAGAAAGAGCAGCAGGAAGGTAACCCCCGAGGCCCACAGGCTCCAGTGGCTGGGACTGGGCAGGTAGAAGCCGCAGGTGGAGATGGTCGACGCAATGTGGAACAGGCTGTAGCTTAGCGAGTGGCGCAGGCTGTTGCCCGCTGCGGTGAGCGACAGGGCCACCATTGCCGTAGCTACCAAGTAGATGGCAATGTAGAGGTGGAACTCGCGGCTGCGCAGCAGCGGACGCGGGCGTCCGCACACGAGGTGGAACAGCAGAGCTATGTTGACTCCCGAGAGAAACATCATGACGGTGAGTACCGTGCTTGTGGCGGGCCTCAGTCCCGTGAGGCCGCCTTCGGTAGGCATGAAGCCGCCTGTCGACACAGTGCTGAGAGCTATGCAGAGAGAGCGCAGAGGCCCTTCGCCGCACAACAGGAGCGCCGCGGCGAGCAAGAGGGTTAGCAGCAGGTATATACGCCACATGCGGCTCACGCTCACCGCTATATGAGGGTGCAGCTTGCGCCCCAGGGTGCCCGAGAACTCGGCTTCGTAGAGCTCCAGCGAGGCCACTCCTATGCGGCGTAGTATGGCTATGACGAAGAGCACAAGCCCCAGACCGCCAATCCACTGCGTCATGCTGCGCCACAGCAGCAGGCTTGGGGCTATGGTCTGTGGTTGGACGATGAGCGACGCGCCGGTGGTGGTGAAACCCGACACACTCTCGAAGAGGGCGTCGACGGGGGAGGCGAGGGTGCCGGAAAGCAGGAACGGCAAAGCTCCGAACAGTGGCACCAGAGTCCACACCGTGGCAGTGATCCACAGCGCGTTGTGCCTCTTGGCGGTGCCGCCCCGATGGGGTCTGCTTTTCGAGGCGAGAAGCCGGAAGGTGCCTGTCATCAGCAGTCCCGCCAGCGTGGTGGCTGCCTCGGAGAGCAGCAGAGCGGTGAGCGCCCCGTCGCGGACCACGGCCGACATGGTGACGGGAAGCAGCAGCGCCACAGCCAAGTAGAGCAGCATGGTGCCCCAGATACGTATTATGAGATAGTTGTTGGCGATGGGAAGGGGGGGAGGGTTAAAAGGTTAAAAAGTTTAAGGGTTGAAAGGTTTTAGGGTTACGTGACAACGTGATTACGAAACAGCGTAATAACGAAAAATGAATACCAAATTCTTTGATATGTATGACGAAAAATGGTTTTAGTCGAATATTCTTGCCACGAGGTCCATCACTTCGGGCATCGCAAAGACCACCACCTTGTCGCCCTCCATGAGCTGCATGTCGCGGTAGGGGAGCAGCCCTTCTTCGCCGCGCACTATGCCGCCGACCGTGGAGCCCTGCGGCATCCTGAGCTGGCCGAGAGGCGAGCGCAACGCTTTGGAGCGGTGGCCTACGATAAACTCTATCAGCTCGGCGTTGGTGCCGCTGAGCCACTTGCTGCGCACCGCGCTGCCACGCACTATAAGGCGCGCTATGTAGCTGGCGGTGATGAGTTTCTTGTTTACTATGGTGTCTATTCCCACCTGCTGCGAGAGGTCTATGAAGCCGGTGTTCTCGACGAGGGCTATGGTCTTGCGTATGCCGAGGCGGCGGGCATGGAGGCAGGTGAGCACATTGGTCTCCGACGAGTCGGTCACCGCAATGAAGGCGTCGTTGCGCTGAAGACCTTCCTCCTTGAGCAGCTCTATATCGGTGGCATCACCGTTGATTACGAGTGTTTTGTGCAGCAGCTCGCTGAGGTCGAGGCAGCGCGAGGGGTCCTGCTCCACGAGGGTTATGTGCATCTGGTCTTCGAGGGTGAGGGCTGCATAGCGTCCTATGCGGCCGCCGCCTACAACCATGACGTTGCGTATGCGGTAGTCGGCGTCGCCTGCAAGCAACTGTATGTTCTCCATCTGGTTGGCGCGGCTGATGATGTAGGCCAGGTCGCCCGTTTGAAACTCAAAGTCGCCGTCGGGGATGAGGGTCTCACCGGCGCGCAGCACCGCCACGATACGCACTTGCAGCGAGTTGTATATCTGTATTAAGTCCTTGACTTTCTTGTGTATGACCTGCGAAGTCTCGCGCAGGCGTATGAGGTACATGGAGAGCCCTCCGCTGAAGTCAAAGAACTCTGTAGCCACGTTGTGGTTGAGCAGGTTGGTGATCTCTTTGGCGGCGATACGCTCTGGGCATACCAGCTCGTCGATGCCAAGCTCGCGGAAGGTGGTACGGTGTCGGGGCTCCAGCAACTCGGCGTTGCTGATACGTGCCACTGTCTTCTTGGCTTTGAGCTTCTTGGCGAGTATGCAGCTCACGAGGTTTATGCTCTCGTCGTGGAGCACCGACAGGAAGAGGTCGCACCCTGCCGTGCCAGCCTCCTCCAGCACGCGCGGCGAGGTGGAGTCGCCGGCTATGGTGAGCAGGTCGTTGCTCTTCTCAAGCTTGCGGAGCAGTGCCGAGTGTGGGTCGACAACGGTGATGTTATGTTTGAGTTCGGTGAGCGACTTGGCAAGGTAAAAACCCACTTCGCCGTCGCCTGCTATTATGATGTTCATGTCGCTATAAGGTCTCTAAAAAAAAGCAAAATTACAAAAAAAAATGCAAGTGGACGAAAAATTCGTAACTTTGCACTACGGCAATATCTTTGTCGGAAGTGGTTTAAATAATTGTAAATGTATAATATATGGCAGTTTTTAATGATACTTTCAATGCCACAGAGCGTCTGCTTGCGGAGCATCGCAGTGTGAGGCGTTTTGCGGAGCGCGAGGTGGATTTGGCCACCTTGGAACGGATACTTGAGTGCGGTATGCGTGCAAGCAACACCGGCAATATGCAGATGTACAGCGTTGTGGTAACGCGCGACAAGGAACGCCTGAAGTCGCTCGGTGCCTTGCATTACGGGCAGTGTGCCACGGCGCCGGTGATGCTCACCGTCTGCGCCGATGTGGAGCGTTACCACCGCTGGTGCCAGTTGCGCGGCGCGGGAGTGTGCTACGACAACTTCTTGTGGTACCTCAGCGGCGTTATCGATGCGTCGCTCTGCGCCCAGAACATCTGCGTGGCCGCCGAGAGCGAAGGCTTGGGCTTCTGCTACCTCGGCACGGTGCTGTATAACGCCAAGGCTATCGCCGAGTTGCTGAAGTTGCCCAAAGGGGTGTCGCCGGTAATCACACTGGCGCTGGGCTATCCCGAGGGTGAGACAACGCTGAGCGAGCGTCTGCCCCTCGATGCCGTGGTTCATTATGAGGAGTATCGTGCCGACAGCGACGCCGACATAGAACGTCAGCACCGGATGCGCGAGGAGTTCCCCTTCAACCGCCGCATGGTGGAGGAGAACGGCGTGGAGAACCTTGCCAAGCTCTTCACCGAGAAACGCTATCCCGTGGATGCCAACCGCGCCATCTCGCGAGCCTTGCTCGACGAGATAACGCGCTCTGGATTTATGAACAACGAATAGGTGCAGGGCTCCCCTCCGGGGCAAGGATGGGAGGATAGTATAACGAGTTCAACTAATGGGTATAGTTGGGCGAGGCCGTTTATTGTTTTGCGGTGTTGCTCAGTGCCACGCGCGGGGCTATCTGCATTGCCAGACCTATCACCATGTCGGTCTTTTTAAGGTCGAGGTCGTGGTAGATTGAGGCGTTGAGTGTTATGCCGAGTCCGCCGCGTTGTTTGGCGGTGGCTGCTATGTCGGCTGTAAGCATGTGCCTCTCAGGAGTTTGGAAGAGAGGGTCGTGCCATGACACGCACTGGTAGAGGTAGCTGCCGCGTGCCGACTGGTAATGGTGTGCCTGCCAGAAGCCTAAGCGGAGTGTTAACTCCTTGGTAGCGCGTGATTTGTCGCCTGCGGCTCTTGCTGGCAGCGATATATTCATTACAAGAGAAGGGTAGAGGGCGTAGCCGTTGAGGTAGTGGGTGTGTGGGGTGGGGGAGAGGTTCTGGTAGAGAAATATAGGGGCTTCGGCTGTCAGTGTCGTTGTCTTGCAGGCGTTGTAGCTCAGGGAGAGCCCTGCGTATTCGTTCATAAGGGTCTCTATGCAGGTGTCGAGCGTGGTGAACTGGCCGCCGCGGTGGCTTCCGCTGAATGCCGCAGGCAGTTGCAGCATACACTTGCCGTCGGCGTCGCCAAGGAGCGTGAGCAGGTGGCGCGAGGCGAGGGTGAAGCGCTCCTGGTCGGGAGTCCACGGCTCAAGGAAATGCTCCCAGTCGACCCAGGTGTCGCTCTCCCAGTGCTTGGTGGCGGTGCGTATCTGAAGGCCGTTCTCCTGGTAGCTGTAAATCCACCGCTCGGGGTTGTAGAGCGGCGCCGGCATCTTGTGCTCGAGGCTGCCGTGCAGCGTCCCCATGGTGAGCTCCACCCAGCGGGCCGGCCGGTAGTCGATGGTGACTACGGGCTGCACTTTCCACAAGCCGTCGACCCCTGCAATGCCGGTGAGCAGCACCCCGGCGGATATGGTCACATTGCTGTCGGTACTGAGGTAGTTGACAGTGGGTTGCAGGCGAAACCCCGACGCGGTGTAGCCTTTGGTGAAGGGCATGAAAAACTCGGCGTCACGAAAGAACGTGGTGGTGGGACACTCCAAGTAAAAACCTGAATTCTGCGAACTGGCGGAGGCCGTTGCCAGCGTGAGGAGCAATAACGGTAAAAAATAGCGTAGTCGGGGCATAGGACATGGTTATTAGGAAGTGCAAAGTTACGCAAAAAAAACAAAATGTACAAAAAAAATATCTGATAATCATATTGCTTGCCTCAAAGGTTGATATATTTTTTTTTATATATCATGATTTTTAAGTAACTTTGCATTCTTAAAAAGGAGTGAATTATGTATACCGATACAAGCAAATTTATAGGCGAAGGGCTCACCTACGACGATGTGCTCCTTGTGCCTGCCTACAGCGAGGTGGTTCCGCGTGAGGTAAGCGTGGCAAGCCGCTTCTCGACCCACATCAATCTCAACACCCCGCTGGTCTCGGCGGCGATGGACACCGTAACAGAGGCTGCCATGGCCATAGGCATGGCCCAGGAGGGCGGCATCGGTGTGCTCCACAAGAACATGAGTATAGAGCGTCAGGCCGACGAGGTGCGCAAAGTGAAACGCGCCGAGAACGGCATGATCATCGACCCCGTGACCATGAGCAAGGACGCCACCGTCAACGACGCCCTGAGTGTCATGAGCGAGTACGGCATTGGCGGCATTCCAATTGTCGACGACCAGCGTATACTTATCGGCATGGTCACCAACCGCGACTTGCGCTTTGAGCGCGACATGCACCGCAAGCTCAGCGAGATAATGACCACCAACCTCATTACCACACACGAGGGCACCACTTTCGCCGAAGCTACAGAGATATTGCAGCAACACAAGATAGAGAAGCTTCCCGTGGTGAATGCCGCAGGCCAGTTTGTGGGACTCATCACCTACCGCGACATCATCAAGACCAAGGAGCGCCCCCTCGCCAGCAAAGACCATAACGGCCGCCTCTGCGTGGCTGCGGGCGTGGGTGTGACTCCCGACATGATGGAGCGTGTGGAGGCTTTGGTAAAGGCCGGCGCCGACGCCATAGTCATCGACACCGCACACGGCCACTCCAACAACGTGGTGCGTGCCCTGCGCCAAGTCAAACAGCAGTTTACCGACATCGACGTGGTGGTGGGCAACATAGCCACCGGCGAGGCAGCCCTCATGCTTGCCGAGGCCGGCGCCGACGCCATCAAGGTTGGCATAGGCCCCGGCAGTATTTGCTCCACGCGCATTGTGGCAGGTATCGGCGTGCCGCAGCTCACAGCTATCTGCGAGGTTGCCGGAGCCCTCAAGCAAAAGGGTTACACCACCCCCGTCATCGCCGACGGCGGCATACGCTACAGCGGTGACATCGTCAAGGCCCTCGCAGCCGGCGCCAGCACGGTGATGATAGGCTCCCTCGTGGCCGGCACCGAAGAGGCTCCGGGCGAGACCATCATCTACGAAGGCCGCAAGTACAAGACCTACCGCGGCATGGGCTCTCTCGAGGCCATGCAGTGCGGCAGCAAAGACCGCTACTTCCAAGACAAAGAGACCGACGCCAAGAAACTTGTCCCCGAAGGCGTGGTGGGCCGCGTGCCTTACAAAGGCACCCTCAGCGAAGTGCTCTACCAGATGGTTGGCGGCCTCAAGGCCGGCATGGGCTACACCGGAAGCCCCAACATAGAGGCTCTACAACAGGCCAAGTTCATACGTATCACCGCGGCAGGCCGCACAGAGAGCCATCCGCACGACATAACAATTACCCGCGAAGCACCCAACTATTCACGATGATGAAAAAAATTCTCTCAGCAATTTTCCTGAGCCTTGCCGCTCTTGCAGCCACAGCACAGCAAAAGACGACAAGCACCGACCGCGTAATATTCGAGATAGACGGCAAGCCTGTCATGCAGTCGGAGTTTCTCCGTGAGTTTAAGCGTTCCATAGGGCAGAGCCAAGATGCGCCAACCACAGCATGCACATACGAGAAACGCCAAAAACTCGAAGAGTACGTGCAGCTCTTCGTCAATTTCCGCACCAAGCTTGTCGATGCCCACAATCAGGGATTCGACACCACGGCAGCCCTCAGCAGCGAGCTGGCCAGCTACCGCGACGAGCTTGCGGCGCCCTACCTCATCGACTCCCTCAGCCTGCAACGGCTCTTGCAGGAGGCTTATGAGCGTAACCACTACGCCGTCCGTGCAGCCCATATACTCATAAAACTCAAGAAGACCGCATCGCCGGCAGACACCCTGCAGGCGTACAACAGAGCCATGGAAGTGTACCAGCGCGCCACAGGCGGCGCCGACTTCCTGCAGCTGGCTCGTGAAGTTAGCGAGGACCAGTCGGCCCGCGACATAGTGGACCCCGACAGAAAAACGGTGACCTCTCGCGGTAACAGCGGCGACCTGGGCTTCTTCTCCGTATTCAACATGGTGTACCCCTTCGAGTCGGCAGCCTACGCTCTCCAGCCCGGCCAGATAAGCAAGCCCGTGCGCTCCTCCTTCGGCTACCACATCATCAAGATGCTCGACAAGGTGCCATACTACGGCAAGTCGTCGTTGCAGCATATATGGCTGAGCGACGAGACCACTAATGCCGAGGGAAAAATCCGCGAAGCCTATCGCAAGTTGCAGTCCGGCGAGAACTTCGGCGTTGTGGCACGCAACTACAGCGACGACCGCGGCTCGGCGGCCAACGGCGGCCTCTTGCCCGACATGGCTATCAACCAAATGCCCCCGGAGTATGTGAAGCTTATTTCGCAGATGCCGTTGGAGACCTACAGCGAGCCGTTCCACACCGAGTATGGATGGCACATTATCCGCGTGGTCAAGAAAGAGCAGATACCCTCTTTTGAGGAGATGGCCCCCTACTACCGCCAGCGCCTCTCGCGCGACCAGCGCAGCACGGTGCCGCAGGGTATCTTTATCGACAACATGAAGAAGCGTTACCATTTTGAGGACTACACACAGATGCTCCGTGCCGAGAAACCTCCGCGCGGCTCCAAAGCCAAGACGATAGCCCTCCCCGTGGCAACACTCAACGAGGCTGTGGCCGCCATGACCGACTCCGTGTTCCGCAAACGCTGGCACTATGCCGACAGCATGATTACCGACCTCAGCCCGCTCTTTGCCATTGGCGACCGCAAGTTCAACGCCCGCGACCTGTTGCACTACATTGAGAGCAACCAACGCGTGGAGCGCGAGTACGACTATGCAACATACGTGCAGAGCCGCTACAACGATTTCATCAACCAAGAGGTGCTGCGCTATGCCGACAGCCGTCTGGAACAGGACAACGCCGACTTCCGCGAGCTGCTGCAGGAGTACCGCAACGGGCTGCTCATCTTCTCCTACAACGACAAGATGATATGGAGCCGCGCCATGGCCGACACCGCGGGCCTCAAGAAATTCTACGAGGAGCACAGCGCCACGCGCAGCCTCGACAACCCCGACCACGCCCCCTATTTTTGGAATACCCGCGCACGCGTAACTATAGTGACTGTCGCCGACAGCAACGCCATCCCCTCCGCCAAAGCCACCAAGATAGTGCAGCAGGCCGCCGCCAAGCGTACCAGCAACGGCACCCTCCGCAGCACCCTCATCTCCAAGGTCGGCAAGGCTTACAAGGATGCCAACCCCGTGGAGGTGCGCACCGAGACCCTTGAGCGCGGCAAGCAGGAGACCCTCACCGACAACCAGTGGCGTCAGGGCACATACTACTACCCTGCAGAGAAAGGCTACACCATAGTGGTCGTGGAGCAGATCACCCCGCCGACTATCAAGAGCCTCTCTGAAGCTCGCGGCTACTACATCAACGACTACCAAGACTACCTCGAAGGCCAGCTTATGCAGCAGCTGCGCCAGCGTTACAACGTGAAAATCCACCAAGACGTAGTCGACGAAACCTACTATTAATCCCCCCCCCAAACAAAACTCCTTTCAACCTTCCAACCCTAAACCCTTCCAACCTTCCTAAGTGCCAGCCAGAATACTCGCCATCCTCACCCTGCTACTCGCTTTCGTCAGCTGCCATAAGGCAACCGACGATAGCGGCGTGCTTGCGTCGGTCTATGGCAACAAGCTTACCACCACCGACATTGACGGCATACTGGGACAGGGCACCTCGCCCGAGGACAGCGCCGTTATAGTACAGAACTATATCAACCAGTGGCTGCTCCAGCAAGTGGTGCTCGAAAAGGCGCGCCGCAACATACAGAACGATTTCTCCGCCGAACTTCAGAACTACAAGAACAGCCTCCTGATATACGAATACGAGCAGATGATAGTGGCGCAGATGCTGGATACCGTGGTCTCCGACGAAGAAATAGAGCAGTACTACCGTCAGCACCTCGACAATTTCGCGCTCAAGAGCAATATTGTCAAGGCTATCTACATCAAAGTTCCCAAAGGCTGCAGGACAGAGCCGCGCATACGCCGTGTCTTCACCCGTCACCAGTTCTCCGACGCCGATATTATGGAGCTGCAGCGTCTCGCAGCCACCGACGCCGCCGAATACTATTTCGACCTCGACAGCTGGATACCCTTCATGCAGCTCCAGAAAGCCGTGCCCATCGAGACCTACAACGAAGCCCTCTACCTAAGAAACAACCGCAATATAACCATATCCGACGAGCATTTCTCCTACTACGCCCACGTCTTCGATTACCGCGTCACCGACGAAGTGTCGCCGCTCGAACTCGAGCGCGACAACATACGCACCGTGATCATCAACGGTCGCAAGATAGAAATCATCAAATCCATGCAACGCGAATTGCTCAAGGAGGCTCAGAATGCCGGAAAACTATATATCAATAGCTAAAATGTCCAAGCATTTACCATACCTGTTACTCTTGTTAGTCGCGCTGACGCCCATGCATTCCCGCGCACAGCACGACGTGGTAGTTGACCAAGTGGTGGCCGTGGTGGGCAGCCATATTGTCAAACATAGCGACATAGAGCAGGCCCTCGCGCAAGTACGCGTGCGTCAGGGCTACGAAAGCGCCAACGAGGCCCGCTGCCAGATTCTTGAATCCCTGCTCCTCTCAAAACTTATGGTGCAGCGCGGTGAAATAGACTCCGTGGAAGTCTCCGACGAAGAAGTGGAACAACAGGTCGAATACTATCTCCGCAACTACATCCGCCAGTTCGGCACCAAGGAGGCCATGCACAAAGCCACCGGCTACACCTACGACGAGATGCACGACATCTATTTTGACCTACTCAAGGAGCGGACACTAAGCCAGCGTGTGGAGTACAATATCACCGAGAGCGTGAAAATAACCCCTTTCGAAGTGCGCCAATACTTTGACAAGATACCAGCCGACAGCATACCCACCATATCGGAGCGTTACGAGATTGCCGAGATAGAGCTGCGCCCCGAGGTGAGCGAGGAAGAACGCGACCGTTGTCGACAGGAGTTGGCCAAGATGCGTGAGCGTGTGCTCGGCGGCGACCGCTTTGACATGCTTGCCACACTCTACTCCAACGACCCGGCATCGGCCAAGAAAGGCGGAGAGCTCGGCTTCTTTGGCCGCGGCGACATGGTGGCCGACTTCGAGGCGGCCGCCTTCGCCCTCAAACCAGGCGAAGTGTCGCCCATCATCGAGACACAATACGGATTTCACATACTTCAACTCATAGAGCGCCGCGGCAACACCGTCAATGTGCGCCACATACTTCTCACCCCCAAGGTGGGAGCCTCCGACCTCCTGCGTGCGCGTATGCTCCTCGACAGCATAGCACAGCAGATTCGTGCCGGCAACCTCTCCTTTGCCGCCGCCGCGCGCACCTACTCGCAGGCCGACAGCAAAGCACAGGGTGGACGCGCCACCAACCCCTACACGGGCAGCTTCCGGTTTGGCAAAGAGGAACTCTCCGAGCTCTACCCGGGCATAAGCTTCGCAGCCATGAAAGAGGGCGACGTGAGCAACGCCACCCCGCTCAAGACCGACGACGGCCGCGATGCCTACCGCATAGTCATGGTCACGCGCAGCCTCCCCGCCCACATGGCCAACCTCACCGACGACTACGACAACATATACCAGGCAGCCCTGCAGGATGCCAAGCACAAAAAAGTGCTCCAATGGGCACGCAAGGCTATCAACACCACCTATATCCGCCTAAACTCCGACTACCAAAACTGCAGCTTCCAGCTCCCCTGGAACAAATAACCCCCACACACCACCATCCAATCATAACATCTATCCAATTCTATAACATCTATAGTATCTACACCTAAAAAACCACACCTATGGACAACGACGTCTCCGCAATCAATAGCCTGGTGTCACAATACAAAGAGCTCAAACAAGAGATAGGCCATGTCATAGTTGGCCAGGACGAAGCTGTCGACGGCCTTCTCCTCGCCATCTTCACCGGTGGCCACTGCCTCCTCGTGGGCGTCCCCGGCTTGGCCAAGACCCTCATGGTCAACACCCTCGCACAAGCTCTTGGACTTCAGTTCAGCCGCATACAGTTCACGCCGGACCTCATGCCATCCGACATTACCGGCTCCGAGATACTCGACGATTCGCGCCATTTCCGCTTCGTCAAAGGCCCCCTGTTCGCCAATATAGTGCTCGCCGACGAGATAAACCGCACCCCGCCAAAAACCCAGGCGGCGCTCCTCGAAGCCATGCAGGAACACCGTGTAACCGTTGGCAACAACAGCTACAAGCTCGAAGACCCCTTCTTTGTCCTCGCCACCCAAAACCCCATCGAGCAAGAAGGCACCTATCCGCTCCCCGAGGCACAGCTCGACCGCTTCATGCTCAACGTGCGCCTCGACTACCCATCCTTCGAAGAAGAGCTCGACATTGTAAAGCGCACCACAACGCTCCAGACCGCCACGGTGCGCACCGTGCTGAGTGCCGCCGACATCATGGGCTACCAGCAGGTGATACGCAAGATGCCCGTGGCCGACAATGTGCTCTCTTACGCCGTCAAGCTCGTGTCGCTCACACGTCCGGTCTCCGGTTCGGGCAACACCGCCGAACGCTACATCACATGGGGCGCGGGTCCACGCGCCTCGCAGTACCTCATACTCGGCGCAAAAACCCACGCCGCCTTCCACGGAAAATACTCGCCCGACAGCGACGATGTGCGCGCTGTCGCCACCAACGTGCTGCGCCACCGCATCGTGCGCAACTACTACGCCGAAGCCGAAGGCATCTCCACCGACCAGATAATAGCCCGGCTACTCTCCGAGATCAAATAAACATAGCGGCCCCAGCCCTAACACACACGCACCGCATAATGAAGCCCTTGCTGCTCTCCATCTTGCTGCTCCTCTCCCCGCTGCCGCTCACGGCGCAGGGCAGTTTCCATATACCGGGAGCCAAGACCGTCAAGGATATGCGCAAAGCCCTCGTCAACCCCCAGGCCTTCGCGCTGCTCTTGCCCATAGAAGGCTCCGACACCGTCTACGCCACCGCCCAGCTCGACCTTCTCGACTCTGCCTACCGCATAGCCTTCAACCCCGCCAACCCCAACTACTACGTCATAACCATTGAAGGCTATGGCGGCTCCGACGAGGCTTTGACAAAAGCTCGTGTCGATGCCGTGGCGCGCTACTTCTCTGCACGCTGCCACGCCCCCTTCCCTATACGCTACGCCATCAACCCCATACACTGCTCCTGCCACGGCGACACCACTGAGATGCTCCGCTTTGAAGTACCCGTGGACCGCCGTTACTACGACTGCTCACAACTCCCCGACAGCCGCAAACTCCTCAACGGCACCGTAAAGCTTGAGAACTCGGTGCTCATCTCTTTCCGCAACAACCCCGAAGAATGCATAGGACCTCAGGGCGGATGCTACATACCGGCGCAGGACAGCACCATAATGTCGTACTACGCCTCCGTGCACATAACAAAAGGAGCACTCTACTCCGTCCACGGAACCCGCGACACATGCCCCTCAAACCTCGAATTCTCCATCGAGGAACACCTCGACCCCACCGATGTCGTCGAACACTACTTCCTCGTGCCACATCGCAAGCAAATCATAATGCAGGTGGGCTACATAGTGCTTCGCAGCAACATGGCGCGCCAGTACCAGGAATGCAGTCAGCCGCTCGCCGACTCCATATTCATACGCATCCCCGTCACACAGGAGCAGATCGACGGACACCTGCGTTTCTTTGTGAAGAAATACAGCGAAAAAGGCTGCGAATACAAATCCATCCCCACCAAGAAGATGCCCTCCAAGGTCGCCCTCGCCGTCCAGGGTGCCATCAACGCCACACAGATCGACACCATCTTCTATGCCCGCCGCATACAGCCCAACGAGCTCGACTACTTCTTCTACGAAGTCGAGACCAACATAGAGACAGGCACCTTCACCGTCGCCGGGCACCACTACAAAGCCTTCCGCGACGGCAAGAACGGCGAGAGGGAATACCGCAAGGCATTCCGGCAACTGCTCCGCATCGTGGAAAGCCAAGGCGACGAGGAACTCGCCGACCCGACGGGAACGACTAAGCCAGACAAGAAACCCGGCAAAAAAGACCGCAAATACGCCTCCGACGAAGCCATCGACTAACCATACCCTATAACCCTAAAACCTTTTAGCCTTTAACTCTCGCAGAAATCGCAGATACCGCAGAAAGCCTCAATGCTTATTTAGACCACGAATAACACGAATTTTTCGAACTGAGGTCATGTGGCGAGCCTGCGAACTGAGGTCATGAGCACCTATGAAATAAAAACACGGACAGCGAATAATACCTTGAAATCAAAATAATGAAATGAGCAGCACCTATGAAATAAAAACACGGATAGCGAATAACCCCGCACAAGCGTAGCGCAGTGTGGGGCTGCAAGATAGAAGAAATATGCGTCCAGGACGGACGCGCTCTCAATGAAAAAATAGAACCCTCCATAAAAAAATGCCATACCTCCAGACCGAAGTCACCAAGGTGACAACCCATGTACTCCAGAACATGAAACGTCAGGGCGAGAAAATAGCCATGCTCACCGCCTATGACTATTCCATGGCACGTCTCCTCGACCGCACCAAGATTGACGTCGTCCTTGTCGGCGACAGCGCAGCCAACGTCATGGACGGCTACCAGACCACCCTCCCCATCACCCTCGACGAGATGATATTCTACGGAGCCTCCGTTGTCCGCGCCATCAAACGCGCCCTTGTGGTCGTCGACATGCCCTTCGGCACCTATCAGGGCAACTCCAAGCTCGCCCTCGCCTCCGCCATACGCATCATGAAAGAGACAGGCGCCGACGCCGTCAAACTCGAAGGCGGCGAAGAAGTGCTCGAAAGCATCAGCCGCATACTCACGGCAGGAATACCCGTCATGGGTCACCTCGGACTAACCCCACAGAGCATCAACAAATTCGGCACCTATGCCGTTCGTGCAACCGACCAGCAGGAAGCCTCGCGTCTGCTCCACGACGCACAGGTGCTCCAGCAAGCCGGCTGCTTCGCCGTCGTGCTCGAGAAGATACCTGCGGCACTTGCCCAGCAAGCCACACAGCAACTCACCATACCCACCATAGGAATAGGAGCAGGCCCCCACACCGACGGGCAGGTGCTCGTCCTGCAGGACATGCTCGGCATAACACAGCAGTTCCAGCCTCGCTACCTCCGCCTATATGGCAACTTCGGCGAGGAGATAAGCCGCGCAGTGTGCCAGTACGTCTCCGACGTCAAGCAGCAGCAATTCCCCAACGAAAAAGAACAATACTAACCGCCCAACCCACCTTAAAACCCTTCAGCCTTTATCTCTCGCAGATACCGCAGAAAGCCTCAATGCTTATTTAGACCACGAATAACACGAATTTTTCGAACTGAGGTCATGAACTGAGGTCTTGAGAACCTATGAAATAAAAACACGGATAGCGAATAACCCTTAAACCCTTAAACCACTTAAAACATTAACCCCATACCCACATTATTCCCTCTATGAAAAAAACACTTCTGATCCTTGCTGCCGCGGCACTGCTCTGCGGCACCGCCACCGCCCAGAAACAGAAAAACGCGGCACCGCAGGTTTCGGGAGGCATCTCCGAGCAGATGCTTCGCCAGATTAGCCAGGGCTACAACAGCCAGAGCCCAACAGACCGCGCCATGCGCAACATCCTCGTGGCCAACAGCCCCACAAAGCTCGCCCTCAACCACGACAACGCCACCAAGTTCGACGCCAACTTCTCCAACCGTGTGGTCAGCAAAGCCATCACCGACCAGAAAAGTTCGGGGCGCTGCTGGATGTTTACAGGTCTCAACGTGTTGCGCAACAAAGCTATACGCCAGCACCATCTCCCTGCCGACTTCCAGTTCTCGCAGGCCTACCTCTTCTTCTACGACCAGCTTGAGAAATCCAACCTCTTCCTCCAGGCCGTCATCGACACCTACCAGCTGCCCTTCGACAACCAAGAAGTGGAATGGCTCTTCAAAAACCCGCTCAGTGACGGTGGCCAGTTCACAGGTGTCGCCAACCTTATCGACAAATACGGTCTCGTTCCCGCCGAGGCCATGCCCGAGACTTTCAACACCAACAACACATCGGCCATCTCCTCGCTCATCAAGCTCAAACTCCGTGAGGACGGCCTCGAACTGCGTTCTCTCGCAGCTCAGAAAGGTATGACTCCAGCCAAACTGCAGGCTCGCAAGACCGAGATGCTCACCACCATATACCGTATGCTTGCACTCACCTTTGGCGAGCCCCCTGCACAGTTCTCATGGCAGCGCAAAAACAGCAAGGGCGAGGTGGTCTCCACCGACACCTACACCCCGCAGTCCTTCTACCAGCAATACTGCAAGCAGGACTTCTCCACCTACTACATGATAATGAACGACCCCACGCGCCCCTACTACAAAGTCTACGAAATACAATACGACCGCCACGTCTACGACGGCCAGAACTGGCGTTACCTCAACCTTCCCATGTCCGACATTGCCCCCATGTGCATCGCCTCCATCAAGGACAGCACCATGATGTACTTCAGCTGCGACGTCGCCAAACTCCTTAACCGCGA
This sequence comes from Bacteroidales bacterium, assembly GCA_017454015.1. Taxonomy (GTDB): domain Bacteria; phylum Bacteroidota; class Bacteroidia; order Bacteroidales; family P3; genus Colimorpha. The sequence goes on along the minus strand of JAFTDW010000036.1, from coordinate 6,390 downwards.
CAAAGGCTACATGGACACCGCCAACTACGACTACGGCGCCATACTCGGCACCACTTTCGGCATGAACAAAGAACAGCGCGTCCGCACCTTCGCCAGCGGCTCAAGCCATGCCATGACACTCTGCGCTGTTGACCTCGACGACAACGGCAACCCCAAGAAATGGATGGTTGAGAACAGCTGGGGGACCTCCTACGGCCACCAGGGATTTCTTATCATGAGCGACGCATGGTTCAACGAGTACATGTTCCGCGTAGTCCTCGAAGAGAAATACATCCCCGCCAACATCAAGGCCATGCTCGACCAGAAACCCATCATGCTCCCCGCATGGGACCCCATGTTCGCCCCCGAGCAATAGCCCCACAAAAAAGTGTGAATAGGTAACCTCTAAAAATTGCCCTAAAAGGGCATAAATCAATCAGCCCAGGGCAACGCCCTGGGTAAGCAGATTAAAACCTAATAAAACTTAAAAATACATACCCTATGAAAAAACTTTTCCTGATCCTTGCAGCCACTGCACTCATCGGCAGCAACGCCTTCGCTCAAAAGACAGAAGACGAAGGCAAGAAAGACTCCGGCTACGTCTTCACCGTAACCAAGGAGCTTCCCGTAACCTCCGTAAAGAACCAGCACCGTGCCGGCACCTGCTGGTGCTATAGCGGCTTGGCCTTCATAGAGGCCGAACTGCTCCGCATGGGCAAAGGCGAGTACGACCTCAGTGAGATGTACATCGTCCATCACACCTACATTGACCGCGCCATGGCGGCAGTCCGCACCCACGGCGATGCCAGCTTCAGCCAAGGCGGTGCCTTCAACGATGTCATCTATGGCATGCAGCACTACGGCCTCGTTCCCGAGGAAGAGATGCGTCCGGGTGCCATGTATGGCGACACACTCTCCGACCACTCCGAACTCTCGCAGGTCTCCGATGCTATCGTCAAGGCCATGGCCACCGGCAAGCAGAAAAAAATGCAGGTGGCTCCCGACGGCGAGATGCTCTGGGTCAAGGCAGTCCGTGCAGTCCACGACATCTATCTGGGCCAGTGCCCCGCCTCTTTCACCTACAAAGGCGTCAAATACACGCCGCAGAGCTTCTACCAGTCCCTCGGCCTCAACGCCGCCGACTATGTGTCCCTCACCTCCTACACCCATCACCCCTTCTATGAGCAGTTCGTCCTCGAAATCCAGGACAACTGGCGCTGGGGTCTCTCCTACAACCTCCCGCTCGACGAGTTCATGCAGGTCTTCGACAACGCCATAGCCAACGGCTACCCTGTTGCATGGGGCAGCGACGTCAGCGAGGAAGGTTTCCGCATGGGCGTCCGCAAGGGCTTCTGCGTCCTGCCTATGGAGAAAGCCTCCGCCACTATGGGCTCCGACATGGCTCACTGGACAGGCATGTCCGCCAAGGACATCAAGGACGAGGCTGCCACCCGTCCCACCCCGCAGCGCTGGGTCACTCAGCAGGAGCGTCAGCAGGCCTACGACAACTGGGAAACCACCGACGACCACGGCATGCTTATCTATGGCACCGCCACCGACCAGCTTGGCAATGAGTACTATATGGTAAAGAACAGCTGGGGCGACTACGGCACCTACCACGGCATGTTCTACGCCTCAAAGGCCTTTGTCCAGTACAAAACCATGAACATCGTGGTCCACAAAGACGCACTCCCCGCTGCCATAGCCTCAAAACTCGGCATAACCCAGGGCGACAGCAGCAACAACTCCAAACCCGCCAAGACCAAGAAGAAATAAAGCGGCACCGCCAATCCAGCGGACCTCACTCAATGTCAGCCACGACCACGTGGCTGACTTTTTTTTTCGCCATTCCAAAATAAAAGCGTATATTTGCGGACTCAAACTTCGGCTATATATACAGCAATATATTTTTTATATTGTTGATATATAGGTGATTATTTGTGTTAATCACTGATGTGGAAAATAATAAAAAACAAATAAATCAAAAGGAATGAAAAAGATTTTTACCATCTTGTTGTGCCTAATGGCCATGGTTTTCTCTGTAAAAGCGCAGAGTTACATCCAGGTTACTGTAAATGGTATGACGTTTAGAGCAGGAGTGGCAGCCGACACGGCAATTCTTCGCACCGCTGAGGTAAGTGGCTTGTCCGGAGTTGTTGACATTCCGGCAGTCATTGTGGTCGAAGGCCGCAAATGTAAAGTTACTCGTATATTTACCGGCGCTTTCTCTAACGCGGTGAATGTCACAAAGTTCAACCTGCCGCCTACAGTGATTAATGTGGGTGTCAGTGCTTTCCAAGGTTGCACTTCGTTGACCGAACTCCCCGACCTGACAAATGTGAGGACATTGAAAAGCAGTGCATTTTCGGGCTGCACATCCTTAAGTGGTGAGGTTATTCTGCCGTCGAATATTAGGGTACTGGGTAACACTATTTTTGATAACTGTACAGGTATAACGAGCGTTTTGTATAATTGCAGTGATGCCTCGTTGGATAGTCCAAGCTCTTCGAGCTCGCCATTGGCCGGACTCACAAACCTTCAGGTTCTTGAAATAGGTCGGGAAGTGAACACCTTGCCGCAATATGCTTTTGCGAATTGTTCGATGAGGCATCTTGTGTATTCTGCCAATGTGGGTGCTACAAGTGATCTGTTTATCGACAATAACAATCTCAAGGTCCTGACTATTTCTGCCAACGTCAGTTCGTTGCCCAATAACATTTTTTCCGCATTGTCGATACTCGACTCCGTGTCGATAAGATACAATGCCGCCCCTATCACTTTTAATTCAAACACATTCAGGGCTGGTGCAGTGGCAACTGTTATCGGTGTACCGCAACAAGTGTATTCGAGTTATAAAGGTAACAGCAGCTGGGTTGACAAGACTCTCCCTCGGAATGACAGTATTGTGTCGACGTCTAATGACATTCAGTTCACAATCTCTTTGAGCAGCAGCAACAATGCATGGGGTACGGTGTCGGGTGCTACTACAACAGCCAGTGAACATAGTACCACGGGTTATGCTATCAACGCAACGCCGGCTCAAGGTTGTCGTTTTGGCGGCTGGAGTGATGGTGTCAAAAATGCATCACGAACGGTATATGCAATGCGTGATGTGTCGTTGACAGCCTTTTTCGTACAAGATACCATAAAAGGTATTGTTGACACTGGATGTCGTGACGGTGTAAATTACATTAACGATACAATTATATATAGTACTTTGGACGAGCAGGTGGTGGAGATTAATGTTTCTGTGCTTGACGTTACTCGCGACAGTGCGATGGATATCATGTGCGAAGCTGAGTATAACTGGAGAGACAAAGTATTGACAGAAGCGGGTACCTATAACGATACGGTTGTTATGACAGGTAATAAGTGCGACAGCATTTTTACCATACAGCTGTTCCCGTGTGGTACATTCTTTACTGTTGAAAACAGCACCACACAAAGTGTATGCGACAGCTTCTATTGGGATGTCACAGGACAAAAGTACTACACTTCCGGCCCCTATATTAATTACGACACCAATATGGGTACTCATGTCGTAACTATCGACACTCTCAACCTCACGGTGAATCACGGCAGCACCTATACAGATATATATGATGCTTGCGATACTTTTGTCTGGGTTGCTGGCAACGGTGAAACATACACCGCCAACAACGCTACCGACACCGTGCATCGCATCAACCAGTATGGATGTGACAGCCTCGTCACCCTCAACGTCGCTGTCCGCCACAGCACCATGGGCACCGCCATATACGATGTGTGCGACACCTTTGTGTGGGTCTCCGGCAACGGTAACACCTATACCGAGAACAACAGCACCGACACTATCCACCTTACCAATGTGGCGAACTGCGACAGCATCATAACCCTCAACCTCACGGTTCGTAACAGCACCAATGGCGTTGAGGCCTACACCGCCTGCGACACTTTCACCTGGGTTAGTGGCAACGGCCTGACCTACACCGCCAGCAATAGCACCGACACCATTCATGGCACCAATGCCGCCGGTTGCGACAGCATCATAACCCTCAACCTCACCCTCAACCGCAGCAACAGCTACACAGACGTGCAAACGGTTTGTGATTCTTTCGTGTGGGTCAATGGCAACGGCGAGACCTTCACCTCCAGTACCACAGAGCCCCAGCCGGAGCACAAGCTGCTCAGATACGACAATGGAGTCAACGGCTCGGGCCTTGGCATAGGTGGTGATAACGGTTTCTTTATGTGGGCAACAAAATACGAGGCAGACCAGTTCGCCTCCCACCGCCAGATTGACAGCGTATACATCTACGGCAACGCCAACACCTCCGCAGTGTACTACATCTGCCAGGGAGCCAATGCCAGCAACAGCACAGTGCTCTACTCCGAGTCTGTGAACATCGTCTCCTCGCAATGGAACAGCTACGCTGTCTCTACCCCAATAACTCTCGACAACACGTTGCCTCTCTGGATTATCTTCAAGGCACACCACCCCACCAACCAGTCCGTCGCCACGGCCTACTCGGGCAGTGTCTACAATGCCGCATGGTACAGCGAGGACAGCGTCTATTGGAGAAACATAGTGGGAGAAGGCTATAACTACAACTTCTTGATGCGTGCCTCTATGACGGGACTGAGCAACAGCACCGACACCGTGCACCGCACCAACGCCGCCGGCTGCGACAGCGTGGTGACGCTCAGCCTCACGGTACACTATAGCAACACCAGTGCCGATATATTCGATGTGTGCGACACCTTTGTATGGGCCGATGGCAACGGCCAGACCTACACCGCCGACAACATCACCGACACCGTGCACCGCACCAACCAATACGGATGCGACAGCACGGCAACCCTCAACCTCACCGTCCGCTATAGCACCACTTATGCCGATGTCTACGATGTGTGCGACACCTTTGTCTGGACCTCCGGCAACGGTAACACCTATACCGAGAGCAACAATACCGACACTATACACCTCACAAATGCCATTGGCTGCGACAGCATCATAACCCTCAACCTCACGGTTCGTAAAAGCACCAGTGCCGTCGACTCCAACACCGCTTGTAACAACTTCACATGGACCGCAGGCAACGGCAGCACCTATAACGTCAGCAACAACACCGACACCGTGCACCGCGTCAACGCCGTGGGTTGCGACAGCATCGTTACCCTTGGCCTTACCGTCAACTACAGCAACACCGGCACCGCCGTGTTTGATGTGTGCGACACCTTCACGTGGGTCGACGGCAACGGTCATTTCTACACCGCCAGCAATAATATCGACGCCCTGCACCGCACCAATGTCGGTGGTTGCGACAGCCTTGTCTCCCTCGACCTCACCATCCGTTACAGCAGCGCCAGCACCGACAGCCTCGTTGTGTGCGACAGCCTTGCATGGATAGACGGCATCACATACACCGAGAGCACCGACACCACGACCTTCACACTCACCAATGCCGTGGGCTGCGACAGCATCGTGAGCCTCGACCTCACGGTGAACCACAACAGCAGCACCGGCTTCACCATGGAGGTGTGCGACAGCGTGACATGGACCAACCACGACAGCGTCAATGTCTATACCGCCAGCGGCACCTATTACAACAGCTACAACACCGCCGAGGGCTGCGCCAGTGTCGACACCCTCTACCTCACGGTGAACTACAGCAACACCTACGCCGATGTCTACGATGTGTGCGACAGCATGGTCTGGACCTCCGGCAACGGCCAGAGCTACACCGCCAGCAACAGCACCGACACCGTGCACCGCACCAACGCCGCTGGTTGCGACAGCCTTGTGACTCTCAACCTCACCGTGCGCTACAGCACGCAGGATACCGATACATATAATGTATGCGACAGCATGGTCTGGACCGCCGGCAACGGCCTCACCTACATCGCCAGCAACAACACCGACACCGTGCACCGCACCAACGCCGTGGGTTGCGACAGCCTCGTGACGCTCAACCTCACGGTGAGCTACAGCAACACGGGCGTCGACAGCTTGACGACATGCGACACCCTGACCTGGATAGACGGCATAACCTACAGCGCCAGCACCGACACTGCCACCTTCACCGTCACTAACGCCGCGGGCTGCGACAGCGTGGTTACGCTGAAGCTCACCGTGCGCTACAGCACACAGGACACCGATGTCTACGATGTGTGCGACAGCATGGCATGGATAGCAGGCAACGGCCTCACCTACACCGCCAGCAACAGCACCGACACCGTGCACCGCACCAACGCCGCCGGCTGCGACAGCCTTGTGACCCTTAACCTCACCGTGCGCTACAGCACGCAGGACACCGATGTCTACGATGTATGCGACAGCATGGTATGGATTGCAGGCAACGGTAGCACCTACACCGCCAGCAACAGCACCGACACCGTGCACCGCACCAACGCCGCCGGTTGCGACAGCCT
>JAFTDW010000035.1 GCA_017454015.1 Bacteroidales bacterium | reverse complement strand
TTCGAGATGCTCGGCAACTGGAGTTTTGGCGACTAGTTCAAGAAAGAGGCCATAGCCTATGCCTGGGAGTTCCTCACCGAGGTGATGCATATTGACAAGGCCAACCTCTATGTCACGGTGTTTGGCGGCGACGCCTCCGACCATCTGGAGATGGATGCCGAGGCCTATCAGTATTGGACAGCCCACGTGCCTGAAGACCATATACTCAAAGGTTCCAAGAAGGACAACTTCTGGGAGATGGGCGACCAAGGCCCGTGCGGTCCGTGCAGCGAGATACATATCGACCTGAGGAGCGATGAGGAGAAGCTCCGTCTCAAAGGCAGTGAGCTTGTCAACAAGGACAACCCGCTGGTTATAGAGATATGGAACCTCGTATTCATGCAGTTCAACCGTATGGCCGACGGCACCCTCGTGCCGCTTGCCGCACGTCATATCGACACGGGAATGGGCTTTGAGCGTCTTTGCATGGTGATGCAGGGCAAACGCTCCAACTACGACACCGATGTTTTCCAACCTCTCATTCAGCACCTTGCAACTCTCTCGCATATACCCTATGGGCAGCAGGAGAAAAGCGACATAGCAATGCGCGTGTGCGCCGACCACTTGCGCGCCGTGGCTTTCAGCATTGCCGATGGACAGTTGCCGAGCAACGTCAAGGCCGGCTATGTGATACGCCGCATACTGCGCCGCGCCGTGCGCTACGGCTACACTTTCCTTGCACTCAAAGAGCCGTTCCTCAACACCTTGGTGCCAGTCCTTGTGGAGCAGATGGGGCATCAGTTCCCCGAGATAGTGAAGGGCAAGGACTTGATAGAACGTATAATACTCGAAGAGGAACAGGCCTTCCTCAAGACCTTGCAAGGTGGCATAGCCCGTTTCGATGACTATGTGCGTGCACACGAAAGCGGTGCCCACCAGGTCGATGGCGACTTTGCTTTTGAACTTTTCGACACCTACGGCTTCCCCGTCGACCTTACGCAGCTTATGGCTACGGAGATAGGCTGGACTGTCGACATGGATGGCTTCGCCCGTGGTCTGGAACAGCAGAAACAACGCAGCCGCGCCGCGGCTGCTGTTGAGAACGACGACTGGGTTGATTTGCAGCCGTCTGTGTCCGAGCAGTTTGTGGGCTATGACACCCTCAGCGCCGAAGTACACATAGCACGCTACCGCCGCGTAAAGCAGAAAGACAAGGTGTTCTACCAGCTTGTATTCGACGCCACCCCGTTCTACGGCGAATCTGGCGGACAGACCGGCGACCGCGGCAAGCTTCATTTCACCGCGGCAGAGGTGGATCTGTCCGTGGTTGACACCAAGAAAGAGAATAACCTTATAGTGCATATAGTTCCAGCCGACGCATTCGAGGCATTGCTCGGCAATGGCGAAGCCTTGTTGCATAGCGCCGCCGTTGCCACCGTCGATGCGGCACGCCGCCGTGCTGTGGAGTGCAACCACTCTGCCACCCATCTGCTCCACAAGGCCCTGCGCAATGTGCTGGGCACCCATGTGGAACAACGCGGCTCAAGTGTCGACGACAGCCGTTTGCGTTTCGACTTCTCTCATTTTGCCAAACTTACCCCCGAAGAGCTGCGTGAGGTTGAACGGCAGGTTAACGCCGACATACGGCGTGCCATACCCCTTGAGGAACATCGCGCCATGCCTATCGAGGAGGCCAAGAAACTCGGGGCTATGGCTCTCTTCGGCGAGAAATACGGCGACAAGGTGCGTGTGGTGAAGTTTGCCGAGAGTGTGGAGTTCTGCGGCGGAACCCATGTGCCCAATACGGGTTGTATTGGCTCGCTGCGTATTGTTGCCGAGGGCGCTGTGGCTGCCGGCATGCGCCGTATAGAAGCCGTCACCGCCGCAGCCGCCGACAGCATGGTGGACTCCCAGCGCGACCTCATAGATAAACTGCGCGAACAGCTGAAAGCTCCCAAAGACATTGTCGCCGCGGTGGCTCGTCTGCAAGACGACAACGCAGCACTGCGCACACAGGCCGACGAGCTGCTGCGCCAGCAGGCTGTGCAGATATGCCGCCAGCTTGAGGACAACGTCAAACAATCGCCTGTCTATGCACATCGTCTTGATGTGGACCTCGCCACTCTGAAAGAGCCCTTGTTGCAACTCCGCGAGAGGTATCCCGACATGGTGCTCGTGCTCGGCAGCACCTGCGGCGCCAAGCCGTCGCTGCTCATAGCGCTCGGCCAGAACCGTGTCGATGCCGGACTCAGCGCCGCCGTCATGGTGCGTGCCGCCGGCAAGGAGATACAGGGAGGTGGCGGAGGTACCCCCGCCTATGCCACTGCGGGCGGGAAAAATCCCGACGGACTCGACGCTGCAATGAAAACAGCCTTGTCTGCAGCCCAGTAGAGCAAAAAGGCCACAGAGGCAGGTGTGTCCTATGGGAATGGGAATTCATAGTGGGACCGGCGTGGCAGACTCGCGTATAACGTTAATAGACTTCCACACCCATATCGCGCCGCCGCAAGGTGTGTACACACCGCAGAGCTTCGGACTTCATCCGTGGCATATATCCAATGACTACCGCAATACCCCGCCCGGCCTCTTCGAGCAGGCGCAGATAATAGGGGAGTGCGGCCTCGACCGTTGCTGCAGCACCCCTTGGGAACTGCAGCACGAGGCATTCTGCTGGCAACTCGAGATGGCGACACGGTACGGCAAGCCAGTGGTGATACATTGCGTGCGGGCCTTCAACGAACTTGTAGAGCTCCGCAAGCGTTACGACACAACGCCGTGGGTGGTGCATGGCTATATAGGGGCGCCGCAGATGGCTGTGCAGCTCAACGGCATGGGGATAAAGGTGTCGCTGGGCGCCGCTCTCCTCGACCCTTCGCGCAGCAAACCTCGCCAGACACTGCTGCGACTCGGTGCCGACAACATACTGCTGGAGACCGACACGGCAACCTGTGGAATAGGGACAGTGTACGGCACCGCGGCGTCGTTGCTCGGCATCACTGTCCCGCAACTCGCCGAAAAAATATCTGTCACCTGCAGTATGGTGCTGGGGTTGCAGTGCTGAGTGCCAATGCCGACAGACAGCGATTCGTGAAATGAGAGGATTTGTTTTGTCCAGGTCTTAGTCTTTCAAGCACCCAATAGGAACCACAATAACGCCATCTTTGCGCTGGTATGCATACGCGCCCACTGCAGTCAACACCATCAGGAACGACGGCGCTTTCATCTTCGTCGTGTCAATCTTGTCTGCAAGTTTCTTCAGGCTGGCAGCCCCTTCTTCAATAAGTGTTTCCCCACCCAGTTTTATTTCCACAAGGCCGTAGCTGCCGTTTCTCAGATGCACCACGGCGTCGCACTCCAGACCGTTGCCGTCGCGGTAGTGGTACACTTTGCCGTCCATGGCATCGGCGTATACCCTCAGGTCGTGCACGGCCATTGTCTCAAACAGCAGGCCGAGCGTTTTGAGGTCGTTCATCAGGTCTTTGGGACCTATGCCCAGTGCCGCCGAGGCCAGCGACGAGTCCGAGAAATATCGTGTATTGCTTGACCGTATAGCCGTCTTGCTCCTCAGATTGGGGTTCCACGCAGGCATGTCTTCAACGATGAATATCTTCCTCAGTGCATTAAGGTACGACTCCACTGTCATGTCGCTCATGCCGCTATTGTCCTTGTTTGAAATGTCTTTCAAAATTGTGGCAACGCCTGTCTGCGACCCTTGGTAGCGGGCGTAGGAGCGCATCAGCTGCTGCGCCCGCTCCGCATTTCGGCTGACGTTGTCGACCCTTGATATATCGGACCGTGTGATAGCCTGAAAGTATTCGTCAACTTGCAATAATGCCGCCTTCTCTGATTTCTTTAATATTGCTTTGGGCCACCCACCACGGCAGACAAGGAACGCAATCCTTTCCATAGAGAGGCTGTTCTCGGCCCACACCTCACCGCGCTTTGCGAACAAGTCAGCAAGACTAATGGCGCCGCTGGAGTCCCCTGCCTCCCACAAACTCATAGTCCTCATGGTTACCCATCCAAAACGCCCTGCTCCCGAATGTGTGATTTTGCTCGCATCAGCAGGGACTGCAGAGCCGGTCAGGATGAACTGTCCATCCTCTTGCCGGTGGTCGACTTCAAAGCGTATGGCGTCCCATAGCTGTGGCACCAACTGCCATTCATCGAGCAACAGCGGAGTGTAACCTCGCAGCAGGTGTTTTATGTTGGTTTGAGCCATGCTCATATAGTACTCATGCCGCTCTGGATCGTCTATGTAAATTATGCTTTTTGCCTGCTGCTCTGCGGTGGTTGTTTTGCCGCAAGCCTTTGGCCCTTCCACAAGAACGGCTCCCATTGCATCTAATTTATCACGTAAAATGCTGTCTGCTATTCTTTTGTTGTATGCCATAACAATGTTTTTTATGCCACAAAGTTACAAATATTTATTTGATAATACAAATAAATTTGGCAATTTGAGGCAAATCTGTTTGGCAATTTGAGGTAAATTTGTTTGGCAATTTGAGGCAAATTTATTTGGCAATTTGAGGCAAATTTATTTGGCAATTTGAGGCAAATTCGTTTGGCAATTTGCCGATAACCGTTGAAAGATAATAGGTGGAGATATTTAGAAACTGTCTAAACTTGATTGATGAATTTTATTACGGACATGGCGAGTAGATTTTAAATGGTTTCTTAACTAGTCGATTTATGGTTGCGGCAGTGTGGCAAGTTCCACTGCTCTTGCGGGACTAAAACATCGAATTAAATTCGCTATAGTATACTAATGTACTGATTTTTTCAACAAAAAATCGTATATTTGCAAAGTAAACAAATCTTACCAATATACCTTAAATTATTATGGCAATAGTAGTTAACGACAATTCGTTTGACGAGCTGCTCAAGAGTGCACAGCCCGTTATGGTTGATTTTGGTGCCACATGGTGCGGCCCCTGCAAAGCTTTGGCTCCCATAGTTGATGAGCTTGCCGCTGACTATCAGGGCAAGGCCGTCATTGCCAAGGCCGATGTGGAGGAGTGCTCCGACATCGCCGCCCGTTACCGTATACGCAACGTCCCCACAGTGCTCTTCTTCAAGAATGGCGAGTTGGTCGACAAGTCGGTAGGCCTCGTGGCAAAACAGACACTCGCCGACAAAATCAACGCCCTGTTATAGTACAATATAAGCCGCTGTGGCAGCAGCGGCATGCTGCTCCGTCATGTTTCAGGAGATAGAGGGCTACAAAAACCTCGAGTTCTTCGCCCGTCAGGTGGTGGAGGGCTTCATCACGGGACTCCACAAGAGTCCGTTTCATGGCTTCTCGGTAGAGTTTGCCGAGCATAGGCTATACAACACCGGTGAGTCGACACGCAACATCGACTGGAAGCTGTATGCCCGCACCGACAAGCTTTTTGTAAAACGTTTTGAAGAGGAGACCAACCTGCGGTGCCAGCTGCTTATCGACGACTCGTCGTCTATGTATTTCCCCGCTGAGCGGCAAGGCAATTTCCGCACGCCCAACAAGATAACCTTTTCCGCCTATGCCGCGGCGCTTCTTATAGAACTTTTCATGCGTCAACGCGACGCTTTCGGTCTTACCCTCTTTGGCGACGAGGTGCACCTGCGCAGCGAGGTGCGCGGCAGCACTGCGCATCAGCGTTACCTCTACGGCTTGCTTGAGAAGTTGCTTGAGCCTGTCGACCCGTCGAAACTCGAACAGAAAGGCAGCAACCTTGCACCTACGCTCCACCTGCTTGCCGAAGAGATGCACCGCCGCTCGTTAGTGGTTATCTTCACCGACGCTTTTGTCGACCCCGACAAACACGAGGCACTCTTCGACGCACTGCGCCATCTGCGGCACTGCCGCCACGAGGTGCTGCTGTTCCACACCTACGACAAAGCGCTTGAGGTGGATTTCGACTACGGCAACGCCCCCGTGCATTTCATTGACATGGAGAGCGACACGCGCCTAAAGCTCTTCCCCAACGAGGTGGCGGAGACCTACCGCGCCACCATGCATCGCATGATGGACGACATAAAACGCCATGCGGTGCAATACAAGATAGACTATATACCCGTTGATGTGGGGCTCGGGTTCGAGCAGGTTATGCTGCCCTACCTGCTCAAACGCAGCCGCCATTTCTAACTGCCACACCTTTTTTATAGCCCAAGGTATGAAAATACAAGATTGACAGGTGTATTACATGAACATGATAACCTATTGGGATTACAAACGAATAATGACTATATGATACATACGGAGATTTAGAAAAAAAACATACTTGAGCTGACGCTCTAGTTCTCTTACCGCAAAGTCTGGAAAACTATTGCCAATGTGTGAGAATAAGGCAGCGGAAGTTCACGCGATTAGGCGTGATCCCTTTCGGCACTTATTTACACATGAGGTATTCCAGACACCAGCGGTAAAAATAAGCGGCTACCAAAAGAAAGAGTTTGCGCCTTTCTTTATGCCCCTTGTTTTACAGAACAGCGACCGCCGGCTCAATCATAGAGCGAGCGGGGAAGCCGAAAACTGCATAAAAGAGTAGGCGCAACGAAAACAACACCCACACAATGAAAAACAAAACAACAGAGCAGACACAAGAAGTGTATGCCAAAGAAAAGAAAGACTATGCGAGCCCGGTGGCACAGGTGGAAATCTATAAGGTTGAGCGGGGCTTCGCCTCGAGCGGGGCCTTCGAGAGCCTGGGCGAGAACGGCACCAGCTACGGCAACGGCGACTTCACCTGATGTCTCGCATCAACTAGTATAACTAGTACTACTAGTAAGACTAGAAAACAAGATTAACAACCCCCAAAAAACAAAACAAGAAACAATGAAAACCAGAAATCTAATTTTATTAGCGTTTGCCGCTGTTGCGGCGGTTGCGGTCTCCTGCTCCAAGGAGGCCTCCAATGACAATGTTGTTTTCAAGGCCACGGCGGAGCCTGCGGCCGAGAACAATAAAGTGGCCCTTAGCGGCGGCCGCCTGCTGTGGCAGGCTGGGGACCAGATCAGCGTGTACGACGCTTCGTCGAACTCGGCTGTGTTCGGTCTCGCCTCGGGTGCTGGCACTGCCAATGCGGAGTACACCAAAGTTTCTGGTACAACGCCCTCTGCTACACCTTACACGGCTGTGTACCCTGCCGCCATTCGCACGGGTGCCAGCACTGTGAGTCTGCCGGAGGTGCAGCACACACCCGACGGGAGCCTGACAGGTCTGCCCATGTACGCCGTGAGCGACGACATGGAGCTGCACTTCTACAACCTGTGCGGTGTGGTGCGTTTCCGCCTGTCGGCCTCTTCGGCCGTCAGCGTTAGCCGCATCGCCGTGGGAACTGACCGCAACACCAACGGCGCCACCACCGTCAGCGGCTCCGGCTCGTCGGTGGCCATCACCACGCCAAGTGGCAACAACGTCACCACGTTGGCCTGCGACGTGGCGCAGGGCATCTCTTCCGCCCGCGACTTCTACATGTACCTGCCTGCCGGTACATACTCCACCTTCCGCATCCTTATGACCGCCGTCGACGGCTCCCTCTGCAGCAAGACAGCCAACAGCAGCATAGTGGTGGAGCGAGGCAAGATTACCACCATAACATTAAGTGGCCTGACCTTCACCGCGCATCGTTTCAGTACCTCAAGCACCGAGTCTGTGGTCTTTGCTCCCGGCAACCTGCAGTACATCGGCTCCGCCGCCACCCCGTACTGGAAGTTTGCAGACCGCCAGTACGACTACTTCGGCACCACGACAGGTCAGAACTCCACACGTTCCGATGTAGACCGCGACCTGTTCGGGTGGGGCACCAGCGGTTGGAACAACGGCAACTACTGGTACATGCCGTACAACACCAGCAATTCCATGAGCGAGCCATATACAAGTGGAAGGGGTTTCGGGTACGGACCCACGGACGGCTCTTGGTACTTATACAGCCTCACCGGCACTTACGCCAATGCCGACTGGGGCGTTTTCAACGCCATCCGCAACGGTGGCAACGCCGCTGGTCAGTGGCGCACACCGTCGCACGATGCCCAGGGTTATATCTTCAACACGCGCACATCGTCGACTGTCAACGGCACTGCCAACGCCCGTTACGTCAAGGCAGAGGTAGGCGGCAAGAACGGGTTGATATTGTTCCCCGACAGTTACACACACCCTGCCGGTGTCACATTGCCAGCCAGCATCAACACAAGCGATGCCAGCTTCACCACCAACCGTTACACCGTAGCCGACTGGCTGCAGATGGAGGCCGCAGGCGCGGTTTTCCTGCCTGCTGCGGGTTACCGCGACGGCACGACGGTCTACGGCGTTGGGTCCTGCGGCGACTACTGGTCGTCGTCGTACAACTACGACTACGGCGCGTGGGACGTGTACTTCCTCGACAGCTACTTCTACACGGACTACACCAGCCGTCGGAACTACGGGAGGTCCGTCCGGTTGGTTCGGGACTAAACATCAAAAATCTGCGGTCGTCGCCCTGCGCGAAGCGCGGGCGGCACTCCGCTTTTCCGCATCAACAGAAACTTCATAATACAAGCACCTCGACTTGCAATCCAAGGTGCTTGTCTTTTATTAGTAACCACTTTGCAGATGTCGCGGATGTGTCGCAGGATCTGTAATTATGTGGCACATGTATTGTTGACTGTAGCTGTTGATATATAATTAGTTGGTGCTGTTATGAGTCCAATGTGCGTCATGGGTTAGAAGACCAAATGCGGGAATTGCTTTTTCTCATCATCAGAGAGCGTTCCCACCATGCTGGCCGTCCAAATGCCCACCAACTCTTCGACAAGCTGTCTGCGTGTCAGTCCGTTCTTCTTCATGAGCAGTTCAACAACACCCTTGCGCTCCTGTTCGATTATTTTCTGTTCTTCACTCATGGAAAGACCTTTCTATTTTTTCTTTGGCATTGCAAAAGGCGGCATTATGGCTGTATATGCTCTTTATGGAGCGTGGTGCATAGCTCTTTGAGCAGGGCGTTGCATCCGAGTGTGATGTCCTGCCAGGCTTGCTCAAAGTCTCCTGTGTACCAGGGGTCTGCCACGTCGCGGTGGATGCCGGCATGGTGCAGCAGCAGCGACAGCTTGTGTTGTGGGTCGCCGCCAAGCAGGCGTGTGGCAATGCGCAGGTTGCTTTGGTCCATAAGTATTATCATGTCGCACTCGTCGTAGTCGCGGCGCGTCATCTGGCGTGCGCCTTTGCATTCATAGTCTATGCAGTGGCTGTCGAGGGTGCGTCGTGCCGGAGGGTAGATGGGGTTGCCAATCTCCTCGGTGCTCACTGCCGCCGAGTCGACGGTGACCATCGTGGCCATCGGTGACTTGGCTACAATATGCCGCATATAGAACTCGGCCATGGGACTGCGGCATATATTGCCGTGACATACAAACAGGATTTTCATTATTTGCGAATAGGTGGGTTTTATTTATTCTTTGAGAGCGTATATTCTCCGCTGTGCTATCGAAATGCCACTGGCATTTCTTCACTCCGAGACGCATATTTCTTCTATCTTGCAGCCCCACACTGCGCTTTCAAGGGAGTTGCTCCCTTCGGTCGCGACCCCTCGCTTGTGCGGGGTTGCTCACTGTCCTTGTTTTTATTTCTATTTGTGTTATTCGCTGTCCATGTTTTTATTTCATAGGTGCTCATGACCTCAGTTCGCAGCCTTCGGCAATTCGCTGTTCATGTTTTTAATTCATGGGTGCAATTCGCTGTCCATGTTTTTATTTTTACGGGTGCTGCTCATTTCATTATTTTGATTTCAAGGTATTCGCAGGCTCGCCACATGACCTCAGTTCATGACCTCAGCAATTGAGTGTCAGCCTTTACGAGGCTGTTTTTAGAGGTAGCCTCTTTTGATTAATAATATTAGTGGGCAATTAACGGAAATTAATGTTTTTTTAGGGTTATCTATAATAAAGCAAAGCCGGATGCTGTGTGGCGTCCGGCTTTCGCTTGGTGGTGACTCCTGCAGGATTCAAACCTGCAACCTTCTGATCCGTAGTCAGATGCTCTATTCAGTTGAGCTAAGGAGCCTTTGTCGTGCCCTGTAAGGGGCGTTTCTCTGACAATTCGGCTGCAAAGATACGTTTTTTTTGTCAAACAGTCAATGTTTTTTCGAAAAAAATATATCTGTTGACAGGTAGTGATTTTGTTATCAGGTGGTTGTGTTATGGGCGGGGCTCTCGCTCCGCTTGATATTTTTGCGTTTTTTTATGGTTGTAAGAGGGTTGCTTTTTTGTTTTTTGGGGCGTTTTTGAGCATGATATGAATATTATACTGTAATGTTGTGATATACAGTGTTATTGCACTATCAGTCGGCGAGGCATCGGTGCGCCTTGCGGTGTTGTGAAAATCACTGTATATAAGCCTTTAGAGAGGTTGTGGGTGTTTATAGAGTATACTATATCGCCTTCTATCTGTGCTGACGACTGGTGTACGGTTTGACCCAATGCGTTGACAATGGTTACGTTGACTGTCTGTATGGTGCCTACCGACAGCTCGATGTTGGCCATGCCGGAGGCCGGGTTTGGGTGGAACAGTCCGACGGTGGCGTTGTTTGTGGCGGGGGTGTTTATCTGGCCTGTATTGCTGGCAAGACAGAAGGTGTAGTGGCCGCCGGTGGCAGCGGTGAATGGTTTGGTGATGGTCTTGCCGTTGTTGGAGGTGGCCGAGATGTAGTAGTCTACGCGCAGTGTTTCGTTGGCGCTGTGGTTGAGTTGGGCTGAAGGTATTGCCGCGCTGTATTCGTTGCCGTTGGCGGCAAGGGGTAGCGACTGCCATTGGCTGTCGCCGATGCGGTAGTGGAGCGTGGCCGAGGCTATGCCGCTGCGGTTGGTGATGGTGGCTCTGACGGGTATGTCGGAGAGTGCTGCGCTGCGGTCTATGCTGCCCGTTATTGATGAGTGGAGTATGCGTATGGGGTTGTCGGCGGGAATCTGTTTGGTGATGCAGTGTATGGCACCTCCCATGCCGTCGAAGCTTGCCACATTGACGGGGTAGAGGGTGTAGCCCGGGTATGCGTTGCGGATGGAATCGATGTTTTGGCGATCCCATGCCGCCGACGGCTCTCCGTTGACAACATCGGAGAAGCATGGCTGTATGATTACGTTGTTGACAAAGGTGTGGTTGGAGTAGGAGCGGGCGTAGTCTGAGCTATAGAGTGACTGCGAGTTGAAGTAGTTGCCGTTGCGGGTGCGTGGGAAGGGCAGGTAGCGGCGTTTGTACCTGTTGCCGAACAATGTGCGGTAGGAGCATAGGGAGTCGATATTGCGTGAGGCGGTGCGGTAGTCGCGCCAATTGCTGTAGCGTGTCGGGTATTGAGAAAAGACGAACTCGTTTTCGTCGAGCATGTCGGCATAGAGGTCGATGTGTCCTGTGCCGCCGTCGTAGGCCAGACTGGGCAGGATGTGAGTGGCGCGGGAGCCCAAGAGGCGTCGGAGCGAGTCGTATACAGCGTTTTGTGAGAGGATCTCTTTGTAGCTGTATGCTATAGAGCTTTCGTCGCGGCCGTTCCATGAGGAACGTCCGTAGTGGTCGGCGTTGGGGGTGTAGATGGCGTCGCTGCTTACCACCATGCCGGAGCCGTCGACAAGGCAGTTGCCGCCTTCCCATTCTATGGATGACTCCCAGTTTGGCAGACCTATCTGTGCCTCGATGGCAATGGGCAGCGAGTCGTCGAGGGCGCGCTCGGGGTAGTACATGAAGTCGAGCATGCCTATGCTGTCATTGTCGCCATAGTAGAAACAGATGGGGCCGCAGTCGCGATACCAGTAGCTGTTGCCATACGACTGTATCCAGCGGTAGCGGGTCATTGGCATGCCTATGCGTTGCATGGTACGCAGTATTATGGATGTGTCGCTGTACTGCCACACGTTGACCCATGCCTCAGCTCCGCCCTGCTGAATGGCGTTGATGACATTGGCAAAGACGAGGATGAATGAGGAAACGGAGGTGTCCGGCACACCTGCTATAGGGCCGAAGCCGTAAGAGGTGTTGCTGCGTGCGTCTCTGTAGTAGTAGCCCATGCCGCTGAACATCGGTGTGGCGTACTCTGAGGTCAGCGGGGTGCCGTTTGGCATGGGGTATGTGATGTATGGCCATGTGATGCAAACGGCCTGTACCTCCTCCCATTCTCCCGGAAACCAGCGGTTGGAGGGCAATGTCGAGGCAGGATTTCCTTTGGTGTTGATGCGGGAAGCCTTGCCCATGCGTTCCGCCCACTGCTCGTTAGTGGCTGGCACGCGCGGGTTGTGACGAAGCAGCCACTCCTGGCGGGGGGTGACAAGAGGTGTTTCATCGATGGTGACGCCGTGCTTCTGCGCTATGGCTGCGCATGGTAGCAGGACGGCGGCGAGTAACAATAGGTAAGGGTGGTGGTGACGGTGTGCCATAATTTTAGAATTAACAAGCGGACAGCAAAGTGTCCGCTTGTTTTGGTTTGTCGATTTTTTGGGAGGCAACTGCCAAAATATGCATCGTTGTCGTCTCTCTCTCCGAGGCTATTTTGGGGAGTTGCCTTGAGCTATTTATTCGCTGTTCGTGTTTTATTTTTACGGGTGCTCATGACCTCAGTTCATGACCTCAGTTCATGACCTTCGGTTCTCGTTATTCCGTTATTAAGGTATAACGTAAATGATTCATTAAAGTGATTGTCAGCGTTTCAGCGAGAGTATCTCGCGAGCCTCGTCGCTCGTGGCCACTTGGCGGCCCAGCAGTTTGGCCATGCGCACCACTTTGTCGACCAGTTCGCCGTTGCTCTTGGCCAGCACGCCGCGCTCAAGGTAGAGGTTGTCCTCAAAGCCTACGCGCACGTTGCCGCCCATCACTATGGCTGGGGCTGCGAGGGTGAAGGCGTGGCGGCCTATGCCAGTGGCTGTCCAGGTGCTGCCTGCGGGGATGTTCTTGACGAGCCAGCAGAGGTTGTCGACGGTGGCGGGGGTGCAGCCGGGGACGCCGAGCACGAAGTTGAACTGCATGGGAGCAGCGGGCACTTCGCCTTTGCGGGCCATGGTGAGTATGGTATCGAGGTGACCCATCTCGAAGCACTCGTATTCGGGCTTGATGCCGCACTCAATCATGCGGCGGCCAAAGGCGCGCATGGTGGGCATGGTATTGTCGAAAATCTCGTCGCCGAAGTTGCAGGTGCCGCAGTCGAGGGTGGCCATCTCGGGGATGGGGGTGGTGTCGGTGCTTTGCAGACGCTCTTCGGGCGACATTCCCACGGCGCCGCCGGTGGAGGGGATAAGTATCACATTGGGGCAGGCTTTGTAGATGGCCTCTTCGCATTCCTGGAATCGTTCGCGGCTCTGGGTGGGGGTGCCGTCGTCGAAACGTACGTGCAGGTGGACTATGGCAGCACCGGCATCGACGGCCGATTTGGCTTCGCGTACTATCTCTTCAACGGTGTACGGTACGTTGGGATTCTGCTCTTTGGTGACCTCGGCACCGCAGATGGCTGCTGTAATAATGAGTTTATCCATTAGTTGAGTGTTTTTTAGGTTATATAATTGTTTTGCTTTTCGAAAGGCAAAAATACGAAAAAAAGCCCGAATAAGGTGTCAAAGCCAAAAAAAGTTTTTACAAAACAAAAAAAATGAGTATCTTTGCTACTTTAAAAGTGCATATAATATTTGAATAAAAAATTAATCAATAATAACTTATGAAAAAAGGCAGATTACTCAGTGGTTTGTTTTTTGCATCGTTGCTTGCTGTAGCAGGCACTCTCGTTGCACAGCCCAAGGCCAATTACAGAAACAATTTGATTGAGCTTGGACCCGACAATATCGCCGGCCGTACAAAGGCTTTGTTGGTCGACCGCTCCACTAACACCCTCTACACGGGCGGTGTCGCCGGCGGCCTCTTCAAAATGGTTTTTGACGGCGACATTGCCAGCGGCGCATTCCGTCTCGGGGAGCAGGTGTGGGAATATGTACCTTGCAATATCGGGGACGAGCAGCTGACTTTGCCCATCACCGACTTGCTGCGCACCAGCAACGGCACTATCTATATCGCCACCGGCGAGGGTTACCTGTCACATGGTGTGACCGACAACCTCATGTCGCCCAAGGGTCGTGGCCTCTATACCTACAACCCCTCGACAGGCTCTTTCGCCCTCGTTGCCTCGACCAATCCCCGCAACAATGCCGATTGGACTTATATCAACAAACTCGCCTGCCTCGAGGAGGGCGGCCACACTTATTTCTATGCAGGCACAACAGAAGGTCTCTTCCGCTGGAATATCACCACGGATGCAGACTGGAACAGGCCCACAAAAGTCTACAACGGTCCTGTGCAGGATATAGAGATAATGGGAAGTGACAATATGCTTTTCTTCACCTCAGGCAATAAACTCCTCAAGATTGGCAACGTCACCGGTGAGTCGCAGCCTGTTGACATCAGCGGCAGCAACCCCGACTTTGGCTGCGCTTCACGTATAGAGATTGCCGTGGCACACAGCGACAAAACCTATCTCTACGCCATGGTTGCCGACACCCTCAACGGCCTCGGCGGTGTGTATCTCACCACCAACCAGCAGACGTGGACCAAGCTCACCACCTCGACCATTGTTCCGTTCACCAAGAGCAACAACGGCTGGCACAACAGCTCTCTCGCCATCAACCCCGCCAACCACAAACAAATCTATATTGGCGGCGCCAGCCTGTGGGTAGGCCAGGGCTTTGTGGAGAACTCCTACTATCAGTGGAACAAGCTCTCCTATACCGAGAGTGAGCTCAACGGCGGCAACTATATGGGTACCGTTTATTCGAACAGCATGTTTGTTCACTCGGGCATCCACAAAATCCTCACACTGCATGAGTACGGTGTCACGGTGTATTTCATCGCCACCGACGGCGGTGTATATATGGGCAGCGACGCTTCGTCGTCGTTCGTGGCTCTCAACAAAGGCCTCAACATTACCCAGTTCAATGGCATAGGCATTGCTCCCGACGGCTCTGTAATCGGCGGAGCCAGCGAGAACAGCTGCCCATTCATCCAGTCGCGTATGGCCCATGACGGCGGCTCTATCAATAACACATGGTATGACAACACCACCGCCCGCAACCACATGGCCAACGTGCTGTGGAACGGCAATGGCGGAAAGGTGGAGGTCTCGATGTTCCAGCAGTTCAAACCCCAGAGCCGCAGAGAGGTGATAGTGTCGTCAGAGTCCGGTTTTGGTCGTGCTTATGCCGACTACAGCGACTATACCAACACCCAGACCTGGACACAAGGTCGTGCTTTTACATCCGACAAAGTCAACCATGGTCAAGTCGTGCCGCAGATGGTGCTTTGGGAGACCACCAACAATACAAGCTTTGCCGACAGTATCACTTTCACCATCGACACGCTTGGTGTTATCTATCGTGGAAACCAGGAAATTCGCATCGGCAGCTCCGACTTCCGGGTGCAAAGGGGCGATGTCATAAGAGTACCGAGCCCGGCACACCTCAACTACCCTTTCATGTACACCTTCGACCACAGCTTCGTTGTCAAGGACGAGATGCAGCATTACGTGCACAATCCTATCAGCAACCGCCTCTTTGTAACAGGTATCAAAACAAACGGTAAGTCGTGTGTCTATATGACCTCCACCCCCACCGACCACCGCAAGGTATGGAGTGAGACGGAGCCCAACCCGAACC
Source organism: Bacteroidales bacterium (assembly GCA_017454015.1). Lineage (GTDB taxonomy): Bacteria > Bacteroidota > Bacteroidia > Bacteroidales > P3 > Colimorpha. The sequence continues at coordinate 48,943 of JAFTDW010000035.1, read as the reverse complement.
GCAAGATGAACTGGAGCACCATTTACGAATGCGACTATGGTTTCCATGTCCACGCTATAGCGGTATCCAATGATGCCGACGCTCTCTTTGTCAATGTGGTCGACGATACCACCGGCGAGAACTATGTGCTGCGTGTGTACAACATCACATCGGCAAACCCCAATAACCTGCAGACCGTCATAGCCCAGCTTGAGTTCTGCAAGGACTGGGACGGCATGATGCGTACCACCCTCTTCGACACCTTGTCGTTCAACGGCCAGAAGATGCTTACCCGTCCTATCACATCTATGGTATTTGATACGCGCGCGGGGAAAGACGACCTTATCATAACCCTCGGTGGCTACGACACCACCAACACCCCCAACCTCTATCTGGTCAAGAATGCCAACAATATCGCTACACGTACCGTGGTTGCCAAGTCCGTAACCAACGGACAGCACAATTTAACCGCTGCAAGCCCCGTGTACTGCGCACTTGTTGAGAGCACTACCGGCGAGGTTTACGTGGGAACCGAAGAGGGCGTCTATGTGGCTTCGGCCAACTCGTTCAACGGCACTCCGCAGTGGAACATCTATGGCGACTTCATCGGAGTCCCTGTCATGCAGATACGCCAGCAAACCCGCGCCCTGCAGGCCCAGCGCTTTGAGACCCACACGGGTATCAATACTGAGAATTATGTCTTTGCCAAGACCAAGTATCCCAATGCTCTCTATTTCGCCACCTACGGCCGCGGCGTCTTCATGGATATGAAGTATGTCACCGACACCGTCAACGAGATAGTCGACGAGTCCGACTATACCGGTATCCGTCTCGTACAGAGCGGCAACAACACCGTCTCGGTGTACCCCAACCCTGCAAGCGACCGTACACTGCTCCAGCTTACAGTGACCGATGCTGGTCGCGCCGTCGTCAACGTATACGATGTCAATGGCCGCCGCGTCTATAGCCGCGATATGGGCGTCGTTGCCGAGGGCAACCACGACATAGAGCTCAACTGCTCTTCGCTGCCTCGCGGTCTGTACCTTGTCAATGTCAACTTTGGCCGCAACACCGCCACCACCAAACTCGTGGTGCGATAGTGAGTCTTGAAATCACAAAGGGGGTACCGGCGGCTTCGCCCGTACCCCTTTTTAATGTTTAATGGATTACGGCGAATTAATAATCAGCGTAATCACAAAACAACAATAATCAGTTGTCCAAGAAAACCAAGCAACAATGATAAATACAAATTTAGTAAAGGAACTTACATGGCGAGGCATGATCCACAACATCATGCCGGGTACCGAGGAGCAACTCTCCAAAGAGATGACCACTGCCTACGTGGGCATAGACCCCACCGCCGACTCGCTCCACATTGGACATCTGGTCTCCATCATGCTGCTGAAACACCTGCAGATGGCCGGCCACAAGCCTCTCGCAGTGGTGGGCGGTGCCACAGGCATGATAGGCGACCCCTCATTCAAAGCTGCCGAACGTAAGCTTTTAACCATAGAGGAGATACAGCACAATGTGCAGTGCATTAAGCATCAGCTTGAACGTTTCCTCGACTTTGAGTGCGCCTCCAACAGTGCGGAGATTCTCAACAACTACGACTGGATGAAGGACTACCTCTTTCTTGACTTCATACGCGACATTGGCAAGCATATCACCGTCAACTATATGATGGCCAAGGATTCTGTGCAGAAACGCATGGAGACAGGCATCTCGTTCACAGAGTTCAGCTACCAGCTGCTGCAGGGGTTCGACTTCCTGACGCTGTACCGCACCAAGGGTTGCCGCCTGCAGATGGGAGGCTCCGACCAATGGGGCAATATCACCACAGGCACCGAGCTGATACGCCGCGTGGAAGGCGGTGAGGCCTACGCCCTTACTTGTCCGCTCATCACCAAGGCCGACGGCACCAAGTTTGGCAAGACCGAGGGTGGCAACGTGTGGCTCGACCCCGCAAGGACCAGCCCCTACAAGTTCTACCAGTTCTGGCTTAACTGCGCCGACGAGGACACCGCGCGCTACATACGCATCTTCACACTCCTGAGCCGCGAAGAGATAGAGGCTTTGGAGCAGGAACATGCCGCACGCCCCGAGAACCGAGTGCTTCAAAAAGCCCTTGCGCGCGACATCACCATACGTGTGCACGGGCAGAAAGAGTACGACAGCGCCATAGCGGCCACCGAGCTGCTCTTCGGCAAAGGCACCACCGAACAACTCAGCCAACTCGACCGCGACACGTTGCTCGGCATATTCGAGGGTGTTCCTCAGTTCAACATCTCGCGCAGCCAGCTCGAAGGCGACGGCAAGAGCCTTATAGACATAGCCGCCGAGACAGGTATGTTCGCCTCCAAGGGCGAGATACGGCGCGAGCTGAAGCAGAACTCTATATCCGTCAACAAGGCCAAGGTGGGGGAGGAGTGCCGTCTCTCCGCCTCCGACGTGCTGCCTTGTGGCTGCATCCTCATACAGAAAGGCAAGAAGAACTACTACCTGCTCAACTGCGAATAGCCAGATGATTAGCGAGCTGTCGTTGCAGTGGCTCATGGCCGTCATGGCTGTGATAGCCTTGTTCGTTTTCGTGTGCCTCTTCTTTATCGATGCGGGCTATGGCAAGTTCTACAACAGCCGCTGGGGGCTTTCTGTGGGCAACCGCCTCGGGTGGGTGCTTATGGAGGCTCCGGCATTCATCGTCATGGCGTTGCTGTTCGTGCTGTCGGGTACACGCAGTGCGGTGGCGTGGATTGCCTTTTTGCTCTTCGAGCTGCACTATTTCCATCGCAGTTTTGTATTCCCTATGTTGCTGCGTGGCAGCAGCCGTATGCCGCTGGCCATAGTGGCTATGGGAGCGTTGTTCAACAGCGTCAACGCATTCATGCAGGCAGGCTGGCTCTTCTACTGCCAGCGTGGAGCCATGCAGCTCTGCGGCTGGCTCCACTCGCCCATCTTTTGGGTGGGGTTGCTGGTGTTTCTTATGGGCATGGCCATCAACCACCACTCCGACAGTGTCATCCGTGCGTTGCGCAAGCCCGGTGACAGCCGCCACTACCTGCCCGACGGCGGAGTGTACCGTTATGTGACCAGTGCCAACTATTTCGGCGAGCTCGTCGAGTGGACGGGCTTCGCCCTGCTCACATGGTCGGCTTCCGGTGTGGTGTTTGTGCTGTGGACCTTTGCCAACCTCGCACCCCGCGCAGCGCGTATCAACAAGAGTTACACTGAGCAGTTCCCTGCCGAGATGGCGGCACACCCACGCAAACGCCTCCTGCCGCTGCTATGGTAAGGTATTGAGCACAAGATACGAAGTCTTTTCGCCCCACCGCCAAATCAACATATTCCCCGCTTAGAATGTGTGATGCGTCTACGCGTATGTAGTTGAGTTGTCAATGCTCTCTTTTCTGAATCTTTTCTATCACCTCATGCGAGAGGAATATGGCCTTGTTGTTTTCTGCGTTGTAGATAATAATGCCGTTGAGGGCAGTGCTTAGAACGAAGGTCTGAGTCATTGAGCCTCGGTATAACAGAAAGTTGCAAATATCGGTAGGTGTAATGTAAGGGTTGTCCTTTAGATGGGAGTGTGTAGCATTTTGTGTAGGCGTGCCGTCTTCAACTACGGTTGGTATGGGTATGAAAGAACGATGGTAGCGACGAAAAGCTGTAACGTTGTAGTTGTTGTCCAAGTCGATGCTATAGTCGTTGCCAAATGGGATGATGTTGGGACGTTCGCAGCCTTGAAGGATATACATCCTGATGGTATGGTCGTTTATGCGTACAATGTCAATGTTTGGTTGCCCGTATTCGCTGTTGTACCTTATACTATCGCCATAGAGGGAAAACGCATTTCTGTACATAATGGATTTGTCTTTGAGCAGCTGTTGCTCTGTATTTGATAATAAACGTTTGCTATGCAGTGATTTCCATTCATCGGTGGCGGTGTTGTAGCGTAGCTCATAGACGCATGACATTACCTCTTTGTCGGTGAAGAAAGCGCTCCATACCGTGTCGGAAGGCTGCCATATCATGTTGGCACCGAAGTCTTCAATGTCATAGTGGGCGAGGGCTGAGTCGGAGGCTATCCAGTTAAATCTGTCGGCAACATACAGTTTATAACCTTCGGCGCAGATACTGTCTAAATCTGCCTGTATCTGTTTGTCAGAGGGACGGCTGTGCCCTTTTGAGAGTTTGTCGTTCATAGTGCATGAGTGGCAAACCAGTATTGTGATGGCAAAGAGCAGGGATAGACTTGTGATGACATTCGTTTTCATGGCATTCAAGATGGTTATTACAAAGTTTACTTTTTAGGGGTTTTCTCTCCTGGTGATAATGCATTCTTGTTATCCGAGGTGAGTCCAGAGTGTGTGGGCTCCAAGGGCTATGAGCACTATGCCGGCGAACAGCGAAGCCCATCGCTGGGGCACGGGGATGTGGCGGCTGCCGAGGAAGATGCCGAGCATGGCCGCGGCAAAGGTTACCATGCCGATGACGGCTACGGCGAGGAGTATGGTGCCGAGCTGCCACTGCAGGCCCATGCCAATGCCCACGGTGAAGGCGTCAATGCTGGTGGAGATGGCAAGGAGGCAGATGATGCCAAAACGGCTGATGTCGAGGTTGTGCGCCGCGGGGTCGTTGCGTATGGCGTCGAGTATCATCTTACCGCCCACTATCGCGAGGAGTCCGAAGGCTATCCAGTGGTCGACAGCCTCGATGATATGCTGGAAGGAGATGCCGAGGAGTGCGCCGAGGAGCGGGAAGGCACCCTGAAACAGGGCGAAGGTGGTGGCGATGAGCAACGCGCGCCGCCGCCGTATGGTGTTGGCGAGGGCACAGCTGGTGGAGACGACGAGCGAGTCAATGCAGAGGGCAAGGGCGAGAAGCAGTATCTCAATTATTTGTTGCACGGTTCTTTTGCCAGAGCTGGTAGCTGTTGAAGATGTTTTGATATATGGAGTAGAACGCCATGGTCACGGCAGTCAGTGGATCGAGGTAGGTGTTGGCCATCCAGATGCCCATGGCGCTGTTTTTCTGTCCGAGGAGCTGCCCTCCGCTGATCTTGTCGCCGTAGGCGGCGCCAAGGCGCCGCCCGAGGGCGAACTGCATGAAGCATACGCCAAGGGCGAGCAGCCCCAGAATGACGAGCAGAGAGGGAGCCGTGGGGTTGTTGAAGAGGTAGTGGAAAGTCTGTCCGAGGGTTATGAGCAGCGCCACTGCCCAGAGGTAGAACGATATGCCGTGCCACCGGCGCAGGAAGGCGGCGCCGAGTGGCCACGCCGTCTGCAAGAGCCACACCACGAAGAAGGGCAGGCCAAGGGTGGGTCCAATGCGGCACAGGATAGCCCAGAATGACTGCAGGAACGAGAAGTCCTCCTGTACGTGCAGAAGCGAGAAGTAGGCTGGAGCCGCTACCGATATGACAATGTTGCCCACAATGGTGTAGGTGGTCATGGTGTTGCGGTCGGCGCCCAGCAGGCAACCCACCACTGGCGACGAGGCGGCCACGGGGCACAGCACGGCAAGCAAGAAGCCATAGGCTATCACAGGGTTGGCACCGCACAGCCTGAACAGCAGAAAGCCTGCCATGCTGACGATGAGTTGGAAGAGGATAAGCCAGAGGTCTATGATGCGGGGGCGCAGCTGCTTCAGGTTGATGGCCGAGAAGTTGAGCAGCAGTATGCAGAAGATGAGTACCGGCGCCAGCGGGGCTACGGCGTAGCATACATTGTGTAGCAGCAGTGCGGCGACAATGGCAATGGGCAGTATGTAGGTCTTTAGGGTTTTCATTGGTTTGCAGTGAGAGGTGGCGATGGGAGCCGTCGCAACAGTCGTGACAGGAGGTGTAGGTATCTATTCTTCGTTTTCCGACAGTGGGTTGTCGAGTTTGTCGAGGCGGCTTTGTATCTCTGCGGCGCGTTCGTAGTCTTCGCGTTCTTCGGCTTCGCGCAGCAGGTCTTCGAGCATGGAGCGTTCCTCGCGTGGGTTTTGGGCGGCGGGGCTTCCTGCAAGCTGGTTCACGTCCACGCCAGTCTCGTCGAGCACGCTCTCGGCAATGAGTATCTCTATTTGGTTCTGCAGTGCGAGGAGCACGGCGTCGCTGGTGCGGCAGTCGATGTGTTTCTCCACAAAGGTGTCCTTCATGTGGATTGTGGCGTAGAACACCCCTTCCTCGAACTTGTCGATGGTGACAGAGGTGATGTGCAGGTCGAAGGCGTCGCAGATAGCCTCTATGAGGTCGTGAGGCATGGGGCGCTTGGCTTTCTTGCCTTCGGCGGCCATAAGTATAGACTGGGCTTCCTGGGCACCGATGAGTATGGGTATGTAGCGGCTTGTGTCGGGTTGCAGCAGCATGAGAACGCCGGAGTTCGACTCCGAGCCGCCGTAGCGTATTTCGAGGGGGTGTACAGGAAGGTATTTCATGGTCTCAGGTATTCGGCAAGTTTTTTCACAGCCATGCCGCGGTGGCTTATGGCGTTTTTCACGTCGGCGGGCATCTCGGCGAAGCTCACGGCAAACCGGTCGGGCATAAACACGGGGTCGTAGCCGAACCCGTCGGTCCCCAGTCGTTCACGCAGTATGACGCCGTCGACGCGTCCCTCAAAAAAGCGTTGGGAGCCGTCGGCTTCTATGAGGCATACCACGGTGCGGAAGTCGGCGCGCCGGTTGTCGTGGCCGTCGAGGGCTGCAAGCAGTTTGTTTATGTTGTCGTCGAAGGAGCAGTGCTCGCCGGCGTAGCGTGCGCTGTACACCCCCGGAGCACCGCCGAGGGCCTCTACTTCCAGCCCGGTGTCGTCGGCAAAGCATGCCTTGTGGGTTCGCTGCCACACCCATTGGGCTTTCTGTTCGGCATTGCCTTGCAGGGTGTCGGCGGTCTCGGGTATCTCGCCATGCAGTCCAGCGTCGCCGAGGCTCAGCACGGTGGCTATGCCGTCGAGCATTGCGCGGACCTCGCGGAGTTTATGCTGGTTGTTGGTGGCAAATATCAGCTCTTGCATTTTTTTGTTATCGCGTTTTGGTTTTGTTTCGTTATCGCGTTATTTCGTTATAACGTTATAGTGTGTTTCTTTATTTTTTTCTTATTCTAATTCTATGTGGCTGGAGCCGCCGGTGCCTTCGCGCACCACGCGGATGCGCGTGTGGATGCCTTCGGACATGCCTTCGGTGTGGGATATTACGCCTACTTTCTTGCCTTTCTGCGACTGCATGGCGGAGAGTGCGGCAATGACAGTGGCGAGGTTTTCGTGGTCGAGGGTTCCAAATCCCTCGTCGATGAAGAGGTTGGCAAAGGAGGCGTTGCCCGACGAGAGCGAGGCGAGGCCCAGCGCCAGTCCGAGCGACACCACAAAAGTTTCGCCGCCGGAGAGCGAGGTGATGTCGCGTCGCTCGTCGAACCTTTCATGGTCTATCACCCTAAGGGCCAGAGACCCTTTGACCTGTTCCAGCTGGTAGCGGTCGCTGAACTTGCGTATCTCGGCGTTGGCGTGTTCCACAAGGAAGCGCAGTGTGTAGCACTGGGCAATCTTGCGCAGGTCTTTGGCTTCGGTGTTGCCCACGGCGGCGTATATGGCGTTCCAGTCGTCGAGGAGGGTCTTTGCCTGTAGTGTCTTGTCGGCGAGTTGCCCCATCTGCTGCATGGCGTCGTTGTGCTGTTTGAGGCGGGCCTGCTTGGCAATGAGTGTGTCTCGCTGGCTCAGCGAGGCGAGCTCTTGCTGCCGTTGCAGGAGCCAGTCTTCTTCCTGCTGCGGTCGTTGCTGTTGGTGCTGCGAGTGAGCCTGCTGCTCGTTGGCGAGGGTGGTCTGTGCGGCGGTGAGCGAGGTCGACAGGTCGTGCAGTCTGTTGCGAAGCTGCTCCCAGTTGGTTGTGGCGTCGCACAGGGTGGTGATGTTGGTGGCCGACAGCGGGTTGTCGTGTGTGGCGTTGTAGTCGTCGAGCCATCTGTTGAGGCTTGTGCGTAGTTCCTGGAGTGTCTTCGTGCCCGTGTCTATTTTTTCGGCAAGGGTTTTAATGGAGCCTTCTATTTCGCCGCGGTCGGTGGCGAGTTGTGTGAGGTCTTTTTTGTGTTTGTCCACAGCCTTCTCCGCCTCTTCGCGTGCTTGGGCAAGTTGTTTTTCAAGAGTGTCGGGTTGGTTGTTGCCTATCTCTGCCACTACAGCCTTTTGTTCCTCTTTTATGAGGAGTTCCTTTTGGGAGCGGGTCTGCTCTACCTCTGCTGCGGCTTTTTGCTTGCCGGCGGCCTGTTGGACAAGCCCTTCGGTGGCACCCTTGAGGGCTGCGATGCGTGTAGTGTAAAGCTGCAAGGTCTCTTCTGCTGCTCTCAGCTCATTGGCCGACAGTTGCTCGTATTGTTTGGCTCTATCGGCGGCTTGGTCCACTATGTGTTGTCTGCTTGCCGTCTCTTTGACGGCTTTGCCGTAGGCTTCCAGTTTGTTGCCAAGCAGACGCTTATTCTCCTCTAGCTCGTGTTGCAGCTGTTGCAGTTGCGCGGGGTTCTGTTGCCATTTTGGGTGCCTTTCTGACAGGGGCTGCCATTCCTTGGTCAAGCCGTCGAGTTCGGTATTCAGATTTGAGAGCCTTTCGGTGTCTGCCTTTGCGGAGTTTTCGTTGACGACTCTCTCTCTGATGAGAGAATCCTTCTCATCGCGTTGGTTTTTGAGTGTTTCGCGTTTATTCTCAAGTAGTTGCTTTAATTGCGACGAGGCTTCGCGGTATTCGGCATCGGCGGCGTAGGGGTGCGAGGTGGAGCCGCAGAGCGGGCAGGGCTTGCCATCGGCAAGAGCGGTGCGGTGGCTTTGCCACTTCTCGCTCTCCATAAGGGTGACGGTCTGGGTAAGTGTCTCCACCTCTTTTTCGAGGCTGTCGATGTTGAGCGTTTGCAGCCGTGCGCTCGTTTCTTTTTGTCGTTTGTCGAGTTCGGCAAGTCCGGTGGTGAGTTTCTGCTTGGCGCTCTCTTTCAGAGAGATGTCGGCGGTAATACGCAGGGCGTTGGCTATGTCGTTAGTGTCGGCTACTGCGTTGTTGAAGGCCTTTTGCAGCTGTTCGCCGTCTATACCTTTTGTGCTGTTGCGTATCTCGTCCAGATGCTTGCGGGCTTTGTCCTCGGCCTCGGCAAGCTCTTTCCTGCGTGCCGCTATGTTGGCGTTGAGCTCGTCGAGTTTTTTTCTGGCATTGGCAGCGTCTTTTTCGGCCTCGCTGCACTGCTTGCGGTTGTTTTCAAGGGCTATGTTGGCTTGGTTGGCCTCATCCTTGGTGCGGTTGGCGTCGTCGGTCAGCTGTTTGAGATGCCTGCTTTCCACCTCTATCTGTGCCAGTATTTTGCGTGCGGATATTATATGAGGTGACATTATCTGTACCTGCTCCGCAGCAAGGGCTGCCGCCTGTTGGAGGGTCGCCAGTTGTTGTGTGGCGTTGTTGTATTCGTTGCTTTTCTGTGCCAGTTGCTCCTGCTTTTCGGCCTGCTGAGTCTGTAGGTCTGCCAAGGCTTTATGCTGGTCGCGTCCTTGCCGGACAATTGTTACGGCATCGGCTGTGGCGTCGTGCAGTTGTAGCTGGATGCTGTCGGCCTTGAGGTTGTCGACAGCGGCTTGTGCCGCCGAGAGGTTTGCCGTGTAGGTGACGAGGTTCTGGCGGTGTTTCTTCTCCTGCTCGTGCCATTCGAGGGCTTTAGTGACGCTCACTCTCTCCTGGTCAATGTTTTTCTCGGCCTCGGTGAGTTGTGCAATCTCTTGGTTCAGAGTGTCGAGCTCTTCTTTTTCGAGGGTGCTGTTTTCGAGGCTCTTGCAGCTTGCATCGAGGGTGATGTATGCATCGTTGGCAGCCTTCTTGCGGGCGGCAATCACTTCGCCTATATGTTTGTAGGCTGCGTCGTTGCCCACCAGTTTTTCAAGGAGCTGGTAGCGGTTGTCCTCGCTCTCGTTGAGCAGTTCGGCGAAGGCTCCTTGAGCTATGAGCACGGTGCGCAGGAACTGCTTGAAGTCAATGCCGAGCAGCGAGGCGAGCAGATCCTTGTCCTGTTCCTGCTCCGCGCCGTCGGTCAGCAGGTAGAGCCGGCGTACCACTGGCGCGTATTGCAGTCGTTTGAACTCCACATGCCATTCGGCGCGGTAAATCTTGCCGTCGCCTGTGGCGAAGGTGAGTTTGCTGAAACCGTTGTGTTTGCCGTTGGTAAGTATATTGCGCGGGTCGGTGGGTGCAAGGCGGTACCTCTCGTTCTCGTCGCCGCCGCCAATGATGTTTATCTTGCCTTGCTGCCTTTTGCCGAGGGTGTAGCGCGGTGTGTTGCCGTAGAGGGCGAGGCAGATGGCGTCGAGTATGGTCGATTTGCCGCTGCCGGTGGGACCCACAATAGAGAAGATATGGCAGTCGGCCAGCGGCGGCCGCTCAAAGTCTATCACATGCGGAGTGTCGCCTTGCAGCGAGGCGAGGTTTTTTATTTCGAGGCGGAGGAATTGTATCATATTGCGCCTCCTTCCTTTGCTGTCTCGCTCGATGTGCCGTTGATGCTGTTGACCAATTCGCGCAGCATGGCAGTGCGGCGTTCGCCGAGAGAGCCTTTGCCGTTTTTGAGCTCGAAACATTCAATAAGTGCGTCGAGAGGGTCGCGGTTGAGCACATCGTCCATCGACGCAAAGCGTTCGCCCCCGTTGAACGAGGGCACATCTATGTCGGGCATTATCCTGCATTCGCGGCATATCACTGCATCTTTGCGCGCCACGGCGGCTTCCATGCGCTGTATGGTGTTGTCGTCGACAACATCGGCGGTCAGGTTCAGTTCAAGGTACAGGCAGCGGTCGGAGAGGGTGTTGCCTTGGCGGTCGGGGAGTTCGGCGATGAGTTTCAGAAGGGTGTCGATGTCGGCACCGCCTTGGCGAGGCAGGCTGACAAGCGGGTGTTGTACCTCATATTCAATAAACTCTATGCGTGGAGGCATGCCCTGCTCCAGCAATAGGAGGTCTACGCCGTGGCGGTAGTCGCGTTCGGCAAACGACATGGGAAGGGTGCTGCCGCTGTAGCGAGCCCACGAGGTGCCGGCAATGGGTTGACGTTTGTGGATGTGTCCGCAGGTGAGGTAGTCAGGGTGGTCGGGCCACGGTCCGAAGTCCACCTGCTCCTGTCCGCCCACTATGCGCTCCGAAGAGCCGTTGGCTATCTCGGCTCCACTGGTATAGATGTGGGCCATCATCACCACTGGCACTTCAGGGTATAGGGAGCGGGCTCGTGTGCATGAGTCTTGCAGCACTTGTCGCACGCCTGCGGAGTAGGATGAGCCCGGCAGTTGGTCGGGGCGGAGGTAGGGAAGGGCCACCACCGCGGCTTGCGTGGTGCCGTCGGCTGCGGTGACGGGTATGATGAGGTCGTCGTAAAGTAGGCTGGTGCGGTAGCCGTCGTCGGTGGCTATGCGTTGGCGCTGCACGCTGCCGCGAACCTCCACCTTGTGGCGTGCGAGCAGCAGGCGCGGTGCTTCGAGGCGGTTGCCCGAGTCGTGGTTGCCACCGGTGATGATGATTTGCATGGAGGGCAGCAGCGACGTGGCGCGGTCAAGGAAGTCGTAATACAGCGACTGGGCCGCTGCCGAGGGGTTGCTGGTGTCGAACACATCGCCGGCAACCAGCAGGGCGTCGGGGCGCACATCTACAATGGTCTGCTCAAGCCAGTCAAGGAAGTGTTGCTGCTCGGGCAGGCGGTCCATCTTGTGGAATATGTTGCCAAGGTGCCAGTCGCTTGTACAGATTATCTTTGTCATTTACGCAGGTATTCTTCAACAATTTCTTCGTCGCTGAGCAATGCATAGCGTGCGGCGTTGCGTTTCAGAGGCTCCAGCTCGCTTTCGGACATGTCGAACTCGGCCACGAGCTGATGCCATAGCTTTTGCTCGCGTTCCGACACTCGTCCGTCGCGTTCCATGCAGTGCCAAGCGAAGGTGAGCACGCGGCGCGACGCCAGCAGGTGTTTTATCTCCTCGCGCAGCTCGGGGTAGTCCATGTCGTTGTCGTATATCTCCAGGTCTTTGAGGAGCCGTTTTGTTTTAGCCGGGCGGTAGCCCAGTTGCCGCACAAAGGCGTTGAGCAGGCGGCTCTCTTCGAGTGCGTGGCCGTCGGTCTGGAAAATGTAGGCGGCCAGCCGTATGTATTCCATGTGCCGCTGGCGGCGGTTGAAGGTCATGCCAATGCGTTTGAAGAGCCCTACACGGTACTGTGCCAGCTTGCCTGGCAGCGAGTCGTAGGCCATCACGCCGTTGTGTCCGAGTATCACCATGCTGTGGGGTACCTGCTCCAGCACGAAGTCAATGCGCACTGCCGGTACAAAGGTCACCTCGGCTTCCATGGCATAGCGGATGCCGTATTTTTTCTTTATGCCTTTTTCGTGGTCGGCAAGGAACTCATCCAAGACGCCAATGTTGCCGCCAACCGAGTCAACCGAGGCGTGGAGTCTGTTTGTGTGGTCGTACTCCAAAATGTTGTCCTTCTGCCATTTCTTCAGGCGTCCGGAGAAGAGGCTTCGCCCTTGCGCCTGTAGCAACAGCTTCTCATAGTTCCGGCTGCTCACCCACGTCTCTTGTTTCGTCGAGTGCTCGGCGGTGTATGCGGTGTAGGTCTGGTACCAGCCGCTGCCTTCGCAGCGTGGGCATTTAAGATTGCCGGTGCCATTGCACATGTTGCATTTGCCGGTGCCATTGCAGGTGTTGCATTGTGTGTGCCCCTTGCCATTGCACACATGGCATTTGCCCTTTCCATTGCATGCGCTGCACTGTATCTCGCCTTTGCCGAGACACATGGGGCATTTGCCCGGTTTTTTGTTGCCTGATGTGGCGCAGCGAGGGCATGGCATGACGCCGTGTCCGTTGCAAGTGGGGCATTTCGCCTTGCGGTGGGTCTCGGGGTCGGTGGTCTTGCCGCTACCGCCGCATTGGGGACAGGTCTCGTCAGACAGCCCTGTGCCGTGGCAGTAAGGGCAGTCGCCGAGCCCTCTGCATACGTCGCACTCCACAATGCCATCGCCGTTGCACACATGGCAGTCGCCGCTCCCGTGGCACATGTTGCATTTATGGTGTTTCGTCCCGTCGCACTCGCGGCAATGACCAGTGCCGCGGCATTCGATGCACACTTCGGTAGGGCTGCATTGGTGGTTCTCTATAGTGCCGTCGAGTATTCCTTCCACCTTTTTTCCAATGTCGCCTGCAAGGGTGTCGAGGTTCAGCTGCCCTATGGTGGATATGTTGCTCTTTCTGGTCTTGGACTTCCGTGGCGACTCCACGTTGTGGGTGTCGACTTTTATGTAGTGCTCCGTGGTCTCCACCTTAAGCATGGGGTGGTACGTTATGTTGTTGATGTCGGCATACACGCCCATGTTGGGCACAGCCCCCACCGCCTTGGCGGCGAGGTTAAGCACAGAGACGTAGTCTTCGGTGCGGCGGCTGCCGAAGTCAACGCCAAGATTGCCAGCCACGGTGGTCCTGGCTCGGCGTATCATCGGGAAATCAGTGTTGTTGCCCATGTTGTTGTTTTGGTGATTATCCGCAGTGCTGTCTTTTTTATTTTCGTACTGCAAAGATATGAATAAAATTCCGTATTGCAAAAATTAATTTCAAACAATGGGACTTTTAATGAAAAAAGCGGCGGTCGTGTGACCGCCGCTTTGTACCTCGGGTGGGTACAGAACATATTTTGATTATCAATAATTTAAAAACAATTTGGAAAACATACGGAAAACATTTTGAAAAAAGAACCTCAGTTTCGAGGGTGGCACGACGCCCTCCTCCGTGCGTTTCCGAGTGCAAAGATACGAATTATTTCTAATACCGATAGAATTCTAAATGTATTGTCTGCTTTGGGTAGGAGTGCCGGAAAAAACCAGCGTTCAAAGTGTCTAATTCTCGGTGCTGTGTATGCGATGTTTGATTAGTCGGTCAGTCAAAAAACAAAGCCCGTCCTGCAATGATGAGGGCGGGCTTTCAACAATGATGAAAAGGTAAGGATGCAGGTCAATATGAGAGATAGAGCCAATTGAGGTTTGAGTAGAACACGCCGTTTCTGGTGTGCCATTGGCCGAGTTTCACCACGGTGTCGCCTCGCATAAAGATGAACCGTGACGAGCCACGCACCTGTTCAACGTACCGCCATAGTTCGGGGTCGTTGAAACTGAGCCGGCTGTTGTCAAGGGCGTTGAGAAAGCCCTCTCTGAAGAATATCTCGCTGTCCGTCATATCGTCGTGGGAGGGGATGGGCAGAACGCCATTGTGGGCGAACCAAATGCCCGTGGCTGGGTCGTGGAAAGGGTGGCAGTTCTTTTCACTGATAGAGCCATGTGTGGCAAGGCGAAAATGTATTATACACGCAGCGTCCTTGTGTCGCTTTTTGATGGCTTGCAGGAAGCAGGAGAGGTCGAGCGTTTTGCCGTGGTTCCCCTCTGCGTCTGCAAATCCTATGCCGTGAGGGTTGGCTCTGTGAATGGCTTTGAGTGTGTTTGTCGGGGGAATCTTAATGCCCGATGGAACGTAAAGTATGCAGCACATGTCTATGTTTTTTGGGGGTTGGTGTTATTGTCCGATGATGGCTCGGATGATTTCTTCAAGGGTCGTGCAGTCGGTCAAGTCTGCATTGATAATCTCGATTGCTTTTTCCATTGTGGTGCGTCTTTTTCTTGGGGTGGTTTTTGCGGTTCTTTTGGCTCTTCTCTGTTGGTTGTGGGTTGGTGTCCGTGCTGTGCCGATGCAGCCCCGATTAGAGGGCTGCAAGGGCTTGGGAACGGCTGCTGAAGTAAGCCTTTTCCTCGGCGGTCAGAAACTCGATTTCGTTGATTGACGCAACAGGGGCGGTCAGACGGTTCTCGGCAGACCAATGAACGAGTTTGATGCAGAAACGAGCCCACGCCGCTATTTTGTCGTAGTTGGTGCTGCCTTGGTGCTGGCGAAACTCGATTGTGTGGTGGCGTGACCAGGCGGTGGCGTTGATTTTGTAGTAGCGGTCGCCGCCGAACACGTTGCAGATGTCACGGGCTGTTGTGGCTGCGGTCAGTTCGCTCTCGCTGATGTTGCCGTGCAGGGGCTTGCAGTAGTGGTTGCCGCTTCGTCTGCTGGGTGCCATGAATGAATCGACGACTGCTTCAAGGTGGTAGTAGTTGGCGAATACGTTGCAATACTGCCTTTCGCTGATGTTGCCGCCGATGTGGACGTGCAGTCCTGTGGAGCGGTTCACCCTTGCACCTGCCTCGGTGAGGGTGCTGCAACACGCCTTGAGACTGTCGAAACCCTGCTTGCCGTTTTTGAGTATGGGACTGACACATTCGATTGGGTCGTTGCCGTGGATTGAGCTGTCGGGAACGAGTTTGTAGTGGCTGCGGTTGTCGTTGTGGTTGTACGCCTCGTGGCGAAAGTCCAGCCCGTGACGGCTGGCGATGATGCCGATTATGTTGGGTCGTGCGTTGCAGCACTCAATTTCCACGCCGAATGTGTACGAGGCGAGGAGCTGCTGTCTTGCCCTGTCCGCTGCCGCCGCTTTCAGTTCCTGCCGTGCCACCATCCGCTCGGTGAAGAATAGGTTCTGAATGTCGGTCTCGGTAAGCCCGATTTTGAGAAGTTTTTCCCTCTTCTCGGCTTTCGTGGATTTCTCTTTCATTATGGCTTGCGCCTGTTCTCTTGCCGTTTTCATCTTGCTGGGGGTGCTTGGGGGTTATTGTTCATTTTTGGTGATGCCGTAGAGCAGGGTTGAGGGGACGTCTTCAAGTTCTGCCTCTTGGTCGCATACGACTGAAATTCCTATCGTGTCTTGCAGGTCTTTGACGAGGTCGTTGCCCACATCTTCGAGGTCGTGGAAATAGGATTCCATCTTGCCCGCTTTGTCCTCTTTTTGGAATATGGCGTTGAATTCGAGTATGTCGCCAAAGAGCAGGTAGGCTCTACGATAGAGTTCAATCGCCGCCTTGGTGCGGTTCGACAGATTGGTGGTTGCCGTTGCGGTCTGCTGTGCCGCTGTGGTGTTGGTTTTGTTGCTCATCTTTTTTGGTTTTTATGGGTTAAACAATGCTGATTAAGTTTGCTTTCTTGAAGCACCGCCAGCCCTGCCGCTCGCTGTCGTAGTAGGTCTGCACGGTGTCGTTTTTCTGCCGTGGGTTGCCGTCGCTGGTGGGCGGTATCAACGCCACGGAAAGTGTGCCGTATGCCTCTCTGATACTGCCGTCCACTTTCTGAAAGTAGAATTTAACAATGTGGCTCTTCATTGCCACACGAAGCTTGAAGTTGCGCCACGCTGTCTTGAGAGCGTCAGAGAGGGTCATCCCGTTGCGTTTCACAAACTGCCAGGCGGTCTGCATAATGTTTGATAAATCCTGCGTTTTCATCTTTGTTGTATTTATATTGTTGAATATTCTATTTTGTTTTTGAATTTCGATGCAAAGATACAACTATTATTTAATATGATGAAATATATTTTCATCTAATATTGATTTTTAACTTTTGCAGTTGTAAATTATAGTTGAAAATTAGATGTTTGCAAATTAAATAAAAATTGATTTTTAACAGTATGATTTATATTTTTCTCTATATTTTTACTGATGTTTCAATTTTATTTTGTATTTTTGCAGCAGAAAATTAAATCATACATTGTATGGATATAAAGAATAATGTTAAAAGACTGTGCAAGTTACACGGCGTGACACAGAGACAACTGGCAGAGAAAATTGGAGTGACTGACAATTCTTTAAGTATGACATTGGGGAAGAATAATCCCCAACTCTCTACGCTGTCAAATATTGCTGATGCCTTGGGGGTTTCCGTGTCCCAACTTCTTGCATCGCCCGAGGAATTTGAATTGCTGACAGGTGGCAATCGTCCAGCGGAGGAGAACGCCAAGGTGCTGCGCTGCCCCCACTGTGGAGAGGAGATAGAACTCTACATCAAGGCACTGTGATGAAGCAAAGGCTGTTTGAACGGCTGTGGGAGGAGTACTCCACCCTTGGGTTCGACGAGGCATTCCTGCGCGGTCTTGCCGAGAGCCTTGCAAACTCCGGCTTCGTAACGGACGAAAACATTCAGGGCGTTGTGTCGGCACAGAAAGCCTGTCTGGAGTCGATACAGAAGTCAAACGACAAGAGGGCACAGTAAGCAGAGGGGAGAAAGAACCCACACCGAACCATCGCCGAGTCATCGCAGGGCGACTGTCCTCCTATGCTGGAATCGGGTTTGCAGAAACTACGAAAGGAGTTCGTAGAAATTACGAATTTCCGAAACTCCTACGAATGGGCATAAGAAAAGCCCGCTCCGATGAGGGAATGGGCTGTGATATACCAGGCTGGTTTGGGTATGACTTGGCGGTATGGTTTGCCGTGTTCTACTGTGTATTGGTTGAGGGGAAGAGTTTCTGTATCTGCTCAAACTCTTCTTTTGCAGCTGTCGTGTTGCCGGACACTATGTCGGCGGCGTGTCTCATGCCAAACTCTGCCAGCAGCTTGCCAATGGTGGCTTCGTCTGTGGAGCTGCCGCCCATCAGTTCGGACATCTTGTCGGGAGTGGATATGGGGTCTTTGCCGTCCATGATAGCAGCCGTTTACCAAAGAGCCACCCTGCCCATTTCGCCGAGGTCAATGCTGGCGGTCTTTGCACCGAGAGCCTTGAACGCACGGAGGATTGAGGAGTAGGCGGGGCTTTTGCCGTTCTCAATCTTCGACACCTGGGCTTTCTGTACGCCCATACGCTCACCGAGCTGCTCTTGGGTCAAGCCCTGTTTTTTTCGCTCCGCTTTTATGGCCTCGCCGATGCGGTAGTCATCGAGAGCCTTGCGGACTTCCGCATCATACTCTTCTCTTTCGGGAGTGCCTTTCTTTCCAACATATTTGTCGAGCATCTGCTCTTGTGTCATTGCTTCCATATCTGTTATTTTTTGAAGTACTGGATTCTGATTTGTTCTGCTTTTGCAATCTCTTTCCGTGGTGTCTTTTGGGTCTTTTTCTCTATCCCGTGGGTGGCCACAATCAACGTTTCGGTTCGTGTGTCCCAAAACGAGAACAGCCTGTACTCGTTGCCGCTGTATTCCGTGCGAAGTTCCCATATATCTGACCCTTCAAGTTTCTTGAAAAGACGGGTGTCTTTCACACCGCCACACACCAAGTCGGCATTGAAGAATATCTTGCGTCTTACCTTGTCGGGTAAAGAGCCGATAAAGTCTTGTGCGTCTTTAAGATATATTACTTTTGGGTTCATCTTTTATTAGTGTTTGATGTTGCAAAGATACAAAATATTTCCTATTTAGGAAACTTTTTTAATGTTTTTTTTTGAGGAAAATAAAAAGAAAGCCCCGACACGGCATTTGAAAACTTGTTTTTCACAGGAAAGGAGCGTGAGCCGTGCGGGGCTGCTGGCGGTGCAAGTCGCCAGCCTATGCAACCGAAGCAATCATTTCTCGTTCATTCGGGCGTTGCGCTGTTTCTCCTCAATCTCTTTGTCAATCCAGCGTGCTATGTCCACGCCCTCGTCGGTGGTGTGGTGGAGAGTCACCTCCTCGCCGAAGTCCTCGTCCTTGCCGAGGGTGGACATCAGATACCGCAGCATCGAGGAGTCGGGAGGTTGCTCCCAGCCCACGACACGTCCCTGCGGGTCTTTGATAGGTATGCCGAGTGCCACGATGTTGGCGGTCATGACAGCATCGTCGAGCATCTTCTTTCGGCTGGCACGGACGGCGTTCTCAAATTCGGGGTCGTTCTTTGCCCACTCCCACAGCGTGGAGCGGTCTACGCCGAGGATTGCAGCGGTATTGGTGAGGTGTCCGCCCGTCTTTTTGAGGGTTTCCATGAAGCGTTTGAGAGATGGCTTTTTGTATGGTCTGCTTGGCATATCTTTGGGGGTGTTGGTATGGTGTTATAGTCCAAGTTTCTGCATAAACTCTTCTCCGTCGATTATCATTGATGAGGTGAGCCTGTAGCCTGTTGCGTCACAGAAATCCGCCAGGCGGTCGGGGTCGTTGAACTGGAGCATGATGTAAGCCGCACCCTCTGCGTTGCGGTTGTCGGATGTCTCGGTGTTGAGCCTTTTCTTGGATTGTATCTCTTCCTTGCTGGCGTGCGGCTGTGTTGCCCTCTGCTCGGCTATCTCGTCAAATGTTCTCTCGCTGCCGTCAAGGGAGTGCAGAGGCTGTTGCGTGGGCTGCTCTGTCGGCTGCTGGGGTGCGGTGAGGAAGTCTGCCCCGTAGTCCTGGATGGGAGCAATGTCGGAGGCCGACACTATGAGGGATTGCAGTTGTGCGTAGTCCTCGTCCGACAGTCCAACAGCTTTTGCGTCTATTTGGTCGGCATACTGTGCCACGAGGTTGTAGTCGGCTTTGCTGTTGCCGATGGCCATATAGGTGAGCTGTTCAAGTTCTGTCTTTTTGTCGAACTCCACCACCTCCACCTTCAGCGTGTAGTCCGTGGCTGGTGTGCCGTCGTACTTGTGGATGATGTCAAGCGCCTGCACTCGGCGGTGTCCGTCCACAAGGTTGCCCGTGGTGCGGTTCCACACTATGCCGCCGAGGTAGCCGTTGGCTTTGATGTTTGCCACCTGCTGCTTGACCTGCCTGTCGGTGTGCCGCTTGGGGTTGTATGGGTTGAGGACAATCTCGCTGCGGTGGATGTCCTGCGTCACGCTCTGCTTGATTTCCTTCGGCTGTTTCTTCGCCTTGGTGGTCGTGGGGGTCTTGCTGGCGTTGCCGTCTGTGTTATTGTCTTGCTTGCTCATGTTCTGCGATGATGAATCGGGTTCGTGGGAACTTGGTGTATATCTTTTCGAGGTCTGTGGGATAATGCTGCTGGAGATATTTGAGGTAGTTGTAGTCGCTCACGTCGCAACCGCAACTCTGCCCGCCACCGCCGTAGGATTCGGGGGCTTTGAGATTGCTACGGCTGATGTACTCCAGCACCTCCTTGTTGGTGTATGTCGAAAGCGGATAGAACTTCTTTCCGGCATGGCAGATACTTTCTTTGCCATCCTTGTAGGAACGGAGCATCAACAGGCGGTTGAGGCTGTCGGTCTGCTTGAATCCGAGGCAAGCCCATACCACGCCAGTCCGCTCCCTCACCTTGTCTATGATGTCGGCGAGTTTCCACAGCCTTTGATTCTGGTTTTTCTTTATGCCCATGTAGCCGTACTTAATCCAGGAGTAGAGTCCGTAGTGCGGCACCTGCATCCATTCGGCGTTTGAGTACTTGTTGGCGGCGTAGGCGTGGTATGGCTTGATGTGGTCGAGGTCGGGAATGACGTACATATACACGCAGACGATTCGATTGAAATGAGGCGAGCAGAGGTCGAGCAAGGCGATGCTATCCTTGCCTGAGAGGGAGTGCATCAGGATGATACTGTCGGTCTCGGCTGCAATGTCTCGGATTATCTCTTTTGCTCGTTCTAACATCTTGTGTCGTGTCTGTCGGGTGTCCTTGCTGTTGATTTTTGCGTTTCTTTTGTCCTCTGTGGGCGTTTTCTTGGTTTGGGTGGTCGGTTTATCGTCTTTGGGTCTGTTCGTGGCTCTGTGGGGCGGTTCTGTGGCTCTGTGGCGGTTTTGTGCTTGTTTCCTTGTCTGTGGAGTGTCGTTGTGGCATTGTTTGAAAGGCTGCGGTGCTACACAGAAACACCACAATGCCTTTCACATTGCCGCTTTCGCTGCGTCATTGGCTATTATCCAAGTATACGTGGACGGCGGCGGCTGGCTGCACCCATGCTTGAGGCTCTTCCCTGCCAGTATCTGTCCTCGGTACGGTATCGGGTGACAGTGCCGTCGGGATTCTGCCGCTGGGCATAATACTCTCGTGCCATAGCAATCTCCTTTCTGATTTTTGAGGGTTAAACTATCGGGTGAACTATCAGACAAGATTTTCAACTTTCAATCAAAGTCCACGGCTGCTCACGATGTCGCAAATGTGGAACCAAAAGAACCACGGACGGTCGTCCTTTGGCATTTTGGCGTACTGCTGCCACTCGTTGTCGTAGTCATGAAAACCGAATTGGTCGCCTAACATCTTGATGTCCTCTTCGCACATACAGGCAAGTCCGCAATAGTCGAGCAGGACGTTCAGCTCATAGCGTCCGCCTCGGTCGTAGAAGTGGATGGCGAAGATGTCCTTCATCGGCCACACAAGGTCGGAGAGTCTTCCCTCTTCCCTGGCTTTGGCGTTGAGTGCCGTCTTTTCGGGGTCGAGGAACATCTCGCAATTCTTGTTGCTGTAGGAGCGTATCTCTACAGTCTTGCCGCCGCTCAATATCTCTTGGGCGTGGGTCTTGTAGATGGTGAGGCTGTACGCCTCTTCTTTTTGTCCGTCGTATTCTATCTGCATAGTGTCTCGGTTTATTATTGCAAAATTACGAAATTATTCTGATATGTGCAAGATTTTCTTCATGTTATGTCTATGCTTGGTGCGGAGGTGTCCGCTTTCTCTACACGCACGCGAAAAGGGCGTTGTCTTTGTCGGGTTTGGTGGAGTGGTCGGTGGTGCCGCGGTTGGGGTCGCACCCGCGCGCGCGGTATTTTAATCTTGTCGCCTGCTGCACGGGGTGAGTCGCCCTGCCTGTCTGCCGCTGACCCTCGCCGTGGTTGTCTCTGACTTCGCCACCATACCTGCGTAGCACTGGCGAAATTCCCGAAAGGGAAAAACGACGGCACAACCGCCCATAAGGCGGTAGTTGTATTCGTATTTTTTTTTTAATTTACATACTATTTCCATTTTTAATTATATTCTTAATTTGGTTGTCACTATAGTAATCGTGTAGTTATCACCCATAACATCATCATAGTTATCATCATAGTTATCATCATAGTTATCATCATAGTTATCATCATAGTTATCATCATAGTTATCATCATTTGCATTTGCTTGATTGTCTGTTATTTATCTATTGATTCTTTTGCCTTTTTCATCATTTCTTTCAACTCGTCTCTTTGTACTGTCTTTCCTCGGTAGTGCATTATCCTTGCAAGTTCTTTTATGCAATATTCCCTTGGTTTTTTCTCATCGAACATAAAGGCGAAATCCCTCTTGCCCTGCTCGGAGTAGCAATGAACGTGAGGGTAGGCTCGCATTAGGTCTAACCGCAGCTTGGCACAGGTACGCCCCAAAATTTGTTTGCTCTTTGAGTATTTGGAAATGGCGATATTGTTACATCTGTACCGATAATCGTAGCCGCCTTTCTTGTTCTTTTTCCAATCCTCTTTGAAATCATCCATTGTTCCATATCCTGCCATTCGGGCAAACAGATAGGTGGAATTTGAGAAAGTGAATTTCCCTCGCATCGAGTTCAACGCCAGGTATGCCAGGAGCAGGAGGTTGTCATATTCAGATTTCTTGTTTTCGAAGTAGTCAAAATACAGTTTTTTTGATATAGAGAATACTGATTTACCGTATTGCCTTAGTCTCAATTCTTCGCCCAGTTCTGTCATAGATTCCCAATTGCCATTGCTGAAACCGATTGCCTTTCTTGCCTCTTCAATGCTTTCATATTCCGTAGCACAATAGGAAAACACATTAAGAAGGGTGTCTTTTGGCTTGTCAAGAAATTCTCTCCATATCTCAATGGGGACAGTGAGATAAACGGTGTCCCCAACGGTAGTTACAGGCATTCCCCACCTTCTTTCCGGCACTGTGCGGGCAGAGGTCTGAGTTCTTTGACCTCTTCCAGGCGTTCACCGACATTTTCGTGAGTGATGCCACGCCGTTTCAGTTCGTCCATATACGGCTGGTACTTGTCGTAGTTGTTGACGGTGATGAGCAGCAGTTCATCGTCACGCTTCCGTTTCGGTGTGCTGCCGTGCTTGACCTTTCTCTTCGGTTTTACCACGTGGGTCTTCGGTCGAGTGTTGTTTTTCTTCATTGTTGTTGCTCCTTTCTTTGTTTATCCAGTAGCGTTTGAAGTACCTGCCGTTCTCTGCCGCCCATTCGTCGAGGATTGGAACGCCGAGGTTTCGGAGACGGGATATTTGACACCCTGCCGAGGTGCTGCTTGTGCCAAGCACTTTGCAGAGCTCCTGCAACGTGTGGCTTCTGCCGTCGGATAGTGCTTCCATGACCCCTTCCCTCAATGGTGCCTTTCTCACTGCTGCTGGCTGATTAATGAATATACTTTGTACCGCCCCCCCTGCGAGTTCACGCACCATTCGTCCACGATCTGTACGCCTTTCGCACGAAGGTGGCTAATGGAAGTCCTTGCGTCCGAGGTCTTGCACAGGACGTTCAGTTCGTAGTTGCTGTGTGGCTTGCCGTCGGAGAGTACCGCCAGCAGTGCCGACTGCGTGGGTGCTGGCTTTGTCTTCATACGGCTGCGGGTTTGCGGGTTATCTGACGTGCCTGTTCCTCAATCTCGCTTTGAGGGGCGATGCGTACCGAGCCGATGACTTTGTTCAGTTCCGATTTCAGAAAGTAGAGTTTCTTCCCGAAAGGCTTGTATGCAGGGATAATTCTCTTGTGCGTGTACTGGTACATCTGTCCAGATGTGATGCCGAGATACTGGCAAGCGGCCTCAAATGTGATAAAATCTTCGTTGTTCATTATTGAATATTTTATTTTGTTTTTCGGCTGCAAAAATAATACAAAAAAAACAGATAGAAAGCAAGTTACTTTTGAAATTATTTGATTATCCCGTTAATCAAATAAAAAGCCCCTTTATTATCGTTTTTCGATAAAATTTTAACATTTTTTTGTTTTTTATGTCCGCAAAAATGCGTATATGGGAAGCCCCGACTTCTGCAAAAACAGAAAATCGGGGAATGATTTTTCAAAAATTGGGCTGTCCGAGGTCGCTATTCTTCGATGCTTGGCAGGCTGTTCACCAGTTCCCTCTTCCTATCGTCGAAGACCTTGGTGTATATCTGTGTGACCTTGGTGTCGGCGTGTCCGAGCAGCTCCGACGTTGCCCGCAGGTCTTTGAGGTTGTAGTAGGTGTTCGCCCCGAATGAGTGTCGGGCGCAATGCCAAGTGATGTGCTTGTTGATTCCGGCACGGCTGACCCAGTGCAGGAGTGCCTTGTTGCACGCCGTGGGGCTTGGCAGGTGGAAAATGGGGTTGTCCGGCTCCCCTCTCCCAATAACCGCCAGCAAATCCTCTCGTAAGGGTACGGTGTTGGTGCGCCTGGTTTTCTGCTGCTGGAACGTGAGGGTGCATTCCTCATAGTTGATGTTGCGGTACCGCAGCTCCTTGACATCGCAGAACCGCAGCCCTGTGAAGAGGGAGAGAATGAACGCTCGCCGCACATCGTCACTCTGTCGGTCAAACTTGCATTGCATGAGTTGGGTGATCTCGGCAGAGGTCAGAACATCCTTCTTCAGTCGCCCTACGTCCTCCACCTTTGCCGTGATGCCCTCGCAGGGGTTCTCTACGAAAACGCCCTTTCTGGTGGCCGCCGTCACCATCTTCTTGAACCGCATGTAAAGGGTGTGCGCACCCTCTCCCACACATTCCTTTTCCAGCTTTGCCACGAAATCCTCAACCAGTTCGGGAGTGAGCTGGTCGGGATGGATGCACTTCGAGAACAGGGCATACCGCCTACCTCCTTGGACGAAATCCCTAAAGCGTTTCAACGACAGCTGCACCACCCGTTTGTCGGCTTTGTCGTACTCTGCGATGTAGTCCTCAAACCACTCGTAGAGGTTTATCTTATTGCGGTCGGCGGCGAACTTATACCCCTTGTTCTTTTTGAGATACTCCCTCTCTCGGATTTCCCTCACCAGCTTGGCCTCCTCTTTGGTCGCCCTATTGTGTTCGCTCTCGGCTGGAGTGAGGTGTCTCTTGTTCCACATCCACAGCTCCAGCTTCTCATACTTCCATTGCTGACGGCGTTTCTTGTTGCCCTCCTCATCCATTTCGTACACGTCACCAAGATTGTACACCAACCGCAGGGACAATTTATCCTCGCCCTTTTCTCGCATCTGCACGAATGGGTTCCCGCTAATTAAAATGCTCTTACTCTTTGCCATATTATTTTTACGTTATCTTATTTTGTTTTTGCAAAGATACATTTTATTTTCGTTTCACGGAAAACATTTGGAAAACATTTGGAGTAAAAAAACATAAAACAACATCAAATAACATCAAACGCCACTCTGATGGTCTATTGTATATAAAATATTGATTTATAGTGATATTATGCTGTATTAAAGGCAATAAAAAAGGCGGTCGTGTGACCGCCGCTTTGTACCTCGGGTGGGTATCGAACCCACACGTCCTTGCGGACAGCAGATTTTGAGTCTACCGCGTCTACCATTCCGCCACCGAGGCGTGTCTGGCTTTAGGTTGTTTGGCTCTGTTGCCCACTGTATATTTGGCTGCGCCTATATGGCTGTGCCTTAATATTATGTGGTTTGCTGTGGACAACAGCGTCGTACCCTAAACCGTTTGCAAAATTACGAACTTTTGTTGACACTGCAAAAAAAAGTTTTGACAATAGCCGAAAAATGTGTATTTTTGCAACTTGTTTGGACATTATCAAAGTGCATCGAAAATAATGCATTAGTCAAAAAATCAGCAATTAATGAGCGACCATTGTTCTGACAAAGTTTTTATTTTTGCGGGAAGAGCTACAGAAAATCTCGCAAAAAGAGTAGCCGATTTATATGGCATACCGCTGGGAAATTCGCAGGTTTTCCAGTATGCCGACGGTGAGTTCCAGCCATCCTACGAAGAGACTATTCGCGGCGGCATAGTGTTTATCATACAAAGTACCATACCGCCTACCGACAACCTCTTTGAGCTTCTTATGATGATTGACGCCGCCAAGCGTGCTTCTGCTCAGAAGATTGTGGCTGTGATACCATACTACGGCTTTGCCCGTCAGGACCGCAAGGACCGTCCGCATGTGCCTATTGCCTCCAAACTTATAGCCGACATGCTCAGTGTGGCCGGTGTGGACCGTGTCATTGCAATGGATCTCCATGCTGACCAGATACAGGGCTTCTTTAATATCCCCGTTGACCACCTTTACGGCTCGTCGCTCTTCATGCCGTACATAAGGGAGCAGTTCGACATTGACGATGTGCTCTTCGCCAGCCCCGACATGGGCGGCAGCAAGCGCGCCGGCACCTACGCCAAGACCCTCAACAACAGCTTTGTGATTTGCTACAAGCATCGCAACAAGCCCAACGAGATAGGCGAGATGAGGCTTATTGGCGAAGTGGAGGGCAAGCATGTCATATTGCTTGACGACATTATAGACACGGGTTCCACCATCTGCAAGGCCGCCGGCATCATCAAAGCCAACGGCGCCAAGAGCGTGCGTGCCATGATTACCCACCCTGTGCTTAGCGGCAACGCCATAGAGAAGGTGGAGGCTTCCGACCTCGAGGAACTGGTGGTGAGCGACACCATACCCCTCAAGCGCGAGAGCAACAAGATACACGTGTTGAGCTGCGACTGGCTCCTTGCCGAGGCCATACGCCGCGTGGTGAACTACGAGAGCCTCGACAACCTCTACGAGACAACACTCCACCGCAAGGGCGTGATAAGAAGAATGAACGAAATTTCAAATCAATAATTTATAATCTTTTAAAACAACACAAAAATGAGAGTAGTATCAATGAGCGGTTCTCTTCGCGAGAACGTAGGGAAAAAGGATGCTAAGGCTCTGCGTCGTAGCGACTTGGTGCCGTGCGTGATGTACGGCAAAGGCGAGCAGAAGGTCTTCGCTGTGCCTCAGACGGCTTTCCAGAGAATTCTGTTCAACCCCGAACCTTGCTATGTCGAGATATCCCTTGGCAGCGAGAAGTTCCTAACCATGATGAAGGACATACAGTTCCATCCTGTCACCGACATCGTGTACCATGCCGATTTCTATGAGCTGAGCGACAACAAGCCCATCGTCATGTCCATACCGGTACACACCACAGGTACCTCGGTAGGCGTCATGAAGGGCGGCAAGCTGGCCTACAAACAGAAACGCCTCAAAGTGAAGGCTCTGCCAGGCAATATGCCCAGCGAGATTCTTATCGACATCACCAATCTCGACGTGGCACAGCGCGTCAAGGTGCAGGACATCGCCGCAGAGAATTACTCTATCATGAACCCCAAGAGCAGCGAGGTCGTCGTGGTCAACAGCACCCGCGCCGCCGCTACTGCAGCAGCAACCGAGGGTGAGGCTGCAGCCGAGTGATGTTTCGCAACGCGTGAGCAATGAGAGCTTACTCGCAATGCCGCGCCGGAGAAATGTCATGAGCAAAATTAAATAAGGATTTATGTTTCTCAGCATAAATTATTAAGACTCTGTTCCGCGCTGTCAGTATCCTTGATACTGGCAGCGCTTTTTTTTAGGTAATGAAATCAGGTTTTGTCAATATCATAGGCAACCCCAACGTGGGTAAGTCAACGCTCATGAACGCCCTTGTGGGCGAGCGTCTCTCCATTATCACCAGCAAGGCACAGACCACGCGCCACCGTATCATGGGTATAGTTAACGGCGACGATTTCCAGATAGTCTATACCGACACGCCGGGCATAGTGACCCCGCACCACCGTCTGCATGAGAACATGATGGGATTTGTACAGGGGGCTTTGCAGGACGCCGACCTCTTCCTTGTGGTCACCGAGGTGGGCGAGAGCCTCAAGAACGAGGCGGTGATGCAGAAGGTTGTCGACAGCAGTGTGCCAGTGATATTGGTGGTCAACAAGATAGACCTCTCCGATCAGGCCACGGTGAAGGCCAAGATGGCCTATTGGCAGCAGCAGATACCGCGTGCCGTGGTGATTCCCTGCTCGGCTACCGAGCGGTTCAACATCGACACTATCTTCGACGCCATACTGCACCTTCTGCCCGAAGGCGAGCCCTATTTTCCACAAGACGAGCTTACCGACCGCTCCATGCGCTTCTTTGTCAGTGAGATAATACGCGAGAAAATTCTATCCAACTACCAGCAGGAGATACCCTACAGCTGCGAGGTGGCTGTGGAGAGCTATGAGGAGGGTGCCGCGCTCGACAAGATTGGAGCAGTGATTTACGTGGAGCGCGACTCGCAGAAAGGTATACTTATAGGGCGCGACGGCAAGCAACTGAAGGCCATAGGCACCGAGGCCCGCAAGGATATAGAGCAGTTCACGGGCAAACGCTGCTATCTCAGCCTATACGTTAAAGTCTTGAAAGACTGGCGCAACAGCCAGCAAGCCCTGCGCCGCTTCGGCTACGAAGAGTAGTGGCATCCCTGCTTCACATGTCACTATTTGCACACCTGAGAGCAATACGGAAATTAATGTTTTATAGAAGTTACTTATTATGACTAAAGATAAAGATGGAGTTAATCACACCAGTGGTGAAGAGCATAAGAGTCTTGTCGATTCCATGTTGCCATTCCTTGACAACGGCAAGCCGAAGTTGGGCATCTTCTGGTATGACGCTGCCAACCAGTCGCTTTTCGGCGTGGAAAAAATAGACGCAGAGAAAGCATCTTTTATCAACGGACGTGCGACAATCTCTAAATTGCATAAAACATACTGGCAAAAACAACACCATCGCGCCGAAGCTAAATGTGATACCAAATCCGTTTTTTATCAGGAGCATAACTACACACTTATCCCCCGAGGGCGCATATTCCTCGACGAGGCCACCGACAGTTTCTATGTCTGTGTGGGCAGTTGGCTGCACGAAGGTGTGGCAGGGTGCAAAGTGGATGTAGAGTGGCTACATGAACTGTTAGAGGATGAGTTTAACTTGCCTGCGGATTTTGAGTTTGTTATAGACTACCATTGGGATCTTGGCCATGGGTGGTCTGAAGAGCTGATGTGATCCCTGATAGAGTACAAAAACTATACTATAGCCTACAATGGCAGTAGGCTGTGCGGTGGTGAATGTGGGCATACAGCTCATCTGCGACACCATGAACATAGGTGAGTACATAGTGACGCGTCAGGAGACGGCGTGACAAGCAGGTTGATTGCTTCCGCGGGTTTGTGCTACGTGGTTGGCAATCCTAAAAATACTCCAGGCGGCGCTCTATGATGTACTCGGGTGACATTTGGTCGCCGTCGAGGCTGTACTCCACTTTGCGTATCCAGTTGCCCTGCGGGTCGTAGTCGTAGCGGAAGAGGGTGAAGAACACCTCGGGCTCCTCCTCGGTGTAGTCGTAGAGGGTCTGCGACACAGCCTGTCCGTGGCTGTCGTATTCGTAGCGCCACTCCTGTATCTTTTGGTCTTTGCTGTCGTAGACTATGGTCTTGAGGATGTTGCCTGCTTCGTTGTAGATGTATACCTCGCGTTTGAAGATGTTGTTGTACTGGTCGTTGTAGCTGCGTTGCGACACGCGTCCCTGCTCGTCGTATTTGTACTGGGTGCGCGACTCCACCTGTCGCTCGGCGTCCTCCACGTAGGTTTCGCGCAGGATGTTCTGCGAGGTGTAGTTGTAGTAGGTGCGTCCAATGACGCGCTCCTCGTTGTCGACGATATGTTCGAGGGTGCAGAGTCCAAATCCGTCGTGTTTATAGCGGGTGCGGAAGATGACGTTCTCTTCGGTGGCGAGGTAGGCCATGCTGCGGCGCTGCCCACGGCTGTTGTAGATGGTCTCTATGCGTTCCAGCACGTCGCCTTTGCGCATGTGGTCGTTGTCGACCACCACGGCTTCGTAAGTGACCTGCATGGCACTCTTGATAGAGCCCGTGAAACCATCAATGGCGGCGTCGGATACATATTGGCGCTCGGTGAGCTTTTGACCCCCTGCTGTGGCACAAAATGCCAACATCAGTGTGGCGAGTATATGATGTTTATATTGCATATTTGTTTGTATTTGTGCTCTATACATGGGTTGTTGCGCCCCGGAGGGGCGCACTTTCCAGTGTTCAAAAATACGATTTTTTTTCGAGATGTAAGTTTAATTCCGTTTAAATGATTGTTTTTTCTTATTTTTGCATACTTTTCAGGCCAGAGAATGGAGATGGAGAAAATTATCTTAATATGTTTTGTAGTATACACTTGCATGCTGTTTGGAGTGATGTGGCTCACATCGCGCAAAGCAGGCAATGACGCCTTTTTCCGTGGCAACCGCAAGTCGCCGTGGCCCGTGGTGGCCTACGGCATGCTTGGTGCCTCGCTGAGCGGGGTCACCTTCATGTCAGTGCCCGGCGGCGTCTATTACGGCGGCTTCACCTATATGCCGCTGGTGTTAGGCTATGTGGTGGGCTATGCCGTTATCGCCACGGTGTTGCTGCCGCTCTACTACAAGCTAAACCTCACGTCTATATATAGTTACCTTGAGCAGCGTTTCGGCGTGGCGTCGGAGCGCACGGGAGCCCTCTTCTTCATCATCTCGAGACTGCTGGGGTCGGCGCTCCGTATGTACCTCGTGGTGTTTGTGTTGTACGAGTTTGTCTTTAAGGCATGGGGTATCCCGTTTTGGGTGCCCGCTGTGGTTTTTATAGCCTTGATACTGCTATACACTTTCCGAGGGGGGCTCAAGACTATAGTGTGGACGGATATGTTGCAGACCACTTTCCTGCTCCTTGCCGCCGCGGTGACGGTGGTGGCCATACTGCGCGAGATGGATCTCTCGCTCGGCGGGCTGATGGCCAAGGCGTCGGAGCAGGGGCTTACGCGCGTGTTTGAGACCGACATAACCCACAGCAAGTACTATTGGAAACAGATACTCTCTGGGGCTTTCATCACTATAACCATGACGGGC
Organism: Bacteroidales bacterium; assembly: GCA_017454015.1. GTDB lineage: Bacteria > Bacteroidota > Bacteroidia > Bacteroidales > P3 > Colimorpha. The sequence continues at coordinate 18,371 of JAFTDW010000035.1, read as the reverse complement.
CTCGACCAAGACATGATGCAGAAAAACCTGAGCTGCAAGACTCTGCGCGCAGCGCAGAAAAATGTGCTCACCTCGTCGCTGCTTTTTGTGGTGGTCAACCTGCTCTTTCTCTGCCTCGGGGCGGCTTTGATATACTATGCGCAGGCCACGGGGTTCGAGCTGGCCATAGACGGCGATGGACTTGTCATTGGCGACAAGATATTCCCATCGGTGGCTTTCTCGCTGAGTGGCTTCACCGCCGTGGTCTTTGTGCTCGGCATGGTGGCGGCGGGCTACAGCAGTGCCGACGGCACGCTCACGGCTCTCACCACCACATTCTGCTACGACTTCCTGCATTTCGACCCTTCCAACGAAGGCGACCAAAGGCGGCAGACCAAGATACGCAAGCTTACCCATGTGGTTTTTGCACTGCTCTATTTGTTGGTAATCATTGCTTTCCGTCCATTCCACACACAGTCGCTCATCGACACCCTGTTCGACATAGCAGGCTTCACCTACGGCCCCCTGCTGGGCATGTACACCTTCGGGCTCTTCACGCGGCGCGTGGTGCACGACCGCTGGGTGCCGCTCGTGTGTGTGGTATGCCCCGTGGTGAGCTATGTGCTCAAAGTCAACTCCGTGGCGTGGCTGGGCGGTTACCGCTTCGGGTTTGAGATACTTCTTGTCAACGGCCTGTTGACCTTTTTCGGACTGCTAATAGCATCGCGCAGAGAGGAGGCGCGCTAACTCAATGAACTTCACTGTAACACCACTTGGCAGCGGTGCCGCTGCGCCGGCGCTGGGACGCCACTGCAGCGGGCAGCTGGTCAACATAGGAGGCTGCCGCCTGCTTATAGACTGCGGCGAAGGCACGCAGGAGCAGCTGCGGCGCTACCATCAGCGCATGCAGGCTATCGAGGCTATCTTTATCAGCCATCTGCATGGCGACCATGTGTTTGGCCTGCCCGGCCTGCTGTCGTCCATGCACCTCTTCGGGCGCAAAGAGCCCCTCGATGTCTTCTCGCCCCCGGGTCTCGCCGATGCTGTCAGGCTGTTCTTCGCCGCCTCGGCCACCACCCTGCAGTATGAGCTGCGCATGCACGAGGTCGACACAGAGGCTGAGCAGACGGTGTTCGAGAACGCCAAATGCCGGGTGCGTACCTTCCCCCTCTATCACTCGGTGCCCACCGTGGGCTATGTGGTCAGCGAGAGCGACCCGCAGCCCGGGCTGCGGGTCGGCGTGCGAGAGCAGTTCGGCCTTGCCGCCGACCAGATAGAGAGCATCAAGCGCGGTGCCGACTACACCGACAGCCAAGGCACCGTGCACCCCAACGCCGAGCTTCTGGCGCCGCCGCGCAAAGCCAAGAGCTACGCCTACTGCTGCGACACCGCCTACAACGAGGCTATAGCCCGTGCCGCCGCAGGCGCCGACCTGATATGCGTGGAGAGCACCTTTGCCAACGGCATGGAGCAGCTTGCCGCCGAGTTGCGCCACTGCACCGCCGCGCAGGCCGCCACTATAGCCGCCGAGGCAGATGCCAAGCAGCTGATGCTTACCCACTTCAGCGCCCGTTACAAGTCGCTCGACGAGTTGCTGCAGCAGGCCCAGACCCTATTCCCCAACACCCTGCTCGCCGAAGAAGGCAAGACAGTAGCGGTGTGATATTTGTTATTTTTAACTAAATTCAAGGAATACATTCCCTGAATTTGGCAAAAAACAAGGAATTGACTCCCTGAATTCCGAAAAATCCCGTTTTGTGGTTTGGAGTTAATCCTTCAAGCAGCCTATAGGCCACCTGCACGCCGTCAGGATGGGTGTAGGCGTATTGCCCCACCTTCATAGGCATCTTTTTTCTGTTCGTTTTTTATTCAAATTTTGACAGTGTAATAATTACAACAAAAGACTGAAATACAAGAGCTTCTTGTTGTTTTACCATGGCAAATGACGGTTTTTCATCATGGCAAATGACGGAATTTCAACAGGGCAAATGACGGTTTTTTGGCTTTGTGGTAGCATAGTGCAGCCGCAGCATACAGATTAGGGATGGTTAAACTGAATTGGTTTACATAGAGGTTTTCATATCCCTAATCTGCTTTACAATATCACTGTCAAGGTTTTCGCTTCTTGGTGTTTTCACCTGTTTTAGTATACAATAGCCTTGTTTTGATTGCCCCCCCTTTTTCATTACTCGTAGTTTGCCGGAGGCTGAATAAAATTTGAATGTCGGCATTCATTTCAATTTTTTTATGTAACTTTGCAATCGCAAAATAGCGCACCGATATATAGCTTTGATTGTGTAAAATGTTTAAGCACAATCTATAAAGCTTGTTGGTGTAGTGCACGGCAAGTTCAATAATCACAAAAAACAAAAACACACGCAGAAAAAGAAATAAAACAGCAGACATATACTTAATAGCGTTTTAGCTTTTAGAAGGCAGGTCCGAAACCTAGGAAATTTCAGAGGCCATCATGCTTGGAAAGCCAGGACGCTCGCGGAAATACCGTGGGCTTTCTTGTTAGCATGATGGGTTATTCCTAGGACCTCGGACTTGAACAAAGAAGTCCGCGGTTTTTTTGTCCCTATTAGATGTCAATTAATGAATCAAATAGTTACAAATAATTGGCTTAAATAAGAACTAATAAAAGTCTTACCAATATAAAATTACAAAACATGAGAATCATTCAGAACATTGTAGCTCTTGCCATTGTGGCAATGGCAACGGTCGGTTGCAGCAGTTCAAGGCATGCTGCTGAATCGCGCATTGACAAAACTAAAAGCCTCGAAGGCGACAAGGTGGTGGTGGAGACTGCCAAGATGCAGGGCATCGAAATGGTTGAGGACTTGAGCGACGACGGTACCAAAATCAAGAAAGTGGCTTACAAATGGTATGCCGGTATAGGCAAGGCCGACGACAAGCAGGCTGCCATAGAGATGGCGGAGCTGGAGGCCCGTGCCACCATATCGCGCATTGTCGAGAATGCCGTAAAAGCATGCTCGGAGCGCGGAAGCCTTATTGACAACGGTGCTGTGCAGAAGGCCCTTACCTCGCACTGGGAGCAGGTGAGCCGCAGCATACAGAATGCTTGCGAGCCTTTTGGCAACACCAAGATAGAGTACAACGCGGCTAACAAGATGTACACTGTTACGGCCAAGGTGGGCATACGTGGCGACAAGTTTCAGCAGATGCTTAACAATGCAGGCAACTACAAACCCGACAGCCTCAGCGGCAAAGACCTCGACGACTTCATAGAGGTCAACAAGCAAATAATGAACGCGACCAAAGGCAACTGACCCATGAAACGTTTCTTAGCAGCGGCGCTGTTCCTTGCAGCCTTTGCCGCAGCCTCGGCGCAGAACTATCCGCAAGAGTGGAGGCGCTATACATCCGACACCTACTACCACGACATTGAGAGCGCGGCCAGCAAGCAGGCCGCGCTCGAACAAGCCCGCACCAATCTGGCGCGGCAGATACAGGTGCGCGTCAGCGAGGTGAGCAGCATGGATAAGCAGGCTGTCAACGGACGTTCCAGCGTTCTCTACAGTTCGCAGAAGAGCTTCTCTACCGATGTCGACATGAGCCTTGCCGCCACCCAGAGCCACTACAACGAAGCGCAGGGCAAGCACTATGTGCTGGTGTATATTGACAAGCAGGCTGCCTGCACCTATTACGAGAACGAGGTCAAGATGCTCATAAGCAGCACCGACAACACCCTTGGCATAGCTGGTAACTATATTGCCACGGGCTTCAAACAGAAAGCCAAGGCTGAGCTGCAGAAGATGCTGCGCCAGTTCGACGGCGCTGCCAAGCCTTTCTTCTGGCTCAACGTTTTCGGCTTCGACGAGAGGCTGTTGCAGCAGTACCTCAACAAGGTGCACGACAACGAGCAGACGGCCAAGCAGTGGCTTGCCGACCTTGAGTACGGCACAACCTACTGCGTGGTATGCAGCGCCGACATGTTCGGCAAGAAGTATGCAAAACTTGCCAACGAGGTTAAGGGCGAGTTGGCCTCTCAAGGCTGCAACTTCGTCGACAACCCGTCTGAGGCCGACATCGTCATAAGCATCACTGCCTCGGCGCGCAAGTACAACGAAGCCTTCGGCGCTTTTTTTACCTACGTCGATGCGGCTGTGAGCGTGGACAAGACTGCCACAGGTCAGCGCATCTTTGAGGACGAGGTTTCGGCTAAAGGCTCGCACACGCTGGGTTACGACGATGCCGCCCGCGACGGCTACAAACAGATAACAAAAGAAATAACCAAATTGTTGAAGGAGAATATAAAACTATGAAACAACACATTATTGTATTGGCAGCTATGCTGCTGGCTTCTGTGGCAGGAACCGTTGCACAGAACACAACCAAGACCACGCTGAAGCTTCAGGGAGTGGAGATGATAGAGACCATGAGCGAAGACGGCATGTCGATGGTCAAGCGCCCCTACCGTTGGTTTGCGGGCATGGCCGAGGCCGATGTGCAGTCGGTAGCCGTCGAGATGGCCCAAATGGAGGCCTATGCCGTTGTGTCTCGCGTAATAGAGAACCTTGTTACCACCAAGGCGGAGCGCGGCACCGCTGTAGTGAACGGCAAAGTACAGAAAGCCCTTAAGTCGTACTGGGAGCAGATGAGCATGAGCATACAGAAAGCCTGTGAGCCTTACGGCGACACCGAGGTAAACTACAATAGCGAGACGGGGCTCTACGAGGTCGTGGCCAAGGTGGGCATACGCGGCGACCGTTACGTGCGTCTGCTCGACGGTGCCAAAGATGCCAAGCCTGACGGCTTGAATAGCGAAGAGACCAAGGAGTTTGTTGAGATAAACCAGGCTATCATCGATGCCGCAAAAAACAATTAATAAATGACATACGAATAACAACAATATGAAAGTTAGATTTTTTATTTTATTTATTCTCTCCTCCTTAACGCTTGTAGCGTTTGGTCAACAAAAGAAAATAGCATTATTGGAACCTCGTGTTGGAGATGGCTCTACAAATGTAACAGGCATGGAAAAAGCCATGGTGCGAGGAGAATTGCGCAAAGCTATAGTTAATCATACTGGATACGAAGCGTTCACTCGTGCAGATATTGACAAATTAATGACGGAACAAAATTTCCAACGCACAGGTTTAGTCAGTGATGACCAAATTAAAAGAATCGGAGTTATGTCTGGTGCTGATTACATATGCATATCCACACTTAACAAAACCAACACCGAGTTTTACTTAGAAGCATATCTAGTTAACGTAGAGAGCGCCCAAATATCCAATCCAGCTTCTCAATATGGGGAGCTGGTTGATGGGAAATTGGCAAACATGCTTCCAGTATGTCAAGCATTAGCCCAGGAGTTGCTCGGTACTATTTCTCCAGTTGTGTCAACAATTAGCAGTCGTATGGGAAATAGCCCTGCAAATAATAATCATGTTGATAACAACCAAACGGAAGCACCAAAGTCTTTAGTACAAGGTTTACGGCAGACGGTCAAAGATGCAAGAGAAAGTCGTAATGCAGAAGAGGCTAAGCAGAAAGCAGAAGAGGCTAAAATACTTCTTAACGATAGGATTGGAAAAGTAAAGACATTCCACGATGGTACAACGGGTATTGTTTTTTATGCAAGCGGAGGCATGGGCCTTGCTGTGTCGGTGGATGTGGCTGAAGAAAAATGGCAGGATTCCAAGAAAAAGAATATTAAAGATGTTTCGAGGATACCCAACAATAGTTCCGAAGACAGATCCTTTTCCGCAGGCATTGGATTGAACTATACACGCGCAATTATTGCAGAGTTAGAAAATGGTACAGCATCAGCCGCAGAGTGGTGTGTAAACCATGGCGAAGGTTGGTATTTGCCAAGTGCGGGTGAATTGGTATGGCTTCTCAAAGTATATAGCAACGACCAGGGCGGCATTTTGATTAACAACGCGTTGGTTAGCATCGGTGGATTTCCTTTAGAGGAAGGATGGTATTGGAGTAGTTCTGAATGTGACGAAAATGAGGCTATCAATGTATCTTCCCGTGGCAACGGTTCCTGTGAAGATAAAACTACCATATTGAAAGTTAGGGCAGTGAGAACTTTTACATATTAGAATAATTGTAACATCTAATAGTGAGTAACAGTAAAGTTAATTGTAATTATGAGACGACTATTTCTTACGATAGCACTAATATTTACGGCAACAGTTACACTTTTTGCACAGGAAGAGGTGAAACGTGTTGCCATACTGAAAACTGTTGATGAGGCAGGCAATGTGCCTTTAGGAGTGAAAGTGAACCTGAGAAGCACATTGGCTTACGCCATCTCGCACATGCAAGGCTATGAGGCATATACGCGAGTGGACTTGTCCGCCATCATGGATGAGCAGAAGTTTCAGCGCACAGGTCTTGTGAACGACTCGCAGATAAAGAAGCTGGGCGAGATGACGGGGGCGAGCTATGTGCTTGTTGCCGAGGCGGCTTACTATGATGAAAGTCATATAGTAGTTACTGCGACGATTATTGATGTCGAGACAGCGCGTATCAAGGAGTCGTCCCAACCAGAAATAGCACCAATAGACCCTGCAAAGATGAGAGAGTCATGCATACAGATAGCGCGGACACTGTTAGGAAAGACAGTAAACTCGGGGAATGGAGGCGGCACTCAGCGCGGTGGCAGTTCGTATGCTCAGCAAGGAGCGTCCACTCTTACTATCAGGGTAGGCAACGTTAGTTTCGAGATGATAAAGGTAGAGGCAGGCAGCTTCACCATGGGCTGTACCGGTGAGCAGGGCAGCGAGTGTGAAAGCGACGAGAGCCCCTATCACCGTGTAACCATCACGCAGGCCTACTACATAGGCAAGTTCGAGGTTACGCAGGAGCTGTATGAGGCGGTTATGGGCGTAAATCCGAGCTCCTTCAAGGGCTACGACCGCCCTGTGGAGAGTGTGAGCTGGGAGGATGCGCAGGAGTTCTGTGCTGAGCTGAGCCGCCTCACGGGGCGCCGCTTCAGCCTGCCCACCGAGGCGGAATGGGAGTATGCCGCACGCGGAGGCAACAAGTCGTCGGGGTCAAAGTACAGCGGCGGCTACAGCGCCGCAGCCGTGGCGTGGTACACCGACAACAGCGGCGGCCAGACGCACCCCGTGGGCACCAAGCGTCCCAACGAGCTGGGCATCTACGACATGAGCGGCAATGTGTGGGAGTGGTGCCAAGACTGGTATGGCAGCTATGGCAGTTCCAGCCAGACCGACCCCACCGGGCCTTATTCAGGCTCGAGCCGCGTGCTGCGCGGTGGTAGCTGGTACAGCAACGCAAGGTGCTGCCGCGTTGCGAATCGCAGCTACGGCGCCCCAAGCTACCGCGGCTACTACGTCGGGTTCCGTGTTGTTCTCCATTAGTTTCACTACGACGCAATCTATCATACTAAGCTAAACTCGGTTTATTATAATGTAGCGGAGCAGGCCGCGCCAACGGAGTGGCGCGAGCCAGCGCAGCGGAAGGATAATAAACCGTTGCAGAATTGGAGAATTAATGCAGTATAAGATATTTACAATACCAATCGTCGGCGGTGACGATGCGACGGAAAATCTCAACAAGTTTCTGCGGGCCAACAAAACCGTGAAGGTTGACAAGGAACTGGCCGTGAGCGGCGACATGACCTACTGGACGTTCTGTGTGCAGTATCTGCTACCGCCTCTGCAAGTTCCGTTTGGCGAGAAAAAAGACAAGGTTGACTACAAGGCGGTGCTAAATGAAGAGCAATTTAAGTTGTTCAGTCTGCTGCGAAAGTGCCGCAAGGCAATTGCCGATGAAGAGGCTATCCCAGCCTTCGCGGTGTTTATAGACTCGGAGTTGGCAGAGATGTCGAAACTTAGAGAACTCAACGAAAAGACTATTGTGTCAATAGACGGGATTGGGAAACAGCGAGTGGACAAGTTTGCACGGCGGATGTTAGAAAAGATGTATGAAGAGAACAGGAAACCTGACACAACAAATAGCTGACACCGACAATTTGCTGCAGGCTTTTTACAAAGCTATGAGAGGGAAGCGGCGTGATAGCGAGGTCTTACACTTCCAATGCCATCTGGAGGAGAACATTGCACGGATGAGCGATGAGATTTTCAGAGGTACGGTGCAGGTTGGGGAGTACGAGTATTTCTATATCGAAGACCCGAAACTAAGGCTTATCTGTGCAGCATCGTTCAGGGAGCGGGTGTTGCACCATGCTATTATGAACGTGTGCCACCCTTGCTTTGAGCGCAACTTGATAGAAACTACATACGCAACTCGTCCACAAAAAGGAATATACAAAGCCATAGACCGTGCCAAGGCGGCAATGAGAAGGTATTGTTATGTTGCGAAATTCGACTTTAGAAAATATTTCGACAGCATTCCTCACGACCTGTTGCTTGCGAGCCTGGGTCGCATGTTCAAAGACAAAATTTTGCTACAAATAATTGCCGACATCATTGAAAGTTATTCCAAGTCGGATGGTCGGGGAATACCTATTGGAAACCTCACAAGCCAGTATTTTGCCAATTACTACCTGTCGGGTATGGATCACTGGATAAAAGAGACACTGAGAGTTCCCGAATATCTGAGGTATATGGATGACTTTCTGGTGTTTGCCGACAGTTACATTGAAATCAATGATTATGTGGCGCAAATCAAGATGTTTGCTGAACAAAAACTAAAGCTCGCTCTTAAACCAGTTGTCGTAGCCATGACAATGTGTGGAATCGACTTTCTCGGCTATAGAATATACCCCAACAAAATATTGCTTACACAGCGAAGCAAGCGACGCTTTGTGAAAAAGAGCAAAATGTATAATTATTTTAAAGATAATGAAACATGGAGCGAATTGGAATACTATGAACATATAACACCGTTGCTGTCGTATGCATTGAAAGGATACACACAAGGATTGCGCCGAACGGTGTTCACGGCATGGGCAACAGGCTCGAACCGCGTGCTGCGCGGTGGTAGCTGGAACAACAACGCAAGGAACTGCCGCGTTGCGAATCGCAACAACAACACCCCAAGCAACCGCAACAACAACAACGGGTTCCGTGTTGTTCTCCATTAGCTTAGTATGATAGATGGATTTCGTCGTAGTAAACATGCCCATGTCGGGTTTGGCATTGCAGCCAAACGAAAATGAGCGGTCGAGAACCGCCTTCATGACGGTGTTGGTAGCCGTTGCGAAGAAGATAATTCAAGCAACGGCGAAGGCTCTGTCTGATTGTTTTTGTGAAGTAATATTGGATGCTGATGTAAAAGGCAGATACCACTATTTAAAATATATAGATATACGCTGATGTTATGAAACAGACTGTTTTATTGTTTCTTGCTTTGCTGATGGCTGGGGGCGCGGCGGCGCAGGTGGACCGCGACGCCTACAACAAACAGCGGCAGCAGATGATTGACCAGTATAATAGGCAGAAGAACAAGGCGCAGCAGCAGTACGACGACGCACGTCGCAAGGCCGAGGCGGAGTATGCGGCTTTCCGCAAGAAAGCCAACGCGGAGTATGCCGCCGCAGTGCGCCAGGGGTGGGCGATGATGGGAGTGAAGCCCGCCGTGCCTAAGCCCGCAGAGCCGGCACCGCCCAAGCCGCCTGCGCCGCAGCCCGACAAGACACCGGCGCCTGCGCCGCTGCCCAAGAGCGAGGTGGTGCCTGCTCCGCCCAAGCCCGAGCCCGTGCCTCTGCCGCTGGTGCCTGAGCCGGAACCCTCGGCACCTACTATGCAGGTGCCTTTTTACGGCACCTCGTGCAGCATGCACGCCGACGCCCAAGGGCTGCGCTTCAGCCTGCCGGCACTCGACGAGGCGAGCATCGCCACGGCATGGCAGCAGCTGTCGCTGGAACGCTACGACGGACTGCTGCACGACTGCATGGCGCAGCGTGAGAGACTGCACCTGTCGGACTGGGGCTACCTGTGCCTGCTGGGACGCACAGGCGAGCAGCTGCTGGGCAAGGGCAGCAACGAGGCGGTGCTGCTCCAAATGTACCTGCTGGCTCAGTCGGGCTACCGCGTGCGCTTAGGCCGCGCCGACGGCAGGCTGGTGCTGCTCATGCCTTTCAGCCGCACGGTATACAGCTACTCGTATGTAGAGCTTGACGGCATAAAGCATTACATACTCTCGTCGAAAGACCCGGGCGGGGTGTATGTGTGCAAGGTGGCTTTTCCGCGCGAGAGGGTGGCCGACATATTGATGGGGAGGCTGCCCGACCTGGGCGGCGGAGCGAAGCGGAGCCGCACCCTGCGGGCGGCAAAGTTCGGCACGCTGCAGGTTACCGTGGCAGTGGAGCAACGCCTGATGGACTACCTCGCCGACTATCCGCTGAGCGACGCATGGGACTACTACGCCCTGGCAGGTCTGAGCGACGGCGTGAAGGCTACCCTCTACCCGGCACTGCGAAGCCAGATAGAGGGCAAGAGCAAGAAGAAGGCCGCCGCGATGCTGCTCGACTTTGTGCAGACGGCTTTTGACTACGCCACCGACCAAGAACAGTTTGGCTACGAAAGGCCGCTGTTTGGCGACGAGAGTTTTTACTACCCCAAGAACGACTGCGAGGACCGCTCGATACTCTTCTGCATACTGGTGCGCGACTTGCTGGGTCTCGACGCCGTGCTGGTGAACTGGCCGGGGCACCTGGCCACGGCGGTGGCTCTGGGCGACGAGGTGCAGGGCGACTATTTCACCCTCGACGGACGCCGCTACACGGTGTGCGACCCCACATATATTGGCGCCAACATAGGCGAGACGATGCCGCAGTTTAGGAATGTGGAAGCAAAACTGGTGAAGCTATGAGCAGACGGAGAACAATAATGATGCTGAGACAATGCGTGATGGCTGCGGCGCTGGCCCTGCTGCTTGCCGCCTGCCACCATAGAGGCAGCAAGCAAGAGGCCGATAGCACGGCGAGCAACGTGCAGCCTAAAGAGGCCGCCGACACAGTGAAGCCCGCAGCCCCCATGACACCCGATACTGTGAAAGCTGCGCCGCTGCGCGCGGCGCAGCGCGACACCGCAGAGCATACCAACCTGCTGATTTTTGCCCGCAAACAGCGCACGGTGTATAACCCCGCGCTGCTGTTGGGCGAGTGGCAGCGCGGCAGCGAGCGCGAGATTTACATGGCCGACGGCAGCGGCCGCTACTGGGACGCGAGCGACGACGTGGAGCGCGAAGAGGCTCAGTCGTTTAGCTGGACTATGGACAGCAACCTGCTCACCTTTACATGCCGCATGAGGCTGGGCGGTGTGATGGTGAGAGAGTATGTGGTTACCTTTGTCGACGACGAGACACTGGTGTACTGCGACGCCTACGGCGGCTCGTTTATGTGGGACAAGGTTGCGGCGGGTTTCAACGACCGCCCCGTGGCAGCCCGCTGACAGCAGGGTCGACACCGAGCAGGGTTCATGGCGGTGCTACCGCTATTAAACCCAAATCGGTCGTTAGGCCGGGTAGCAATAATTATATATCAGAAATTCATTGGCTTCTTCGCAACCCTCGCCTTTTCTGAAAAGTGGGGGACTTTTCAGGGCTCGGCTCACATGTCCACTGGACATGTTCATGCCTTCACTGTATTTGACAGCAATCTACTCGAAACTAACACTGCTCTGACATAAACCCATTGACCGATTTGGGTTCAAGCACCCTAGACGGCACTCTAAAAAAGGGGGGAGGGGACTCTTTTGTTAAAAAGGTGTTCGCAGCCTTTGGCGGGGCCGGTGGATTTTTGCCCTTGCAGGGCTGTTTTTATTACTTGCAGGGCTGTTTTTATTACTTGCAGGGCTATTTTTATTACTTGCAGGGCTATTTTTATTACTTGCAGGGCTATTTTTATTAGTTGTTATTATAAAAAGTGCCGACAATCGGGAAAAAAAGCGTACCTTTGCAGTTTGTCGGCATTGTGGGTGCAACTCGCAATGCACATTAAATCACATAGAAACAATAATTGATAGATGGCTAATTTTCTTTCAAAACTATTTGGCAGCAAGTCGCAGCGCGACCTCAAGGAGGTGCGTCCGTTTCTCGATGCGGCGCTTGCCGTATATCCCGAAATCCAGGCACTAAGCAACGACGCACTGAGAGCCAAGACCATAGAATTCCGTGAGCGCATAGCGCAGAATGTTAGTGAGGAAGAGCAGGAACTCGCTACCCTCAAGGCACGCATCGAGGAAGAGTACGAGATGCCCGTGAGCGAGAAAGAGGAGCTGTACAAGCGCATTGAGACCCTCGAAAAGACAAGCTACGACAAGACCCAGGAGGTGCTCAACGACATACTGCCCGAGGCTTTTGCCGTGGTGAAAGAGACGGCGCGCCGCTTTGCCGAGAACAAAGAGGTGGAGGTCACCGCCACCGACCACGACCGCGACCTGTCGGCTACCCGCGAGAGCGTCAACATACGCGGCGACAAGGCCTACTACAGCAACAGCTGGATGGCCGGCGGCAACATGATAACATGGGATATGGTGCACTACGACGTGCAGCTGATAGGCGGCATAGTGCTCCACAACGGCAAGATTGCCGAGATGGCCACCGGCGAGGGCAAGACCCTCGTGGCTACGCTGCCGGTATACCTCAACGCACTCCCCGGCAAGGGTGTGCATGTGGTTACCGTCAACGACTACCTTGCCAAGCGCGACTCGGAGTGGATGGGCATGCTCTTTGAGTTTCACGGCCTCACGGTTGACTGCATTGACAAGTACGAACCGCACAGCGAGGAGCGCAAGGCTGCCTACAACTGCGACATAACCTACGGCACCAACAACGAGTTTGGTTTTGACTATCTGCGCGACAACATGAGCCGCAACCCCGACGAACTGGTGCAACGCGGCCACAACTACGCCATTGTCGACGAGGTTGACTCGGTGCTTATCGACGATGCCCGCACCCCGCTCATCATCAGCGGCCCCACGCCCAAGGGCGACGACCAGGAGTTTGACCGCTTCAAACCCGTCATTGAGAAACTCTACAACGCACAGCGCGTCCTCGTGACGCAGGTGCTGGCCGACGCCAAGCGTCTGCTTGCCGAGAACCCCGAGCCCAAGCCCGAGGAAGAAGGCGCCAAGACCCTCCTCCGCGCCTACCGCGGCCTGCCCAAGAACAAAGCCCTCATCAAGTTGCTCAGCGAGACAGGTGTAAAGACTTTGCTTCAGCGCACCGAGAACTTCTACATGCAGGAGCAGAACAAGTACATGCATATCATCGACGATGAACTCTATTTCGTCATCGACGAGAAAAACCGCTCCGTGGAGCTCACCGACAAGGGTATGGACTTCCTCTCGTCGATGGGCGAGAACCCCAAGTTCTACCAGCTGCCCGACATCGGCGCCGAGATTGCCGAGCTTGAGCATACTGCCATGAGTCCCGAGGAGAAAGCTGCCAAGAAGGAGCAGATATACAACGACTTCGCCATACAGAGCGACAGAGTTCACACCGTGGACCAGTTGCTGAAAGCCTACACCCTCTTTGAGCGCGACGTGGACTATATACTCACCGAGGCCGGCGAGGTGAAGATTGTTGACGAACAGACAGGTCGTGTCATGGAAGGCCGCCGCTGGAGCGACGGACTGCATCAGGCCGTCGAGGCCAAGGAGAACGCCAAGGTGGAGGCCGCCACACAGACCTACGCCACCATAACCCTGCAGAACTACTTCCGCATGTACAAGAAACTTGCCGGCATGACGGGTACCGCCGAGACCGAGGCTGGCGAGTTCTGGAACATCTACAAGCTCGACGTGGTGGTGATACCCACCAACCGCCCCATAGCGCGAGTCGACATGGACGACATGATTTACAAGACTAAGCGCGAGAAGTTCAAGGCCGTCATCGACGAGATAGAACGCCTTATAGGGCAGGGGCGCCCCGTGCTGGTGGGCACCACGAGCGTGGAGACCTCCGAATTGCTCAGCAAGATGCTCAAGATGAAACGTATACCTCACAACGTTCTGAATGCCAAGCTGCACAAGAAAGAGGCCGACATAGTGGCTGAGGCCGGCGAAGCCGGCAAGGTCACCATAGCCACCAACATGGCTGGACGTGGTACCGACATCAAGCTCCGCGGCGGTGTGCGCGAGGCCGGCGGCCTCGCTATCATAGGCACGGAGCGCCACGAGAGCCGCCGAGTCGACCGCCAGCTGCGCGGCCGTGCCGGCCGCCAAGGCGACCCGGGTAGCTCTCTCTTCTTTGTCAGCCTTGAGGACAACCTTATGCGCATCTTCGGCTCGGAGCGCATAGCCAGCATCATGGACCGCATGGGCCTCCAGGAGGGCGAGGTGATACAGCACCCGATGATTACCAAACAGATAGAGAAGGCTCAGAAAAGGGTGGAGGAGAATAACTTCGGCATCCGCAAGCGTCTGTTGGAGTACGACGACGTGATGAACAACCAGCGTACCGTTATATATAACAAACGCCGCAACGCACTCTATGGCGACCGTCTGAGCATCGACATCAGCAACATGTTCTACGACACCTGCGAGTTGGTGTACAACGACGCCAAGAGCGCCCGCGACTACGAGGCTTTCAAGATGGAGATGATACGCATCTTTGCCATGGAGCCCGAGGTGGAGGAACGCGAGTTTTACGAGAGCCGCGGCAACGCCATTGTCGAGAAACTCTACAACCAGACCTACAACGCTTTCAAAGAGCGTATGCAGCACCTTGCCGACATTGCATGGCCGTTTATCAAGAACGTGCGCGAGAACACCCGCTATGTCAATGTAGCGTTCCCCATTACCGACGGCAAGAAGACTCTCAACGTGATTGTCCCCGTTGAGAAGGCCTACACCAACAAAGGCCGTGAGATAGAACTCTCAATAGAGAAGAATATCACCCTTGCCATCATCGACGACCTGTGGAAAGAACACCTTAGAGAGCTCGACGACCTGCGCCAGTCGGTGCAGAACGCCGCCTACGAGCAGAAAGACCCGCTGGTGATATACAAGTTCGAGTCGTTCAACCTTTTCGAAAAGATGTTGCTCGACATCAATCGCGAGATCTCGTCGTTCCTGAGCCGCGCTTCGCTGCCCATGCAGCAGCAGTCGGATGTCAAGGAGGCTCAGCTGCCTACGCGCGACGACAAAGGGTTGCGCACCAGCCGCCAGCAGGAGCTTGCCGACAACCGCACGGCACCGCGCGAGAAACCCCAGCCGGTTCATGTCGAGAAGAAAGTGGGACGCAACGACCCATGCCCCTGCGGCAGCGGCAAGAAGTACAAGAACTGCCACGGCCGCGATGCCGGAATAGAGTAAGTCTGCAATCTTCAGGCAGGCTATTTCTTGATGAGGCGCTTGGCGGTGTCGCCGTAGGTGGTGCGTATGCGCAGCAGATAGGCGCCTGAGGGCAGCCCCGAAGTGTTGAGGGTGGTGGCGTTGGCGTTCACAGTATGTGTCTCGATGAGCTTCCCTGCAAGGTCGTACACCTCGATGTTGGATATTTTGAAGCCCGAGAACACGGTGACGGGGCCTGTAGTGGGGTTTGGCATGAGGTAAGTGTGCCTGTCCACGTTTGTTTGTTGGCGAGCCTGGCCTATGCCATTGGCGTCGGGCAGGATGAAAGTGATGAATGTGCCCCACGGTCCCCTTGTGTCGTCAGTGCAACGCGCACGGATGTATACTATGTATTCCACGTTGGGCTGCAGATTCTCGAGGCAGGTCATGGTGGTGTGGCTGGTGTCTCTTATGCCCTCTTCCGGGGTGATGCCCACAGGGCCGTAGGATAATTCCCACCACTGCGCGTAGTAGCTTGTGTTCCAAGAGAGATAGGCCTTGTCGTCCTCAAAGTACAAAAGACTAAGACCGAACACGGTGTCGCATTCCCCCACCCACCGGAACCCATGTATGTCGAGCCCGGAGGTGTCGAAAATAGGAAAGAAAGGGTAAAACGAAGTCGTAGGCATATAGACCCATCCGGCTGCATACCGTATCTGCCCAACGCGAACCCATTCATCGTCCTCGCAGTCATGGCACCTGTCGAAAGGGTTTGTGGCTTTTCTCTTGTACACGTCGCATGCCGAGTCCACATCGTAGGCGGTCCCAATTTTGTAGTAAAGTGTAAAGTAGTGGCCTAACCCCCTGTATCGCATTAGTTCTTCATCGTAATAGGAGTCGTTGTTGAATGTGGTGACACCAACGTAGAAAGAATCGCGTACCACGTAGGGCTTGTCGAAGTAGGCCTCGTATATGAAAGGGTATTCTTCCCAGATTGTGTCCCACGAAGAGTACATGTTTGGCATAGCCATGCGATACCTGGGGTGGTTGGTGTCGTAGCGTGCCTCGGCCACAAGGTAGAAACTGTCTTCGGTGGCTTCGTACAGATGAAAGTATTCCGGCTCGTAATTAGTGTCGGCCCCAAATGGATAGGCCTCAGGGTCGCATGTGTCCTTAGTGGATGGGGCTGCAATGCCTATGACTTTCAGCGAGGTGTCTATATAGCACCGGCGGGCATGTATGTAGGAAGCCCCATAAAAAGTATAGCTTGAACCAGGATCAGGGTGGCAGTCGGCAAATTGCGTGCCCCAGTAGTAATAGGTGGACTCCCGTTGTCTCCAAAAGATTGTGTCGACTTGTGAAAAAGCTGCCGCCGCCAATGATAGCAGCAGTGTTAGTATTGCTGTCTTTTTCATGCTGGTGAAGTTTTAATTATCTGCAAAATGAATTGAATGACATTGGCGTGCAATTTACGGTAACCGTCGAGAAATCGAAGTTTGAGCGATATATATCCAGTGGGTAATTGTATTCTTTAGACCTGAAATGCTCAGGTGCATTGCAGTCTATCGCATACTTGGAGGCGCATTTTGGCACGGATCCTATAGGGTACCTGTGGTAAACTCCAATACCTGAGATAATGCTGCTCCAATAGCCCGAAATGAGGCATGTGGAGGAGTAGTTTGTAATGTCCATCTTGCAGAACTCCGTGGTCGGAATAGTAAGACATGATACTATGAGTGGCGTGGCTTGCAGGTATGGAATAAAGGCGCATACACTTGATGCGCCACTTGACGGCACATCGGCAGTAAGGAGCGCATACAGATTTTTTGTGTTTGTATTATACAATAGGTCGGATATGTGTGAACCAGCCAGGTTGTAGGCGCTTGGGGTGTATGTGGAATATGGGCAGTTGATGTTGGGTTGGCTGAGGGTTTGAGCTATGTCGTACACATTAAGAAGAACACCGTACAGTGTCTGGGGTTCGTATCCAGATGTTACACGTTTGTATAGGGATAGGGTGGCTATGCTGTCGATATTAGTGGCAGCCATCTCGAAATGCTTGTTGAGGGGATAGGCAGTGTAACCTTGCGTAATTGTGTTTACAGATTCGTATCGGTAGAACTTATTATGTATAGAGCTGTTGGTGAAAAAGTCGGGATAGCCGTTTTTGTTGAAAGCCCTGAAGCAAATGCCCTTGTTAAAATTGTTTAATGCGGTGCCGCCGGTTACCACGTAATTTCTTGTTTCTTCGACCTGCACGAATTTTTCATGACAAGCACTGGCACTATTGCGTCCCAGCGCGAACCTCCAATTGGAAGGGTTGTTGTACGGACCAATTGCTTCCACGATTAGAGGGTTGTCTTCCGCATCAGAGCCAACAAGCGCCACATACACATCCGGGCAAGGCGTTTGCTGGACATGGCATACATCGAGGAACTCCAGGTCCGTAAATGATTTGGCGTATATGCGGCTTGCCATTTGCCCGTATCCAATGTGGTTGTATATGTAAACTTTGTTAACCGTGTTGCACATGTCGCCAATGGAGAAATGTCCAATCAGCCCGACTTCTCCTGCCCTCGTTTCATAAGTGTACCCACAAAAGAAAAGCATGTCTCTGTGAATCTCGAAGTCGAGCACATAATGATTGATAGGGAGTTCAAAGGTATAATAGACAACCCCCATAGTGTCGTTGGCTTTTACAAAGAGATGTTGGGAGGGGGTCTCAATGTAACACATAAAGCCGGTGTCGCCGCAATTGCGGACAATGTTCTTGGTTATGCTCGTGCTTGACGGGAGTGACAGGGTTTTGATAAAGTCCTGAGAAAAAACCGAGGCGGGTATGGCGGCCCACAAAATTATCAGCGCGGCGACGAATGTTTTGCGAAACCCGTAGGCAGTCTTATTACCACTGCTTGAATTGAGTGGATGAATAGAAGATTGCTTTTTCATATTGATTTGCCTTTTAGTTGGATATTATAATAAATTCAAATGTATATAATATTGTGTTTCAATATGATGTGGTTTCATATCAGTAATGTGTCCCGACTGCAAATATAAGGATTAATTATTTTTTTTGCAACTTTTTTGCAGAATTAATCCATAAAAAAGCCAGAGGTGGACTCGAAATCAATTTCAAGTCCACCTCTGGCTTTTGTGGCATTGACTGGAATTGAACCAGTGACACAAGGATTTTCAGTCCTCTGC
>JAFTDW010000034.1 GCA_017454015.1 Bacteroidales bacterium | reverse complement strand
GGCTTACGCTGCACCCCGGCAAGGTGCGGCTCACGCGCGCCGACAGGCGCGTCACCTTCCTCGGCATGGAGGTGGAGCCGTGGCGGCGCAGGAGGCTGAGCCGAGTGCTGGCCAAGGGGCGCCGCGTGTGCCGCGAGTGGGACGAGCGGGCGGCGACGGCATGGCAGCTGCCGCCGCTGGAGCAGCTGACGGTGCTGCAGACGGCCGGCAACGTGCGTGGATCCTACAGCGGGCTGCACGTGTCTTAACCCAGGACGGTGCCTTTACGCCCTTGCAGGGCATTCTTGAATAATTAGGTAAAGAATTGGCAATTATATAAAATTGATAGTCAGATTTACTCCGAAAAAGGTGTCTCGGATGTGGGAAAATATCCAGTGGATGTTTCGATAGCGAAGCGGAGATTTGGCCACGCAGATATATCTGTCTTTATGGGATTGTGTAACTTTCTTTTGCACAATCAATAAAAAAGTGTTATCTTTGCATTTGCAATGTAAGTGGCATTACCTATGCCAAGTATTGTTATTCAATGTTTTAGTAATAAATAAAATAGTATGATAAAAAGAAATATTCTGTTGTTGCTGGCACTTTTGGGCGTTTTTGCAGCTTCGCTGAGAGCCCAGTCGATACCATGCGTGACGCCAAGCACAGTGGTTTATGACACCTTGTGCGGCGACGGCCTTGACTATAGGTTTTTCGGTATGACCGGAGGTGTTGCCAATCGCATCACAACAGCCGGAACCTACCGCGACACTATCGTGACCGATGCTGGCTGCGACAGCATCGTCACACTCCACCTGTATGTGGTCACAAGCAATGCCGTGTATGACACTGCTTGCGACAGCTACATATTCGATTCGCGGACTTACACCGAGAGTGAAGTCGTCTTCGGAGCACCTTATATCGCTTTCAACGGCGACTATGTGTGCGTGCTTTCCGATACACTTTACCTGACAATCAATAAGAGTGTCCATACTTATACAGACACCACGGTGTGCGACAGTCTGCAATTCTGGGGGCTCCCGTTCAATGTGTCGGGAATATACACCCGCGACAGCGTGCTGATGGACAACGGTTGCTATCGTTACGATACGCTTGAACTCACTATCGTTACGGGCTCGTTCGGCTCTTTTGTGCAGACGGCATGTGACTCTTTTATGTGGCACGGCACCCGTTACATACGCACTGGACACTACAATTACCGCTACACCAATATCAAGGGGTGTCCCTCCTGCGACACTCTCCACCTTACTATAAGCAGTGGCTCGTTCAACAATGTTGTCACCTCGGCTTGCGACAGTTACACGTGGCCCACCAATGGGGTTACATATACGGCAACCGACTCTGTGGTCTATCGCTACTATAGCTCTGACGCTTTCTGCTACAGCGCCGACACGTTGCGTGTGACAATATACAAGTCGGCTCATGACACTATTATCGACACGGCATGCGACATCTATGCATTCAATGTCAACAGCTACAATCGTAGTATGGACACTACGATGAAGGTCGGCAATACAGCTGTCGGCTCCTGCGATAGTATTGTCACGCTCAAGGTTACAGTATTCCATAGCTATAAGCGCTCCATCGACAGTGTGGTATGCGACAGCTTGTTGTGGAGCGGCTCTTGGCGCGACACCTCGGGTAGCTATATAACCTTCATCGCAGGCCCTATAGACAACTGCGACACCTCGGTTACGCTTAACCTTACGGTCAACAACTCCCACACCCATGCTTTCTATATGGTGACCTATCAAATGCCGTATGTCTATGGCGACAGCACATGGTCGGAAAGCGGCTCCTACGTGTACCATGGTTCAACCTACCAGGGTTGCGACAGCGTTGTGACTATCAACCTTGAAATTATCGACACCGCTCATGTGTGGACCCCGGACAGCAGCCTGCGCCACTGGAGCCCAGATATTCATATCTACTCCTATGGCAACCGTGCTATCCTGCTGAGCCACTACAACGCCGATAGTAACTATATGTCGTTCTATGAGTGCCGCTGGTATCGCGATGGCGTGTACCTCAAAGCCCCTTCGCGCGATTATTATGTTGAAAGCACTGGCACCCTGCTGCCCGGCAGCTACTGGGTGGAGGTGGCTCTCAACATACAGCGTACCGACTGGGCTTTGTCCGACACTATCACCATAGCCCCCTCTGACAAGCAGTTTGCTGCCAAACCCAGCGTTAAGGTGTCGCCCAATCCTGTGATGAACGGTAATACATTCAATGTGAGTGTAGGCAATGTCGACAATGAGGCAACTCTCAGCCTCTACGACATGCAAGGCCGCCTTTGCTGGAGTGGCACCTCGCAGGAAGCCAACGTGACAGTCGACGCCAAGTTGAATACCGGCGTATATGTGCTTCAATTGTCGGCCCCCGGCTTTGAGCCCGTCATGCGTAAAGTGGTGGTTAGATAACGTCAGTTTGTAAATTGTTGAATACAGTTTCTCTACTTAACGATTATAGAAACTTTAGTAAGATGAAAAAGTTTTATATATACATTCTTATGTTGGCACTCGCAGTGTCGGCAACAGCCCAGAATACCTATTTTGCCCCCTCGTTGAGCACGGGCATAGGAGGGCTTCGAGTCAACAGAGATTGTCCATATAACTACAACAAGGGCATCGGCTCTTTTCTCGGGTTTGACATTATCAACTATTTCTACGAAGGCCATGGCCTCCAGTTCGGTGTCAATGTAGGCCATTCGGGAGGCATTATCCACGAATGGACAAGGAGTTTTCCCGGCGTTGGTACGCAGTCGTTCGTCGCTGCTGACGGAACAGTGTCCCAACAGGATGTACACTATACCCTCAAGCCGTCGAAGTTCTCGGAGCAGTACGATTTTTGGAATGTCGGCATCCCCATCTCTTATACATACAAGTATAAGGAGTTTTTTATGAGCGCCGGTGTCGAATTTATTATTCCACTCTCGCTCAAAGCCACCAACTCGGTCAAAGGTATCGATATGTACCTCGGCCCTGAGATTCCAGATATGGGCATAGTCCTCGACGATCCTATATCAATTGGCGATATTGACGACTATTTTGCCGTCACCGAACTCTACAGTCGCAACGGCACCAACAACTATGCGGAACCGTCGTTTGTGGATTTCATTATGGAGGCTGGTGTATGGATGCCTCTCAGCGAAAAGGCTGATTTGTTACTCTCTGTTTTCCTCGACTATGCCCCGAAGAAGGTGAAGTTGGAAGGCGGCAGCTCGTTTGTCGAGATGACCCCGTCGAGCATAGAGTACAACACCCTTATGCATAGCGACGCCATCACATCGCTGCGTTTCTTCAACATCGGCATCAGGCTCAAACTCGCCTTTGGTGCCAAATGGAACGACCCCTGTATAAAGTAAGGTGACAGCTAATAAATATTTCTGAACACAAGTTTAGCTGTTATCCGCTTCTCTATCGAAACAAACGCTAAGGTTTTTCTTCATTTTTTATTAGGGCAAGGTACTCATCTTCCGTAATGATGGGTACCTCTGCTTTTTGTGCTTTCTTGAGCTTCTCGGGCCCCATCTTCTCTCCGGCTATCAGGTATGAGGTTTTGCCGCTGATACTGCTGCTTACCTTTCCGCCGTGGCTCTCTATATGCGCTTTGAGTTCCTCGCGCGAGAAATGACTGAAGGTGCCGCTTACCACAAAGGTATTGCCCTCCAACTCGTTGGTGGTGTCGTTGGCGGAGAGCTCCATTTGCAGGCCCGCATCTGTGAGCGTCTGTATTATCTGTAGGTGCTGCTCTTTGTGCATATAGTCGTGTATGCTCTGAGCCGTGACAGCTCCCACATCCTCCACGGCGGCAAGCTCTTCAATGGTGGCATTGGCTATTGCCCGAATGTTCTTGAAGTAGCGGGCAACTTTCTTGGCGCCAATCTCCCCAAGGTAGCGTATGCCCAGGGCGAAAAGGACACGCTCAAAAGGCACGCTTTTTGATTTCTCGATGGAGGCAATGATGTTGTCGGCTCCCCGCTCTTGTATCGACGAGGGTTGCCCTTCTCCAAGTCCTACCAGCTGTTCGCGTTGTAGCTTGTAAAGGTCGTCGGGGGTGGCAACCAGCCCTGCGTCGAAGAGCATGTCGAGGCGTTCCGGGCCAAGGTACTCTATGTTCATGGCTTTGCGCGACACGAAATGCTCCAGACGTCCTATCTGTTGCGGGCGGCAGCCGTCCTGGTTGGGACAATAGCTTGCGGCCTCGCCTTCGGTGCGTACAAGAGGTGTGCCGCACACAGGGCACGCTTCAACATATCTCACAGGCTTGGCGCCGGCGAGGCGGCGCTCAAGGTCTACGCCAACCACCTTGGGAATTATCTCTCCGCCTTTCTCTATGAGCAGGTGGTCTCCGTCGTGTATGTCGAGGTTGCGTATATAGTCTTCATTGACGAGGCTGGCGCGGCGCACCGTGGTGCCGCCAAGCCATACAGGCTCCATGTTGGCTACGGGGGTTATTACGCCGGTCCGGCCCACTTGGAAGGTTATCTCTTGCAGCGGTGTGCTCACTTGTGCGGCTTTGAACTTGTAGGCTATGGCCCAGCGCGGCGACTTGGCGGTGGTGCCCAGCTTGTCCCAGAGGGCTACCTGGTTGACTTTTATTACAATGCCGTCAATGGCGTATGGCAAGTTCCAGCGCTCGGTGTCCCAGTAGTCGATAAACTGGCGTATCTCGTCAATGTCGCGACATTCCTTGATGTAGGGTTGTACATTGAACCCCATCTGGCGTGCTGCGTCGAGACGCCCCGAATGACTCTGCAGGCGCTCGTAGAGTGCGTCGCGGGTGTATTTGTCGGTAGGGTCCTGGTCGGCGGGAGGCAGCATCATGAAGTACATGCAGAACTGCAGTTTGCGTTTGGCGCATTCACGAGTGTCTTGTAGCTTGAGGCTGCCGCTTGCGGCGTTGCGTGGGTTGGCGAAAGGCTCGTCGCCATCTTCTTCGCGTTGTTTGTTGAAAGCCTCGAATTCCTTGAAAGGGAACACCACTTCGCCACGGGCCTCAAAGTCGTCGGGGTATACGCCTTGCAGCTTGAGCGGAATGGTTCGTATGGTGCGTGCGTTGGCAGTGATGTCGTCGCCAACCGTCCCGTTGCCACGGGTGACGGCTTGCTCCAGTATGCCGTGGCGATAGGTGAGGCCTATCGCCACTCCGTCATATTTCAGTTCGCAGGTGTAGCTGAAGGGGGTGTCGCCGAGCAGTTTGCGTGTACGGGCTTCAAAGTCGGATATCTCTTCCAGCGAGTAGGTGTTGCCAAGCGAGAGCATGGGGAAGCGGTGCTCCACCTGGAGGAAAGTCTTGTTGATCTCGCCGCCAACGCGTTTTGTTGGCGAGGAGGGGAGGGCAAGCTCGGGGTACTGCTGCTCTATCTCGATAAGCTCGCGCAGCAAGGCATCAAACTCAAAGTCGCTCACCAGTGAGCGGTCGTTCATGTAGTACTCATAGTTGTAGTGGTCTATCAGTTGGGTGAGTTCTGCAACGCGCTTGCGCTGCGGCTCAATGTCGATGCTGCTGAAAAGGTCCATGATTGTTTGCTCGGTTTATATGGTGTTCAATACGCGTTATTGGTTGTTGTATTCTCCGCTGAAGTTGCGCGACACGGGGCCTGTGAGGTGTACGTTGGTGTAGGCTTTGCCGTCGGTGTTGAA
This sequence comes from Bacteroidales bacterium, assembly GCA_017454015.1. GTDB lineage: Bacteria > Bacteroidota > Bacteroidia > Bacteroidales > P3 > Colimorpha. The sequence goes on along the minus strand of JAFTDW010000034.1, from coordinate 23,336 downwards.
GGTTACCTTGAAGTCGCCGCCACGGGTCTTTATGCGACCATTGCCGCTCACTATTGCCGCGGCGGTCACGCCGGTGCCGCACGCCCATGTCTCGTCCTCAACGCCACGCTCGAAGGTGCGTACAAACAGCGAGCCGTCGGGCATGTCTTCTATGAAGTCTACATTGGTGCCTTCGGGAAACTCTTCGCTATTGTTGCGTAGCTCTTTGCCGTGGGTGAACACATCGTATTCACTCAAGTTCTCAACACGTTGCACGTAGTGGGGCGAGCCTGTGTCGAGAAACCATCCGTCGAGGCAGCGCCGTATGTTGTTGCGTTCTATGTCGTGCATGGATAGCTCTACAAGTCCAATGCCTGTCGCATTGTCCCAAAGCAGTATGGTGGCGTGGTGGGGGCCGTCGCTGGCTTTGAAGGTGAGTTTGGGTTGGGAGTGCTCGTTGCGGTGTGACAGGCCGAGGGTGTGTGCAAACATTGCAATGCAGCGTCCGCCGTTGCCGCACATTGTGCCGAGGTATCCGTCGCTGTTGTAATAGCGCATCTCGAAGTCATATCCGTCGTTGGCGTCGTAGAGGGCTATCACGCCATCGGCACCAATGCCGAAACGTCGGTGGCAGAGGCGGGCAACGAGGGTGGGGGAGAGGTCTACGGAGAGCTTTCGCATGTCAATGGCGATAAAGTCGTTGCCGGCTCCGTCGTATTTGGTGAAAGGTAGTTTCATTGGTTTAGGTTGTTTTCGGAGTGGTCTGGGATTTCTGGGCAGTCCGATTTCTCGGATTTCTCCTGGTTCTCTTTGGAGTCGGCTATCAATATCCGGCGAGTGCACAACACTAAGAGCGAGGTGATGATTATACTGAAGAATATCACCGAATAGGCTGTGTATTTTATTGTGGTGGCACCCGGTATGACATTGTATCCCATACTTTCGTTGAGTTGTTCTGGTATGGAGGCGAGGATGGCCGACACCAGACCTTTGGGGCACATGATGCCAACCACTATGCGGTCTGTGCGAGTGTTCTTGCGTCCCACAATCTCCACCAGCACAAATCGCACCACGGCTATCGCCGCGGCTACGGCAAGCCCGTAGAGCAGCGACTGGCCGTCGTTGAACGGCATGCTTATTCCTATATAGACAAAGAAGACGGTCTTGAGCACAAAGACTATCTCCTTAAAGAAACTCTTCTCTTCGGCCACAAGAGGGCGCATGTTGCCAAGGCGCATCTTGCGGAGAAACGACACCTCGAAATAGCCAGTGTTGCCCAGCACTATGCCGAACGCCAGCGCAGCTATGGGGCCGCTGTACCCCAGGGCGTCGGCGAGCCCGTAGATTACAAACACAAAGGCTGGCGTGAGGAACATGGAGTTCTGTATCTTTCGCACCCGCTCAAGCAGTCCGGCCCACACTATGCCGCCTATCACGCCTATTATCATTGCCATGAGCAGCGAGGCAAGCACTCTGCCTATCATCTGTCCGGCACTTAGGCTGCCCATGCGCATACCGTCGAGCAGGCAGAGGGTGAGCACTATGCATAGCACTCCGGAGAGTGCCGATTCGAGGGTGAGCACGGTGCGTGTGCCTTCGCTGGCTTTCATCTGCCTCACAAGGGGGATGACTATGGCCGCCGCTGTGCCCGACACTATGGTGCCCAGCAACGCCGCCGAGCCCCATTCCATGCCGAAAGCCAGCGTTGAGACAAGCATGGTGGCTCCCCATGACAGTAGAAATGAGAGAAGGGTCACCTCCACCATGCCTTTCCAATAGCGGCGTATGGCATCGATGCTTATGTCCACACCACTGTCAAAAAGTATGAACAGCAGTGTTATGGACGCAAGGGCGGAGCCCATCTTGCCCAACTCGTCGGGGTTCACCCAATGAAATATGGGACCTACCAAGATGCCTATACCCAACAGCAGCAGCACGTCGGGTATGCGCTGACGGCTGAATATTGCTGCAAAAAGGTGTGCGCAGAATATCAGCAGTCCGAGAAAAATAAATACCGAGCCCATAATGCTAATATTTCAACTCATTGAAAATGGAGCGGAGTTGCAATAGTGTAGGGTTGGTTTTTGCCATTGCTTCGAATTTGTCGTGGGGTAGGTAGGGTTTGCTGTCGAAGTCGACGGCGCGTATGCGCACTTTATAGTCCAAGTGCGGGCGAGCCGTCTCGTTGCGCAGATAGTTGAGCATGGGCATGTGCAGTGCGCGTAGTTTCCGCTCAAAAAACATGTCGGAGGTCTCAAATTCCAACGCTCCGTCGGGTGTGATTTGTGGTTTGGTGTCGGCGAGGAGCTGCTTCAGGTCGGAGCCGAGGTCCACCTCGTTCATCATTCGTTGCCAAAGTTTGTCGAGAAGTTCTTGCGTCAAGTCGGGCACCGCTTTTTTGCCGGGTGCGGCAGTCGGCAAGTTGGTGGTGATGGCCGAAACCTCCTCTTTTAGCGACACACCACCGTGAATTTTAGAGGGAATGCGGATAGCTGCCGGCTTTGGTGTCGGGGTGGTCGGGCTTGTTGTGGCTTCGGCAGAGGGGTCGTATGTCTCGCTTTTTGGCGGCCTAGCTAAGCCTATGGCTTTGCGCCGCCGGAGGCTGTTGGCCTGGGGCGGACGCATTCCCTGTGGGTGCCGGCGGTGCGGCTTGCTGCTTGGCTTGTGGCGCTGCAGCTTGCGGCGCGGTGGCTGCGGCGGGCTGCTGGGCTGCTGGCTGCATGGTCTGGGCAGCCAGTTTGGTGAGAGCTACCTCTACGAAGAGCCTTTTGTTGCTGGCATCGCGGTATCGGTACTCGTAGTCGGAGGCTATGGTGAGGTATCGTATGAGAAGTTGCATTCCGCAGCTGGCGGCTTGCTCGCTGTAGCGTTTGCGCCGGGCTTCGCCAACTTCCAGCAGCTGCAGTGTGGCGGTGTCGAGGCTCACAAGCAGGTTGCGTATATGCTTGGTGAGACCTGTTATGAAGTTCTGTCCGTCAAAGCCGTTGCGCATCACCTCTTCGAAGCACAGCAGGGTCTGGGCAAGGTTGGCGTTGCGGATGTTGTCGACTATGCGGAAGTAGTACTCACTGTCGAGCAGGTTGAGGGCTTTCAGTATCTTGTCGTAGGTGATGTTGCCGCCAGTAAAGTTGGCCATCTGGTCGAAGGTGGAGAGCGCATCGCGCAGTCCTCCATCGGCATGTTGGGCTATGACTTCAAGGGCTTCGGGCTCGGCCTGTATGTTCTCGCTTTTTGCAACATAGGCGAGGTGCTCCGCTATGTCGCGCAGCTCAATGCGCCTGAAGTCGAACACTTGGCAGCGGCTCAGTATGGTGGGTATCACCTTGTGGCGCTCGGTGGTGGCGAGTATGAACTTGACAAAAGAGGGCGGCTCTTCGAGGGTCTTGAGCAGTGCGTTGAAAGCTTGCAGTGAGAGCATGTGTACCTCGTCGATGATGTACACTTTGTATTTGCCGCTGGCAGGAGGCACGCGCATCTCGTCGACGAGTTTGCGTATGTCGTCTACGCCGTTGTTGCTGGCAGCGTCGAGCTCGAAGATGTTCATCGAGGTGCCGCTGTCAAAGCTCTTGCAGGAGGCGCATTCGTGACAGGCTTCGCCTTCGGGGGTGAGGTTGGTGCAGTTGATGGTCTCTGCAAGGATACGGGCGCAGGTGGTCTTGCCAACACCGCGGGGGCCGCAGAACAGGAACGCCTGCGCCAGCTGGTTGTTGAGTATGGCGTTTTTTAGGGTATCGGTTATGTGCTGTTGCCCTACCACCGAGCGAAAAGACGATGGCCTGTACTTGCGCGCCGATACTATGAAAGTGTCCATGTAAAACTTGTTTGTCTGAATATTGGAAACTGTTTTGGTTTTATTGATAAGAATAGTTGGACATATCAAAACAGTTTCTTATTTTCCGGCCAACTTGTCGCCAATGGCCTTGATAAGCTCTTCACCGCGCATCTCTTTGAGCACTATGGTGCCGTCGGGGTCGAGCAGAAACACCTGGGGTATGGAGGCAAAGCCCCACGAGACGATGTCCGTCTCTTTGGTGTCGGTCATTACCGGCCATGTCATTTCGAGCTCTTTGGCGGTGTTGAGGGCTTTCTCGGCATCGTCGTTGACGGCAATGCTTATCAGTTGCAGACCCTGTCCTGAGTATTTCTCAAGAGCCTGTTTCAGGAACGGCATCTCTTCGCGGCAGGGACGGCACCAGCTGGCCCAGAAGTCCACAAGTACCCAGCTGCCTTTGCCGACATAGTCGCTCAGATGGGCTTCTTTGCCGTCAATGGTGCCGTTGACTTCTATGAACTTGTTTCCAACATTGCTGGCGTCGCGAGCCTCTATCATCTGTTTGGTGAGGGCTATCTGCTCGTGTTTTTGCACCACTTCGCCGCAGGTGCCGTAGAGGCGCAGGTAGGTGTCCTCGTCAATGAGGCCTGTGACAAGGGCCGAGTAGAGAATCCGTACACCGGCCAAGTCGTTGCTGTGGTTGCCGACATACTCCTCCACCACCTTCATCGACTCCTCTTCGAAAGTCTCCGGCGCAGACATCTGCAATTCACTCAGGGTCTTGCTGAAACTGGCTATGGCATCGTTGAGCTCGCCGCCACTCACGGAACCGTCTTTGTCGTTGAGCTCTATCTTGCCTTTCTCGACAATGAGAAGCCATTGCAGGCGTGGGTCTTCTTTGCCTGCGACAATGGCAATCATGGGCTCGGTCACAGTGCCAGAGAAGACGAAAGTGCTGTCGGATTTCACCTCGACGGAGTCGATGGGAGTCTCTATTGAGGGGTCTACAAGATACATGGTCTTGACATCGAGCCCTGCGGGTACGCGTCCCGATATTTTGTATTTTACACCTTTGCTGCAGCCACACATAAGTGCGAGAACCACCAAGGAGAGTGGTAATAATTTTTTCATCTTGTTTGTCATTGTGCGTTATTTTACATTATATTATATATATAATAACATTCCATTTAAAATATTATTGCGTCACTGCAAAAAAAAATATTGTCCGGAAGCAATAAATGTGCACAAAGATGAGAAAAATATCATTATTTTTTTTGTGTACGCAAAAAAAGTTGTATCTTTGCAATCAAATTCATCCCCCAAAACTTCATTACTTTTCTTTTTATAGCTACTAGCTATCAGTGTATTGCTAATTTATGTACAAAAAAGATGAGTTGATGGCAAAACCTCTAATTGAGCTCCAAGCCATCGCCAAAGAGATGGGCATTCGTTGGCCCTCGCGTTTCGAACAGCAAGAATTGGCCTACAAAATCATCAGTCTGCAGTCGGAGGCTCCGTCAGAGCCTGGCACGCCTAAAGATCAAACAGGCGACGAGACCGAAGTGAAACGTCCGCGCCGTACGCGGCTTAAGCCGCAGCAGGTGGCCAACTCTGCCCACGACCCCAAAAACAGTGTGAGTCGCAACAATAAAAAGTCACACCAGGTTGCCAAGGATGCGGAAAAGGCCGCCAAGTCCATGCCTGGCAGTGATGTGCTTCGACAAGAACTCAACATCATGGATCTGGAAGTGCCAGAGATTCCTGTGGTGCCCGACTTTTTCGCGGCACCTTCTCTAACCCTGCCTATAAACATGGAGAAGCCAGTGGCCCCCTCCATTGTTGAGCAGACCGAGAATGCTCCGCAGGAGCCTCGCGAGAGCCACGTCAGAAAGCCGAAGGAGGCTCCGACAGCTCCCTCCAAACCGTTGCCAGACGACTCCCCCGTGACCGGTCAAACGGAGGGCTCCGCCCAGTCCGCAGTCTCCGACCCCGCGGAAGGCGGCCGTAAAGAGGAGGGCGACGGCAATCCCAAGCAAGACGGACGTAAACGCCGCAAAAAGCACGTAGAGAAGGCTAATAATGCCGAGGGAAATCCCAAGCAAGAGAACGCCGCCGAGGTGGCACCACAGGCTATGCAGCCGCAGCAACAGGCTCCGCAGCAGCAGGCTCCCCAGTTGCAGCAGAACCAGCAGCCACAGCAGATCAAGAAGAAAGACTACAGCTTCGACCTCGAAGGCGCCATATCCGCCGAGGGTGTCCTGGAGTTGCAACCCGACGGCGCGGCGTTCCTCCGCTCGTCGGACTACAACTACCTGCCTTCGCCCGACGACATCTATGTGTCGTCGCAAACGGTGCGCGCCTACGGACTTAAGACCGGCGACACTGTGCGTTGCCGCATACGTCCGCCACGCCAGAACGAGAAGTCGTACTATATAGTGAAAGTCGAGGAGGTCAACGGCCTTGACCCCGACAGGCTTCGCGACCGCGTGCCTTTCGAGTCGCTCACTCCGCTTTTCCCTGACTATAAGTTCAAGCTCACAGGCCATCCGCAGCAGACACTCTCCACGCGTATCATCGATATGTTCACACCTATTGGCAAAGGTCAGCGAGGACTTATTGTGTCTCAGCCCAAGACTGGCAAGACCACACTGCTCAAAGAGGTGGCCAACGCCATCGCCTACAACCACCCGGAGGTCTACCTCATGGTGCTGCTTATCGACGAGCGCCCCGAGGAGGTTACCGACATGCAGCGCAGCGTCAAGGCCGAGGTGATAGCGTCTACCTTCGACGAGCCAGCCGACCGCCATGTGCGTATCGCCAACCTTGTGCTGGAGAAGGCTAAACGACTCACCGAGTGCGGCCACGATGTGATGATAGTGCTCGACTCCATAACCCGCCTGGCGCGCGCCTACAACACCGTGCAGCCTGCCTCCGGCAAAGTGCTCAGCGGCGGTGTGGAGGCCAACGCACTCCAGAAACCCAAACGATTCTTCGGCGCTGCCCGCAACATAGAGGGCGGCGGCTCGCTGACTATCATAGCCACGGCACTTACCGAGACGGGAAGCAAGATGGACGACGTGATTTTCGAGGAGTTCAAGGGTACTGGTAACATGGAGCTGCAACTCGACCGCAAGTTGGCCAACAAACGTATCTTCCCCGCCATCGACCTCGCCGCTTCGAGCACTCGTCGCGACGACCTGCTGGTGCGTCCCGACATACTTGCCCGCACACTTGTGCTGCGCAACCAGCTTATCGACCTCACACCCACCGAACAGATGGAGTTCCTTAAAAAACGCATAGTGCAGTCGCAGAGCAACGAGGAGTTCCTACTCTCTATGGATAAATGATATGAAACGAGGATTTGGCAGTGACAACCATTCGGGTATTAGCCCTGAAGTGCTTGAGGCAATAGCCCGGGCCAACAAGGACCATGCCCTCGCCTACGGCGATGACGAGTATTGCGAGCGTGCCATTGCCATTATGCGTGGCTATTTCGGCAAACAGGCCGAGGTGTATTTTGTGTTTAACGGCACCGGAGCCAACGTGCTCAATATCGACCTTATGTGCCGCTCGCACCATGCCGTGATATGTGCCGATACGGCCCATATCAACGTCGACGAGTGCGGATCTCCGCAGCGTATAGTGGGCTGCAAGCTGCTCACTGTCGCCACTCCCGACGGCAAGCTCACCCCCGACCTCGTGCGGCAGCACCTCCACGGCTTCGGCTTTGAACATCACTCACAGCCTCGCGCCGTATCCATCACACAGCCCACCGAACTGGGCACCCTCTACACCCTCGAAGAGATAAAAGCCCTCGCCGACCTCGCCCACAGCCATAACATGTACTTCCACATGGACGGGGCTCGCCTTGCCAACGCCGCAGTGGCTCTCAACGCCACCTTTGCCGAAATCACCGTGCAGCAAGGCGTGGACTGCCTGTCGTTTGGCGGCACCAAGAACGGCCTCATGCTCGGCGAGAGCGTGGTGCTGCTCAACCCCGCGCTCGCCGACGGCGTGCGCTATCGTCGCAAACAAATATCACAGCTCTGCAGCAAGATGCGTTTCGTTGCAGCCCAGTTCGAGGCATATCTCACTGGCGACCTCTGGCGCCGCAACGCGGAGCATAGCAATGCCATGGCGCAAAAGCTGCTGCAAAGTGTCCGCGACATAAAAGGCGTGGAAGTGGTCTATCCCGTACAGGCCAACAGCGTCTTTGTAAGGCTGCCGCGCGACGTGTGGCAGGAACTGCAGAAACAGTACTTCTTCTACGAATGGGACGAGGCCGACAACGTGGTGCGCTGGATGTGCTCCTTCGACACCACCGACGAAGATATAACCAACTTCACCACCGCCCTCAAGAAACTTCTGTAGGTTCTGCTCTCTCTTGTAAATTCATTGATTGTGATGCTTATTGTGAGCGTTATGACACAATTTGCAAAACAAGACATTTAAGAAGTCAACTTCCTTGATGAAGCTATCAACATTTGGGGACAGGCAGATGATGACAAATTTGTGAACAGAAAGATTATCCCCAACCTCATAAAGAAGCGTTGAGTGCATCAGAACAGATAGATTGGTTTTACTGTTTTACGAGCTAAGGTGGTCAATCGCAAAATGTTCGCGAGACTGCTCAAGAAAGGCCGAGTTCGCTAATCGAAATACAAGAACGAGTATAACGCTCTGTGATTTCACTCTGAAATCGTTTGCAAAATTACGCATTATTTCTTAATTGGCAAAAAAAATCCGTATCTTTGCATAGGATAAACATTTCTGTAGAGATGCGTAAGTTGTTGTTTTTTATTGTTTTTGTCTCGTTTGCGCTGTGCGTGTGCGCGCAAGAGTTGCGTTGCGCGGTGAGCGTAAACTACCAAAAATTGCAAAACTCAGCCCAACAGTTTGAGAGTTCCGACACCAAGATATTTGCCAGCATGAAGCAGGCTCTTGAGGATTTCATCAACTCGCGCCGCTGGACAACCTTGGAAATGGAACAGAACGAGAAGCTCGACTGCTCGTTTAGCATAATACTCAACGAGCGCACTTCGGTGACCGACTTCAAAGGGCAGCTCTCAATACAGTTGCGCAGACCGGTGTACAATTCCAACTATACCTCGGGGCTGTTTAACTATATAGAGTCTGGCGATTTCATGTTTACATACAATGAGAGCCAGCCACTTGTGTTTGAGTCCGGCACATTCAACGACAACCTCTCGTCGACAGTGGCATACTATGTCTATATTATGCTTGGCATATATTTTGACAGCTACGGACAGCTGGGAGGCGACCCGTTCTACGCGGAGGCTCAGACAATAGCGCAGGTGGCAGCATCGACAGGCATTAAAGGCTGGTCGTCGAGAGACAGCCAGAAAGCCCGCTATTGGTTTATAGAGAACCACACCAACAGCGCCTACCAACAGCTGCGTGTTGCCTACTACTACTATCACCGCCTTGGACTCGACATGATGACCAAAGACCAGCCGCAGGCTCGCCAGAACATCATACAGGCTCTTAAAGAGATACAGTCGGTACATAAGGTGAGGGCCAACCTGCTCTCGGTGCAACAGTTCATTGATGTCAAGATGTCCGAGATAGTCTCTATCTTCACCCCTGCGCCGGCCGAGGAGCAACGCGAGGTGTATTTCATCATCAAAGAGGTGTCGCCTATCAACGTAACAAAGCTCAAAGACTGGAAGGTGCAATGACGATAACAAACTTCATGACACGATGAATAATCAGGGTGACCGAAAAGAGCCTGTTACTTTTCTTCCGCAACACGGGCATTATCGTCATCTCAGAGTGTATCAGGTTGCCGAGATGATATTCGACATCACCTACTATTTCGCACATAACTATTTGCAGAAAGGCGACCGCACCATCGACCAAATGGTGCAGGCGGCACGTTCCGGCAAGCAGAATATTGCCGAAGGCAATCAGGCGGCAGCAACATCCAGTGAGACGGAAATCAAGCTTACCAACGTGGCCAAGGCCAGCTTTGAGGAATTGCTCGAGGACTACGAAGATTACCTGCGTGTGCGTGCTTTGCAACAGTGGGGTGTGGGGCACCCCAGGTACGAGAAGATGCGACAGTATGCTTGCAGCGAGCAGTTGAAGCGGGAATACGGCGAGGTGATCAAAAAACTGAATGACGAAGAGATAGCTAACCTCAGCATAACACTTATTCATCAGGCTATCTACATGCTCTATAAGCTCTTGGAATTTATGCAGGATCGCTTTGTCAAGGAAGGGGGAATCAAGGAGTTGATGTTCCAAAGCCGGATGCAATACAAGAGTAGTCAGAGTAGTCAGAGTAATCAGAATAATCAGAATAATCGGAGTAATCAGAGTAATCGGAGTAATCAGAGTAGTCAGAGTAGTCAGAGTAATCAGAGTAATCGGAGTAATCAGAATAATCAGAGTAATCGGAGTAATCAGAATAATCAGAGTAGTCAGAGTAATCAGAGTAATCGGAGTAATCAGAATACTCGGATGTAACCTCTTTTTTTGAAAAAGATTTGCTTTTGTTGATTTTTTATCGTATCTTTGCATTTCCAAAATAATGTCGTGTTGTGCAGGTAACTGTCATTTATACGGCATAGTGCCTTTGTTTATAATAGTAATAAAAATAAATAAATCATGAACATACCTATTCAGAAAGAGGTGGTGGACAACATCGCCGCACAAAACAAGATAAAGAACCCGGGCAAAGCCTCCATCCGCGAGATGCGCAAGATGATACAGGATGTGGAGAAGGCCACAGGCATCCGCTTCGTGAAGATGGAGATGGGTATCCCCGGCCTGCCAGCCCCCAAGGTTGGCGTGGAAGCTCAGATAGAGGCTCTCCGCAGCGGCGTGGCAAGCATTTATCCCGAGATATACGGCACCGCCGACTTCAAGAACGAGGCAGCCCGCTTCGTGAAGAATTTCCTCAACGTCGACGTCACTCCCGAGTGTTGCGTGCCCACGGTGGGCTCCATGCAGGCCGGCTTCGCCAGCTTCCTCACCCTTACACGCTACGACGCCAAGAAGACCAAGGTGCTGTTCATAGACCCAGGCTTCCCCGTGCAGAAACAGCAGTGCCGCGTGCTCGGCATCGGCATGAAGAGCTTCGACGTGTATGAGTACCGCGGCGACAAGCTGCGCGACAAGCTCGAAGAGGAGCTGCGCGACGGCGACGTGGCATGCCTCATATACAGCAGCCCCAACAACCCCGCATGGTTCTGCTTCACCGAGTATGAGCTTAAGATAATAGGCGAGATGGCCAACAAGTACGGCGTGGTGGTTATTGAGGATGCAGCCTACTTCCTCATGGATTTCCGCAAGGACTACAGCGTCCCCGGCCAGCCACCCTACCAGCCCACGGTGGCCCACTATACAGACAACTACGTGCTTATGATTTCGGGCTCCAAGAGTTTCAGCTATGCCGGTGAGCGCATCGCCATGATGGTATGCTCTCCGCACCTGTTCAACAAGGAGTGCCCCGACCTCGCACGCTACTATAGCCAGACTCAGCTGGGCCGCGCCCTTATCTTCGGCACCCTTTACTGCCTCAGCTCCGGTACCGCCCACAGCGTGCAGTATGCCATGGCAGCCATGCTCAAAGGTGCCAACGACGGCACTTTCAACTTCGTGGCCGACATCAAGGAGTACGGCGAGAAGGCCAAGATAATGAAGCAGATGTTCACCGACAACGGCTTCTATATCGTCTATGACAAGGACATGGGCGAGGATGTGGGCGACGGCTTCTACTTCACCTTCTGCTACCCGGGCTTTGAGGGCGTTGACCTCCTCAATGAGCTGATACGCTACGGCATCAGTGCCATATCGCTCGACATCACAGGCAGCCATCGCCAAGGCATCCGCGCCTGCGTGGCACTTGTGCAGCGCGACCAGTTCCCCGACCTCAAGGTACGTCTCGAGAAGTTCCACGCAGACCATCCGTTTTAAGTCCAAGCCATCTGTCCTGTAGCGATAATCTTTTGTAAAAAATCATTCGATAAGATGAAAAGAGTCTCTTCTATTTTGGTTGTGATAGCTGCCGCGTTGCTTCTTGCATCGTGTGGCAACAACCCTTCCAGTTTCCGTCCCGCCAAGGCCAAGCGTGTGGTGCAGTGCGACATATCCCAGAAGGGTATGGACGGGCAGGGTCTTGTGGTGCCAGTGGGTTTCTTTGAGTGTAACAACTCCTACACGCGCTACCAGCTGCGCCAGCTTGCAGCTTGCGGCATAGTGAGTTACGAGTGCCAGCTGATTCCTCGCGTAACAACGCGTACAGAGAACCAGACGGTAAGCGCCAAGATAAAGGGTAGGATGCGCACCATTCGCGAGACCCGTACGGTTGCCGACACGGAGTGGTGCTGCTTTGTCGATGTGAAGCTTGCACCGGACGGCGAGGCTCTGCTCATGTCGTACAACGAGGATGGCATGTTGGACAGGGACTTGTACTGGTCCGACGAAAAGAGCTATCCCGAGGATGCCGTGGACTATGCTGAGTTCGACACCGAGGATGACGAATATTATGAGGAAGAGGCTTATGACGCCGAGCAGGGCTACAGCGAGGAGTGGGACGAGGACGAGTCCGCCGCCGATTGCCAAGACGAATACATGAGCGCAAAGCAGCGCGAGAACATAGAGTGGGTTCAACTCAAGGCTTTTGGCCTGCGTGTTGCCAAGGTGCGCAACCTGCGTATCTATGAGGAACAGTCCAACGGCATGGCCTGCCCAATGGCAAAAGGGGAGGTGATAGTGGAGTTCCATGATGTGACCCCCGTGGGCCGTGTGGTGGCGGGCCGCTACGATGGTATGCGTCTTGCCCTGCCTTGCCTGTTTGCCTATTACGAGGGCGACGGTTGGCGTATCGATAACCTCGATGCCGATGCAGTCTTTTCAGTGTCGAGCGTCTCAATGCAAGACCTCGATGCAGCCACGGAGAGACTCTTGCTGTCGAAGGACGAAATCCTGTCTCAGTCGGCTATAGAAGACGAGGAGTAGGCGACTGCTCTGAAAAAATACAACCAAACCGGCCGCAGCAAAGTTGCTGCGGCCGGTTTAGTTGTATATGCAATGGAGGCGACTCACGCAATGGGAGCACGACGGCTTGCGGTACCCCTTGCCATGATGGCTCTTCGCTAACTTACTACGGGGTAGGCTACGCGGACATGGTAGATGCTTAGCAGTTGCTGTTTCAGCTTTTGGCGAATCATGGTGATGTCGCCAAAGGTGATGTCGCAGTTGCTGAGTTGGTCTTCCTTTATCTTGCTGTCGATGATCTGGTCCACCAACTGGTCGATGTTTTCCTTCGACGGCTCTTTGAGGCTTCGGCTTGCAGCCTCGACGCTGTCGACGAGCATCACCACGGCGGTCTCGCGCGAGAAGGGGCGAGGCCCAGGGTAGCGGAACGCTTCGTGGTCAAACTCCCCGTCGGGGTGCTCGCCCTGCTGCTTGGCGTAGAAATAGCCGGTGTAGGTGGTGCCGTGGTGGGTGCGTATGAAGTCGGCCACGCAGGCGGGCAGCCTGTACTGGCGTGCCAGCTCAATGCCGTCGCGCACGTGCTGCGTGATGATGCGGGCACTCTCTTCGTAGTCGAGGTTGTCGTGCGGGTTGAAGCCGGAGTTCTGGTTCTCGGTGAAATATAGTGGCGACTTGATCTTGCCGATGTCGTGGTAGAGAGCCCCGACGCGTGCGAGCAGCGCGTTGCCGCCAATCTCGCCAATGAGGTCTTCGCTGATGTTGGCAACCTGCATGGAGTGCTGGAAAGTGCCGGGGGCGTTACGGCTGAGCTCGCGCATGGCTGGGGTGTTGGTGCTCGAAATCTCTAACAGCGTGAGGTTGGTGGTGATGCCAAAGATACGCTCAAACAGGAATATGAGCGGCAGGGCCAGCAACGTAAGCACCGAGTTGGCAAAGAACACTGCGTAGCGTTCGGGACTGATGGTGGCGAAGGTTGTATCCTGACTCAGTATGCCAGCGGTGTATATGAGCGAGTAGGTGCAGAACAGCACCAGTGCCACAATAAAGAACTTGCTGCGTTGCTCGAAGTTGCGCACGGTGATGATGCACATCATGCCGGCAATGAGCTGGTAGAAGATGAACTCGAAGGAGTTGGGCACAAGGTTGCCAAGGATTACAATGGTGACGATGTGGACATAGAGTGCGGCGCGCATGTCGTAGAAGATACGCATGAGTATAGGCACTATGCATATAGGCACTGCAAGCACCCAATCCTCGTTGATACGCAGAGCTATGGCTGTGACACCCGACATGAGCAGCACGAGTGTGAAGACAAAGGTGACGCTGCGGTCGTCCTGCAGTATGCGGTGGCGGGTGTTCTTGAAAAACATGTAGAGTGCCACAAAGGCAAGGACGCAGAGCACAAAGAGGCCGGTGTAGTGCAGCACGATGTTGTACTGCCTTCCGCCTTCTCCCGACAGTTCTTTTTCGAGCGAGGCAAGCTCCAGGGCTTTCTCCTCCGAGATGTATTCTCCTTTGGTAACCACCAGCGAGCCTTTCTGTACGAGGCTGCTGGTGAAGCCTATCTGCGAGAGACGTGAGTCGAGCTCCAGCTGGGTGCGCATGTCGTCGTACCTTATGTTTGCCACGAGCACGGAGTCTGCCAAGAGCCCGGTGAGCTGTTCGGCTTGGCTTTCATTGTGTATGTAGGTCGCCACAGCGTGGTGCAGGGTCTGCGGGGAGTAGTACTCCTCGGCCATGTGTTCGGAGCCAGTGTTGCCTTGCAGCACCACCAGTGTGTGGAATGTGGCGTCGTCGAGGTCGGAGGGCGGCACCATGTAGCCGCGGCGGTACACATCGCGCACTATGCTCTCCACGAGGCTGCGGCTGGCCGGTAGGGTGTGTAGCGATGCTATGTTGCGCAGGGCTTTGGTGTGTGCGGTGCTGTCGTAGTCGAAGTAGAGCAGCATCTTGCTGCGGGCCTCCCATGTCTCGCGGTCTATCTCGCTCTGGGACTTGAGCACGGCAAAGTCACATGGGGCGTAGAGGTCGTCTCCGCTCCAGAAGCCCCCAATGCTGTATTCGTATTTTGTGCCGGGCTCGGCATGTGGAAACATCAGCAGCACCAGGGCTGTGGTGATGAGCATGGCACCTGTCTTGTAGAAAATGCCTATGTGGGTTATCAGGAAAGAGACAATTCGTTTCATCGTTTGTTATTAGCTTATTTTGCCCCATTCTATCTGGGCTTCGTTCTCAATGCGGTCGTGCAGCATCTTGTTCGATGGGTGTTGCAGCGCGGGGTCGCTGTCCAGTATCTCTTGTGCCGCTTGGTGCGCGGAGCGCAGTATGTCGCCGTCGGTGGTGAGGTTGGCGGTGTGGAGCTGCATGGCGCCGCTCTGCTGCAGCCCCTCGATGTCGCCTGGTCCGCGCAGCCTCAGGTCGGCTTCGGCAATGACAAAGCCGTCGTTGCTTTTCACCATGGTGGCAATGCGTTCCTTGCTGGCGTAGCTCAGCTCTTCTTTGGTCATAAGGATGCAGTAGCTCTGGCTGCCGCCGCGTCCCACGCGTCCGCGCAGCTGGTGCAGCTGGCTGAGCCCGAAGCGCTCGGCGTTCTCTATCATCATCACCGTGGCGTTGGGCACATCGACACCTACCTCTATCACTGTGGTGGACACCATGATGTTGGCTATGCCTTTCTTGAAGCGTTCCATCTCGTACTCCTTGACGTCGGCTTTCATCTTGCCGTGTACTATGCTCAGCTGGTAGTGTGGCATGGGGAAGGCGCGGGAGATGCTTTCATAGCCGTCCATGAGGTCTTTGAGGTCGCTCTTCTCGCTCTCGTTGATGAGCGGGTATACTATATATATTTGTCTGCCTTCGGCAATCTGCGAGCGCAGGAAGTCGAACACGGCCAGGCGTGCCGCGTCGGTCTTGTGTACGGTCTTGATGGGTTTGCGCCCCGGTGGCAGCTCGTCGATAATACTGCAGTCGAGGTCTCCGTATACGGTCATCGACAAAGTGCGTGGTATGGGGGTGGCGGTCATGACCAGCACGTGGGGCGGTATGTCGCTCTTGCGCCACAGCATGGAGCGTTGCTCCACACCGAAGCGGTGCTGCTCGTCGACCACCACGTAGCCCAGCCGCTTGAATTTCACGTCGGGTTCTATAAGCGCGTGGGTGCCTATCAGTATGTTGACTTCTCCAGTTTCGAGGGCCTCTTTTATCTTGCGTTTCCTTGCGACGCCGACACTGCCGGTGAGGAGCTCCACACGCAGACCCAGGCCGTCGGTCTGTCGGCAGATGTTGTCATAATGTTGCTTGGCGAGAATCTCGGTGGGAGCCATAAGGCAGCATTGGAATCCGTTGTCGCAGGCTATGAGCATGGTCATCAATGCCACCATGGTCTTGCCGCTCCCCACGTCGCCTTGCAGCAGCCGGTTCATCTGGTGACCGCTGCGCATGTCTTCGCGTATCTCTTTGATAACGCGTTTCTGTGCTGAGGTGAGCTCAAAGGGCAGCTTCTCGCGGTAGAACTGGTTGAAGAGTCCGCCAACGGTTCCAAACAGGTTGCCGCGCGAAGCCATCTGTCGCATGGCTTTGTTGTAGAGGCCCCTCAGTTGTAGCCAGAACAGCTCTTCGAACTTGAAGCGGCGCATGGCGTTGTTGGCTTCGCTCATGTCGGTGGGGAAGTGTACGGCACGGTAGGCCGCTTCTCGCGGTGGCAGCTGCATCTGGTTTGTCAGCTCGGTAGGCAGGCTCTCTTCTATCTTGCCGCGCACCGATTCCAGCAGCGTCTCCATGAGGTGCGCGATGCCTTTGGGCCCCAGTCCGCTGGTGCGTAGCCTTTCGGTGGTGGAGTACACGGGTATGTAAGGACGTTGGCTGCCTGCATATTGCAGAGGCTCCATCTCGGGATGGGCTATGTTGATGTGGTTGTTGAAGAGGGTAGGGCGTCCCATCACCAAGTATTCCTGTCCGGGTTTCAGAGAGTCTTTGAGCCATTTGAGCCCTTTGAACCAGACCAGTTCTATGGTGCCGGTGCCGTCGCCAAGATAGGCCGACAGGCGGGCGTTGCGGCCGCTGGTAACAATGTTGCACACACCCAAGCGACCTTTCAGCACCACGTAGTTCGACTCAAGGTCTATGTCGCGTATGGTGCCCACCTTTGAGCGGTCCGCATAGCGGAACGGCATGTGGTTTAGCAGGTCGCCATAGATGGCTATGCCCAGCTCTTTGCGCAGCAGATTGGCACGGCTCGGCCCCACGCCTTTAAGGAACTCTATCTTGGTGTCGAGTACGCTTGTCATTGCCTCATGGTATCAGGTTGTCAACGGCTTTGTTGTGGAGCATTAGCTCGCGTACCATGGTGCTGCTTATCGCCGCGGTGTCGCCGGTGGCTGTCAGCAGCACCGTCTCGATGTCGGGTGCCAGGTGGCGGTTGACCTCGGCCACGCGCCGCTCATATTCAAAGTCGAGCATGTCGCGCACCCCTCGCAGCAGCACCTTGGCCCCGACTTTGCGGCAAAGGTCGGTGGTCAGTCCTTCGTATGCTATGCACTCCACCGTGGGCATCCCTTCAAAAGCCTTTTGTGTGCGCCGTAGCCGCTCTTCTGCGTCGAACATGCAGCGTTTGTCGCTGTTGGTGCCAACGGCAACAACAATATGTTCAAACAAGGCGGTGGCGCGGCGCACGAGCTCTACATGTCCTATGGTGATTGGGTCGAACGACCCTGCGAATACTGCTTTCATTGTTTATTTGTGGCTTTGGGGCACTGATTATTTTAGTCTTTTCTTTCTTACATTCTCCAGATTAGTCTTAGAGTGATGCTGTTGTTGTAGCAGTCGTTGTGGTATTCGGTGTAGTCGTCGGTGGTGCGGTATTCGCGGAATATCCAGTCGCGTTTCACCGGCATCAGAGAGTATTGCCACCGCATATGGAGCCAAAGGTGCTGTTTCCATATAGGGAAACGGAGGCCGAGGGTGGCGGCGATGTCGTTGCGCTCGAACCCCATGTTGCTGGTGTCGGGCACCACATAGGTTGGCGAGTATTGTATGGTGCCGTGGGGCTTGCGCACCAACACGCCGTAGCATAGGCCGGCGCCGACCATTACCCCGCCGTAGGGGTCGGTGAAGTGTATCATCAGCGGTATGTCGATATAGCCCATGGTCATGCCTTTGATGCGGTATTGTGTCAGTATGTCGCGCGACCGTTCGCGCACACCTCTCTCGGCGTAGCCCATCTCTATGCTCAGGTGCCACCTGCCGGTGGTGCTTATGGGCGTTATCGCGCCGATGCCGGCTCCAAAGCCCAGCTTCTTGTATCCTTTGAGCATGTCGCCCTCTATCTGCGAGAAGGTGGCTCCTGCCGACAGGTAGGCGCGTATGGCGCCGCCGTCGTTGTTTGGCTTTTGTGCGAGGGCTCTGCCGCACAGCAAGAGCAGCAGGCAGAGAATGATATGGTTTATGCGCTTTTTCACCAAGTGTTTTTTATGGCTGCTAAGTGTTTTTTAGTTGGTTTATGATTGTGTCGGCAATGCCTTGCGGGTCGAGGCCGAGCTGGTGGTACAAGGTGTCGGGGCTGCCGTGCGGTACAAACTGGTCGGGTATGCCGAGTGTTGTCACTCTTTGTTGCGTGGCGGTGGCGGCGTAGTGTTCGAGCACTGCCGAGCCGAGGCCGCCATGCTCCATGCCGTCTTCAAGGGTGACTACGAGGCGGTAGCCTTTGCTGGCTATGGTGTCGAGCAGGTCGGTGTCGAGCGGTTTGAGGTAGCGCATGTCGTATACTGCTACGCTCACTCCTTGCTGTTCCAGTGTCCCGGCGGCTATGAGTGCGGCATTGCCAATATGGCCCAAAGCCACTATCGCCGCATCGGTGCCTTGCCGCAGCTCACGTCCTTTGCCCGCTTCGAGTTTCTCGAAAGGCGATTTCCAGTCAACGTGTACGCTGTACCCGCGGGGGTAGCGTATCACCACGGGGCCTTGGTCGGGTAGCTGGGCGGTGTACATCATGTTGCGCAGTTCGTGCTCGTCGAGTGGCGAGCAGATGGTGAGGCCTGGCACAGGGCGCAGGGCTGCAAGGTCGAACACGCCGTGGTGTGTGGCACCGTCCTCGCCTACAATTCCGGCGCGGTCGAGGCATAGGACCACAGACAGGTGCTGCAGCGCCACGTCGTGTATCACTTGGTCGAAAGCACGCTGCATGAACGACGAGTAGATGTTGCAGAACGGGAGCATGCCTTGAGCGGCAAGACCCGCCGCGAATGTCACGGCGTGCTGCTCGGCGATGCCCACGTCGAAAGCCCTCTCGGGCATTTGCTGCATCATGTAGGTGAGCGAGCAGCCTGTGGGCATGGCGGGAGTTATGCCCGTTATGGCGGCGTTTTGCTTGGCGAGCTCCACAAGGGTGAGTCCAAACACGTCTTGATATTTCAGTGGCTGTCGGCTATGGGAGTTCTTTATCTGCTCTCCTGTCGAGGGGTTGAACAGCCCAGGGGCGTGGTATGTAATAGGGTCGTTCTCGGCGGTGGGGAGCCCTTTGCCTTTCTTGGTAATGATATGCAAGAGTTTGGGACCTTTGATGTCCTTGAGCTTGGACAGCACCGCGGTGAGGCGTCCTATGTCGTGGCCGTCGATGGGGCCGAAGTAGCGTATGCCGAGCGATTCAAAGAGGTTGGGGGCGCCGAGGGCTGCGGTCTTGGCAATAAAGGTGAGGCGCTGCAGCATGTTGCGTACACCGTTCTTCTTCGAGGCAGGGCGGTTGCTGTCGAGCCTCGACCATACCGACTCCTTGAGCTGGTTGTACCTTGGAGAGGCAGTGATGTCGGTTAGGTAGCGACTCATGCCGCCTACGGCTTTGTCGATGCTTATGCCGTTGTCGTTGAGTACTATGAGTATGTTGGCACGCGACACGCCGGTATTGTTGAGACCTTCAAAAGCCTCGCCGCCGGTGAGGGCACCGTCGCCTATCACAGCTATATGCTGTCGTCCATTGTTGCCTTGGAGTGTCGAGGCGGTGGCCATGCCGAGGGCCGCACTTATCGAGGTGGAGCTGTGTCCTGTGCCGAAGGCGTCATAGGGACTCTCGCTGCGCCGCGGAAAGCCGCTAAGCCCCCCATAGGTGCGTATGGTGTTGAAGCTGTCGCGTCGACCCGTGAGCACCTTGTGCGCGTAGGCCTGGTGCCCTACGTCCCATATTATCTTGTCGTCGGGGGTGTTGAACACATAGTGAAGGGCAATGGTGAGCTCCACGGTGCCGAGGCTCGAAGCCAAGTGTCCGGGGTGGGTGGCCAGAGTGTCGATAATAAACTGGCGCAGCTCCGTGGCCAGGAGTGGGAGCTGCTCTATGGGTAGTTTGCGGATGTCTTCGGGAGAGTCGACCTGTGGTAGAATCATCATTTATTCGTCGTCTTCTTCGTCGTTGTTCTCTGTCTTGGAAGGTTGCTCGTCTTTGTCGTTTTTGTCGCTGACAGGTCGTTGCTGGTAGGCGGGTTTCTTCTTGGGCAGAGGGGCAAACTCCTTGTCGAGTTTGGGGTCGGACACGCGTCCTTGCGCTTTGTCGTGCAGCTCCCATTTGCCGTCGACAAAGATGTAGGCCATTTCGGTGCCGGTGGGTACATAGTATTGGGTGAGCCCTTCCATGCCCGGAAGCATGGCGTTGATTTCGTCAAAGATAATCATCTGGGCCAGCTGGTCGCGGTTGTTCTGCACCAGCACTTGACGCCCGTTGACCTTCTCTTTCTGGTTCTCGGTGACGGTGTAGCGCTGCTGGTCGTAGTGTACGTTGACCATGGCATTGCGCGAGTACTCGAAGATTATGCGTCGCTGGTTTTTCTCTTTGCGGAACAGTGGGCCTCCAAACTGAGGCTTGGAAGTCTCGTTGCGGAATGTGATGGGCTCAATGACCTTGCGTTGCACAAGGTTGTCAATGCCCGACCAGCCGATGAGGGTGTAGTAGTTGTTGCCGGCATGGGTGGTTACTATCAGCTCTTGGTACACTACACCATACCAGTTGTCGGGTGGCAACATCGACTCTTCGGCGTTCATTATCTCGTCGCTCTTGTCGGTGAGTTTGTATATGTCGTATTCCTGCGTCTTATTGTTGTACGACTGTATCATGCCCATGCATCGGTATTCGCCGTCGTCGAGCACCAGCGGCCATGTGAATATCTTAAAACGGCGGTCGGGGGCCGTGAGTATCGACACCGACTTTGGCAGCTGCCAATTCCAATGGAACGACTTCTCTTGTGAGAGGGCCTCTTCGAGCAGCGCTATGGCTTCTGTGGCGGCGGCTGTGCGGACCTCCTCGTCGGGGGCGTTGGCTGTCTTGTTGAACAGGTCAGCAAGGTCGGACTGATAGGCAAGCATCAGACTCTTGTCCTGCGCCATAACCGGATAGGCAATCAGCATGGCGATAAGTGAAAAGGTTGCAAACAGATATTTCATTTCAGCTTAATATAATGTTTTCAAAATTATAAAATGTGCTCAAAACATACTCACTATCAACACCCACCGCATACTGCGGCGGTGATACGTGTTGAATGCAAAAATACGAAAAATTATTGGAACTGCGTCAGCTAACCTCTAAAAATAACCCCATAGAACATGTAATTTTCATTAATTCAGATATTAATGAAAAATTGACGGCAAATTAATGAAAATTCGTCTTTATTAAGGTGACCTCTAAAAATAGCCTCAGAGAGGCTAACTCTCAATTGCTGAGGCCATGAACTGAGGTCATGTGGCGAGCCTGCGAATACCTTGAAATCAAAATAATGAAATGAGCAGCACCCGTAAAAATAAAAACATGGACAGCGAATAACTGAGGTCATGAGCACCTATGAAATAAAAACATGGACAGCGAATAACGCAGTGTGGGGCAACAAGATAAAAACGACATGCGTCCCGGAGTGAAGAAATGCCAGTGGCATTTCGATAGCGCAGCGGAGAACAGGCGCTCTCAATGAAAAAATAGGCCCCACCTTAAGTAAAAACGCGAGTTACGCGAGGTCCGCGGTGACCAGGAAGAGAGATATGCGGCGACCGGTCAGGTCACAGCTTCTCTATTTCGTTGATGGGAAGCCCTGTGCTTTGGGCTATGACATCCAGCGGTATGCCGTTGGCTTTCAAGGTTCGAGCTATAGCTTGTCTTTCCGCAATCTTGCCTTGTTCGAAGCCCTCGGCGCGGCCCTCGGCGCGGCCCTCGGCACGGCCCTCAGCCCGACCTTCGGCGTGGCCCTCTTTGTGGGCGGTCTCGAGCACGTCGTTCTGTATCATCTGGTTCTCCATGTCGCGCTCGTAGGCCTTGCGCTCGCTCTCGCTCATGTTGATATAGCGCAGCTTGGCGCGTGCTTCCTGCAAGCCCGGCGTCGTGGTGTCGGCTTTGATGTGGGCGTTCTTCAGGTAGTCGAGCCACTCCTCCAGCGGGGTGGTGGCGAGCTGGTTGAACTCGTTGACGCGTATGATGTAGTACTCGGGGAACACGTTGTCGGGGCGGCGCATGCCGAGCGTCTCGGCCTCGTAGTCGGTGATGCCCAGTTCGTCGTGTGTGTGCAGCCCTATGAAACGAAGGTCCCCATGATATATATAGTCATTGCCAGTGCCAATTGGGAAATATGTAATATTGATTGAGTAAATCTTTTTTATGCGGCCATATTCTTCATCGAATGCATTGTCTTTAATAATGTTTGTCATGCCATACAGTGCGCGTTCAAGATAATGCAATTCCCTCAGAGTCTGAATTTCTACAGAGATCAACTCTCCGTTGCTGTTGCGGGCAAGGACATTCATTTTGTTGAAGATGTCGTCAGGCGCATTGGGATTGCCATCACTGCCCATTATTTTTATTATGCGTACAGGCTCGCCAATTATGACTGATATAAATCCTTTCAGCAGTACAGTCATGATTTCCTCGAGTGTGCCAAAACTGGCTTTGTCTCGTAGCATACGTTTTGTTATCCATTCAAACCGTATGTGTCTGTAGTCGTCTTCCATTGCTGATGATGATAATTTTGCAAAGTTACGAATTTTTTTTCAATCCGCAGAATATTTTTTGCTGCTGTTTTTATGGCAACTTCTATAAATAGCCTCGAAGAGGCTTAATCTCAATAACACCACACTAAGGAACGCAGTGTGGTGCAGCAAAATAGAAAGGACAATGTGTCTCGAAGAGACACCACCAAAGCGAATTCTTAGAACAAGCCTTATAAATTTGTGCGGGTGTTTCAGATTTTTTTACTATCTTTGCAAACTGAAACGAGAGTTTTCTGAATGGAATTTTATCTATGTAATATACTGAAAACCAGTAAAATAAGGGGGGGGGTAAAAACTTCCCGCCTCCGTTTTGCCGTATGCTCTCAAGGCCCGGAGCCTTGCGGGCATAGCCATCGCAGCCCCGCCGCAGTTTTCTGCGACGGGGCTGCGGCATATACTATGCGATGAAAAAAATCCGCGGATCACACTTATATGCACGAATGAATACTTGAGATACTTGTGATACGTGGAAAAAAAAACGAGATAGTCAATTAATTAATAATAAAACATTTAAAGTCATGACAGAAAAACAAACCAAAGGCCTTGCCGCCTTGTGCGGCAAGCAGGAGTACACGCGGCCCGAGGCCAAAGTGGAGAGCTACAGCGTGGAGCG
>JAFTDW010000033.1 GCA_017454015.1 Bacteroidales bacterium | reverse complement strand
TTGTCGCCATACACTTCGATTCTATTGCGGAACTGGTACGGACAATCTCTACAGATGTAGAGTTGGACTCCGTTCCTTTTCCCGTTTTTCACCGTATTTGTCCCTTTGCATACAGGGCATTTAATCTTGTACATTTTCTACTTTTTTTGAGTATCTTGAACACCCGCAAAGGTAGTGAATCCGTGCGATTCGAAAGATTTTATCCTGCAAAATGACCTATAGGTCTCTCTTTCTTGCCGTGGGCTTTTAATAGGAGACACAATAAATTGTGTCAATGGTCGTTATTGAAATATGGAACTGAACGAATTATTAGACAAAGTCAAACAAGGAGAATCAGAAACGCTGGAACTCAAGAAGAGTACCGGCCAATTGGAGCGCGGAATGGAAAGCCTGTGCGGAATGCTTAACAGTGAGGGCGGCAGCGTGGTGTTCGGTGTGACCGACGATGGCAATGTCGTGGGACAAGAAGTCGGCGACAGTACCAAGCGTGAAATTGCTTCCTGCATCCGCGAGTTTGAGCCGTTCCCGTTGCTCAACATAGAGTATGTTGGCATCCCCAATACAGATAAGCAACTTATAGTAATCACCACTACAAGTACCGACGACAAACCGTTTGTGTACAAAGGTCGGCCATATATGAGGGTGGAGAGCACCACCGCCACAATGCCACAGGCGAGGTATCACGATTTGCTCGACCGAAGCAACCGCGCTGTCATTCAATGGGAACGGAGAACAAATCAGGAACTCACATTGTCGGATCTCGACGAAGAGGAAATCAAGCGCACTGTCCGCATCGGTGTGGAGATGGGCAGATTGCCGGAGGCTGCCTACAGATCGGACATCCCTACCGTGCTGACCAATCTGGAATTGATGAAGGATGGACGGTTGACAAATGCTGCAGCCGTGTTGTATCTGAAACACGAGACGATGGAATACCCACAGCTGTTGTTGCGCCTTGCCCGATTCCAAGGCACGGACAACCGCGTGTTCCTTGACAACAAGCAGGTGTGTGGCAACGTGTTCCTTATGCTTGAAGAGGCAATGGCTTTCTTCTTCCGCCATCTCAATCTGTCGGGCGAAGTGAAAGGTCTATACAGGGAAGAGCGACTGACCGTGCCGCGCGATGCACTGAGGGAGTGCGTGATTAATGCGCTCATCCACCGAGAATACAATACTCCTGGAGGCTCTATCGGGATAGCCATATTCAACGACCGAATAGAGATTGTCAATTTTGGGCAAATCCCCCAAGGGGTGGATTATTCAAGCCAAAACCCGCCAATGATTTCCAAACCTAACAACCCCATTATTGCGCGTTCGTTCTTCTATCGTGGCACATTTGAGAATTGGGGTCGCGGTCTGGGCCTTATGAAAAGCAAATGCCTTGAAGCCGGGTTGCCCGAACCGGAAATTACCTCCCAAAATGGTAATGTCATTGTGGTTTTCCGATTTGACAAAATGCTCAACGGACAGCCGATAGAGAGCAGAGGCATATTAAATGGTCAATTAAATGGTCAATTAAATGGTCAATTAAATGGTCAATTAAATGAAAGCCAACGGGAGACTCTTGAATACATACGTGTAAATGAAGGATGCAACACAACAGCAATCGCCAAAGGTTTAGGCAAACCATTTAGAACCATTGACAAACACATCAATACATTGCTTCAATTCGGTCTGATAGAACGCCATGGGAGTAAGCGCACAGGGGGATACTATGTCAAGTGATGCACTCCGAATAACTTTGCAATCAGAAACAACATAAAAAGCCCACGGCAAAAAACCTTTCTTGCTGTGGAATAACAAATAGAAGCGACATCTAATTGAACCATCCAGTACATAAAACAAAAGGACTAAACCATGCCCCCAATGTGTGGTTTTTCCCATTAGTTTTCACGGGCAAAGAGAAAGACACCGAGACCGGCTACGGCTATTTCGGCGCCCGCTACATGGACCACGAGCTAATGACAATGTGGCTCTCCGTCGACCCAATGGCCGACAAATACCCCTCAATAAGCCCCTACGCCTACTGCGCCTGGAATCCGATCAAACTGGTTGACCCTGATGGTAGAGAATTCGATCCGGCTTCTCAGGAAATCATAAATGTCTTTAAGAAGACCACGGAAGAACTATTAAAATCCATGGACTGTACTACTGAAAAAAGAAAGGAGCTTTTAGCTGCCCTTAGTGAAATAGCAGAGTTGGAGGAATCTAAACAGATGTATCATATAAGAGATATTGGATTGTCGTATAGTAGAGAAAATGGGGGAATACTATACAATGCAGGGGACAATAGTGTCGAGGTAGAATATGATGGAATGATAGGGAGTTTGGCTCATGAATTAAAACATGCATATCAATTTCAAAACGGAGAATTGTCTTTCAGTAAAAATGGTGATTGTTTTGGCGAATTATATGACATAACCGACGAACAAGCTGCATTGCGCAGAGGTGGAGCCTATGATATTCAGCAACTAGAGACCTTGAAAAACGTTGATTATAGTTACCATTTCAAAACTACGGTTGCAGGCAATCCCAAGATTGATACATACTACCCTTTCTTAGACAAGCGACCTAATAGCCATAGTATTGTTGGACAAAGAACCAATTATAGATCAATTTATAATGCTTCCGAATTACAGATAGACTTATCTAATGATTACTACATAATGCCATGAATTATTTAAAGACACTATTAATTATTAGTATTATTCCTACTACTGTTTTTTCTCAAAATTGCCAATCTGAGATATACAAAGTTTTTGAACGGCATATCGAAGATTGTAGAGGTTGTAGTGAGAAGATAGTATTATATAAAGACAGTTCTTTCCACGTATATTCATGTATTGGTAATATATCAGTACAATATAATGGTGGATGGTGGATAAAAGACAGCACCCTTATAATACAACCTTCATTAAATTGTGATGGTCCAAAATTGTTAAACAAAAAAGAATACAAAGACACATCAACAAATAAAATAAGCATAGAAATTTACACTGAAAAAGGCAAACTATTATACAATACGCAAATCGACATAAACGATTGTTCAAATAACAAACATATTAGCGGTCGCATAAATTTAAAAATAAAAGAACGTTTACTCTATAGATATTACACCCTTAGTATTAAGGGTAGGGGAATGCGCCCAATAAGGACATATAAAGAGAATAATAGAATTGAATTAATAATCATGGAACCATCGTCAAGTAGCGATGTTTATCTTGGAAAACAAGTCATTCCCCTGAAAAGTCTCGTGGACAAAGATGCTACTAAATAGCTATCTGTTGTGAAGGATGGTCGCTATTTGTTGCGAACTTGCAATAAGAAATGAGATTAGAAAACACAGCAGTTGACATTACTGATGGCGACAATTTCGAATACATATGTTTGGCTTTTACAACGTAAAAAGGCATGATATATCATACAAAATCAGTGATTTTAGCAGTCCAAACTCCACGGGCAAAGAGAAAGACACCGAGACCGGCTACGGCTATTTCGGCGCAAGGTACATGGACCACGAGCTCATGACCATGTGGCTAAGCGTCGACCCGATGGCTGATAAGTACCCCGGCATTAGCCCGTATGCCTATTGTGCTTGGAATCCTGTGAAGCTGGTTGATCCGGATGGAAGAGATATTTGGGAAATTGACAGAAAAGGGAATGTGACGTGGAAAGCTCAATCAGATAAGACAACAATATACGCTGTTAATAAGCAAGGGAAAAGAACTGGAGCATCTGTAGATTTATCTAATGACGATATTCTCAATCAATTAAAAGACTATGGGGTAAAATGTCAAAGACTTGATGCTCAGGGTACACCAATTAAGACAGGTAGACTACAGGCGGCTGTCTCTACGAACAAAGAAGATGTTGTTAAATTTTTTAAATTCACTTCGGAAAACACTGATCAAGAATGGGGTATTTACGCATTCCATAAAGGAAACGCTTCAAAATATGGCATTATTACATACCAATATGATGATCGAACGCCCTCCAAGTCTGATTTCGCAACAATAAATGTGTTTGAAGATGTAGATAACTGGAGTGTTTCCACGATGATTCACTGCCATCCTAACCCAAGGTCCAAGGATGAGGAAGTGTCGTCATTATATGGAGATAGAAGAGTGGCTCCAACGGCTTCATATAAATCATATTACACATATATGTCTCGATCGGAGAATCTTTATAAAATTGATAAAAAGGGTGGCTATACATCCCAGGGGCGATATCAGGGCTATCAATCTTTAATGAACATTTTCAAATAATGAAACATACATTACTTTTTATGGCCGTATTGTCTGTTTTCTTTCTTTTTGTCCAGTGTAAAGAAGAAACATGCATGATCAACGAGAAGGTTGAGGCCGAATTAGTAGAGTTTGTCTCGAATAACGACTTTTCAGGTTATTTTCGAATTGGTGACAATATTGTTGATACAATTAGAACTTGTTTGTCCGCTACATTGTATGATATTGACACAAATCATTATATGACGGTAATTCTATATAGGATTCCCGCAGATGCCTTTATGGGCACTCCTTATTATCAGCAAAATAGTCATCCTATAATGTGTTTTTCTGTAGGTGAAAAGGAACTTTTTGTTTACAATCACTCTCACAACGGACCCCTACTTTTTTCCCCACGAAAAACTTATTCAGAAGATGAAGTCCGTATAAAAGAAATGAAGTATATTACCGATGATATTGACGATAGGTATGTGATACAGACATATAGATACGGATTGTATGATGGCGATATCTGGATAGAAAAAGATAGCACTTTCGATTTTTTTAAATGGTGTTATGGTAGTAGTAGCATGTAGCCTATGCAATATCAACAAAGGAAGTGTTCACGAGAGGTTGATTTCTGTCCCGGTTGGGACTGGGGACTGGTACCTGTCACATCGGAAAAGAGTGAACAATTGAACCAATACGTTCATAAAACCGAAGGGGTAAACCGCACTCAAACCGTGCGGTATTGCCCCTTTGTTTTCACCGGGAAAGAACGCGATGAGGAGACCGGCTACGGGTACTTCGGCGCAAGGTACATGGATCACGAGCTGATGACCATGTGGCTCAGCGTCGACCCGCTGGCCTACAAGTACCCTAACATTTAGCCGTATGCCTATTGCATGTAGAACCCAATAAAATTAATCGACCCAGATGGGAGAAACACTATAAAAATCAATCTTAATGAAGGATCTTTAACGTTATGGTAGGTTCTATTTTTTCATTGAGAGCGCACATTCTCCGCTACGCTATCGAAATGCCACTGGCATTTCTTCACTCCGAGACGCATGTCATTTTTTATCTTGTTGCCCCACACTGCGCTACGCTTGTGCGGGGTTGCTCACTGTCCTTGTTTTTATTTCTATTTGTGTTCGCAGCCTTCGGCAATTCGCTATCCGTGTTTTTATTTCATAGGTGCTATTCGCTGTCCATGTTTTTATTTTTAAGGGTGCTCATGACCTCAGTTCATGGCCTCAGCAATTGAGAGTTAGCCTCTCCGAGGCTATTTTTAGAGGTTACCTTATATAATAATCCAATGAAGAAACTTTTACTCAACGAGCGGTTCATGCTTTGCGTTGTGACGCTCAACGTGCTGGTGGTGTTCCTGCAGGGGTTCGGCATTGAGAATACCGTGATGAGCCTCATCGACATACTCTGCACCCTGGTCTTTGTCATAGAGATGGCGGTGAAGCACCGCGTGTATGGGTTCCGAGGCTACTGGCGCGACGGATGGAATATCCTCGACGGCACGGTGACACTGCTCACTCTGCCAGCCTTGCTGGTCTACTTCCTCCCCGCCACGGGAGGCATGAAGATACTCATCACCCTGCGTGCGCTGCGTGTATTCAAGACGTTTCGCGCCGCGCGTCATTTTCCCAACATCAGAGAGATATGGAGCGGCTTCAAGCTGGCGTTGCGCCAGTCGGCTGGCTTTCTGCTGGGATACTTCATCGTCATAGTGGTGGTGGCCATGTTCAACAGCGCCATGTTCGGCAATATCGCGCCCGATTATTTCGCCACACCGCTGGATGCCATGTACGCCGTCTTCCAGCTCTTCACCGTTGAAGGCTGGTACGAGATACCCAACGCCGTGGTGGGCCACATGCAGCCTGTATGGATCCATGTGGTGCGCACCTACTTCTGTCTGCTACTCATAGGCGGCGGCATAATTGGAATGTCGCTCATCAACTCCATCTTCGTCGATGCGCTGGCCGCCGACAACAACGACGAGGTGAAAGACAAGCTCCGCGAACTGGAACTGCAGATGAGCGAGAACCAGAGAGAACTCGACGAGAAGCTGCTCAACCTGCAACATACTCTCGACGAGCTGCTAAGCAAAAAGCAATAGAAACCCAAGAGACTCCTGACAGACGGAGCCATTGGTGTTATTCGTGCCCCTGGGACTATCGGCGCTTTATTTCGGTGGTGCCTTGCGAGTTGAGGAGGGTCACCTTCACGGAATGGATATGGTTGTCGCGGTCGAAAGTCAGCGACACATTGTCGCCTGGCGAGAAACGGCCAATCTCCTCCATCATCTCGGCATAGCTGTTGATTTCCACGTTGTTGATGGAGAGAATGATGTCGCCGGCCTGCAGACCGGCGTTGGCTGCCGCGCAGCCCGGTATGACGCGTCCTATATAAACCCCTTTGATGTCGCTCTTGCCGCGGCTGCTGGCTATGCGGCTGTCCATCTCCGCCACGTTGACGCCGAGGTAGGCACGTTGCACGTAGCCGTACTGCTGCAGGTCGGAGACCACCTTGCTGGCGAGGTTGCTGGGTATGGCGAAGCTGTAGCCTGTGTAGTAGCCGTCACCGGAGGCTATGGCCGTCACGATGCCTATGAGCTTGCCTTGCGCGTTGACCAGTGCGCCGCCGCTGTTGCCGCTGTTGACCGCAGCGTCGGTCTGGATGAACGACTCTATGGGGCTCTCCTGCCCTCCTGGGTTGGCAATGATGTTGACATTGCGTGCCTTGGCGCTCACTATGCCCGAGGTGACGGTGGAGGTGAGGTTGAAGGGGTTGCCTATAGCCAACACCGGCTCGCCGATACGCACGGCATCGCTGTTGCCGAAAGCGATATACTGCAGCTCCGAGGCTTCAATCTTGACGAGGGCAAGGTCGGTGGCGGGGTCGTGTCCTACGAGGCGCGCAGGAAGTACACGCTTGTCGTTGAGCGTCACGGTGATGCGCTCGGCATCCTGCACCACGTGGTTGTTGGTGACTATATAGCCGTCGGCACTGATGATAACGCCCGAACCGTAGGCTTTGTAGACCTGACGCTGCACGCCGCGGTCAATTATCATGCCGAAGAACGACTGGTAGAGTGGTGTGAGCTTGGTCATCTCGGTCTTGATATGCACCACTGCGTCGATGGTCTGCTCGGCCACGTCGGAGAAGTCGTTTATTTTGGTATATGTTTTTTCGGGCTGCTGAGTGAATGGAGCCTGCTTCACCTGCGCGTTGCCGCAGGAGGTCAGCAGCAAGAGCGCTGCAATGAGGATGGGATTGACGGTGTGGTTCATAGGGGTTGAGGGGTTGAAGGGTTTTAGGGTTACAGGATTATAGGGTTGGAGGGTTTTGTATATAACGCAAGCGGCAAAGCCTTTATTGTGTAGGGCTTTGCCGCTTGGCATGGGGGATGCAGTCCGCCAGTGGGCGGACTGCATTGTTATCAGTCGCGTTGCATGGAGCGCACCATGTCGACAAGATCCATATACTCCTGCAACAGTGCATCGGCACGCTGGTAGCGCTCGTCATCCTTCATCACCACACGGGCCTGCTGTCCGAGGGTGCTGATGAGCTGCACTGCATCGGAGACCTGCATGGAGACGCCGAGACGATAGTCGCGGTTGCGGTTGCGCACATACTGGGAGTAGTATACCAAATCCTGACGGTAGTACTCGAAGATGTCGTCCCACAGCTGACCGGCGCGTTCGTTGCCGAAGAGGGCCACATAGTCGGGTATCATGTAGTTGCAGTACTTGTCGCGCGGAAAGTTCTTGGTTGGGAAGAGCGTCTCGGCCATTTCGAACAGCTGGCGTGCACGCACGGTGTCGCCGTGGCGCATGAGGTCTTCGCCCACCATGGTGTAGTTCTGGCGCTGCACGGTACCCATGTTGAGGCTTATAGGATCCACGTAGATGTCGGCAGCGAGGTTACCCCACTTGAGAGGCTCGTAGGTGCCGTCGTCCTTTTTCACACCATTGATATAATAGTCGGCGGTGTTGTCGGTGTAGCGTTGCTGCGCCGGATAGGGCAGCACCTTGTACACCATGCCCTCTTCTATGGAATAGCCGTTGACGCGGGGGAACACATCCTTGATATAGGAGGGGTTCATGATGCAGATGTCGCGGCGGAACTTGTTGGTGCCCAATATGTCGAGCATCATCAGTTCGTGGCGGTAGAGGGTGCCTTTCTTAATCTCCCAGCGTATCACGGGGTCAACGCGCTCGGCATACTCGGCGGGTATCACGCCACGCTCCACGAGGTCGGGCACGTCGAGGGTTATCTTGAAGCGACG
The DNA here is from genome assembly GCA_017454015.1 of Bacteroidales bacterium. Classification (GTDB taxonomy): domain Bacteria; phylum Bacteroidota; class Bacteroidia; order Bacteroidales; family P3; genus Colimorpha. Next base: position 44,755 of record JAFTDW010000033.1, on the reverse strand, counting down.
GGTGGGCAGCACATAGACCTCTTCGCCGTTGCGCATGCGCTGTTTGAAGCGGTCGGGGTGCTCGCTGAGCGTCTGCAGCAGGTCGGAGACCTCCACGTAGTCCTTGAGGTTGTCGGAGAGGTAGACAAAATCCTGTCCGAGGCCGTAGAAACGTTTGGGCAGCGTGAAGTCGAGAGCCTCGCCCTCGTAGGTCTTGTTGAATAGCTGCTCCACATACCAGTACATGCCTGCAAGGGTGTAGTTGAGTATACGCACGTCGGTGCGCGTACCCTCCACCTCCTGGGCGTACCAGAGCGGGAAGGTGTCGTTATCGCCGAAGGTGATGAGCACGCTGCCTGGCTTCATGAGGTTGAGGTAATTGTTGGCGAAGTCGCGTGCGGCGGTCTTCTCCGAGCGGTCGTGGTCGTCCCAGTTCTCGCTGGCCATAAGCACCGGCACAGCAAGGAACGTGGCGACAAACACCACGGGGGTGATGAACTTGTGGAGCGTCTCCTTCTTGGTGAGCTGCGTGATCCAGTCGGCAAGAGCCATCACGCCGAGTCCTATCCATGCAGCGAAGAAGTAGAAGGAGCCCACAAAGGCATAGTCACGCTCACGCGGTTGTCGCGGCGGCATGTTGAGGTACACGCCAATGGCTATACCCGTCATTACGAACATGATAAAGACCACAAAGGCATCTTTGCCCTGTTTCATGCAGTGATACACAAGGCCTATGAGGCCCAGCAGCAGCGGCAGCAAATAGTAGCGGTTGCGCGCCTTGTTGTTGGCGAGGCTGTCGGGCAGGTTGTCCTGCGGGCCGAGGCGGGCCTGGTCGATGAACTTGATGCCGCTAATCCAGTTGCCGTTGATATAGTCGCGTGTGCCGTTGTCGTTGAAGTGGTGACCTTGTATGTCGTTCTGTCGGCCTGCGAAGTTCCACATGAAATAGCGCCAGTACATCCATCCCATCTGGTAGCGGTGGAAGTAGGTGAGGTTCTGCGAGCCCGACGGACGGCGTCCGGGTTCGGGCTTGCCAGCCCAGTACTCGTAGAACTTGGGGTGCTGGCGACCATTGTCGTTGCTGTACATACGCGGGAAGAAGCCCGTGTGCTCACTGCGGTAGACAAAGTCCTGGGCATAGGCCGCCACGATGTAGCAGTCGCGTCCGTTGTTGTCCTTGCCGCGCACATACTTGGCGTAGCCGTTCTTGGCGTCGATGGGGTCGCCTGCGGTGTAGAACTGGCCGGTGAGCAGAGGCGTAGAGCCGTACTGCTCGCGTCCGAGATAGGCACGCATGGCCACGGCGTCCTTGGGGGCGTTCTCGTTGAGCGGCGTGTTGGCGTTGGCGCGTATCACGAGCAGGAAGAAGGTGCTGTAGCCCACAATGAGCACCAGCAGGCCTACCGCCGCTGTGGTGAGCATCTGCTTTTTGTGCTTCTCGCCATAATAGATGGCCCATGCTATGGCAGCCGCAAGCAACACAAAGAAGAAGATGGTGCCGCTGTTGAAAGGCAGGTGCAGCTTGTTGACAAAGAACACGTCGAAGGCGCTGTCGACATTGACAATGCCTGGTATGACGCCCCAGAGCACCAAGGCCAGCAGTATCAGCGACACGGCGCCGCACACCACGAAGCCCATCGGAGTAGTCTTTTGCCACTTCCTGTAGTACACCATGTAGGCAATGGCCGGAATAGTCAGGAGGTTGAGGAGGTGGACACCGATGGCAATGCCCACGAGGAAGCATATAAGGATAATCCAGCGCATGGAGTGTTTCTCGTCGGCCTGCTCGTCCCATTTGAGCACCGCCCAAAACACTATGGCGGTGAAGAACGACGACATGGCGTAGACCTCACCCTCGACAGCCGAGAACCAGAAGGTGTCGCTGAAGCAATAGGCCATGGAGCCTACGATGCCGGCTGCAAAGACAGCCCACACGCGACTGTCGCTGAGCGAGAGTTCGGTGTCGTAGCCCTTGCCTGTAATGAGTATCTTCTTGCCCAGCAGAGTGATAGTCCAGAAGAGGAACATGATGCACAGGCCACTTGCCACGGCCGACATGTTGTTGACGGCATTGGCGGCGTGCAATGGGTCGGTGAAGAGCGAGAATATCCTACCGATAATCTGGAATGTAGGGGCTCCGGGAGGGTGTCCCACTTGCAGTTTGAATGCCGTGGCAATGTACTCGCCACAGTCCCACCAGCTTGCAGTGGCCTCGGCTGTCATGATATAGACGGCACAGGCCACAAAGCCTATGAGCCAGCCGAGGATGTTGTTCACCAAGTGATACTTTTTCATTAGTTATTGTAATTTAGATTTTTTTGTTCGAGTGTTCTTGTTTTCGTGATACCGATATAACGTGACAACGTATCATTAAATGGAATGGCCTCATTCTCTTGCCAGAGGCATTGTCATGCAGCGAGCTCCTCCCCCACCCCGAGGCAGCTCGCTGGCGGCGAAGTCCACAATGAACTTGTCGTAGCTCTTCATATCCACCGAGCCGTCGCAGACCTTCTCGGCCGGCAGTATGCTGTAGCCGGCCTTGTCGAGAGCCTCTATGGTATGGCGGTTGCGGCGGTAGCCTATGGCCTTGCCGTCGCCGAGGGCGAAAAAGTTGGCACCGCTATGCCACTGTTCGCGCTGCTGGTGCCACAGGTCGGTGCCGCCGCAGAGCACCGGATCCACCTCTATGCCAGCCATCTGGAGACCTTTGATGATATTGCTGCACTCCTGCGACTCTCTCAGGAAACCGTCCTCGTAGGTCAGCAGCACCGTCTCTTTGCCTGCAAACTCGGCCTCCTTGCGAAGCATAGGTTCGTAGTCCATAGTGCTGTGGGCGCCGAGGAAGGTATGAACCATGTCGAGATGTATGAACGAGTCGGGCTCCATGGGCAGTTCCTGCACCAGTATGCGGAACTTGCCGCGCTGGCGGCTGAGGGTCTCGCCGATATAGTCTATGCCGAGCTGGTTTGTGCGTATACCGCAGCCAATGCAGAGCAGGTCGTCCGATGCCACCTGTATGTCGCCCCCTTCGGTGCGTGCGTCGGGATTCCAGGCTTGGGCATTGAGCGTCGTAGCTCCAAAGCAATGCTCCACTATAGTCTTGAAAATCAAAGTCTCCCTTTCGCGCACCTTGAACGACATGCTGTTGATGAGCACCTGGTCGTAGATGCTCGACGAGGCGTCGCGGGTGAAGAAGAGGTTGTAGAGAGGCTTGAGCTGGTATTGGCGCACACCGCTGGCTTTCAGCCGCTCGGTGCAGTTGTAACCCTCTATAAGTTCCTTGGCAAGCCTCTCGGCATTGTGCGAGAAGAGCTCGTCCTCCAAGAAACTGCAGCCGTCTATACGACACGACTCGCGCACAAGCTGCAACTTCAGGTGGTTCTCTTTCAACACCTTTTCCAGCAGATCCTCAACAAAATGCACGTTGCACCAACGCTTGAGCACACCGCTGAAAAGGTTGTATTCCTCACGCACAATATCGAGGCTGAGCAGGTCGCTGTAGAGTGATTCGTGAGCCGTGGCCGGTGTCATCAGCTCAATTTCCGGTCCCGGGCGGTGCAGAAGCACCTCTTTCAGGGTCCCAGTCTCGGAGTTGATATTTATGTTAGTCATAACTGATAATCATTACAAAACCTTAACAACATATTATCTCCGAATAAATCAGCGTTTTGACAATATGCTGCACATACAAGGCAAAGTGCAAAGATACAAAAATAAAAGCAAATATCGACCGAAATTTGTATCTTTGCAATGTTATTTGTATGTAATTTCTGTGGAGCTGCATAGCGTTAAGACATTATTATATAAAGGAATACAGCAATATTAATGATACCTCTCGACCAGTCAAAATTACAACATTTGCGGCAATTGACTATGTCGGCCAAGCATGTGGCGGTCATAAGCCACGTCAACCCCGACGGCGACGCCATTGGGTCGGAGCTCGGGTTGCACCACCTGCTGCCCGCACTGGGTTTTGAGGGGCACCAGACGCTGCTGTTGCCCAACAGGGTGCCGCGCAACCTGCTCTTCCTGCCCGACACCGACCTTATAATCAACCCCTGCGACCAGCCCGACGCCTGCTCCGACGCCCTCGCTGCCGCCGACCTGATTTTCTGCGTAGACCTCAACAACCACTCCCGTGTGGAGACACTGCAACCTGCACTCACCGCGGCACAATGCCCCAAAGTGCTTATAGACCACCACCATGACCCTCAGGAGGATGCTTTCGACATAGTGTTCTCCTACCCCGACATATCGAGCACCTGCGAGCTGACGCTCTGGATTGCCGAGGCGCTGAACCCCAACAGCATGAACTACAACGCCGCACTATGCCTGTACACCGGCATGTGCACCGACACCGGCTCCTTTGCCTACAGCAACGAGCAACCGTCGCTCTACGAGGCTGTGGCTCGCACCATGAAGTTCGACATCCATCCGGCTTGGATACACAACCAGCTCTTCTGCTCCGAAAGCATCGCCCACACCAGATTTCTCGGCTTCTGCCTCAACGAGCGCATGCGCATCTTTGAGGACTACGGCTTCTCCTACATCTTCGTGTCGGACGCCGACCTGAAACGCTTCGGCATAGAGCCGCCGGAGCTCGACGGCATAGTCAACTACACCCTCTCCATGGAGGGCATCGACGTTGGCGCCATGATAAAAGAGACCTTCGGCAAGGTTCGCATATCGTTCAGGGCTAAGGGCGACTTCGACGTCAACCGCTTCGCGCAGCGCCACTTCAACGGCGGCGGCCACACCAAGGCATCGGGCGGTACCTCGTCACTGCCCTTCGACGTGACAGTGCAGCGGGTTGAAGAGCTGCTGAAAAAAGAGCTCAAACCATCCAACAACCAACAATTAATCCGTTGAATAAAAACATTATACATATAGCACTGACAATTGTCGCCACTGCCACTTTGCTGTCCCTTGACGGTTGCAGGCGGCAGCCTCCTGTGATAGAGCCCAACACCAAGACCGACAACGGATACAGCGAACATCTGGCCAACGCCAACAAGTATATAGCCCAAGCCGAAGCCACATCGATACAAGCCTACATAGCACGCCGCAACTGGCCTATGACACAGATGGCCAACGGCGCATGGATATGGGTGTACGAGCAGGGCAACGGACGCATAGTCAACGCCGACGACAGCGTGACAGTAAGCTACCGCATGGAGGCTGTCAACGGCGCAACCATCTACGAGAAGGTCACCGACACCCTCGTCGCCGGACACCGCCAGACCATGGTGGGGCTCGACGACGCACTGTTAGGGCTGCCCCGCGGCAGCAAACTGCGGCTTGCCCTGCCTTCAAGCCTCGGCTACGGCATCGCCGGCGACGGCGACCGCGTGCCGCAGAGCGCCATCCTTATTATCGACGCAAAAATACATCAACAATAAAAACACAACAAAAACAATGAAACAACATTTTACCGTTGTTGCCGCTTTTGTCATAGCGGCTTTGGCACTCACCTCGTGCCACAAGACAGACATACCCGGTTTCAAGAAGACCTCCACAGGTCTGCACTACAAGTTTGAGACCCAGAACCCCGACGGACAGAAAGTACAGGACGGCGACATCCTCTATGGCGAGATGGTGGTGCGCTTCGACTCCATCACTTTCGGCTCCAACGCTGGCCAGCCAATGCCTATCATGCAGGCCAACCCCGGCCGCTTTGACGGCGACATCGCCGAGGGTCTGCTCATGATGCACGTGGGCGACAAGGCCACCTTTGCCATTGATGCCGACGCATGGGCTACCGTGGTGCAACCCAACCAGATGCCCCCGCAATATCAGAAAGGAGCAGGGCAGCATTTCTACTATGAGATACGCCTCGACAGCATCATCACCAAAGAGCAGGCCGATGCCGAGCAGAAACGTTTCATGGAAGAGATGGAGCAGCGCAAACAGAACGAGCCCACCCTCATCGACCAATACGTGAGAGACAACAACATCAAGGTTCAGCCCGACGAGGACGGCCTTTATGTGATAGTCACCAAACGCGGCAACGGCCCCGTGGTGGCCACCGGCAAAACCGTGGAGGTTAACTACACTGGCCGCCTGCTCGACGGCAAGCTGTTCGACACCAGCGTGGAGAGCGTCGCCGAGGCCGAAGGCAAACACATTGACGGCCGCGAGTACAAGCCCTTCACCTATGTGGCAGGCAAGACCGGCCTCATCAAAGGTTGGGACAAAGGCGTGAGCGGACTCCCCGCAGGTTCGCAGGTGAAACTCGTCATCCCGTCGGCCATGGGCTACGGCGAGCGCGGCGCAGGTGCCGACATACCGCCCTACAGCCCGCTGGTATTCACCATTGACATACTCAGCGTGAAATAAAAGTCTGAAAAACACACTTCCCGACAAACCATAAAAGGGTAAAAAAACATGCGAGACATCATAATCTTCGGAGCCCCTGGCTCTGGCAAAGGCACCCAATCTGAATTTCTGGTCAATCACTACGGACTCACACATGTATCCACCGGCGACCTTCTCCGCAAGGAGATAGCCGACGGCACTCCGCTGGGATGCCGCATCAAGTCCATTATGGACAACGGCGGACTGGTAAGCGACGACATTGTTGTCGAGATGATTGGCAACGTCGTAGCCAACGACACCCTCGGCGTGCTCTTCGACGGTTTTCCGCGCACCGTGGCGCAGGCCGAGGCCCTCGACAAGCTGCTGGCGTCGCGCCAACGCTCCATCAGCTGTCTCATAAGCCTCGACGTGCCGCAGGATGAGCTTATCAAGCGCATGCTGCTGCGCGCCGCCACCAGCGGACGCAGCGACGACAACGAGGCCACGATAAAAAACCGCCTGCTCGAATACGAGAGCAAGACAAAACCAGTGGCCGAGCACTACCGTAAACAGAACAAGCTCATAAGCATCTGCGGCACAGGCTCCATAGAGAGCATCGCTGCCAATATAGCTGCCGCTGTCGACAAGTTATAGATGACATGAACTCCAATTTTGTAGACTACGTAAAGATATATGTCCGCTCCGGCAAGGGCGGCGCCGGCTCGGCACACCTGCTGCGCGTGAAATACAACGCCAAGGCGGGTCCCGACGGCGGCGACGGCGGCAGGGGCGGACACGTAGTGCTACGCGGTTCACACCAGCGGTGGACCCTCCTGCACCTTAAATACACCAAACACGTGTTTGCCGAGGACGGCCAGCACGGAGGCGAGAACCTGCGCACCGGACGACAGGGTGCCGACCAGATTCTCGACGTGCCGCTGGGCTGCGTGTGTCGCGACGCCGACACCGGCGAGTTCATAGGCGAAGTCACCGAGGAGGGACAGACTCTCGTCGTTGCCAAAGGCGGCCGCGGCGGACTGGGCAACGACCATTTCAAGTCGGCCACCAACCAGACACCGCGCTACGCACAACCCGGCGAGCCTGCCGTGGAACGCACCATCATCGTGGAGCTCAAGATGCTTGCCGATGTCGGACTGGTAGGCTTCCCCAATGCCGGCAAGTCCACATTCCTGAGCACCGTGAGCGCCGCACGCCCCGAGATTGCCGACTACCCCTTCACCACCCTTGTGCCCAACCTCGGCATAGTGCCCTACCGCGACGATATGTCGTTCTGCATTGCCGACATTCCCGGCATCATCGAAGGGGCCGCAGAAGGCAAAGGGCTCGGCCTGCGCTTCCTGCGACACATAGAGCGCAACAGCCTGCTGCTTTTCATGGTGTCATGCGAGAGCCTCGACATAGGCAAGGAATACAACATACTGCTCGAAGAGCTGCGCAAATACAACCCCGAGCTGCTCGACAAACAGCGTATCCTTGCCGTGACCAAGTGCGACATGCTCGACGACACCATGCGCTCGCAGCTCGCCGCCACCCTGCCCACCTCGCTTCCCACCATACTCGTAAGCTCGGCGTCGGGGCTCAACATCCAAAAACTCAAAGACCTCATAGTCAAAATGCTCGTTGACAACGACGAAACAACGAGATAACGCCACCCAAGAAAAATGTCAGGCTTCGACACCACTCTGTTTCAATGGATCAACAGCCATCACTGCACAGTGGCCGATTGGGTGTTGTGGTGTGCCAGCCAGGGGTGGTCGTGGGCCGTGGTGCTGCTTGCGGTGTTCGTTATATGCACGCTGCGCAGAGAGCCCGGACGCTGGTGGCTCGTGCTGGCGGGCATCGCCTTATGCTTCCTCTTTGCCGACCAGCTGTCGGCCACCGTCTTCAAGCCGGGGTTCTGCCGGTTGCGTCCGTGCCATGCGCTGCCCGACGTGCGCATGTTCCGCACCGGCTGCGGCGGCATGTATGGCTTCATCTCGTCGCACGCCGCCAACGTGGTAGCCTGCGCCACCTTCCTGGCCATGCGCTACCGCAAAGCCGCACTCTCGTGGCTTATGGCCCTGTGGTGCCTCGTGGTGTGCTACAGCCGCCCCTATCTGGGCAAGCACTATCCCGGCGACGTTGTCGCGGGGGCTCTCGTCGGCTTCGCCATTGGCGCCACCGTGTGCTTCATTGCCGCTTGGGCCGAAGGCAAGATTACTTCTTCTTCAACGAAATAGCAAGGTTTCTGTTGACCACCGCCTGCTCAAAGGCGGGGTCGATAGCCAGCACGCTGTCGAAATAGAGCACAGCACGCTCGTAGTCCTCAAAGTAAATCATCTCCATGTAGCCGAGGTTGTGCAGGGCGTTGGTGTTCTGTGGGTCTATGGCGAGAATGGAGCGGTACATTGCTTCGGCTTTCAAGGCATCCTCAAGGTCCTGGTACAACAAGCCCAAAGCATAACGGGCATTGACATTGGTGCTGTCGAGCTGTATCGCCGTGGTGAGATAATCCACGCCGAGAGGGTTGCGCTGGTCGGCATATATGAGGCCTATCTCCTCGTAAGCCGGTTCATAGTCCGGATAGAGGTCTATCACGCGGCGGAAAAGCTGCACAGCGTTGACGGTGTCGCCCTTCTCCTTGTATACAAACGCTTTCATGAAGAGTGCCGTGCGGTTGTCGCGCTCCACTGCCGTGACTTTGCTCAGGCTCTCCAGAGCCCTGTCATAGTCGCGGCTGTAGAAAGCTATCTCGCCCATCTTAAGGTGTGCCTCGGTGTTGTCGGGGTCCAATTCCAATGCCTTGCGCAACGCCTGATAGCTCTCGCCCACGTTGCCCGTGGTGAAGTAGGCATCGCCAAGCGCGGTGTAGTATTCGGGGACGTCGCCTTTGAGCTTTATAGCCTTGCGGAGATCCACTATTGCATCATTGCCGCGCCCCATGGAGGTGTAGAGCTTGCCGCGCTGATAAAGCGGCTCGGACCTGCGCGGATGATGGCGCACCTGGGCGCTGAGCTCCACAAGTTGCTCGTCGGGAGTGAGCTGGGACATATCGTCAGTGCCGCTGCAGGCTGCAAAACAAAAGAGGGCGCAAGCCAAAAGCCAATTGCAGGAATGTCTATAAATACGTGCTTTCATGTAGCTGTAAAAAAACATTTAATTTTTTTTGAAACCTTTTTGCAACGCCTGCGTATAAATTATACGTGCTTATTTAAGGTATTTGTGTTTTGGAGCGGTCACGCACAGACCGCTCTTTTTTTATTTAGCCCTGTTTAGTAACGTTTATGAAACACGTTGGGACAGAATTGCCCCGTCATGGGCAAACTCTCAAGAGCTGAGGTCATGAATTAAAAACATGGACAACGGCAAAGGCACAGAGCGCGATGCGCGGAGCCTGCGCGGGTGTCATTTGTCGAGGTTGAAGTCCATGCCCAGCATGGCGAGTATCAGTCGCAGGTTGTTGGGGTAGTGCTGCAGGCCGCAGCGTTCGCATGTGTCGTCGGGGTCGTGGTAGCCGCCGTAGGGTTGGCCTATGGAGAGGATGTATACAGCAGGGCAGTGGCTGCTGAAATGGTAATGGTCGCTGTTGGGAGAGTTGTCGCGCCGCTTGATGTTGGGCACCAGCTGCCACTTGTTGTTGATGGTCTCCAGACGGTCTATCCAGCCTTTGGTGTTGGTGGCGTTGGCGTTGAACACCATCAAGCCGTCGGCACCGCCGCAGAAGAGGTCGATATTGATGAGCAGTTTAACCTTGGAGAGGTCGACAGGCGGATTTTCGGCGGCCTCCATAGAGCCCTTCAAACCCGACTCCTCGCCGCAGAAAAGCATAAAGACGAGGGTGTAGTGCGGATTGGTGTAGGCTTTCATGCGGGCTATGTCGAGCAGTGCCGCCACCCCGCTGGCGTTGTCGTGGGCTCCGGGGAAGTAGACCTCGCGCCCCATGGTGCCGCAGTGGTCGTAGTGGGCTGTGAACACTATCATGGTGTCCGTCTCGCCCTTGATGAAGCCCATCACGTTCTGCGACTTGTAACCTGAGTTGTGTATCAGGTCTATGTTGTCGTTGAGCTGCTTTATTTTGCGTGGGAACAGGCTGTCGACAATCTCTACACAATAGGGATGGCGGTTGTAGTCGCCCGACACCGGCGAGTAGGTGTGCAACTTGTCCACACCCAGATACCACACGTTGTCAATCTGTTTCTTGTGACGAGCTTTCTTCAGACGCTCCGGCGTGGCATAACGCTTGGCAGAATATACGCGGAACTCCTTGTAAGGCTCATACTTGCGCCCGTTTATGGAGAGTTCGCAGCTGTCAATGTCGTACACGTCGTAGTACACCGACTGCCAGTAGTTGGGCACCAGCGGACGCAGTCCGGCGGCGCGCATCTCGGCACGCAGGTACTCGGCGGCTATAGAGTCGCCGCTCCGCCCGCAGCCGCGGCCATACATATCGGGAGCCGTAAGGCGGCTGATTACCGACCGCACATAGGCTGTGTCTTGCGCTATCGACATCATCGGCACAAATAACAATGCCACAAACAGTAGTTTTCTCATCATGGGTAAGGTTTTCGTATTACTTCGGTATTATCAGTTTATTAGATAACAAGAAAGAGCTATTTTTATTTTGTCAGAAACCGGGAAAATTCACAAAGAGTGTTGGGAGGAGCAGCACGAAGCCCACAATGATAAGTGCCGCGATGAAGGGCCAGACCCACTTGAGCCACGTGCCGTAGGGTATCTTGGCCACGCCGAGGCAGCCAATGAGCACACCGCTCGTTGGGGTTAGCATGTTGGTGAAACCGTCGCCAAACTGGAAGGCCAGCACCGTGGTCTGGCGCGACACCTCTATGAGGTCGGCAAACTGCGCCATGATGGGCATGGTGAGCGCTGCTTTGGCGCTGCCGCTGGGCATCACTATGTTGAGCGCCGTCTGGAACAGGTACATCACCCCTACCGACGCCACCTCGCCGGCCGACGACAGCGACTTGGTAAGTGCGTAGAGCATAGTGTCGAGCACATGCCCGTCGCGCAGTATGAAGATGATGCCGCTGGCAAGTCCCACCACCAGCGCGGCGCTGAGTATGTCCTTGCACCCTGCAAGGAAGAGCTTGGCAATGTCGTCGGCACGCTGGCTGTCGGCAATGCCGCTCACTATGCCCATGGCGAGGAACAGCGCCGAAATCTCGGTGACATACCAGTCGTAGCCCAGCACCCCCACAACAAGATAGGCTATGGTGAACACAAAGATGTCGAGTATAAGGAAATGCACCGACTTGCGCAGCATGAAGAATGCCGACACTGCAAACAGGGCGGCAAGCACGGGATAGAGAGGCAGCGACACCGAGGCGTGCCCTATTGTCAGCGTTGTTGCAGGATAGGCCACAGCGCACCACACCATCACTCCGCAGAGCAGCGCGTACACCACCCATCCTGCTGTTGTGGTTCTATAGACCACCGGCTCGGCGCCTTGCTGCTCCACACGCTGACGCCAGTAGTTGTCGAGGGCATACACCGGCGACTTCTCGGGTGTGCGCTTGACCCTGCGGGCATACCACAGCACAAAGGCTATGGCAAGCACCGTGAGCAGTATCCAGCAGAGGAAGCGGTACTCCAAGCCGCTGAAGATAGGCAGCCCAGCTATGCCTTGCGCTATGCCTATGGTGAAGGGGTTGAGCATAGCCCCTGCAAAGCCCACATGGGCAGCCACATAGCACATACAAAGACCCACTATGCTGTCGTAACCCATGGAGATAGAGAGCGGCACAAAGACCGCCACAAAGGCAATGGTCTCCTCGCTCATGCCGAACACAGCTCCGAAGAGGCTGAACATTAGCATGATGAGCACTATGATGATATTCTCCACCCCTACCCTCTCGAACAGCTTGTAGCGGTTGAGCCGCTGCACGCGCCGCAGGAATGCCATCACTCCTACATCGATAGCCTTGCTGTTGTTGAGTATCCAGAACGCGCCGCCCACCATGAGTATGAAGATGATGATGTCGGCTTTGTCGCAGAAGCCGTTGAAGAGTGCCGAAAAGACCTGCCAAGTCTGCGGCGATGGCTCCACATAATGGAACGTGCCGCCGTCCACCACCTCGCGCAGGCTTCCGTTGACATCCACCGCGCTGCGCTCATACTCGCCGCCAGGTATGACCCATGTGCATACCGCCGAGAGCAGTATCAACGCAAAGACTATGGTGAAGGTATGTGGTATTTTCTTCATCTCTAAAGCATTATAATGGCAACAGGCCACGTGTCGCGCTGTCCCAGCGGGCAGTGCTCAGGTAGCTGTTGCGGTAGCGGGGGTCGGCGGTCACCTCCACCCCAAACCAAGCCGGCGGCACGAAAGCTTCCGCCTCTGCTTCGCTGCCAAACTCCACCTCAACCATGACAAGGCCTTCAAGCCTCCCTTTGAAAATGTCGAGTTCGGCGCACAGCGTGCCGCCCTCAAGAGGCACCCTGTAGCGGCATTTCTCCACCGCCATCCCCTCGCACTTGCCGCGCAGCTTCTTGTATGACTCTTCGCTCAGCGCAAACTCCTCCTCGCGGTTCACTATAGCCGCCACTTGCGACGGTCTGCCACCGGAGGCGTTGGGGAGCCTCTCTTTGACAGTAAGCACATAGCGACCCCACTCCTTGCGCACACGTATGGTGGGACTGGTGCATAAATAAGCCTGCTCCATGTCGCTGTGGCGGCACTGCTCCAGATTGTCGGGCAGCTGCGCCACCCTGTACTTGCGCTCTATTTCCATCAGCTTCTCAGACGCTTCAGGCAGTCGCTAACATTCTTCTCTATGCGGCCTTCCACGTCGTCGGCACCCTCGGCACGCACAAAGCTGCTGCCGGTGATATGCTCGTAAAGCTCTATGTAGCGGTCGGTTATGCCCGCCACTATGGCGTCGGTCATCTCAGGCACCTGCTGGCCTTCGCGACCTTGGAACCCGTTGTCCATGAGCCACTCGCGCACAAACTCCTTACTGAGCTGACGCTGACGCTCACCCTTGGACTGGCGCTCCTCATAGCCGTCGGCGTAGAAGTAGCGGCTGCTGTCGGGGGTATGTATCTCGTCGATAAGGTATATCTTGCCGTCGCGTTTGCCAAACTCATACTTGGTGTCGACCAATATAAGACCCTGACGGGCGGCCATCTCGGTGCCGCGTTCAAAGAGGCGCAGCGAGTAGCTCTCCAGCTGGTCGTAGTCCTCCTTGCTCACGAGACCCTGGGCTATTATCTCTTCGCGCGAGATATTCTCGTCGTGCCCCTCGTCGGCCTTGGTGGTGGGCGTCACTATGGGGTGTGGGAAACGCTGGTTCTCCACCATGCCCTCGGGCAGCGTCACGCCGCAGAGGGTGCGCGCCCCGTCGCGATAGGCACGCCACGCGCTGCCGGCAAGGTAGCCGCGCACTATCATCTCCACCTTGAAACCTTCGCAACGCAGACCCACGGTAACCATGGGGTCGGGCGACTCTATCTTCCAGTTGGGCACTATGTCGGCTGTGGCATCCAGAAAACGCGAGGCTATCTGGTTAAGCACCTGCCCTTTGTAGGGGATACCCTTGGGCAACACCACGTCGAATGCCGAGATACGGTCGGTCACAACCATGGCGAGGTAGCGGTCGTCGATGTTATACACGTCGCGGACTTTGCCAACATAGAGGCTCTTTTGTCCGTCAAAAGAGAAATTGGTCTTTACTACTGCTTTCATATATTTAATGTGTTTTTACTCGTCATTAAGTTCCATGGCGAAAAAGGTGAAGTTCACCTTGCCGTAGGCCCTGTGTTGCCAGAAATGGGGATGGTCTGCAAACGAGAGATTAGCGGGATGTTCCAGCACGAAGATGCCGTCGGGGGTCAGCAGTTCCTTGTCGAACACCAAGCCGGGCAGTTCCTTGCTCTCCTCCATGTTGTAGGGTGGGTCGGCAAAAATTATGTCGTATTTGCGGCTGTGTCGTTTGAGCAGCTCCAGTGCATCGGCGCGCACCACATGGAGGTTGGGCAGCGCGAGGCGCTCGGCGGTGCGGCGTATGAAATCACAGCAGGCGTTGTTGACATCCACCGATGTGACATCGGCGGCGCCGCGCGACACAAACTCCACACTCACCGCGCCGGTACCTGCAAAAAGGTCGAGCACGGTGCAGTCATCGTAGTCCACATAGTTGTTCAGTATGTTGAACAGGCTCTCTCGAGCCATGTCGGTGGTAGGCCTTACCGGCAATCCCGACGGCGGCTCAATTCGTCGGCCTCTCAATGTCCCTGCTATTATTCGCATAACTCATCAGAGGCACGCGCCCCTGCCGTTTAACAACCAACACGCGGCGGCCAAGTTGCCAACAGGACAACCGCTAACTAAGGCCCAGCACATAGCGGTAGCTGTGCAGGTGCTGGAACTCGGGCTCCAGTATGCGCAGCGGCTTGCCGTTGTTGAGCCTCACGTCGCCGAAATAGTGGCGCAGTGTATCGAAATCGGTGTATGTCACCTCGCCGGAGAGCATCACCTTGAGCTTTTCGGCATCCAGTCCCATACGGTTCACCATGTCGAGGGCAAAATAAAGCGTGTCGTCAAAGCCGTCGCACACAAAGGTGTTGGCAAGCAGTGGCTTGCTGTTGCGCAGCACCACGTAGTCGGCGGCACCTTTGCGCACATGCACGGCAAGGGTGTCGCTGTTCTCACTCTCGCGCAGCATATAGTCGCCCAGCAGTTTGGAGTACTGGCAGCGCACTCTTACACCCGGCAGCACTATGCGGCTTGCCGAGACCATGTTGTTGTCGGCCACAAACACCGACCACGCTTTGATACTCTCTATATAGTCCGAACAAACCGTCATACCGGCATCGAGGTGGCACACGCTCTCAAGATACGCGCGGTCGTTGCCTGCCTCGTAGAGGTGTTCGGGGATGAGCACAAACTTGGGGGTGCTCACCACCAGTTCCAACGAAGCCACACCTATAGTACTTATCTCACACTCGCCGACAACTCCGCGCAGGGTAGCCATCAAGTCGCTCATCGATGCACCTTCGTGGCGCACCTCGCCGGCCTTGATAAGATAGCCGCGTGTGGTGGTTACCGTAAAAAGAAAACCTGTGGGCATCTGCACTATCGAGAATATCATCTCGTCGGTGGGCAGCTCTCGCTCGGTACTGATATAAGTGTTGAGTTGGTACGACATTGGTTTGTGTTTTAAGTTATTAAGCGGCACCGCCTTGGTGCCGCTTAAAATTTAGAACTTGAAACTTGCAATTATTCAAAGTTACCCTCGGTGATGGGGTTCTCGAGGTCGCCAATCTTCCAGCCGGGGTATCTGTTGATTTGCTCGAGAGCGGCAATCTTGTTGATCACCTGCTGCTTGTCCATGTCGCTCAGGAGGTCTTTGAGATCCACCTTGACCTCAAACACCGGCACCACAAAGCCGCCGCTCTCTACCTTGCCGGCGCCAATGGTGAAATCGTATTTCTTGCCCTTGGGGAACGGCACATAGCGCAGGTTGCGTATCTGCTCGTCGGTGAGGGTCAGCTTGCCGCTCTCGCGGAGCTGTGCTATGGGGTTCACGTAGGTCTCTTTGCGGATAAGGTAACCTTTCTTCACCTGCTCCAGCTCGCTCATCTCTTCGAGCTCCACATCTTCGGGAATCAGGTGGTGCTGCACCTCTTTCAAAATGATACGGAGGCTGTCCTCGGTCATGAGGCGCGTGAAGAGAGTGTCGAAGTTGCCGCAGTAGCAGCCGTAAGCCTGTTTATACACCTCTTCGAGGGTCCTGATGTCTTTGAGTTTCTCGGCGCACGCGTCGCGACGGAGGTCGTACTCGCGCTCAAATTTCACAGGTTTCATCATGCTCATGTACAGTGTCGCTGCAAGCACAACGATCAACACGCCCAAGGCAATTTCTAAAACGGTTTTTGTTGTCTTGTTCATTGTATTCTATGTATTTTAAAGTTTCACAACAATGTCTCTAACATTCACCGCAACGCACGATTATATTATTATACAACAACATAACATCATCATGCGCCTCACGGCTCGAAATGCAAATATACAATTTTTTTCGCTGATAGCCGACAAAAAAATGCAAAACCGTTATTCCACACGTATCACCCGTATTTCATTTTTAACATTTAATCGCCGTTTATCCCACCAACGCAACCTTTCAACCTTGTTATTCCGGATGGGCGGTGTGTGTCAGATGTACTTGGCAGGGGTACTGGCTTTTTATGCGGGCGGCGAGCTGTTCGGCACAATAGACTGAGCGGTGCTGGCCTCCTGTGCATCCGAAAGCCACGCTGAGGTGGGTGAAGCCTCGCTCCATGTATTTTCTTACAGCCTGTCCCACAAGGCTCTCGGCATGGCCGAGGAACTCCGCCACGGCAGGCTCCGCCTGCAGGAACTGCTGCACCTCTTTGTTGCGCCCTGTCAGCGTCTTGTACTGCTCGTAGCGTCCCGGATTGGGCAGTGCGCGACAGTCGAACACAAAGCCGCCGCCGTTGCCGCTCTCATCACTTGGAGGCTCTCCTTTGAACGAGAAGCTGCAGATGTCGACCACCAAGTCGGACGACTGTACAGTGCACGTCTCTCTGTTGTCGGCATACCTCGCGGCGAGGTTTTTCAGCACCTCGTAGACGTGAGGCAACGGCAAGTCGTGTTGCTCCATCCACGCCACCGCGTTGGCGAGGGCTATGGGTATGCTCTCAAGGAAGTAGGCTTTGCGCTGATGGCATCCGCGGTAGCCGTAAGCTCCGAGGGTCTGCAACATACGCACCATGACGTATGAGGGGAAATGGCTCATAAAATGAGTCTCGTCGACCTCCAGACCAGCCTCTTTACCGTAGTTCATGAAAGAGCCTACATAACTATGCAGCAGCTCATTGCGCAACGGCTGCGGCATGGCGCTTTTGGCGCTGAAGAGCATACTGGCCACGTCGTACTGCGGCGCTCCGCGCCGCGCCCCTTGATAGTCTATAAAATAAGGTCTCAGTCTCCCGTCGACAGGACAGAGCATGACATTGCGGGGCTGGAAGTCGCGATAGAGGAAGTAACGGCAGTCGGCTTGCAGCAGCGTTGCCGTAAGGCTCTCAAAGTCGCGTTGCAGCAGAGCCTCGTCGAACTGAGCCTCGACAAGCTTCAGGAAGTCGTATTTGAAGTAGTTGAGGTCCCACATTATAGCGGTGCTGTCGAAGTCGGCACGCGGCATGGCATAACGCTCAAAGTCGAGGTCGCGGCACAGCACCTGCATCTTCGCGAGGTCGTCCAACACCTGTCGATAGAGCGACACCACCTCGACGTCGAAAGCCGCTCCTTCGGCTTTCTTGCTCTGCAACAAGCCGTAGAGCGACAGGTCGCCGAGGTCTTGCTGCAGGTAGCCGCGCCTGTCGTGGCTTACGGCATAGACCTCGGGCACGGGCAAACCCCTGTGCAGCATCTCGTTGCTATAGTATACAAAGGCATCGTTTTCCCTCACATCGTCGTTGAGGGCTGCGACACACTGCCGGCCGCCACCCGAAAGCCGGAAATAGCGACGCCCGGAGCCATTGGCGGTGATAGGAGTCATCTGCTCACAAGGCACTCCGGCCCAGCTGTGGAATAAAGCACTGAGTTGCTGCATGGAAGGTAGGAGGGTTTTAGGATTGGAAGGTTAGAAGGTTTTAGGGTTAAAATGTTATAGGGGTGTTTCGTTATTACGTTATATGATTGCTAAATGTTATACCTAAAATTGATTTTGCCCTTACAGGGCGCATATGTTTTGATGCCGTTTATACCCAGGGCGGTGCCCTGGGCTGTTGGATTTATGCCCTTTATTCGCTGTCATGTTTTTAATTTCATAGGTGCTCATGACCTCAGTTCAGGGCATTCCAGAATAATTAGGTAAAGGATTTAGTATTCATATTACGATATTACGAAATGATTAAATCTGATTACTGAAGGCGGATTCTGGGGTCGAGTAGAGCGTATAGTATATCCGTCAAGATATTGATTATCACAAGCAATACACAGATAAACAGTATGGAGCCCATCACGACTGGGAAGTCGTATTTCTCCAAGCCGTCGACGATGACCACGCCCATACCCTTCCAGTCGAACACATACTCCACAAACACTGCGCCAGCCAGCAGTCCGGCAAGCCAGCCCGACGCGGAGGTCACCACGGGGTTCATGGCGTTGCGGAGCACATGGCGCATGATGACACGGCGGCGTGTCATGCCTTTGGCGCGTGCGGTGCGGACATAGTCTTGCGACAACACTTCGAGCATAGAGTTCTTGGTGAGGGTGGTGAGGGTGGCGAGGGGACGTATGCCGAGGGTGAGTGCCGGCAGGATAAGGTTCTTGAGGTCGAGGTACTCGCCGGTACCGTAGTCGTCGACAGTGGTGAGGTTGCCAAACATGTTGAGGTGGGTGAGATCGCCAAGCACATAGGCGAAGAGCCACGCTATGAGTATGGCGGCGAAGAAGGAGGGCAGCGACATGCCGAGGGTGCTGAAGAAGAGGATGAGGCGGTCGACCCACGAGCCGTTGTGCAACGCCGACACTATGCCGAGGACTATGCCCAAGGCGAGGGCAAAAGCCATGGCGGTGACGGCAAGTATAGCTGTCTGTGGGAACGACGTGGCGAGAATTTCCGACACTTTGCGTTTCGACTGGTACGAGCGCCGCAGGTAGGGGGCTTTGAGCACCACGGTGGTGCTGCCAGCCTTGAGCAGGCTGGCGTAGGGTTGGTATTTGCTGTCGTCGAGGTAGAAATAACTCTCTTCGTCGCTGTTGTTATGGAACGACAATGGCATGAGGTCGTTGAGGTAGCCCGCAAACTGCACCATGAGCGGACGGTCGCGCCCCAGGTCTTTGTTGATCATCTCCACGCTCTCGGCGTCAGCACGCTGCCCCAGCATCATGCGGGCGGGGTCGCCGGGCAAAACATTGAAGAGGAAAAAGACCACCACCACCACTCCCAGTATCACCAGAAGTCCGTAGAGCAGCCGCTTTATAGTGTATCGAAACATTGTCGTTTGCTGTTAAATATTAACTCTCCCAGCCTCGCATCCCCCTATTACCCTAAAACCTTATAACCTTTCATCCTTCAATCCCTCCCCAGCCCTCTCACCGTGCTTTTCTTTGCTATAAACTCTTTGAGGTAGAACGGCTCGAAGTAGGCAAGGTCCTCGAAGTCTGCGTTCTTCAGTTTCTGCCGAGCCATGTCGGCCATGCCTTCTGCCGAGACGACAAAGCTGTCGTCGTAGCGGGCGTTGGGGTGTTCCTGCAACAGAGGGCGCGTCTTGGCGGCACCGTCGCCGACAAAGAGCACCTCTCCCCTGTCGAGGTATTCATCGTAGATGTGTGGCTCCACAATGTCGGCAACCACATCGCGCAGAACTGTCTCGCGGTTGTATATGGCGGCATAGCACTCCATTCTCCGAGCGTCGATCATGGCGCATACCATGCCGTTGTAATCGGGGTGGTTGCGGTAGTAGTGGCAAGCCATGGCCTGTGTGGTAGGCACTGCAAGCAGGGGTATCTGCAAGGCGTAGCAGAGCCCTTTGGCGGTGCTTGTGCCTATGCGCAGGCCGGTGTAGCTGCCGGGGCCGCTGCTGACACACACGGCTTCGAGGTCGCCCATGCCGATGCCGGCCTGCGCCACGATGTCGTTGATATAAGACGAGAGCACGGAGCTGTGGGAGTTGGCGTCGGCGCTGTGCTTGGCACTGATTATCAGTCCTTCTTGCTCCAGAGCCACGGAACAAACCGACGTAGCTGTCTCTATCAATAATATTGCCACGGTGTTATTTTAAGGGTTTTAAGGTTGGAGGGTTTTAGGGTTGGTATTACGTTAACGCATATCCACTTCCTGCGCACCCGGGTGCTTCTGGGGGTCGAAACGGAAGTCGTTGTCGGAGCTCTTGACGCCCGACTTGAACTTCTGTATGTCGTACTCCTCGCGCGAACCGTCGTATTTATGCACCTCCACGCGTTTAAGCTGGCCGTTGCCGGCGTTTATCAAAAGCCGTATCTTGTGATAGCTCTTGGGCTTTAGCGGAGTGAGGTCGACAACCGCCGTGCCGTCGTCCTCTTGGCGTATATACTTGGCTTTGTAGTATTTCTGGTAATTGGTAAGCAGCACGGCTGGATTAAGGAGGCTGGCTTCGCCCTCTTCGACTTTGTTGACCACCACTTCGTTGGACTCTTTGGTCCAGAACCACACCGACTGTCCGTCGCAGCACACCTCCTGCTTGTCACCCTCGCAGATGCGGTAGCGCGGAGCCTTGTAGAGCACCTGCACGGTGGTGCGGCTGGTTTCCCGCTTATTCTCGTCGCGCATCACTGCAGTGACATCGAAACTCACCGCCGACGACGACATCTTGTCGGTGGCTTTCTTGAGTATGGCACGGGCGTTCTCGTCGACATTGCCGTCCTTGGTATGGGTTATCTGTGCACCGGCGGAATAGCCGATGGCGACAAAAAGCATAAATAAAGCCAAAATACTGTTTTTCATCTCTTTCCTTTTAGTTTCTCTTTAACTCTCGCTGAATTGGCATTGACCGCGTAACGCTTCGGTTACTTTCAGTGCAGGTTCACGCCGATGATACGCAGAAACTCCTCGCGCGTCTTGCTGCTTCCGAGGAAGGCGCCGGTGAAGTCGCTCGTGGTGGTGACGCTGTTTTGTTTCTGCACGCCACGCATGGACATGCAGAGGTGCTGCGCCTCTATGACTACGGCCACACCCAGCGGTTGAAGCTCCTTTTCTATGCAGTCCTTTATCTGCCGTGTGAGACGTTCCTGCACCTGCAGGCGACGGGCGTAAGCATCCACGACGCGCGGTATCTTGCTGAGACCCACTATGCGCCCGTTGGGTATATAGGCCACATGGGCTTTGCCTATGAATGGCAGCATGTGGTGCTCGCAGAGCGAGTATATCTCTATGTCCTTTACCACTACCATCTGGCGGTAGTCTTCATGGAACAACGCCGAGCGCAGTATTGCCCCCGGGTCGGCATGGTAGCCCAATGTGCAGAACATCATGGCCTTGGCTATGCGCTCAGGGGATTTGAGCAGCCCCTCGCGCTCCACATCCTCTCCGAGGAGGCTTATTATCTCTTTGTAATGCGCGGCTATCGCCGCGACTTTCTCAGTGTTGTATTCTTCTGTCATTTATTTTTTTTCACTACTCCACTTGCAGGAGCAATCCTTTTAAATACTCCCCTTCGGGGTGATAGATACTTACTGGGTGGTCCGCGGCGTGCGTCAGGCGTTGCACCACACGGACTTTGCGGCCGGCAAAGACTGCCGCGGAGAAGCATGCCGTCTGGAAATCGTCGGCACTCACAGCCTGCGAACAGCTGAAAGTCAGCAACAGCCCTCCCTTGGGCAACTTGCGCAGGGCCTGCATGTTGATATACCTGTACCCTTTAAGCCCTTGCTGCAACACCTTGTGGTTCTTGGCAAAAGCGGGAGGGTCGAGTATTATGATGTCGTATTGTTCGTCGACCTCATCGAGCCATCGCGGCACGTCGGCCACTATGCTGCGGTGCGGTGCGCCTCCGCCGAAATTGAGCTCCACGTTGCGGTTGCAAGCCTCTATGGCACGCTGGCTTATGTCGACGGTTGCCACCTGCGACGCACCGCCATTGAGTGCAGCCACAGAGAAGCCGCCGGTGTAGCCAAAGCAGTTGAGCACCCTGCGGCCTTGCGAGAGCAGCGACAGCAGATGGCGGTTGGCACGCTGGTCGACAAAGAAACCGGTCTTCTGTCCCTCGCGCACGTCGACAAACATGCGGCTGCCGTATTCCGTCACCACCACCTCCTGCGGCACCTCGCCACCCAACACACCGTCCTCGCACGGCACCCCCTTGGGCAGCGTCGCAGCCGACTTGTTGTAGACACCTGACACTGGCAAGCCATAGCGAGGCAACAGGTCGGACAACAGCGTGGCAATATGCTGCAACTCATTATGCATGCCGCAACTGTGAGCCTGCAACACCACTATGCCGTTGTAGTAATCCACTATAAGGCCTGGCAGCTGGTCGCCCTCGCCGTGTATCAGCCTGAACACGTCGAGGCGGCGTTTGCCTTCGGCGGCGATGTCTGCAAACAGCCCCATGTTTCTGCGGTACAGCAGGGCGCTCTCCAGCCTCTCGCGCCAGAAAGCCTCGTCGGCCTCCCTCTGCTCAAAGCTTAGCACCTTGCATATTATACTGCCCCCCTCGTAGTGGCCCATGGCCACCCAGCGGCCGTCGGCAGTGGCCACATCGACAATGTCGCCCACCGTGGCATTGCCGTCAACACGGGAGACGGCACCCGAGAATATCCACGGGTGCCTCCGCTCTATCGACTTCTCCCTTCCTTTATTTAAACGAAGTATTGCGCGATGCATCGTCAACAGGCGCTCATGGTGGCTTCTATCTCGTCCACCGTCTTGGGTATGGGCTTGCCGAGCACGCGGCAGCCGTCGGGAGTGATCAGTATGTCGTCTTCTATACGTATGCCGCCGAAGTCTTTCCACTTCTCCAGCTCGTCGAAGTTGACAAAGTCCTTGTTTGTGCCCTCGGCGTGCCATTTGTCGATGAGGGCGGGAATGAAGTAGCAGCCGGGCTCGTCGGTCACCACGAAGCCGCTCTCGAGCTTGCGGCCGCAGCGGAGGCTCCCAAGGCCGAACTGGGTGCTGGGGCGCGTCTCCTCGTCGTAGCCAACGTTTATCTGGCCGTAGTTCTCCATGTCGTGGACATCGAGACCCATCATGTGGCCCAAGCCGTGAGGCATCAAGAGGCTGTGGGCGCCGGCAGCCACTATGTCGTCGACATTGCCACGCAGTATGCCGAGGCCCTTGTAGCCTTCGGCGAGCACTTTGCTTATGGCGGTGTGTACCTGCTGGTAGGTTATGCCCGGGCGCGAGATGCGTATGGTCTCCATCTGGGCTTTCAGCACTATCTCGTAGATGGCGCGCTGGCGTGCGTCGAAGCGTCCGCCCACGGGCACCGAGCGTGTGATGTCGCTGCAGTAGTTCATAGCCGTCTCGCAACCGGCGTCCATCACAAGCATGCGGCCCTTCTCAAGACGGTTGTTGTGGCCGTGGTTGTGGAGTGTCTCGCCGTGTATAGTCATGATGACGGGGAACGACACGGGGCCGTTGCCTTTGCGTGCCTCCCCTTCCATAAATCCCGCAAGTTCATACTCATAGCGGCCTTCAAAAGCCATCTTCATGGCTCCCACGTGCATGTTGTAGGCCGTGGCGATGGCTTTCTCAATCTCTTCCACCTCCTCGGCGCTCTTTATGCTGCGCTGTTTGACACAGGCCTTGACAAGGTCCATCGAGGCATGGCAGCAGACAGCGTCGTAGCGCAAGCCGAGCAGCAGCGACAGCTGACGCTGTATGTCGGCGCGGTAGGGCGGCAGGTAATGCACGCGGCGTGCCGAGGCGGCAGCCTTGTTGCATAGGGATTGCAGGGCCGCCATGTCGCCACTCTCCGACACCCCCACGCTGGCCGCCAAGTCGCTCACGCTCGGCAGCGGGCCAGTCCAGATAATGTCGTCAATGTCGTAGTCGTTGCCAAAAAGATAGTCCTTGCCTGTGTCGCAGTCGAGCACACCCACCAGGTCTTCGCGCTGAAGGCCAAAGAAATAGAGGAATGTGCTGTCCTGACGGAACCAGTATGTGTTGTCTGGATAGTTGCACGAAGCTTCGTGGTTGCCCGGCAGCACTATGATGCCGTGACCCACATCGCGGCGGAGCTGCTCGCGACGCGACGCGTAAGTCTCTTTGCTGAAGAGGGTTTTTACAGATTGCATTGTTGTTGTTTTAGATAATGGATAGACCTGTTCGGAATTTGTTATTTATAAGGTATAACGCGGGCATTTTGTAAAAATTGTACAAACCGAATTAATTATTGTCAATTATTTTTACTATCTTTGCATTGTTAAAGTTGACTCCCAATACTCCCTTTTTCTCAAATAACACACTCATATCATGCGACTTACAACTTAAACAAAATTAATAACAAGATTATCATGAGTAACAACTCCCTCACATTAAACCCCAACCAGCTGGTAACCTACCTGCAAAAACCTGCATCGCAGTTTACCAAAACAGACCTGCTCAACGCCATAGAGCACTTCGGCATAGAGATGCTGAAATTCCGCTATATGGCGCACGACGGTAAGTTGAAGACCCTCAACTTCGTCATCAACAGCAAAGAGCACGCCGACGAGGTGCTCACCTGCGGCGAGCGCGTCGACGGCTCGTCGCTCTTCCCCTTCCTCGAGGCCGGCAGCAGCGACCTCTATGTCATCCCCCGCTTCCGCACCGCTTTTATAGACCCCTTCGCCGAGATACCCACCATCGACCTGCTCTGCTCTTTCTTCGACAAAGACGGCAACCCCTTCGACATGGCTCCCGAGCATACCCTCGCCAAGGCCGCCAAGGCCTTTGAGCAGGCCACGGGAGGCATGGAGTTCGAGGTGATGGGCGAGCTGGAATACTACGTCATAGCCCCCAAGGACAACCTCTACCTCGCCGCCGACCAGCGCGGCTATCACGCCTCCGACCCTTTCTGCAAGTTTGAGGACTTCCGCGTCCACGCCATGCAGCTCATTGCTCAGTGCGGCGGACTGATAAAATACGGACACAGCGAAGTGGGCAACTTCGCCATTGGCGACACCATGTACGAGCAGAACGAGATAGAGTTCCTGCCCACCCACCTGATGGATGCCGCCGACCAGCTGGTCATAGCCAAATGGATACTCCGCGAGTTGGGCCACCAGTACGGCATCACCGTCACCTTTGCCCCCAAGATCACCGTGGGCAAGGCTGGCAGCGGCATGCACATCCACACTCGCGTGTCGAAAGAGGGCCGCAACATGTACCTCGGCGCCGACGGCCTGTCGGACACCGCCATGAAAACCATTGCCGGACTGCTCTCCCTGGCCGGTTCGCTCACCGCCTTCGGCGACACCAACCCCACCTCCTACTTCCGCCTTGTGCCCCACCAGGAGGCTCCCACCAACATCTGCTGGGGCGACCGCAACCGCTCGGCAATGGTGCGCGTGCCGCTGGGCTGGCAGAAATCGGCCGGCAACATGATGGCGCGTTGCAACCCACTGGAGCCCAACGACCCCGTGGACTTCAGCCACAAACAGACCATAGAGTTGCGCACCCCCGACGGCAGCGCCAACGTATACCTGCTACTCGCCGGCATGACGGTTGCCGCCACCCGCGGCTTTGAGATGGACAATGCCGTGCAGTATGCCAAGGAGCGCTACGTGAGCGTCAACATCTTCGAGCACGAAGATGTGCTCAAACGCCTCGACGTGCTTCCCGACAGCTGCGCCGCCAGCGCCGACCTGCTGGAACGCGACCGCCAGATATACCAGAACCACGGCGTCTTCAACCCCGCACTCATCGACGGCATCATCCACGACCTCCGCGCCTACAACGACCGCACCCTGCGTGCCGACATAGGCAGCGACAACGAAAAGATACTGCAACTCGTAGAGACCCACATGCACTGCGGCTAATAACCTGTTTAGGAAAATTATTAATCCCAAATCAATACAAAAAGTTATGAAAAAAATCTTATTCCTCATCCTGAGCGGACTCATTCTGCTTGGAGGCAACGCAATGGCGCAACAGCCTGTTGTACAAACATTGCAGTACGACAACAACACCCACGCCACCGACATCGGCGGCGACAATGGACTTTTCCTGTGGGCAGTGAAGTTCGAAGCCGGACAGATTGCAGCGTACCGCACCATCGACACCGTGCATCTCTATGGTCCCAGCTCCCCAACTGCCGCTGAGTTTTATGTAATCCAAGGACCGACTCCTTATGCAGGCACCCTGCTCTATCGCCAGAACGTAAGCGTAACGGCAGTTACATGGAACCACTACGCACTCTCAACCCCCGCCACCCTCGATGCCACCAAGCCTTTGTGGGTTATCTTCAAGGCTCGCCATGCCGCTACCGTTGGTGTCGCCTCCGCCTGTGTGGGCACCACCATCAACGCTGGCTACTACAGCGAGGACAGCACTGGCTGGAAGAACATTGTACAAGACGACCATGCCTCATGGAACTGGATGATACGCGCCTCCGTGTCGGCTCCGGGCGCAGCCCCCTCCTACACCCTCACTGTTGACTGCGACACCACCCTTGGCCGCGTGGTGGGCAGCGGCTCCTACACCGCTGGCGACACCGCTGTGATGACAGCTTTCCCGAAACCCGGCTGCCTCTTCCTCTACTGGAACGACGGCAACACCGCCAACCCGCGCCGTGTGGTGATGGACGCCAACAAGTCGTTCCGCGCGGAGTTTGTGCGCGACGACGACCAGACCCAATACACCGTCACTGTAACCTGCGACCCCAACAGAGGTACTGTTACCGGTGGCGGCACCTACACCTCCGGCCAGTCTATCACACTCACCGCCACCCCGTTTGCAGGCTACACTTTCCGCAACTGGAGCGACGGCAACGCCGACAACCCGCGCACCTTAGTGGTCACGCAGAACATCACCCTCCGCGCCACCTTTGTTGACGGCAACGGCGACGACGGCGGTGGCAACGGCGGCGGCAACAACGGCATCAGCGAGGCTTCGCAGGCCATGCCTGTCGTCACTGTCGACGGACGCCAGCTCACCATCACCATGCAGCAGAGCACCGACTACAGCATTGTCGACCTCCAAGGCCGCACACTGCATAGCGCACAAGGCGCCACAGGCACCCAGAGACTCTCCTTCGACCATCCGGGCGTGTACCTGCTGCGCCTCAGCGGCCTGCCCACACGAAAGATTTATGTGAGATAACGCCATGCACCAAGCTGTGCTGCTTAGCGGCTCAAACATGGGCGACAGCCACGACCTCCTCGGGCGGGCTGTCGCCCTTATTAATGAACGGATAGGACGCGTGGAGCGGCTCTCGAACATCTACACCTCGGAGCCGTGGGGCACCTTCGCCGACGATGCCAAGCCGTTCCTCAACCAAGGCATGGTGGTAAGCACAGACCTCACACCCCTGCAACTGCTCGATGCCATACACACGATAGAACGGGAGCTGGGGCGCATACGTCCCCCCGAGCAGAGCCACCCCGACACAGGCTCTCGCATATACACCTCGCGCACTATCGATATCGACATCATCTTCTACGACGACCTCACGCTGCGCACAGCCACCCTCGAAATACCGCATCCACGGGCTCACTTGCGGGCTTTTGTGCTGCGCCCCCTCGCCGAAATCATTCCGCAATACACACACCCCGTGCTGCAACGCACAGTGGCACAGATGGTGGAAGAGGTTTAAGGGGGGAATGGGTTAAGGTTTAAGTTTTTTGGGGAGGTGTTGTTTACGGGGAGAGGAAAAGCAGCCGTGGCTCGGAAGCCTTGTTTCCGAGCCACGGCTGCTTTTGTATAGCGTGAACCCCACTGCGTGAGGCGACACAGGGCTTTTGTGTTTAGCCCCGGACGAGACGAACGGAGAACCCACCGTAGCGGTAGTAGTAGCTCCGGCTGAGACCGCCGCTGCCGCTGATGGCGGCAACGCCGTTGATGTTGCGGTTGGCGGTCACGGCTATCGAGCTCACGCTCACAGCCTCAGAGGCCGACAGGCGGAATCGCACCACGCCGCACAGGTTGTAGAAGTGAAGGTTCTCGTCCGTGCCGTAGGCATACTTACTAGTTAATTGCGCTTTCTGCGAGGCATTATGCGTGACACGCGCCCTCTACTCTCAGTTGGAGAGTATGTTGTATTCGGCCACCGTCTCGTTGCCGGCGGCATCGTGCAAGACCACACGAAGCGTGTTGTTGCCTTGATGCAGGAAGCTGCGGGGCGACATAGCCAGTGTGGCGCTCTTGCCGTCGAACTCCGCAAGGACCCACTGTCCGTTGATGTAGCAGTTGTAGTCCTCAATGCCCGACAGGTTGTCGGTAATCTTCACACGGAGGTCGTTTTTGTTGACAGGCTTGCCGGCGGCGAAGTTCACGGGGCGGCACTTGGGCGGCTCGTTGTCGGTGGTCACTGCAAAGGTGCCGAAGACGCGCGGACTGGCCACCAGCCAGTCGCCCTCGACACGCGTGGCCAATGCCGTGGTCTTGCTGCCATCGATATGCACTATTATCATCCTGTCGCGCAGTGCAGAGCCCGCCGGCGGCTGTGCTATGCGTATGGTGTAGGCCATGGAAGGTGGCAGGTCGTTGGTTCTCAAGCGCAGCTTGTAGCCTATGGAGAGCATGTTGGGATAGGCCACCTCGCTGAGGTCGAGCCAGTCGTTGTCGTAGGCCGTGTTGGCTTCGAGCACCGCTTGGAACGAGGAGTCGCGCAGCACTGTCTTCTTGAAATATGTTACGGGCACCGAAGTCGCCACCCCTGCGGGGGTCTTGGTGCTGGCGGCAATGGCCTGCAAGGAGGATGCCACGGCATGCAACGAAAACTCCATCTCGGTGGCGTTGTCCTTGGTGTCGCGCACCACATAGCGCATCTTGTAGCTCTCGCCCAGCACAAGCGTCAGATAGCCGTCGGCGTTGACCGGCTTGCTGTGGGGCGACGGGTCGCCGCGCAAGCGGCGCGTGAGGAAATAAGCCATACCCGAACGGCGATATTCGGCATAGTCGATGATGGCGTTGATGGCACGGGTATCCTCGTAGAGGAAGGAGTGTACGTTGTAGGTCCAGAAAAGGCTGTCGTCGCAGTAGAGCTCTATACGCTCTATGCCGTTGCGTCCCGAGGAGCCGGTCTCCGACACGTCGGAGGCGCAGATGCCCAGATAGCAGCGCCCTGCCGAGACGTTGAGCGTCTGGCCGGCTTTGGCGGACAGCACCTTGCCGTCGGCGCCATACACATGCACGCCGCGCACCACGGGGAGCACAGCATCCGTGTAGGGCAGCCCGAGGTAGAGAGGGTTGAACGGCTCGTCGTTGTATGCGTAGCGCGTCTCGTAGTGCAGGTGTGGGCCGCCGCTGCCGCCGGTGTTGCCGGCATAGCCTATCAGCTGGCCGCGCTTTACGGGATACTTGCCCACGGGAAACTCCTCGTCGAGGACAAACGTGTGGTGCGAATACTGGAAGGCAAGGACATAGCTGGCCATCTCGCCGCAGAAATCGTCGAGATGCATATATACCGTGCGAATGCCGTTGGGATGTGTGATGTAGAGTGTCTTGCCGCCGCCCCACGGGGAGACCTTGACGCGCGACACCCAGCCGTCGGCGGGAGCGTAGACCTTCTCGCCCACCACACCTCCTATGCGGAGGTCTATGCCACCGTGGAAGTGGTTGGAGCGCGGCTCTGCAAAGGTGCCGCTCATAGAGACAGGACACTGCAGCGGCGGGTCGAAATAGGTGGTGGGGATGCTGTCGGGGCGACGCTGCCACGGCATGAGGGTATCGGCCTGCGCAGCCTTGACAGGCTGCACTGGCTGGCTGTGGCAGCACGAGGGTGCGGTGAGCGACAGGAGTACCAAGACAGTTAGTAATTGTAATAGACGCATCTTGCTAATTGAGTTGGGTGTTATGTTTTCGCAATAACGTAATGTCGTAATAACGTAATAGCGTGACAACGAACAGAGAGGGCTATGCACCGTTCCTTTTCATGAGTCGTTTTCTCGCCTCGGCATAGCGCAAACACTGCGTGATTTGCCCTCTGCACTCGGCTTAACGAAAACGTTCATCAGTTCTTTGGCGGTCTCTTTTGCCGATTGGGTTGGGGGGTCGGACGAGAGCATCACGGCTATCTCGTGCACGCGCTCTTCGGTTGTAAGCCGGGCTATGCGCGACACTGCCGTGGCGCTGCCCTGGGCTTCCTGCTCTTTGTAGACGCGGAAATGCTGTGAAGCCTTGGCGGCAATCTGCGGCAGATGGGTTATCACCACCACCTGCACCGACTGCGACATACGCGCCATCATGTCGGCGACACGCACCGACACGGCGCCCGACACGCCGCTGTCTATCTCGTCGAAGATATAGGAGCCCGTCCGTATGCCTGTGGCGAGTTGTGTGGCATAGAGGCATTTGATGGCAAGCATGAGGCGCGACAGTTCGCCGCCGCTCGCCACCTTGCCAATGTCGGAGAGCTCGCCGCCGCGGTTGGCATTGAAGAGCAGGCGCACCTCGTCGTGCCCGTGCGCCGTGTATTCCTTGGACTCGGACACCGGCAACGCTATAGAGGCGTAGGGCATGCCGAGGTCGGCAAGCAGAGGCTTGGCGGCTTTCTCGAACCACGCCGCCGCCGACTTGCGCTGCACGCTGAGCGAGGAGGCCACCTGCTGCAGCTCCACAAAGGCGCTGTCCACCTGCTCCATGGCGGCCCTTATCTCGTCGTCGAGGCTCTGGGCCCTGAGCATCTGTTGCTGAAGGCCTTCCCTAATATCTATAAGGGCCTCCACGCTGTCCACTCCGTGCTTGTGCTGCAACCGGTAGATAAGGTCGAGGCGCTCGGACACTTCGTCGCGCCGCTGGGGGTTGTAGTCTATGGTGTCGGCAAGCCGCTCTATGGTGTCGCCTATGTCGGCGAGTTCGATGCGTGCCGACTGCATACGCTCGGCCAGCGCCTCAATGTCGGGGTGGTAGGCCGCGATGCGCGAGAGCGCCGTGGTTGCCGAGGAGAGTTGCGGGAGTGTCCCCTGCCCCTCCGCGCTGAAGAGCTGCACCACCGTGGTGAGTGCTGCCTTGACCTGCTCGGCGTGGTCCAGCAGGTCGAGCTCGCGCTGCAGCTCGTCCTGCTCACCGGCGGTGAGGCGTGCCTCGTTGAGTTCGTTCCACTGAAACTCCACGTAGTCGGCATCGCGGCGGGCCTGGGCGTCGGCGGCGGTAAGCTCCTCCATGCGGCGTTTCAGTGCGCTGTAGGTGCCGTAGGCCTTGGCGTAGTCCGCCGAGGCATCGCAGCGGGTATCGAGCAGGCTGTAGGCAAAGGAGCTCTCGGCGATGGCGAGGGTCTGGTGCTGCGAGTGGATGTCGACAAGATGTGGCGCTATCTGGCGCAGGAAGGCGAGCGACACAGGAGTGTCGTTGGCAAAAGCACGCGACTTGCCGTTGCTCAGCACCTCGCGGCGCAGTATAAGCTCGTGGCTGTAGTCCACGTCGGCCTCCTCGAAGAGGCTTTCCAAACCGAGGTGTTCAATGTCGAAGAGAGCCTCGACAATGCATTTGCCGCCCTCACGTACAACAGACTGCTCGGCACGTTGGCCAAGCAACAGGCCGAGGGCGCCGAGCAGTATGGATTTTCCCGCTCCCGTCTCGCCGGTAATGGCCACAAAGCCACTGGCGAAATCGACATCAGCATGCTCGATGAGCGCGTAGTTGTCGATGGAGAGGTGGGTGAGCATGTGCTATGTCTTATTTGAGGCCGAGGGCTTCGAGACCTTGGTTATAGCGTATGTCGCGGGGTATCTTGGCGGTCTTGATAACATCGAGGTCGCGCTGCAGGTCTTCGCGCACTATGCCGTTGGCGCGGGCATAGTCGGCGGCTTTCTGTATGTCGCCCTCACCCTCTATGGCGATAATCATGGCAGCCCAGCTCTCCATGGCGGCACGGGCTTTCTCGACATTGATGACATACTTGCCTTCGTTGTTGCGTGTGAAAGCGCCGTTGTCCTGCAGGTAGTTGAAGCACATCATGTTGGCGATGCCGTGAGCCTCGGTGACGCCGAAACGCACGCTGCGCAGTATGCCGGCGACAAAGGTGACGTAGGCATCCTCGGCGGTGATACCCTTGAGTTCGCCACGCTCTAAGAGGTTCTGGGTGATGAAGAGGCCGCAGATGTCGGCCTTGGCCTCTTCCCATGTGCTGTACTGGTTGCCGAGGGCGGTGCGCACCCTGCCCTTGCCGTTGACGGTCTCCTTGATGCCGAGGCCGTGGGCCACCTCATGGAAGCAGACGTTGCTGAAGAAAGCGTCGAACTTGACGTTGTCCTGCTGCTCGTCGCATATCATAAGCGAAGCGATGGGCTTGAGAATCATCTCGAACTTGGCGTTCATGGCGTTCTTGAGTTGCAGGCGGCGGGCACCTTTTATGAGTTGCACGCGCTCGTCGTTGGGCAGGTTGATGGCGATGGTCTTGCTACCCGAGTTGCAGTCGCCGGCGTAGTAGATGACATCGTAGACGTTGAGGTCGCTCTCGGTGCCCGGCACCTCCTGTTTGTATTTGGGGTCGCAGGGCAGCTGGCGCTGCAGTTCGGGGAGGAGGTGTACAAAGCGCGAGATGTCGTTGCTCCACTTCTCATCCTTCACGAGAATAAAAGCCTCGTAGGCGGTCTTGAGGCCGTTGAGCTGGTCCTCGTAGTTCTCTATGGGGCCCACCACAAAGTCGAGGCGGCTGTCCTTCATGTCCATCCAGGCCATGTCGCTGGCGAAATAGTTGTCGTTGCGGAAAGCCTGACGGCGCTCTTCGAGGTAACGCTTCATGCCGGGGTTGTCGGCAATGGCTATGGCCTCGCCCAGCAGGGAGTCGACGACAGCCAGCTTGTCGGCGTAGGCCACGTGGTAGGGCACCGACTCAAGGCTGCCGTTGTCGTTGCGGCGTACGATGCTGTACTGGTCGGCACGCACGTCGCTGCTCAGACGGGCATATTCCTCTTCGGTCATGTCGGTGGGGTAGAAATTGGCACCCTTGGGTTTCTCGCCGTAGCCGGGCAGGAAGGTGCTCTCACCGTCGAGACGGTCCCACGCGCCATACTGAATCATGGCAAAGGTGCGCAGCGCACTGTCGCTGATAGTGTCGAGGGCGGCGCGGTTGTCGCTGCCAAACGACTGCTCCCAAAAGAGGTCGTCCATAATATCGGCTATCTGGATAAAGATAGGGATAAGCTGACGCTCGTTCTCGGTGAGCACGTTGAGGTTGGTCGTGAGAGTGAAGGGGGCGTATTCCGCCACCTTTTGCTCAATCTCGGAGGGGGTGTTGTTACCGTCGGCAGACTTGTTGGATTTGCAGCCTACTGCCATAATGCTGGAGATGACTACCATCGTTAGTAATAACTTTTTCATTGTGAGATATTTTTTAAATTACATACATAAATAAGAAACATGCAAAGATACGATTTTTTTTGTTAATGGCGACGGAGTTATTGATTTTGGTTTTTTCTTCCTATATGCAGGCGCCGTTTCCATGTGGCGAGGTCGAAGAGCGCCGAGTCTGTTGTGGCCTTGTAGGTGAAGAATATACCCAACGGGAGCAGCACAAATGTCGACATCCACATTCCTATGGGGCCCATGGCCGATTCGCGCACCGCCTTCTCGGCAATCATGCCAACCACATAGTAGAACACAAAGAAAGCCACCGAGGCCACCAGCGGCATGCCCAGACCGCCTTTGCGCACTATGGAGCCGAAGGGCGCCCCTATGAGAAACAGCAGCAGGCATGCCACCGAGAGGGTGTATTTGCGCTGCCACTCTATGTAGTGGCGGTTGATGTATTCGTCGTCGGCCTTGACAACCTCCTTGAGCACGCGGGCGTCGTTGCGCACGGCGTCGGCTATGGAGCGTGCCTGTCGCAGGTGGTTGGCGGCAAGCTGCCCGCTGCATGACGGCTTGGGGTTGCGGCAGGCACGCATGGGGGGATGCGCGCCCGCGCACCATGTCGACTGACGGCTTTGCAGCATATAGAGCTTATAGACCGGCTCAACGGTGTCTGCGGCAAGGAACTGCATATAACATTTCATGCGCTCCACAGTGACCTGCGCATTGTCGTCGAAACGCTCCTGCCTCGTATGCTTGAGCTTGCGCACAGCGGTGTCGAGCTGCGAGATGTTCATCATCTGGTAGCCGCCTTTGAGGAAACCGGCCTCCGACTTGTCGAAGGCGAAGTCGCTGATGTCGAAGGTGAGCACCTGCTCCTCGAACTCCACACGCGTCATTGGCCTCGTAACATAATCCTTGCCGCCTATATCCTCGCTGTAGTTGCAGCCGTCGTAGAGGGTAAAGACAAGGTAATGCTGGTCGGGGCTCACCTGCATGATGCCGCTGTTGGCGACTATGATGTTGTTGGTGGTGGCGCCGTGGGTGTGGTCGAAAATTGTTATGTCGCGCATCGAACGTCCGTCGGAGTCTTTCTGGTCTATGCGTATCACATAGCCGTTGATGTCGGTGTAGTACTCGTTGGGGCGTATGTTGAAGGCTGGCTTCTTGCGCGTTATGTCGTAGAGGGCGGTGCGGTATTTCAGCATGGCCACGGGCATGACGTTGTTGGCGAAGTAGAACGCCACGCCGGTGAGCAGCAGCACCACCAGGACCATAGGCATCATGACGCGGCGCAGCGATATGCCTCCGGCCTTGATGGCCACCAGCTCGTACTTCTCGCCAAAGTTGCCCATAGTCATTATCGAGGCAAAGAGCGTGGCGATAGGCAGCGCCATGGGCACGAAAGTGGCCGAGGCATAGAGCAGCAGCTCGGCAATGACCTTGAACTCAAGACCCTTGCCGACAAGGTCGTCGACGTACTTCCACACAAACTGCATAAGAAGCACAAACACCGCAATGGCAAACGTGAGAGCCAGCGGGCCGACAAAGGATTTGAGTATAAGCCTATCGAGTTTTTTCATGCCGTGCAACGTAAACATGCCGTCAGCATTTTGACAGCCAACCTATCAGAACATTCCTTGTATCCATCGTATCAAGTCGTTGCCGTTGGCCCACACCAGCAGAGCAAGGAGTATGGCCATTCCCACGTTCTGGGCGTAGGTGAGGAACTTGTCGGAGGGTTTGCGGCGCGTGATCATCTCCCAGAGGGTGAAGGCTATATGTCCGCCGTCGAGTCCGGGGATAGGTATGATGTTCATAAAGGCGAGCACCACAGCGAGGAAGGCTGTGATGTTCCAGAACTGCAGCCAGTCCCACTCGCGCGGGAAAATGCTGCCGAGGGTGCCGAAGCCGCCAAGGCTCTGGGCGCCGCCGGCGGAGAAGAGCAGCTTGAACGACGAGACGTAGGTCACCAGTGTCTCGACGCCGTAAGAGATGCCTGCAGGTATGGCCTGAAAGAAGTTGTAGTCCACATGCTCCACGGGGTATATCTCGTCGAAGCTCCTCATAAAGACGCCCAGTTTGGCGTTGGAGCCGAGAGCCACGGGAAGCTCGTGGTATTCGCCGCCGCGGTAGAAGCCCACGGTGATGGTGTCGCCGGCATGGCCGGGCAGAGCCTCCATCACGTCGGTGATGAGGGGTTTCTCCTCGCCGTTGATGCACACTATGCTGTCGCCCGCCACTATGCCGGCCTTCTGAGCTGCCGAACCTGCGGTGAAGTCTTTCACCACAAAGGGATAGCGCACCGACATGAGGCCGCGGGGCTGCTCGGTGTTGATACGCTCAGCCATGCGGCTGGAGATATGCAGTGTGTCGAAAGCCTCGCCGCGCTTCACCACCACGGTGTGTGGGTTGCCGAGAAGGAGCGTGGAGGTGGTCTGGGTGAAGTCTGTCATCTCCTCGCCGTTGATGGACCAGATGATGTCGCCGTCGACAAAGCCCTCGTCGAGCAGTATCTGGTGGTAGGCGTAGCCCATGCCCGCGTTGCGCAGCGGCAGGGTGTCCTTGCCCCAGTGGGCGAAGATGCAGGTGTATATGAGCAGGGCGCTGAGGAAGTTGACCAGTACGCCGCCGCTGATGATGCAGAGACGCTGCCATGCTGGCTTGGTGCGGTACTCCCACGGCTGGGGCGTGGATTCGAGGTCGTCGGCGCTCTTGGTCTCGTCGATCATTCCGGCAATGTCGCAGTATCCGCCCAGCGGCAGCCATCCCAGACCCCACAGGGTGTTGTCCTGATCCTCGGGAGCGAGGTTCTTCTCGTCCCACTCCTCGGGGGTCTCGCTGTTGAAGAAGAGGAAATGCCACTTGCCGCCGAAACGCTTGGCCTTGAAGATGGAGAACTTGGGGTTGAAAAAGACATAGAAGCGGCGCACACGCGTGCGGAACAGCTTGGCAAAACCCAAATGGCCAAGCTCGTGGGTTACTACCAGCAACGTGAGGCTGAGAAGCAGTGCAAGAAGTTTCATTAATTGTAATGTTGTTAATTCAAATTGAAGTATTTCGCAGAATTGTTATTTAGAGATGGTGAAGGTGAAGTAGGTGTCGGGGTAGGGTTCGTTGATGAGGGTGAAATGCCACCACTCGCAGTCGTAGGGCTTGAAGCCGTGGCTAAGCATGGCGTTGCGCAGCAGCATACGGGCAGCGAACTGCTCGGCAGTGATGGTGTCGTTGGGACGGTATTCGCCGGTAACGGGGTTGCCGCCGCAGTCGGGATGGCTCTCGTCGCCAAACCAGTCGAAAGTGCCGCCCATATCCACATCCTTGCCCGTGTTCATGTCGAAAAGGGTAAGGTCGATAGTGGAGCCGCGCGAATGGCCGCTGCGGGTGGCTATATAGTCGAGCTTGAAGAGGTCGCGTTTGTCTACATTGGGGTAGAAATAGGAGCGCATGGCTGTGTCGGCAATCTCTTTGCCCCAGCGCACAAAATGGTCGACGGCACACTGCGGACGGTAGCCGTCGTACAGTTTCAGGCGGTAGCCTTTGGCCATGAGCTCGTCGCTCACGACGCGCAGGCTGTCGGTGGCCTGACGGGTGAGAAGCACCTTGGGCTGGTTATAGCCGTCGATGCGGGTACCTATAAAGTTATAGGTAGTGTAATACCGCACCTCAAGGATAACGTCGGGAATCACCTCGGCGACCTCCACGAAATCGGAGCTGTCGTCGGTAGCGGAGATATTCGACGAACAGCAAGCAGCGAACAACAACGCCACAAAAGAACCTAAAAAAAGAAATACTTTTTTCATTATGATACTATAACTACATCTTTTTCAGTCGGCTTATCATCTCTGTAGGGTTGGGTGCGGCGAATACGGCGTTGCCGGCCACCAGCACGTCGCAGCCCGCGGCGTAGAGGTTGGCGGCGTTCTTGTCGTTGACACCACCGTCGACGGAGATGAGGAACTCCCCTCCCCTGCTGCTGCGCAACGCGCAGAGCTGCTCAATCTTCTTGTAGGTGTTCTCTATGAACTTCTGGCCGCCAAAGCCCGGGTTTACCGACATCAGCAGCACCAGGTCGCACAGCTCCACCACATTCTCCACCGCCGACACCGGCGTGGCGGGGTTGAGAGCCACGCCGCTCTTCACGCCGCACTCGCGCACCAGCCGCAACGTGCGGTCGAGGTGGCGGCAGGCTTCGGCATGCACGGTGACCCACGCGGCACCGGCATCGACGAACTCTCGCACATAACGCGACGGCTCGGTAACCATGAGGTGTACATCCAACGGCTTGGCAGCGAAACGCTTGATATGTTTCAGCACCGGCTGCCCGAAACTTATGTTGGGCACAAAGTCGCCATCCATTACGTCAACATGCAGCCAGTCGCACTCGCTGTTGTTGAGCATTGTTATATCGTTGGCAAGGTGCCCGAAGTCGGCACTGAGCAGCGACGGAGAGAGTAGTTTAACGCTTGACATGACTATAGTTTGAGTTTTTCAAAGTTCTTTCCATAAACGCCCTGCACCTTGGCAACGCTGATAAACGCCGAGTTGTCGATACGGTTGATTATCTGCATCACGTGCGGCTTGTCGGTCTTGTGTACAATAAGCATAAGCACCTGCTGCTCTTTGCCGGTGTAGCAGCCTTCGCCCTCGAGGAGCGTGGCGCCGCGGCCCACCTCGCGGGTTATGGCCTCGCCTATCTCGCGGCTCTTGGGCGAAAACACCATAACCTGATACGACTGCTTGTTGCCGTCTATCACCATGTCGAGCACATAGGTCATGGTTACCATCACTATATAGCCAAACACCACGTTCTCAATCTTGTGCGACACAAAGAAAGAGCAGCCTATGATGACTATGTCGAGGTACATGATAACCTTGCCCGGCGAGATATTGTAGTACTTGCTCACTATGAGCGCAATGATGTCGGTGCCGCCGCTGTTGCCGCCCATAGAGAAGGTGAGCCCTATGCCGGCGCCACAGATGGCGCCGCCGAGTATGGCACACATAAAGCTGCCAAACTCCTCCACATGGAACCACTCCTCCACATGAAGCACCTGCTGCCACATGATAAACATAAGCGACGACATGACAATGCCGTAAATGGTATTGACGCCGAACCGCGAGCCCAGCATCTTGAAGCCCAACAGCACCAGTAGGGCGTTGATGACAAGGTTCATGATACCCACTGGGATATGTATCGGCAGCAGGAAGTAGAGTATCGACGAGATACCCGACACGCCGCCGCCTATTATCTTGCTGGGCAACATGAAAGCCGCCCACGCAAAGGTGTAGGTTATGATGCCCAACGTGATGAGCACATAGGAGAGCACTATATTGCTCTTTTTCTTGAAAATCTGCATAGTCTCTTTATGCCGGTTGAAGGAGGGTGCCATCCGTGTGGTTCATCCCCTTGCTTGGCGTTTGGTTGTTGTTGGTTTTTGCAAATTGATGGATTGGTTCCATTTCGTGAGTCGTTTTCTGGCTGCGGCAGTGTAAGCAAGCTTCCACTGCTCTTGCTTAACGAAAACGTTGGTTTGACAAGGGAGTCATTTCTTGCTGTAGTCTCTCGGTCCGAATATGGCGCTGCCTATCCGCACCATTGTCGAGCCCTCCTCCACCGCTATGTGGTAGTCGGCGCTCATGCCCATCGACACCTCTTTCCAGCTTGGGTCGTTGGCAAAACGCGTAGCCTTGACGGTGTCGAAGTAGCCTTTCAGCGTGCGGAACTCGCTGCGCACCAGCTCTCTGTCGGGCGTGTTGGTAGCCATACCCATGACGCCCACGGGCCTCACGTGAAGGCCCGCCTCGCTCCGCGAGGCGGCAGCCACCCAGTCGAGGGCTTCGCAGGCCTCCTGCATGTCCATGCCGAACTTGGTGGCCTCCGTGGCTATGTGGAACTGTAGCAACACATCGACCACCCTGCCTGCGCGGGCTGCATGGTCGTTGACAGCCTGCAACAGTTCAAGGCTGTCGATACCGTGGATAAGACTCACGTACTGTATGATGTACTTGATCTTGTTCTTCTGCAGGTGGCCTATGAAGTGCCACTCTATGTCGGCAGGCAGCTCCTGGTGCTTGTCGCGCATCTCCGTGGCATAGTTCTCGCCAAAGAGACGATGCCCTGCATCGTATGCCTCTTTGATGTCGGAGGCTGGCTTGAGCTTGGACACCGCCACCACCTTCACGCCCTCGGGAAGCGAGGACTTCACGCTCTGGAGTTTCTCACTGATGTTAGACATGACTGTAACAAAAAAAACAGAATGTCGGGCAGTTAGTTATAGCAAACCAACCACCCGACATTCAATTGCAATTAACTATTCACAGCAGGTCGCCTCCAATAAATTGAACTTAACATTAGAAACAGTTTTGATTTAGTATTCATTTTACTGTTTATTGGAGGTTGGCGATGATTATTCAGGCCATACGGCTTGGAGGTTACGGTCGCCATAGGCGTCGTCGATCTTGCTGATTGTCGGCCAGTACTTGTCGCCGTGTTCCATGGGGAAGGCGGCAGTCTTGCGGCTGTAGGGGTAGTTCCACTCGTCGGCGCATACCACCTGCATGGTGTGTGGGGCGTTGGCTATGGGGTTGTTCTTCTCGTCATAGCGGCCCGCCAGCACGTCGTCGATCTCGCCCTTGATGCTTATCATGGCATCGCAGAAGCGGTCGAGCTCGGAGAGCGGCTCGCTCTCGGTGGGCTCCACCATGAGGGTGTTATGCACGGGGAATGCCACGGTAGGTGCATGGAAGCCGTAGTCGTCGAGACGGCGTGCTATGTCGCCCACGCCTATCTTGAGGCTGCAGAAGCTGAAGTCGACAATCATCTCATGGCCGCACATGCCGTTCTTGTTGGTGTAGAGAATCTTGTAGTGTTTCTGCAGACGAGCGCGGAGGTAGTTGGCGTTGAGTATGGCGTGCTTGGTAGCCTCGGTGAGGCCGCAGCCGCCCAGCATGAGGAGGTAGCCGTAGCTGATGGGCAGCAGGAGGAAGTTGCCGTAAGGAGCGGCAGCCATGGCGTTGCCTTTGTCGCCTCCCACCTTGCGCTGCGAGTGGCGCGGCAGGAAGTCGAGCAGCTTCTGGCTGACAGCGATAGGGCCTACACCGGCGCCGCCGCCGCCGTGAGGGCCTGCAAACGACTTGTGGAGGTTGAGGTGGCACACGTCGGCTCCCATGTGCCCCGGCGAGGTGAGACCTATCTGGGCGTTCATGTTGGCGCCGTCCATGTAGACGAGGCCGCCGGCACGGTGTATGATGTCGACAATCTCGAGTATGCCCTCTTCAAAGGCGCCGTGGGTCGACGGGTAGGTTATCATGATGCAGCTGAGGCGGTCGCCAGCCTCTGCCACTTTCACCTTGAGGTCTTCAATGTCGACATCGCCGCGCTCGTCGCACTTCACCACCACCACCGTCATGCCGGCCTTGGCAGCCGAGGCGGGGTTGGTGCCGTGGGCCGAAGCGGGGATAAGGCAGATGTTGCGCTGCGTGTCGCCGCGGTCGATGTGGTAGTTGCGTATCACGGTAAGTCCGCTGTACTCGCCAGCTGCGCCCGAGTTGGGTTGCAGCGACACACCGGCCATGCCGGTCACGGTGGCCAGCATGCTCTCAAGCTCCTTGGCGAGCTCTATGGAGCCCTGAGCCTGGTCTTCGGGCACGAAGGGGTGCATGGCGCCGAAGCGCGACCAGCTGAGGGGCAGCATCTCGGCGGCGGCGTTGAGCTTCATGGTGCAGCTTCCCAGCGGGATCATGGCGCGGTTGAGGCTGAGGTCTTTCACCTCCAGCTTCTTCATGTAGCGCATCATCTCCGTCTCGCTGTGGTACTGGTTGAACACCTTCTGGGTGAGGTAGGCGCTCTTGCGCATGAGCTGCTCGGGGATGTCCTGAGGCTCTGCGCAGCAGCAGCCTGTGCACTCTACCGGCTCGGCCCGCTTGCCGGCGGCCTCGGCGAGCACTGCGAGGATAGCCTCTATGTCGGCCTTGCAGGTGGTCTCGTCAAGGCTTATGCCTATGCACTCGCTGCATATATAGCGGAAGTTCATCTCATGCTTGAGGGCCACTTCGCGCACCTTGTCGGTAGCCACGGGGCACTGCAGCGCGAGGGTGTCGAAGAACACCTTGTTGTGCTGCTTGTAGCCCAGCTTCTCGGCGCCAGCGGCGAGCTTGCCGGCCATCTTGTGTATGTTGCAGGCTATGCGCTTGATGCCTTCGGGGCCGTGCCATGCGGCGTAGAAGCCGCTCATGATGGCTTGGAGAGCCGAGGCGGTGCAGATGTTGGAGGTGGCTTTCTCGCGCTTGATGTGCTGCTCACGCATACCGAGAGCCATACGCAGTGCGGGGTTGCCCTTGGCGTCGACGCTCCAGCCTATGATACGGCCGGGAAAGCTGCGCTTGAAAGCCTCAGTGATGGCGAAGAAACCGGCGTGGGGGCCGCCGAAGCCCATAGGCAGACCAAAACGCTGCGAGCTGCCGAAGGCGCAGTCGGCACCCATCTCGCCCGGGGTCTTGAGCACCGCCAGAGCCATGAGGTCGGTGGCGACACCCACAAAGATACCCTTGGCATGGGCGTTGGCTATGAACTCGGTGTAGTCGTTGACCGAGCCGAACTGGTCGGGGTACTGCACCACGGCACCGAAGTAGGTGTTGTCGAGCTCCATCTTGGCGGCGTCGCCGGTAACAATCTCAATGCCACGGGGGGCGGCATTGGTGCGCATCACGTCGAGGGTCTGGGGGAAGACGCCGTTGTCGACGAAGATCTTGTTGGCGCCAGCCTTGACAGCCTCGCGGCTGCGGCTGTTGAAGAACATTATCATGCACTCGCCGCCGGCGGTAGCCTCGTCGAGGAGCGATGCGTTGGCAAGAGGCATACCCGTCATGGCGCTCACCATGGTCTGGTAGGTCATCAGAGCCTCAAGGCGGCCCTGGCTTATCTCGGTCTGGTAGGGGGTGTAGGCTGTGTACCATCCGGCATTCTCGAACACGTTGCGCTGGATAACCGACGGGGTGATGGTGCCATAGTAGCCCATGCCGATGTAGCTCTTGTACATCTTGTTCTTCTGGGCGAGGCTGCGGCAACGGGCAAGGAACTCATACTCGTTGATGCCATCGGGCAAGGCGAGGGGGTTGGGAAGACGTATGGCCGAAGGCACAGCCTTCTCGATTAGCTCATCCATCGACGAAACGCCGATTTCTGCCAGCATTTTCTGCTCATCGGCAGCTTTGGAAACGCCATTGTGGCGCACAGCAAAATTGTTGGTAATCATATTATTGTTGTTGTTATTATGTTATTATTACACTTTGATTACAAAAAGCAAAGGTACGATTTTTATTCGTTAATCACTGCTTTTTATAATAAAAATTATTCAATGTTAATTAACAACGCCACCTCTGCCCATACCCCAAGCCCCACCAACCCCCTCATTTTCATCAAGCAAGCGGACACCCCAGCGCACCGGAGGGAATAATAATCCAGTGGATGTTTCGATAGCGAAAAGGGAAATGGGCACTTTCAAAGAGC
This sequence comes from Bacteroidales bacterium, assembly GCA_017454015.1. Taxonomy (GTDB): domain Bacteria; phylum Bacteroidota; class Bacteroidia; order Bacteroidales; family P3; genus Colimorpha. The sequence goes on along the minus strand of JAFTDW010000033.1, from coordinate 2,074 downwards.
CCACGGGGCTCTTCTAATACAGAAACCCCACCAGCCACAGCGGTATTTTATTGCCATGTGGCATCTCTATGTCGTCGGCAAGTATGAACGAGTCCGGCAGGTCGGCTATCTGACTATAGTCCTTGCCCTCGCCGCCAACCTCGAAAGTCCACTGCCCGTCGACCATAAAGTCGCCGCTTGTGCGCCCGTATTCCACCTTATGCTTATACTTCAGCTGATTGACGACAAAACATTCACGGGCGGTGCCGATATTCACGCCGCCGCCTGCAATGGCATAGAGCAGGTTGGGATTGTCAAGATATATCTTGTCGGGTTTCTGCATCTTCTTTACCGACAGCAGGTCACTGTATAATAACGAGAGAATTCCAGCGTCGGCAAGATACCGCAGGTATTCTATGACAGTGCCGCGTGTGACTCCGATGGTCGCCGACAGCTTGCTGACATCCACTTCGAACGGCACCAGATGGGCAAGCACCGACACGAGTGCCTTGAGCTTCCGGCTGTTTGCCGGGTCGACTCCGCGCAGCACTGGCAGCTCCACCTCTATGGCATAGTTGAGCGTCTGTTCCACAATAGTGTAATAGTCCACCTTGTTTTTGAGGTAGTATGGGTAATAGCCGTAGCGCAGGTAGTCATGGAAATGCTGCAGTGGCCTGCACGCCTCGTTGACCATAGCCGCCGCCCGCTTGCTGTCTGCCAGCAGCTCGTCGAAGGTTATCACTGGCAACTCTATGCCCTTATAGAACTGGAGGTACTCCCTGAACGAAAGTCCCGGCACATCGTGCCACACACAGCGGCGCGACAGGTCCACATCACCGTCGGTCAAAGTAAGCATCGACGAGCCGCTGAGCATAACCCTCATATCAGGATATAGGTCAGCCACTTCCTTAACCTCGCGACTCCACCCATTGTACTTGTGTACTTCGTCCAGTATCAGGAGCTGCCCGCCTCTCTGGTTGAACTTCTCCGCCACGTCGAGTATGCTGTGGGTGGAGAAATACATGCCGTCCACCGAGCAGTAAAGCACTTCTTCGCTGCCCGCCGGGAAATTCGTCTTGGCATATTGCCGCAGAAGTGTCGACTTGCCCACGCCGCGCGCCCCGCGCAGACACAGCATTGGAGCCTTCCAGTTGATGTTATGCATATAGTCCCGCACTATCTTGAGGCTTGTGCCACGCAGCATTACATCATGTTTTTTATACAGCTCATCCATGTCATTTTGTTTTTTTTAGAAAACATTTTCTTGCGTTTTTTGTCTTCCGCAGAAAACACATTCAACTATAATATGTCTTTTATAGAAAACACTTTAACCATTATTTTGTCTTCCACGGAAAACACCTTACGAAATGCAAAGTTACAAAAAAATAGCCAATTGACAAAATCAGAAGGACAAGAAAAGGGCGGCTGCTGCGCAGCAGCCGCCTTTTTGTGTGGCGCAATGCGCTAAGATTAATGTTTAGCCCCTGACCAGACGGACGGAGAGGCCGTCGCAGCGGATGTCCGCGCCGCTGGCGTACAGGATGCCGCTGTAGAAGTACACGATGCACGCGTAGTTCTCGTCGTAGTCGAAGTACGAGGACGACCAGTAGCCGCCGATGGACCCGACGTCGTAGACCCACATGCTGTAGCGGCTGCCTGCGGCCGGCAAGAACACTGCGCCGGCGGACTGCATCGCGGTTGTCCAGTCGTCTGCGCTGTACACGTTGTCACTCCAGCCTGAATGGCTCGACGAAAAAGCACCGCTGCCGTTGTTCTTCATAGGGTCGGTGAAACTGTCCGGCAACAGTATAACTCCATTCACACCGGCAACTGTGGCGTTTCCCCATTTGCTGGATGCATTGGCTCGGGTGTTTATAAGATAATACCACTCACTCTGCGTCAATGTGCGCCACAGACCGGCGGCGTTGCCGCCGTTAGATATTGCGTTGTACACGCCCCAGTCGGCATTGGCGTAGGCTCCGGTGAGATTGTTGGTGTACGAACCACCGGGGTAATAGTCACTGCTATCTGTGCTGGTCGACCACGGCTGGTAGCAGTTGGCTCCGCTGTTCCAACCGCTGGTGCCCCAACCGAA
>JAFTDW010000010.1 GCA_017454015.1 Bacteroidales bacterium | reverse complement strand
TTGTCTTGAAACATATACGTCCTTTTATAGAAGAACGTGGATGTTGCAATCCAAGTCCGTTGACTCCTCACATTGCCAACAAAAGACTATATTTCAATTATTTCAAAGAACTAAATATCCACTTTAACGGGACAGTAGTGAATGCACATAAAAAGAGCGTGGCACTTGTTAGTCTTCATCGGAATCTTTGAGGTCTTGGACTACCTGTCTTACCCAATTACAACGTATAAGCCCACTCCTTTTGACGGGCGTTGCTGCTTTGTCTGGGTAAGAACTTCGAAAGTGTCCAAGTTTCAAGGATTCCAGAGTTTGGTCAACTTCGCTATTTTCTATTCTGTGATGTGCATGTCAATTTTTTGCTTTTTGCATCATAGGCATTCAATTTGGTTCTACTATCCGTTTTGTATTTTGCTCTTATTAACGCCTTATTGCCGTTTTTATTGCACTAAGGGCGGCAAAAATTTGGCGATGTCGCACTGCGAACTGCATTTTTTCAGGCCGCAAACAAATAATATTTTGTCAATTGAGAAAAAAGTAGTATTTCTGCAAATTGAAAGAAAACTACTGAATAATGGAATCGAAGGACGATAAAGTATTGGATATCATCCGCACCACAGTTCGTAGCACCGAGCCTGATGCTGAGATAATACTTTACGGTTCCCGTGCCCGTGGCGATGCTCGCGAGGATTCTGACTGGGATATTGTTGTCCTGCTCAACAGACCTCCCATGCCACATCATGAACGATACAAAATAGCCTACTTGGATTATTATATAACGTTAAAGATCCTTCATTAAGATTGATTTTTATAGTGTCTCTCCCATCTGGGTCGATTAATTTTATTGGGTTCCACATGCAATAGGCATACGGCTAAATGTTAGGGTACTTGTCGGCCATCGGGTCGACGCTGAGCCACATGGTCATGAGCTCGTGGTCCATGTACCTTGCGCCGAAGTAGCCGTAGCCGGTCTCGGAGTCTTTCTCTTTGCCCGTGAATGTATATCTTTCGTTGTAGCCAGCCTGTCGCTGGTTCACGAAATCCTCGCCGTAGGGCAGGTACTGCAGGTGCTGTATGGCCGTGCCGGTGCCGTCGGTTATCCAGCTGGCGCTGTCGAGGTGGTCGGAGTGGTAGTAGTAGACCTCCTCGCCGCTTCCGTTGTCGGCGGCCATCCTGCGCTCGCCGCCGTGGTCGTAGGCGCAGTAGCTGTAGTGGCGGTCGTCGACCACGGCGTGGAGGCGGCTGTCCTCGGTCCAGTGGAGGAAGCGGCTGGCGCGGCACTGGTGGTCTTCCTCCGCTATGCTCACCTGCCCGAGGTTGCTCACTGGCGTGCCATTATTCAGCGGTGTTCGCAGCCTTCGGCAGCCTGCGGCGTCCCGGCGGAGGTCGTAGTGCAGCAGGTTGCGGCTGTCGTAGATGGTCTGCTCGCCTGTGATCCTATACTTGCTCATGGTGTTACCGATTTCTACATCATAATAACGCAGTTTGGGCGTTTATATTGTTGAATGTTTGATATTTAATTTTTAGAGGTTACCTATTTCTATATAGCACCTCTCTCTGTTGCTTTGGCAGGCTACAATCCCTGGGATAAGGGCCATGACTATATTAAATAATATGATTGCTAAATGTTATACCTAAAGACGTTGTTTGGAAAATTGCCCCGGAGGGGCAAATTCTCAATTGCTGAGACCATGAACTGAGGTCATGAACTGAGGTCATGAGCACCCTTAAAAATAAAAACATGAACAGCGAATAGCACCCTTAAAAATAAAAACACGGACAGTGAATAGCACCCGTAAAAATAAAAACACGGACAGCGAATAGCACCTAAGAAATAAAAACACGGATAGCGAATAGCTTGCTCACATTGCCGCAGCCAGAAAACGTTGTTGTTTACAACTTCCTATGGCTTTTTTGATCTGATTTTTTCGAAAAACATATATGACACTATCCTGCATGAAGGACTTTTTTTTGCTGGATAGTGTTTTTTTTCTTGCCATGTCGGAAAAAATTCGTAACTTTGCAAACGATTTCAACACCGAGAAATCAGGTCCCTTAGCTCAGTCGGTTAGAGCAACTGACTCATAATCAGTGGGTCCTTGGTTCGAGCCCAAGAGGGACCACAAAGGCAAAAAACGGTCGGGAAAGTCTTTTCCCGACCGTTTTTGTTTGAAAAAAACCTTTGTGCCCAATCCTCAGACTCTGCGCCGTCCTCTTGGCTGCAACCTCGCGGCGAGGGGGCTTTGCGCGGCAAGCTGCCGCGCGGTAATTGTTTTGAGGGCGTTTGGTGTGTTTTTTTAGATATGATTTATGCTTATTTGAAAAAAAAATCCTATCTTTGTAGAGAATTCAATATTCCTTAAAACAACATTAATAGCTAAACCACATGGAGTTAGATTGGCAAAACCTACCGTTTGGTTATATTAAAACGGACTACAACGTGCGCTGCTGGAACCGCAACGGCCAGTGGGGCGAGATAGAGGTCTCCTCCGAGGAACATCTCAATATCCACATGGCTGCATCGAGCCTTCACTACGGCCAGGAGGCTTTTGAGGGTTTGAAAGCCTACCGCTGCAAGGACGGCAAGATCCGTATGTTCCGCCCCGAGGCCAACGCCGAGCGTCTGCAGAGCACCTGCCGCGGCATCATGATGCCCGAGCTCCCTACCGAGAAGTTTGTGGAGATGTGCAAGAAGGTGGTGAAACTCAACGAGCGTTTCATCCCTCCCTATGGCACCGGCGCAAGCCTCTACCTGCGTCCGCTGCTTATCGGCACCGGCATCACCGTGGGTGTGAAACCTGCCGACGAGTACCTTTTCATGATTTTTGTCACCCCCGTGGGACCCTATTTCAAGGGCGGTTTCAAAGCCAACCCCTATGTCATCACCCGCAAGTATGACCGCAGCGCCCCTCTGGGCACCGGTGTCTACAAGGTGGGCGGCAACTACGCCGCATCGCTCCGCGCACACGTCGAAGCCTGCCACGGCGGCCAGTATGCCTGCGAGTTCTATCTCGACGCCAAGGAGAAGAAATATGTTGACGAGGCCGGCGCTGCCAACTTCTTCGGCATCAAGGGCAACAGTTATGTCACGCCCAAGAGCACCTCGATACTGCCCTCCATTACCAACCGTAGCCTCATGCAGCTCGCCGAGGATATGGGCATGACCGTGGAGCGTCGCCCCATAGCCGTTGAGGAGCTTGCCGACTTCCAGGAGGCCGGCGCCTGCGGCACTGCAGCAGTCATCAGCCCCATTGAGCGCCTCGACGACCCCGAGACAGGCCACAGCTACGTCTTCGGCAAAGAGCCCGGCCCGTGGAGCACCAAGCTCTACAACGCCCTGCGCGCCATACAGCTCGGCGAGGCTGAGGACAAGCACAACTGGAATACCATTGTCGATTAACACATCATTTATTAAACCTTATAACAATCAATTCCGATGAACATTCCTCAGAATTTGAAGTACACCCAGGACGACGAATGGGTGAGAGTTGAAAACGATATGCTTATCGTTGGCATTACCGACTATGCACAGCATGAGTTGGGCGACATTGTTTTTGTTGATGTTACCACCGAGGGTGAGACCATCAATGCCGGCGAGCCTTTTGGCTCTGTCGAGGCCGTGAAGACCGTGGCCGACCTGCTGATGCCCGTCACCGGCGAGGTGGTGGAGTTCAACAGCGAGCTCGAAGACGCCTCTTCTATCAACAACGACCCCTACGGCGCTGGCTGGATCATCAAGGTGAAACCCGCCAACATGGCCGATGTCGACGGTCTGCTCGATGCAGCAGCCTACAAAGCCAAGATTGGTGAATAACAAACGCCATCAGGTATCAAAACTAAGCGGGGCACCCTTCTGGGCGCCCCGCTTAGTTTTGTCATGTTTGGAGCTGTTGTTTGGTGAAACAGGGTGGGGTTACTTCTCGTTGGATGCTGCCAGTGCCTCGGCTATGGCTTTGGCTGCGCGGCGTCCGGCGCCCATGGCGAGGATTACTGTTGCGCTGCCGCTCACGGCGTCGCCTCCGGCAAAGACCATGGGGCGGCTGGTGGCGCCCTCCTCGTTGGCTATGATGCCGCCCCACGACTCGGTGTCGAGGCCCGGCGTAGTGGCCTTGATGAGGGGGTTGGGGCTGGTGCCGAGGGCTATGACAACGTTGTCGGCCTCTATGGAGAACTCACTGCCCTCAATGACACTGAAGCGGCGTCGGCCGTCGGCGCCGGGCTCGCCCATGGCCATGCGTATGCAGCGCACGGCGCCCACGTTGCCGTTGCCGTCGTCGACGATATAGACGGGGTTGCTCTGGAACTCGAAGTGGATGCCTTCCTCTTTGGCATGGTGTACCTCCTCCACGCGTGCCGGCATGTCGGCTTCGGCGCGGCGGTACACCACGGTGACTTCGCTGCCGAGACGCCGCGCGGTACGCGCGGCATCCATGGCCACGTTGCCGCCACCAACTACAACTACGTGGCGTCCGAGGTGGATGGGGGTGGCATAGTTGCTGTCGTAGCCGTGCATGAGGTTGGCGCGAGTGAGCAGCTCGTTGGCCGACACCACGCCCACCAGCGTCTCGCCGGGTATGCCCATGAACTTGGGCAGTCCCGCGCCGCTGGCTATGTAGACGGCGCTGTAGCCTTCGCGCGTGAGCAGGTCGTCGACGGTGATGCTGCGTCCCACTATGACGTTGGTCTTTATCTCAACGCCAAGGCGGCGCAGGTTGTCGATTTCGGGAGCCACCACGCGCTCTTTTGGCAGTCGGAACTCGGGGATGCCGTATACCAGCACTCCGCCGGCATGGTGGAGCGCCTCGAAGATGGTTACCTTGAAGCCTGCCTTGGCGAGGTCGCCGGCGCAGGTGAGGCCCGAGGGGCCGCTGCCTATTATGGCAACCTTGCGAGCCGATGGGGCAGGGGAGGCGGCGGCCTGTGCCGATTTGTGGTTGTTGGTGCGTGCCCAGTCGGCCACGAAGCGCTCAAGGTAGCCTATGGCTATGGGGTCGCCTTTGCGTCCGAGGATGCAGGCTCCCTCGCACTGTGTCTCCTGCGGGCACACGCGTCCGCAGACTGCAGGCAGGGCACTGTCGCGTGCTATGATGTCGGCGGCGTCGGCAAAGCGGCGGTCGGCCACGGCGGCTATGAAGTCGGGTATCTGTATGCTCACGGGGCAGTCGCCGACGCAGAGGGGTCTCTTGCAGTGCAGGCAGCGGCGTGCCTCGGCCACGGCTTGTTCCTCGGTGAAGCCGTGGCACACCTCCTCGAAGTTGTGTATGCGCACCTGCGGCTCCTGCTCGGCGGGCCGTTGGCGGCGTGTGCCCTCGGCCACTGCTGCGGCGAGGTTGCATGAGTGCTCGTGGCCGCTGGTGGCTATGGGGTATTTCTCGCGTGCGGGGTTGGCAAGGCGCCGCATGGCCTCGTCGTAGTCCACCTTGTGGCCGTCGAACTCGGGCCCGTCGACGCAGGTGAAGCGCACCTGCCCGTCGACGGTGACGCGGCAGGCACCGCACATGCCGGTGCCGTCGACCATCATGGAGTTGAGGCTCACTATGGTACGGATGCCGAGCCGCTGCGTCAGGAGAGAGGTGAACTTCATCATGGGCAGTGGGCCTATGGCCACGCACAGTGTGTAGCGGTTGCCGCCTGCGTGCAGGGCTTGCACCTTGTCGGTGACAAGTCCGCGCTCGCCGTAGCTGCCGTCGTCGGTCATGAGGTACAGGTTGTCGCACACGGCGCGCATCTCATCCTCAAAGAAAAGCAGCTCGCGGGTGCGTGCGCCGATGATGACGTCGCAGGGGATGCCGTGGCTGTGGCACCACTTGGCTTGCGGGTATACTGGGGCAGTGCCCACGCCGCCGCACACGAAGAGCACACGCTGCTCGGCAGCCCAGATGCTGTCGGTGGCCAGCTCGCTGGCACGTCCCAGCGGCCCTACTATGGCGTAGAGCTCGTCGCCGCTCTCCATCTTCGACATGCACTCGGTGGAGTAGCCCACTACCTGAAACACTATGCGCACCGTGCCGCCGTCGCGGTCGGTGTCGCAGATGGTGAGCGGTATGCGCTCGCCGGTGGCGGTGGGTATCACTATGACGAACTGCCCAGGGAGTCCCTGCTCGGCAATGAGCGGCGCGTGGACATCCATGAGGTATATGACGCTGGTGAGCTGCTGCTTGTTGAGGATTTTGTACATTGTTTTCTCTGTGGCTTTTTTCTCGTTATTTCGGTGGGTTCTATTTTTTCATTGAGAGCGCACATTCTCCGCTACGCTATCGAAATGCCACTGGCATTTCTTCACTGCGAGGTCCTAAGGGGGGTGCTTTACTCGCAGAAATATTTGTAGAAGTAGGGGATTGTCTCAATGCCTTTGAGGAACTGGTCGAGGGGGTAGTTCTCGTTGGGGGCGTGAATGTCGTCGGAGGCGAGGCCGAAGCCCATGAGGATGCTCTTCACGCCGAGAATCTTCTCGAAGCCTGCCACGATGGGTATGCTTCCGCCGCTGCGTGTGGGTATGGGGCGGCGACCGAAGGTGGTCTCCATGGCGCGCTCGGCGGCCTGGTAGGCTTTCATGGAGAGCGGCGACACATAGGCGGCACCGCCGTGGCAAGGAGTAACTTTGACGGTAACGCAGTCGGGGGCAGCGGCCTCGAAGTAGTCTTTGAAGAGCTGGCTTATCTTGTTGTAGTCCTGGTTTGCCACGAGGCGTGTGGAGATCTTGGCGTGAGCCTTTGAGGGAAGCACGGTCTTCGAGCCTTCGCCGGTGTGGCCGCCCCAGATGCCGCACACATCGAGGCAGGGGCGTATGCCGGTGCGCTCCTTGGTGGAATAGCCTTTCTCGCCGTGCACCTCGCTGATGCCGAGGTCGCGTTTGTAGGCTTCGAGGTCGAAGGGTGCCTGAGCCATGAGGGCGCGCTCTTCTTGGCTGATGACCAGCACGTCGTCGTAGAAGCCCGGTATGGTGATATGGCCGTCGGCATCGTGCAGGTCGGCAATCATCTTGCAGAGTATGTTGATGGGGTTGGCCACGGCGCCGCCGAAGAGGCCGCTGTGCAGGTCGTGGTTGGCACCCGTAACCTCCACCTCCCAGTAGCAGAGGCCGCGGAGGCCGCTGGTGATGCTGGGCACGTCGGGGGCGAGCATGCTGGTGTCGCTCACCAGTATGACGTCAGACTTGAGCATCTCTTTGTGCTCCTCGCAGAAGCCGTAGAGGCTGCCGCTGCCTATCTCCTCTTCGCCTTCAAGCATGAACTTGACGTTGCAGGGCAGCTGGCCGGTCTTCACCATGTACTCGAAGGCTTTGGCTTGCATGAAGCTCTGGCCCTTGTCGTCGTCGGCGCCGCGGGCCCAGATGCGGCCGTCTTTCACCACGGGCTCGAAAGGCTCGGTCCGCCACAAGTCGAGGGGCGCCACGGGCATGACGTCGTAGTGGCCGTAAACCAGCACGGTGGGTTTGGCGGGGTCGATGGTCTTCTCGCCGTACACCACGGGGTTGCCGGCACTGGGCATCACTTCGGCGCGGTCGGCACCGGCGGCAAGCAACAGCTCGCGCCAGCGTTCGGCACAGCGTCGCATGTCGTCCTTGTGCTCCGCCTCGGCGGAGATGGAGGGTATGCGTATAAGGCTGAAAAGCTCGTCAAGGAAGCGATCCTTGTTGTCGGCAATGTATTGTTTCAGGTCTTTCATGTTTTTTTTGTTTTTTAATTATGTTTAATATAACGTTTAGTATACATTATTTATTGTGGCTATTTTTTTTCTTTGTCCGCGGGCAACAAGACCGTGATTTGTGCGTTACTATATTACTTACCTTTGTATCAACCTGTTTTTGCTATAAAAATACATGGAACAAAACAATAAAAAAATACGCCTTGCCATCACGCATGGCGACATCAACGGCATCTGCTACGAGGTTATCCTCAAGACTTTCAGCGACCCGCGCATGCTTGAACAGTGTACCCCCATACTCTATGGCTCGTCGAAAGTGGCCTCCTACCATAAAAAACTCCTCGCCCACCAGGGCGACGTGACCTTCAACGCCATACGCGAAGCTTCGCAAGCTACCGACCGCCATTTCAACGTGCTGAACATCACACAGGACGAGATAAAAATCGACATAGGACAGTCCACCGACATAGCTGGCAAGCTGGCATTGCAGGCTCTCGACATGGCCTGCGAAGACCTGAAACAGAATAACGTGGATGTGCTGGTTACCGCACCGGTCAACAAAAAGAACATGCAGCGCGACGGGGTCGATTTCCCCGGCCATACGGAGTATCTGAGCCGCAAGTTCGAGCGCAAGTCGCTCATGATGATGATCAACGACCACGTGCGTATCGGCATTGTGACGAGCCACCTCGCCCTCAAGGATGTGCCCGCGGCTATCACCGAGGACATCCTCATGGAGAAGATCCTTGTGATGAACGCTTCGCTGCGTCGCGACTTCGGCATCAGTATGCCCAAGATTGCCGTGCTGGCCCTCGACCCGCACGCCGGCGACAACGGCGTGATAGGCGACCACGACCAACGAGTGGTGAAGCCCACAATAGAGAAGGCTGCCGAGGCCGGCATGCTCGTCTACGGTCCCTATCCCTCCGACGGCTTCTTCGGCTCCGTGCAGTTCCGCAACTTCGACGGTGTGCTGGCTCTCTACCACGACCAGGGACTGATACCCTTCAAGCTTATGTCGTTCACGCGTGGCGTGAACTTCACCGCCGGACTGCCCTACGTGCGCACCTCGCCGGCTCACGGCACCGCCTACGACATCGCCGGCAAGGACAAGGCCTCGGAGCAGTCGTTCCGCAACGCAGTGTACCTCGCCTGCAACATACTGCGCAACCGCCATGAATACGACCAGCTCACCGAAAACCCACTCAGGTAGTTCTGAACGATGGCTAAACTAATGCTTATCGACGGCATGGCGGCGGTCTACAGAGCCTACTATGCCCTCAACCGTGCCCCGCGCCTCAACAGCAAAGGCCTCAACACATCGGCAATACTGGGATTTACCACCACCCTCTACGACCTGCTGCGCCAACAGGCACCGACGCATGTCGGCGTGGCTTTCGACCTCTCGGCACCCACCTTCCGCCATGAGCTCTACACCGACTACAAGGCCAACCGCGACGCCATGCCCGAGGACATACAGCAGGCGCTGCCGTACATCCATCAGATCATCTCAGCCTTCAACATACCTATACTCACCTGTCAGGGCTACGAGGCCGACGACGTGATAGGCACCCTGTCGCACGCCGCCGAGCGTGAAGGGTTCGACGAGGTGCTTATGGTGTCGCCCGACAAGGACTTCGGACAGCTGGTGACAGACCGCGTACACCTCTACCGCTTCGGGCGCATGGGCAACCCCGACACCATCATGGGCGTTGCCGAGGTCAACGCCAAGTTCGGCATTGACAACCCTTTGCAGGTCATCGACCTGCTCGGCATCTGGGGCGACGCCTCGGACAACATACCCGGCATCAAAGGCATTGGCGAAAAAGGGGCGCAGAAGCTCATCGCCCAGTTTGGCTCCATAGAGAACATGGTGGCCAATGCCGACCAGATTAAGAACGACAAGACGCGCACCCTCGTGCAGCAACAGGCCCAGGATGCCCTCTTCAGCAAGCAGCTGGCAACCATAGCCCTCGACGCACCCATTGCTTTCGACCCGCAGACTCTCGAACGCCATACCCCCGACTACGCCAAACTCAAGCAGCTCTTCGACGAGCTGGAGTTCCGCACTTTCGCCAAACGGTTCTTCACCGACCTCTCTGTTACCGACCCCGACACCGCCATGCAGGTGTTCAAGGCGCAGCCCGCCGCACCTGCCGCCGACCCCAAGGGGTCTGCAAGGCAACCCTTGCAGACCTCGCTCTTCGACGAGCCGGCCTCGCCGTCGTTGCAGACAGAGGCTCAGCAGCAGGACAGTGCCGTGCCTGCGGCCGCAACAGCAGCACCGACAGTGGACGCTGTGCCGGAGGCCGACGCCTTTGCCATACTGGTGGACCACAGCACTTCGGACAAGCCCGTGCTCGCGGTGTATACTCCTGACGGACTTTACATTAACACGCTGGATGGCTGCGACGCCGACTCGTTGCGCAGGCTGCTGGAAAATCCCGATGCGCTGATGGTGTGCCACGACCTCAAGCAACTGTATTACGACCTGCTGCCGCTTGGCATACACCCTGCCGGCAAGGTTGTCGACGTGCAGCTGATGCACTACCTGCTCAACCCCGAGGTGCGCCACACCATACCGTTCATGGCCAGCGAGCTGTGGGGCGAGAACCCCGAGACAACGGCGCAGTGCGCCAAGGCATTGTGGGACATGGCTCCGCATATCTACCAGCAGCTGGAGCAGGACGACCTTGTGAAGCTCTACGAGGAAGTGGAACTGCCACTGGTCGACGTGCTTTTCAATATGGAGCGCGAAGGCGTGCGCATCGACGTGCAGGCCCTGCACGACTACTCTGTGACGCTCACGGCAGAGCGCGACGCTCTGGCAACGGAGATCTACGGGCTTGCGGGCTCCCAGTTCAACATCAGCTCGCCACGCCAGCTCGGCGAAGTGCTCTACGAGCAGCTTAAGATAACCGACAAGCCGCCGCTCACACCCACCAAGCAGTACAGCACCTCCGAAGATGTGCTGCAGAAACTCAAGCAGCGCCACCCTATAGTGGAGAAGATCCTCGACTACCGCTCGCTCTCCAAGCTCATAGGCACCTACCTCGACTCCTTTCCGCAACTCATCAACCCTAAGACGGGGCGGCTCCACACCATGTTCAACCAGACGGTGACAGCCACGGGGCGCCTCAGCAGCAGCAACCCCAACCTGCAGAACATACCTATCCGCACCGAGCGCGGACGCGAGATGCGCAAGGCTTTCGTGCCGCGCAACGCCGACTACATCATTCTCGCTGCCGACTACTCGCAGATAGAGCTCCGCATCATCGCCTCGCTAAGCGGCGACCGCAACATGTGTGAGGCCTTTGCCAACCATCAGGACATCCACGCCGCCACGGCGGCGCGGATCTACAAGCTGCCCATCGATGAGGTGGCCAAGGAGCAGCGCCGCAACGCCAAGTCGGTCAACTTCGGCATAGTCTACGGCATCAGCGCCTTCGGCCTCGCCGAGCAGCTCGGCATACCGCGCAAAGAGGCCGCCGCGCTTATCGAGGGCTACTTTGAGCAGTATCCCGACATCAAGCGTTTCATCGACGCCAGCATAGCGTCGGCACGCGAGAACGGCTTTGCACACACACTGCTCGGCAGACGCCGCTACCTGCCCGACATCAACTCGCGCAACAACAACCTGCGCTCCTTTGCCGAGCGCAACGCCGTCAACATGCCCATACAAGGCACCTCGGCCGACATGATAAAGATTGCCATGGTCAACATCTACAAGCAGTTCAAAGCCGAGGGTCTGCAGTCGAAGATGATACTGCAGGTACACGACGAATTAGTGTTCGACGTCTACAAACCCGAACTCGACAAGGTGCGGAGCATAGTGGAGCAGGCCATGCTCAAGGCCCTGCCGCTGCGCATACCCATAGAGGTGGGCATCGATGTGGGCAACAACTGGCTCGACGCACATTGATTTTTTTGTCGGAATAATTCTCACTTTATCTCGCTACGAAATATGCATTATAGTATTTCGCGGCGGATTATACATATATTTATCCCAAATCGGTCATTAGACTTTATATGGTAAGTTGAAATAATCCAAAGAAGTCCATATACCTTGGAAGGCGGAGCGCGTTTTCAGAGAACGGGCAAGGTAAAGGACGTTCCTGTCCTTGCTTCTTGAGAAATAGG
>JAFTDW010000009.1 GCA_017454015.1 Bacteroidales bacterium | reverse complement strand
TGTTGGCGTTTATCTTGAATGTCATCACCAATGATCCTGCAGTGTTGTAGACCTCTATCGTTGAGATTTTGAAACCCGACACCACCGATGTCATGCCGCCTGTGGGGTTGGGCATCACATGGGTATGGCGGTCAACGATAGATTGCGACGGGGACGTGACATCCGACGAACCCGCCATGGTAAACGAGAGCGGTCCCGTCCACGGGCCACACATGTCGTTTTGGCAACACCCTCGTACATAGACATCGTATTGTCGTCCCGGCGGCAGACTACTGAGACAGGCCAACGATGTGCCAAACGTATCACGTGTGCCATCCTCAGGCTGCACTCCCGGGGCACCATACGACAACTCCCACCAAATCACTGACGTGTCGGCACACCAGTACACATAAGCGTTGCCATCAGCCATACTAATGCGCAAGTCGCGTACCGAGTCGCAGCTGTGACCCTGAATGACAACACTTGAAGTATCGAAAATTGGAAACAAAGCCATGAACCGCCCCATATCGATAGCCGGCACATAGAACCATCCGCTGTCATACCATTCCTGAAGCATCCTGGTAGTAGCATCTGGATTGGTATCCAACTCCATAGGATTTGTAAGTCTTGCTTTATATACGTCGTTTGAACCTGGAGTCCTCGAGCTAGTGAAAAAATACGTCATCTGGTAATAGTAATAGCCCTCGTAGTGCCCAGTCTGTGAATTGAAGAAAAAATCGTTATTATATGTTGTAGCAGCCACATAAAACGAATCACGGACAACCACAGGGTTCTCAAAATAAGCCTCATACACATAAGGTATCTGCGACACTGTATCCACCCATTGCAACTGATGTACCGGTGGAAGCCACATGCAATGTCTCGGATGGTTAGTGTCCCAACGAGCCTCTGCCATAAGTCTCATGCCTGTATCCTCAGCCTCATATATCTGAAAATACTCCGGCATGCGATTTGTAGTGGTTGTGTCTTTAATTTTGGAGTAATGTGAATCTGGCAGAGGTATGAGAATTGCTGACGGTGCCGCCACACCAATAACCCTCAGAAACGTGTCTACATAACAACGGCGCGCAATGATCATGGATGGCCCTTCTCCTGGAAACAATACTGTAGGGACGGGGTTGCCATAATAAGTGTACCAATGATCGCCCCAATAATAATAGGTCGGCTCGTACTGGTTCATTTGCAACGTGTCAACCTGCGAAAACAGAGGAATTGCAAGTAATAATGTGAATGCCAAAAACAACGTTTTTTTCATATCTACATGGTATATATAATCACTAACACTTCCATTTCATGAGTCGTTTTCTGGCTGCGGCAGTGTAAGCAAGCTTCCACCGCTCTTGCTGAACGAAAACGTTAGCTTTCAAGATTGTCATACACCACCTTGCCTCCCACTATGGTCTTTTCCACCCTTGAGTGAAAAGTCATGCCTTCGAGTGGCGACCAGCCGCAGCGGTAGTGCAGATCCTCGCGCCTTACGACATTCTCAACGTTGGGACGCACTATTGTTATGTCGGCGTGGTAGCCCTCACGCAGGAAGCCGCGCCTTTCGAGCCCGAATATGAGAGCTGGGTTGTGGCACATCTTCTCCACTATCAGGGGCAGCCACTCGGCAACGACATTGGCGGCGGCGGCAGTGGGGCTGAACACCACGTCGAGCATCATCGGCAGGCTGTGCTGTATGGAGGGTATGCCGCTCGGAGCGTCGAAGTAGCGGCGCTCCTTGGCTTCGAGTGGGTGCGGGGCGTGGTCGGTGGCAATGGTGTCTATAAGTCCGTCGTAGAGGCCGGCCCAGAGTGCCACACGGTCGTCGGCTGTCTTGATGGCGGGGTTGCACTTTATCTTGTTGCCGTACTGCTCGTAGTCGCGATCGTCGAACCACAGGTGGTTGGGGGTCACCTCGGCGGTGACGCGCTTCTCTCCCACCCCTTGGTTGCTGAGCAGGCTGAGCTCGGTGGCGGTGGAGAGGTGTGCTATATGCAGGCGTGTATTGTATTTGCGTGCCCGCTCTATGGCTTTGTAGGTCGACACATAGCAGGCTTCGCGTGTGCGTATCTTGGGATGCAGCGAGGCTTTCTCCTCGGCAGTGCCGCCAAACTCGGCTTTCATGAGCGCGAGGTTGGCACGCACTATGGCCTCGTCCTCGCAGTGTGCCACTATCACCTTGCCAGCTTCGGCAAAGAGGCGGTCGAGCTGCTTGGCGTCGTCGAGCAACAGGTTGCCGGTGCTGGAGCCGAGGAACACCTTGATGGCGGCATAGCGGTCGGGGGGTATCTTGAGCAGCTGGTCGATGTTGTCCTTGGTGGCACCGAGCATGAAGCGGGTGTTGACCAGCGAATGGCGCGCGGCGGCCTCTTCCTTCGCTTGGAGGGCTTCGAGCGAGGTGGTGGGCGGCGTGGTGTTGGGCATGTCGATCACCGTGGTGACACCGCCTGCTGCGGCAGCCCGTGACTCACTCTCGAAAGAGCCTGCGGCATTGGAGCCGTCGCCACCGTCGCGGAAATGTACATGGCTGTCGATGACGCCAGGCAACACATAACAGCCCGTGGCGTCGATATACTGCACAGTGCGACCCGCGCAACGTTTTTTTAGAGAAGCGTCATCGTCTACGGCCTCTATCGTGCCGTCGCTCACGAGCAGCGACGCAGCCGTCAGCTTTCCGTCGCCCACAAGCGTACCGCCTGATATGTATATTGCGTCGGCCATAGGCGCTGGTTTTAGAACTTGTTCTTCTCGGACCAGATGCGGGCTTTGATGTAAGCCTCCGACGAAGTCTCGTAGATGTTCTTCACCACAAACTGGCCGGTATGGTCTATCACGCCCCAGCGGCCGTCCATCTTGGCGGGTGCCGCGCGGTTGTTCCAAGAGTAGATGAAGAGCTTGGCATCTTCAAAGGTGGGTTGCAGCACCCACTCGCCTTTGTAGTTGACGTAGCCCCATGCCTTGGTGGAGGGGTTCTGTATTGGATAGAGCCAGTGTCCCAGCTCGTGCTCTTTGTTGTGGTTCTTGCCTTGGTCGTTGTCCCACTCGTAGCCAGCCTGCCAGGCTTCCGACGAGAGGGTGAAGACGTTGCGCGACAGCAGGGTGCCGTCGGCGTGTATCGAAGCCCAGTAGCCGTCGAGCTTCACCGTGGCAAAGAGCCCCGTATCGTTGGTGAAATGGCTCGCGCCCTGATAGATGGGCGAGATAACCCACTCGCCGTGGAAGTCCACATAGCCCCATAGCTCCTCACCGATGGTGTCGGCCACGTCGCTGGTGCGCGGCTTGGTGATAGGGATGCGCCACTCGTCGATGGGGCGTCCGTGCTCATACTGGCGCAGGGCGTCGTGCGCCTCGGCCTCGGTGGGGAACACCAGCTGGGAGAAGACCTTGCCCCAGCGGTCGATGGTACCCCAGCGACCATAGCGCTGCACATGGGCATAGTTGTAGTTGTGGTCATCGCCGAAGTAGTCGACCCTGCGGTACTCGGGCTGCACCACCCAGCGGCCCAGGTAGTTGACGTAGCCCCAGCGGCGCGGGTTCTTGGGATCGGTGGTAGGATAGCGCCACGTCTCGTAGTTCTGCCCGAAAATCCACTGGCGGCCAGCCATTTCGGCATGTTCCTGTTCAAGAAATATGGTGTCGATAATCAGTATGCCCTTGCGGTCTATACAGCCCCAGCGACCGCCGCTCTTGACAGCGGCAAACGACATGGGCTCCTCGCCGATGTAGTAGCCCACAGCCTCATAGACCGGGTCGAACTTCCACTTGCCGTAGTAGTTCACGAAGCCCCAGCGGCCGTCGTACTTGTTCTGCGCGGGATAGACCCAGCGGCCCGGCTCGTCGCTCTTCTCCCACTCCTTGCCGCACATCTCGGCCTGCTCCTTGGTCTGGAAGATGGCACGCACTATAAGGTTGCCGCAATCGTCGATGCAACCCCAGCGTTTGTCCACCTTGACGACGGCAAAACGTTTCTGCTCGCCCTCAAAAGCGTAGGCGTATTGGTACTGCGGAGCAATCTGCCATGCACCGAGGGTGTTCTTGTAACCATAGAGCTTGCTGTGGCTGTCCTGCGAGAGTATCTGCGCATGCAGGCCGGTGGTAGCCACGGCAGAACCCAATAATATGAAAAACAATGATATAAATCTTCTCATTGGCTATTAATTGACACTATATTACTTGTGCAAAATTACGATTTTTTTTCCAAACGGCCAAAAGTAATGTTTTTTTCGGTATATTTGCAAAATATTTTGGAACACCCAAAAACACATCAATACATCTGTTATGCAAAGAGATACAGCAATTTTCGACCTCATTGCCAAAGAGCGTGAACGTCAAACCAAAGGTATCGAACTCATCGCCTCCGAGAACTTCGTCAGCGACCAGGTGATGGAAGCCATGGGCTCGGTCATGACCAACAAATATGCCGAAGGTTACCCGGGCAAGCGCTACTACGGCGGCTGCCAGGTTGTGGACCAGAGCGAGACCATAGCCATAGAGCGCGCCAAACAGCTCTACGGTGCCCAGTGGGCCAACGTGCAGCCCCACAGCGGTGCACAGGCCAACATGGCAGTGTTCCTCGCCTGCCTCAACGCCGGCGACACCTTCATGGGCATGGATCTCAACCACGGCGGACACCTTTCGCACGGCAGCCCCGTCAACTTCAGCGGCCTCATGTACAAGGTAGTCGGCTACCAAGTGAAGGAAGAGACCGGCACCGTGGACTACGAAGACATGGAGAAGAAAGCCCGCGAGTTCCGTCCCAAGCTCATCATCGGCGGTGGCTCGGCCTACAGCCGCGACTGGGACTGGGAGCGCATGCGTGCCATTGCCGACTCCATCGGAGCCATCCTCATGGGCGACATCAGCCACCCCTCCGGCCTCATCGCCAAGGGCTACCTCAACAACGCCGTGAAATACTGCCACATTGTCACCACCACCACCCACAAGACCCTCCGCGGTCCCCGTGGCGGCATGATACTTCTCGGACAAGACTTCGACAACCCCTGGGGCAAGACCACTCCCAAGGGTGAGATAAAGAAGATGTCGGCCCTGCTCGACAGCGCCGTGTTCCCCGGCACCCAGGGCGGCCCGCTGGAGCACGTCATAGCCGCCAAGGCTGTGGCTCTCGGCGAAGCCCTCACCGACACCTACGACCAGTACATACAGCAGGTGATGAAGAACGCCAAGGTGATGTGCGAGGCCTTTGTCAACAAGGGCTACAAGGTCATCAGCGGCGGCACCGACAACCACCTCATGCTCATCGACCTCCGCACCAAGTTCCCCGAACTCACCGGCAAGGAGGCTGAGAACGCTCTTGTGGCAGCCGACATCACGGTGAACAAGAACATGGTGCCCTTCGACAGCCGCTCCGCCTTCAAGACCAGCGGTCTGCGCGTCGGAACACCCGCCATCACCACCCGCGGCCTCAAAGAGGGCGACATGCAGGTGATTGTCGACATGATCGATACCGTGCTGCAGAACCCCACCGACGAGGCAGTGCGTGCCCGCATCACCGGTCAAGTCAACGAGATGATGCAGAACCGCCCGCTCTTCGCCTGGTAAGAGCCACTTATTTTAAACGCGAAAACGCAAAACGCGAAAACGCGACCGATATCGGTCGCGTTTTCGCGTTTTAATGACGGCGGCTACTCCCTGCCAGCTTAGCGGTACTGCTTCCACTCGTCGCAGACGAGCGCCGTGTGCCGTCCGGCTGCTGTGTTGGGGTATTTCTCATCAGCATGGCAAACAGGCCCAGACGGGCGTAGGCACTGGCCCGCGCCTCGGTGTCCGCCACCAGCGTCAATGCCATGTGCTGCAGCTGGTCGGCCTTGCTTGTGTAGCGGAAACTACGAATGTTCATAGTGCAAAAACTATCATATCAAACAAAAAAACACGATTTTGAACGGTATGACCGGAACAAAATCGTGCATTTCTTTGTCTTTCAAACTTTGTCGGGGCGAGAAGACTCGAACTTCCGACCCCTTGCACCCCATGCAAGTGCGCTAGCCAACTGCGCCACGCCCCGATCGTCGAAATCGAGTGCAAAGATACGACTTTTTTTTCATTCCGCACATATTTTTTTTGAGCAGTGTTGCCTTGCAGCATCCATCACACTGTATATTAACCATATACCCACCACGTTAAACAGGCATTGCATGGGCAAATATTCCACGCTGTCGCCCTGTTTTTAGGCCGTGGAAAGCAAAAAAACAACACCAACTCGCACCAAAAAGAGACTTTTGCCGTTAAAGTATAATAATATAACATCTTAGAAAACATTTTGCATTTATTGGTGATAATAAATCAAGGTTTTCGTTCAGAAAGAACTGAGGTCATGAGCACCCGTAAAAATAAAAAACATGGACAGCGAATAGCAGTGGAAGCTTGCTTACACTGCCGCAGCCAGAAAACGACTCATGAAATGGAACGACAACATAAGCCAATGCGCTGATATGATGGAGCTCATCTCCGCTGTGGGCTTCCTGCCGCTGCTGGAGAGCGGCATAGCGGGCTACAGCGCCGACGCCCTTGTAGCCACCAGCTGCCGCTACCGCATGCTCGACGACGGCGGATGGGAATGGGCGCTATGGCAGTGGAAAGGGCCGCTGGTGCGCGAGGGTGGCTTTGCCTACGGCAAGTTCTTCGGCGGCAAGGCCGGCTTTGTGAGCCGTGAGTGGTGGCCCGACTTCTGCAACTGGCGCCGCCACCGCCACCCGCTGCCCGACGACGACTCCATAGAGGCTGCCATCCTCGACGTGCTGCGCGAGGGTGGCAGCATGATAACGCGCGAGCTCCGAGCCGCCTGCGGCTTCACCGGTCCCAAGATGCGGAGCCGCTTCGACAGCTATGTCACACGCCTTGAGATGGCCTGCCGCATAGTCACCGAGGACTTTGTGTACCCTCGCGACCGCCACGGCAACCA
The DNA here is from genome assembly GCA_017454015.1 of Bacteroidales bacterium. Lineage (GTDB taxonomy): Bacteria > Bacteroidota > Bacteroidia > Bacteroidales > P3 > Colimorpha. The sequence goes on along the minus strand of JAFTDW010000009.1, from coordinate 858 downwards.
ATACGGATGGGGCTGGTCGCTGCTCACCACACCCGAAGCCTTGCTGGGCCGCGACGCCTGCCAGTGCAGCCGCACTCCCGAGGCTTCGCACCAACGACTGCTGCAACACTTCAGAAAACTGCTTCCCCAAGCCACCGACAGCCAACTGGAAAAACTGATAGGATAAGCTCTTGCCCAACAAGCATCGCATTATTTCTTTGACGTTTGGAAATTATTTTGTAATTTTGCAAATGCATTGAGTAATTTTACTCAGTGCATTGAGTAAAATTACTCAATGCAACATTCTTTAATTTGTTTACTGGGAAAAGACATCTACGTCTCGGAAGCAGAGCTTACGAGACGTAGATGCTGTTGTATAGCGGGCTTAGCCCGCGCTTCGCGCAGGGCGAAGCCCGCATATTTTTCATGTCTAGTCCCGAACCAACCGGACGGACCTCCCGCGGTACCGAGTGCTGTTGTTGTCCGTGTCGAAGTTGATGTCGAAGAAGTACACGCGCCACGCGCCGCTGCTATTGCTGTACGACGACGACCAGTAGTTGCCGCGGGACCCAACGTCGTTGACCGTCGTGCCGAGGCGGTAACCCGCAGCAGGCAGGAAAACCGCGCCTGCAGCCTCCATCTGTAGCCAGTCGGCTACGGTGTAACGGTTGGTGGTGAAGCTGGCATTGTTTGTGTTGATGCTGGATGGCAATGTGACACCGCCAGGGTGTGTGTAACTGTCTGGAAACACTATCACGCCGTTCTTGCCGCCTACCTCTGCCTTGACGTAACGGGCGTTGGCTGTGCCGTTGACAGTCGACGATGTGCGCGTGTTGAAGATATAACCCTGGGCATCGTGCGACGGTGTGCGCCACTGGC
>JAFTDW010000032.1 GCA_017454015.1 Bacteroidales bacterium | reverse complement strand
CTAATGGTGGCGGCACCGTTGGTATTGCGGTCGGTGCCCACGGCAATGCGGCTCACGCTGACGGCCGAAGAGGCCGACAGGCGGAAACGCACCACACCGCACAGGTTGTAGAAGTGCAGCTCCATGTCGTCGCTCACGGCGTACATGGGCAGGCCTGTCAGCGACCCGTCGGGTGTGTGCTGCACCTCCGGCAGGCTCACCGTAGTAGCACCCGTGCGAATGGCAGCGGGGTACACCGCGCTGTAAGGTGTAGCGGAGGGTGTTGTGCCAGAAACTTTGGTATACTCCGCATTGGCGGTGCCAGCACCAGAGGCGAGCCCGAACACAGCCGAGTTCGACGAAGCGTCGTACACGCTGATTTGGTCCCCCGCCTGCCACAGCAGGCGACTGCCGCTAAGGGCAACCTTGGCGTTCTCGGCCGCAGGCTCCGCTGTGGCCTTGAAAACCTTGTCATTGGCAGCATCCTTGGTGCACGAAGCAAGGAACGTAACGGCAAAGAGTGCTGCCAGAGAGATAATGCTGTTTTTCATTTGTTGAATTGAGTTTACAATAATGTGCCGCAGACTCATTGGCATTATACATGTATATACAACAAGAAAGTGGAGCCATCCATTGCAACCTCATTTTTGTAGTGAGGGCTTCGACTCCCTTGAAAGTAAAATCAGGTTCAATAAATCGCTCCACACAAGGATGTATCGTAAGACAATACAAACCAATAGGAGCAATCATCTTCCCTTTATTCCATACTTTCACGTTGTGAGTTGTCGAAGTTCACTACAAGGAATAAGGCGAAAAATGCGCTTTCTCGGCAAACCATTTTCTTGCGGTTTGCGAGTGCAAAGTTACAACTTTTTCGTGATATGGCTGTAAAAATTACGGCGAAACACCGAAAATTCGTTTGGAAAATTACGGCAATGTACCACAAATTCGTTTTGAAAATTACGAATATACAATAAAAAAAGTGTATATTTGCACTATAAAAAGAGAACCGAAATATTATGCTAAAGAGAAGAATATTAGACACTTTAAAAACATGGAAAGAGACACCGGGCCATGCACCGCTTGTCATAGCGGGCATTAGACAGTGTGGAAAGACATATATTTCGCAACAATTTGCCCAAGAAAATTACAAGCACGTAGCCTATATCAACTTCATCAAGCAAGAAGAACGGAAAACCGCTTTTTATGGGTCGAAGGATGTCGACGCCATTATCCTCAACCTGTCGGCTCAGATGCGAGGCACCCAGTTCGTCCCGGGCGAGACATGTATCATACTCGACGAGATACAAGACTGTCCCGAAGCCCGCACCGCGCTGAAGTTCTTCAAGGAAGACGGGCGCTACGACGTCATAGCCACCGGGTCGTTGCTTGGTGTCCAGGGCTACGGGCAGGAGACAAAGAAGGGGCGAGTGCGGAACGGGCACGAAACGAACGGCAGCTCCGTTCCTGTTGGCTACGAACAGATTGTGGAGATGTACCCTCTCGACTTCGAGGAATTCCTATGGGCCAACGGCATGGGCACGGATGTCATCGACGCTCTGAAACGCTGCATGGAGGAGGCCACGCCAGTGCCGGACGGCATACATGTGGCAATGAAGACGCTGCTGAACAGGTATATAGCCGTTGGCGGGCTGCCCGCTGCCGTCAACGCACTGCTTGAGACCAACAACATGAACGCCGTGGACTCCGTCTGGAAGTCCATCCTCAGGGAATACCGCTCCGACATGGTGAAATACGCCAGCGACAAAGACAAGCCCTACATACGCGCCTGTTTCAACGCCGTGCCCAAGATGCTGGCCAAGGAGAACAAAAAATACCAGTACACAAAGGTGGAGGGCGGTGGTCGCGGGGAGTACTACAAAGGCTCGCTGCAGTGGCTGGAGGACGCCGACATCATACGCCGGTGCTACAACACGAGCATCACAGGCCTCCCCTTGGAGGGCAACGCCATAGAGAACAACTTCAAGGTCTACGCCGCCGACATAGGCTTGCTAGTGGCCATGCTGGGACCGGCAGCGCGGGTGGACATACTGCAAGGCAACCTTGGCGGGTTCAAGGGGGCTATTTACGAGAACCTTATGGCCGACACGCTGACAAAGAAAGGCCAGAGCCTCTATTTCTTTCAGAAAGAGTCGGGGCTGGAGCTTGACTTCCTTGTGCGCTACAAGGGGGAGTGTGTACCCATGGAGGTGAAAGCCCGTAGCGCTCGCGCCAAGAGCATCGCCACGGTAAGGAAACACCCGGAGAAATACGGGGTGAGGCATTTCATCAAGTTCGGCGACTACAACATAGGGCGCGATGGCGACCTGCTCACGCTGCCCAACTATATGCAGTTCCTTCTCGACCTTGCGCCTGAGGATGTGGAACTTGAGGCAATAAACATGGCCGCTCTTTCGCGGATAGCAAGAGAGAGGCTGCAGTAGCAAAACGAGGTTATGTAAAACAGCGCGGGGGGCACCAATGCCCCCCGCGCTGTTTCCACGCTCCCACCGAGCGTTATCTAATATAAGGTGTCCTTACACTATTTGGTGGAGATGACCAGATACTTGGTCTGGCTCCAGAAGGTGGCGGGGTTGAGGATGCGGAGGTAGGCCACCACGCTGTTGTCGGTCTCGTCCATCACCATCTCGTAGGAGTTGGTGGGGTGTTTGGAGATGACCACGGCTTTCTTGCGGTTGATGGTGATGGTGGTCACCTTGGTGCGGTCGATAAGGGTGAAATTCTCGGTAATCATGTCGTCGACAGTGTTCTGCGTGCGGCCAATGCCAATGAAGCCACCCGTCTTGTTGACAATACCCATGTTCTTGAGATCCTTGAAGGTACCCACTATGAAGTAGGCTTTGTTGGCCTCGGCAATCTGATGGGCTATGACCTCCTCCTTTTCCTGCACTGTGGCGGTGAGGTCGGCCACATTCTGGTTGAGGTTGGTAATCACCACGCGGTTGCTCTCAATCTCGGCCTGCAGGCGGGAGATCTGGGCCTCCTGGCTTGCCATGCGCTCTTCGAGCTTGGCGACGAACTCCTTGAGCTGGTCGTTGTCGCGGTTGAGCGAGTTGATCTTGGCATTGAGGGAGGCAATACGGCTCTTGTTGGCGGCAAGCATGCTGTCGAGCTGGCTTATCTGAGCTGCTATCTCTTTCTTGGTATTGTAGTTGGACTCCACGTTGCCACGCTTCATCTCCTGGACATTACTATACTTGGCGTTGATCATCGTGAGGTTGTCCTCAATCTCGTTGAGCACATCGAAGAGGGCGTCAATCTCACCGTCCTTGTCGTTGACAATCTGTTGCAGAGAGTCGGCGGCACGCAGTGCAGCGTCGCGCTCATCCTTTATGCCGCACGAAGCAAAAAGGGATACAAGCACCACCGCACCCACAAGTATTAATAGTTTCTTCATTGTTTTTTTTCCTTTCTTTGGTATTTGTGAACAATAAATTGATTTTTATGCGTTATCTACTATAAACGCACCCTTTGTGCAATTATTGTTGAATGACGTATATTTTTCCTAAAAAAAAGTGACAAGTTTATGAATAAACATCTCAAACTACTAATTGTCATGACTATAGCAACCACCGCAGCCAACTCACAAACCAATCCACTGCTCGAAAAATGGCAGTCGCCTTACGGGGCACCGCCTCTCGCCACCGTACAGGCCTCACACTACACCCCGGCCATCCACACCGCCATAAGCCAGGCCCAAAGCAATATAAACCAGATCGCCAAGCAAAAAGCCCCTGCAACATTCGACAACACCATACTGGCATTGGAATACGCCGACACCCTGTTGCAACGTGTCAGTGCTGTGCTGTTCAACCTCAACGAGTGCAACACCAACGCTGAGCTGCAGAGCCTCGTGATGAAACTCTCGCCGGAGATTACACGTTTCGAGAACTCTGTGTGGATGAACGAACAGCTCTACAAGCGGGTGGAGGCCGTGTATGCACAGCGCGACCAGCTGGGCCTCAACGAAGAGCAGCTCATGCTGCTCGACAACTGCCACAAACGCTTTGTACGCAACGGCGTGGGGCTCAAAGGCAAAGACAAGAAACGCTTTGCTGCCAACAATGAGGAGCTTGCCAAACTCACACAACAGTTCAACAGCAACGTTCTGGCCGACAACAACAGCTTCACCCTCCATGTGACCAACGAGGCGCAGCTGCGCGGCCTGCCGGAGCGCGACAAGGAGGAGGCGCACGCCGAGGCGGTGCGCCGCGGCAAAGGAGGCTGGCTGTTCACCTTGCAGCAACCATCCTACCTCGCCATTGTAACCCACTGCGACGACCGCAGCCTGCGCGAGACCATGTGGCGTGCCTACAACAGCCGCGGCAACCACGCCGGCAAGAGCTACAACGGCGACATTGTCAAACGGATAGCACAGCTGCGCATGGAGCAGGCCAAGATGCTGGGCTACGACACCTACGCCGACTACGTGCTCGACGACCGCATGGCCCACGACCGCAAGAACCTCACCCAGTTCATGACACAGCTCATAGAAGCCGCCTACCCCGAGGCTCGCGAAGATGTTCATATACTGCAAGTCTACGCCTCGCGCCAAGAGCCCGAGGGGTTTGTGCTGCAGCCGTGGGACGTCTCCTACTATGCCGAAAAGTTGCGCCAGCACCAGTTCAACTTCGACGAAGAGCTGCTGCGCCCCTACTTCCAGCTCGAGAAGGTGAGGCAGGGCATCTTCGACCTTTACGGCCGCCTCTACGGACTTGGCTTCAAGCCCAACAACTCGGTGCCAGTGTACCACCCCGACGTGAAGGTGTTCGAGGTGTGGGACAGCCAACGTTTCATGGGTCTGCTCTACCTCGACATGTTCCCGCGCGAAGGGAAGCGCAACGGCGCGTGGATGACCGAGTTCCGCGGACAATACCGCACCGATGGCCACGACGTGCGTCCGCTCATACAGGTGGTGTGCAACTTCACACGCCCCGTGGGCGACACCCCCTCGCTGCTCTCGCTCAACGAGGTGAGCACCTTCATGCACGAGATGGGGCACGCCATGCACGGCATGCTCAGCGACGTAGGCTACGAGAGTCTTTCGGGCACCAGCGTGAAACGCGACTTTGTGGAGCTGCCCTCGCAGCTGATGGAGAACTGGTGCTACGAGCCGCAGTTCCTCGCCACCTTTGCCAGCCACTACAAGACCGGCAAGCCAATGCCCACGGAATACATAGAGCGCGTGCGCAATGGCCGCAATTTCATGGCTGGCTACTACTGCTCGCGCCAGCTCGGCTTCGCCTCCATTGACATGGCCTACCACACCATCACCGAACCGCTCACCGGCAACATCGAGGAGTTTGAGCGCCAGAACAATATCAACCTGCTGCCGGCACATGAGGGCTGTCTCACCTCCACGGCATTCACCCATATCTTCGCAGGTGGCTATGCCGCAGGCTACTACGGCTACAAATGGGCCGAGATACTCGATGCCGACGTCTTCTCGCTGTTCCAGAAAGAGGGCATCTTCAACGCCAACACCGCCTCGCGCCTGCGCTCCACAATACTCAGCAAAGGCGGCACGCGCCACCCTGCCGCGCTCTTCAAGGACCTTATGGGACGGGAACCCAAAATCGACGCCTACCTTATCCGCAGCGGCTTCATACAGGCTGTTGATATGCCTACGGAACAAGGCGTGCATGGACGGTAACCCACAAATCACAGTATAACGAAAAAGGCGAAAACAAAGAAACGTCATAACGCCCAATGGATCTCAACACTCTAAAGAAAACCATACTCAAGATATACGCCAACAACCCTTTTGACGCATACAACCACAAGCAGGTGGCGGCACGCGTGGGAGTTCACGACAAGCAGACACGCCAACAGGTTATCACCATACTGCAAGAGTTTGCCGAGGACAAGATTCTCGTCGAAGAAGGCTACGGCAAATACAAAATCAATCCCAAGAACATCAACGACGACCTGCTGCCAAAAAACTATGTAGTGGGCACCATAGACATGAAGCAGACCGGCAAAGCCTACGTGATACCCGACGAGGAAGGCCGCGACGATGTACAGATAGCACCCAACTACACACGCCATGCGCTGCACGGCGACAAGGTGCGCGTGCTGATGTTTCCACAGCGCAAGATGCACAAGCCCGAGGGGCAGGTGGTGGAGATACTGCACCGCGCCAAGACACGCTTCGTGGGCTGCATACAGCGCACCGACCGCTTTGCATTCCTCGTGTGCGGCAACCGCAACATGGTGGTCGACATTTTCATACCCATCGCCGACCTGCAAGGTGCAGAGAGCGGCGAGAAGTGTGTGGTGGAGATGACCGACTGGCCCGAAAACATGAACAACCCCGTGGGCCGTGTGGTGAAACGGCTCGGACAGCCGGGCGACAACGACGTGGAGATGCAGTCCATACTGGCCGAGTATGACTTCCCCCTCGACTTCCCCGAAGAGGTGGAGCGCGAAGCCGCCAAGATAAAATACAAAGCCTCGGCAGCCAAGGGGCGCAAAGACTTCCGCAAAGTCACTACCTTCACCATAGACCCCGCCGACGCCAAGGACTTCGACGACGCCCTTTCCTACCGCCCTCTTGACAACGGCAACTGCGAGGTGGGCATCCATATCGCCGATGTGTCGCACTATGTGCAGCCCGGCTCTGCCATCGACCGCGAAGCCTACACCCGCGGCACCAGTGTCTACCTTGTCGACCGTACCATACCCATGCTTCCCGAGAAGCTCTGCAACGGAGTGTGCTCGCTAAGCCCCGACAGCGACAAGCTCTGCTTCTCGGCAGTCTTCGAGCTCGACGAGCAAGGACACACCCTCAGCCAGTGGTTTGGCAAGAGCGTGATACACTCCGACCAGCGGCTCAACTACGACGAGGCGCAGGAGGTTATAGAGCAGCCCGACACAACGCCGCAATGGGTGGCACGAGCTGCCAACCGCGACGCTGCCGAGCAGGTGCGCCAGGCCATACTGAAGCTCCACGCCATAGCCACGGCGCTGCGCGCCGAACGCTACAAGAACGGAGCAATAAACTTCGAGACCCAGGAGGTGAAATTCCAGCTCGACCCCGACGGCAAACCCATTGGCGTGTATATCAAGGAAAGCAAGGAATCCAACTGGCTCATCGAGGAGTTCATGCTGCTGGCCAACCGCAAAGTGGCGGAGCTGATAGGCAAGCCCAGCGCAGACAACGACAAGGGTGGGCCAGGCCGCAAGAAGAAAGAGGAGGCCAAGACCTTTGTCTACCGCGTACACGACGAGCCCAACCCCGAGAAACTCGAGACCTTTGTGCAGTTTGTCGCCAAGCTGGGCTTCAAGATGCGCGTAGGCTCGCGCAAAGCCCTCGCCGACTCCTACAACCGCCTCTTCCAGTCCATAGCCGGACGCGGCGAGGAATACATGATAGACAGCATAGCCATCCGCACCATGAGCAAGGCCTGCTACTCCACCAACAACATAGGGCATTATGGACTGGCTTTTGCCTACTACACCCACTTCACCTCGCCCATCCGCCGCTACCCCGACCTTATGGTGCACCGCCTGCTCGAACGCTACCTCGAAGGCGGCAAGTCGGTCAGTGCCGACGAGTACGAGCACTACTGCGAGCACTGCTCGCTGATGGAGAAGCGTGCCGCCGAGGCCGAGCGCGCCAGCGTGAAATACAAGCAAGCCGAATACCTGAGCCAGCGCATAGGGCAAACCTTCGACGCGCTCATCTCCGGCGTCAGCAAGTGGGGCATCTACGCCGAGATAGAGGGCAACAAGTGCGAAGGCATGATAGCCATAGGCTCCCTGCACGGCGACTACTACATGCTCGACGAGGACAACTACCAGGTGATAGGCCGCCGCTCGGGCAAGACCTACAAACTTGGCGACCCCGTCAAGATAAGGGTGCGCGGCGTCAACATGCTCAAGAAACAGATAGATTTCGACCTCATCGACGAGACCGCGCCGCAACATTCGCCCCAAACCCGCGACAACAAGCCAAAGAAAAACGGCGCACCAAAGAAAGCCAAAGAGAATGCAAAGAAACCCCGGAAATCCAGAACAACAAAAAAAAACAAGAAATAAGATATGAACGAGCTTACCGAACAAGAACAGGTGCGCCGCAACTCGCTGGAACAGCTTCGCGCCCTTGGCATCAACCCCTACCCGGCAGCCCTCTATGAGGTCAACTGCAACAGTGCAGAAATTCTTGAGCAGTATCCCAAGGACAACACACTCTTCCAACAAGTGAGCATTGCCGGCCGCATCATGAGCCGCCGCATCATGGGTGCCGCCTCCTTTGTGGAGATACAAGACCACGCAGGACGCATACAGCTCTATGTCAAACGCGACGAGATATGCCCCGGCGAGGACAAGACCCTCTACAATACCGTCTTTAAACGGCTGCTCGACATTGGCGACATCATCGGTGTGACCGGCTACGTCTTTGTAACCCAGATGGGCGAGACCTCCATACATGTCAAGAGTCTCACTGTACTCAGCAAGAGCCTGCGCCCGCTGCCTATCGTCAAGGAAAAGGACGGCGTGGTCTACGACGCCTTCAGCGACCCCGAGCTGCGCTATCGCCAGCGATACGTCGACCTCATTGTCAACCCACAGGTGCGCGACACCTTTGTGAAGCGTGCGCAGATTGTCAACACCATGCGCGACTACTTCAACGAGCAGGGCTACCTGGAAGTCGACACGCCGGTGCTGCAGAGCATCCCCGGCGGAGCCGCCGCACGCCCCTTCATCACCCACCACAACGCCCTCGACATAGACCTCTATCTGCGCATAGCCAACGAGCTCTACCTCAAACGCCTCATAGTGGGCGGCTTCAAGGGTGTCTACGAGTTCAGCCGTAACTTCCGCAACGAGGGCATGGACCGCACCCACAACCCCGAGTTCACCTGCATGGAGATCTACGTGGCCTACAAGGACTACAACTGGATGATGCGTTTCGTGGAGACCATGCTGGAGCGCATCGCCACCACGCTGCACGGCACCACCGACCTCAAGGTGTGGGGCAACGACATCTCCTTCAAAGCCCCCTTCCGCAAGGCCCCCATGGTGCAGCTCATCAAGGAGGAGACGGGCATCGACGTGAGCGGCATGGACGAGCAGCAGCTGCGCGACGCCTGCAAGAGCCTCGGCGTGGAGACCGACCCCACCATGGGCAAAGGCAAGCTTATCGACGCCATCTTCGGCGAGAAATGCGAGGGCAAGCTCATTCAGCCTACCTTTGTAACCGACTATCCCATCGAGATGTCGCCGCTCTGCAAACGCCACCGCCACAATCCCGAGCTCACCGAGCGTTTTGAACTCTTCGTGTGCGGCAAGGAACTCGCCAACGCATACAGCGAGCTCAACGACCCCATCGACCAGCTTGAGCGCTTCCAGGAACAGCTGCGCCTCAGCGAGAAAGGCGACGACGAGGCTATGTTTATCGACATGGACTTTGTGCGTGCCCTCGAATACGGCATGCCGCCAACCTCAGGCATGGGCATAGGCATCGACCGCCTCGTCATGATGATGACCGACGCGCAGAGCATTCAGGATGTGCTCCTCTTCCCTCAGATGAAGCCCGAGAAGAAAGCCACCGTCTCCAGCGACGACGACTTCATAGCCCACGGCGTGCCCGCCGAATGGGTGCCCGTGCTGCGCAAAGCCGGCATGGGCACCATAGCACAGCTCAAAGAGGCCAACCCCAACAAGCTGCTCAACGACCTCGGCAGCCTCCGCAAAAAACTCAAGCTCGACATTCCGGCAATCCAGAAAGAGCAGATAGAGCAGTGGATTAATGCATAACCCATACCATGATAAAGCAATTCCTGTTCAATCACTTTGAAGTCAACTGCTATGCCATTGTCGACGAAGCCACGCGGCAGTGTGCCATTGTCGACCCTGCAGCAGAAGCCTCCTACGAGGATGCGCGACTCACGCAATACATAGAGGACGAGGGGCTTACGCCGATATATATCCTGCTCACCCACGCCCATGTGGACCATATCGCGGGGTTGCGCGCCGCGTGCCGCCAGTACCAGCTGCCCGTAACCATGCACCCCGACGGGCGCAAGCTGCTGCGCCAAGCAGCAGCCTACGGCTCTATCATGGGTTTTGAGGTCGACAACATGAGCGACATCGCCGTCAACGAGATAGGCGACAACGACATACTGCGTATCGGCGAGACGGAGGTGGAATGCCGCTTTGTGCCGGGGCACTGCCCGGGCTCTATGTGCTACGTGCTGCACAACGAGAAAGCCGTGCTCACCGGCGACGCCCTCTTCCAACTCAGCATAGGGCGCACCGACCTGCCCGGAGGCAACTACCCAACCCTTATCGACCACCTCCAACGACGCGTCATGACGCTGCCCGACGACTACCTTGTTCTGCCCGGCCACGGCCCCGACAGCCAGATAGGACAGGAACGCAAATACAACAGTTTCCTCGTATAAAAACGACTCATGAAATGGAACAACGCTATGGCTGTAAAAATAAACCCTGCATGGTACGAGGTGCTGCGTCCCCAGTTTGAGGCATCCTATTTCGCCAAACTAAAGGAATTCCTCGTCGCCGAGCGTGCTCAACACACCTGCTACCCCCCTGGCAGTCTTATCTTCAACGCCTTCGACAGCACACCGTTCGACAAGGTGCGCGTGGTGATACTTGGGCAGGATCCCTACCACGAGCCTGGGCAAGCCATGGGGCTCTGCTTCTCCGTCCCCGACGGCGTTGCGGTGCCGCCGTCGCTCGTCAACATCATCAAGGAAATCAACGCCGACCTTGGCGTCAACATACCTGCCGGCAAAGGCGACCTCAGCGGCTGGGCAGCCCAGGGGGTGCTGCTGCTCAACGCCACCCTCACCGTCCGCGCCCACCATGCCGGAAGCCACCAGCACCAGGGCTGGGAAGAGTTCACCGACGCCGCCATCACCGCCCTCGCCGAGAAGCGCAACGGCATAGTCTTCATGCTGTGGGGCAGCTACGCCATAGCCAAAAGCAAACTCATAGACCGCAGCCGCCACCTCGTGCTCACAGCTCCCCACCCCTCGCCACTCTCCGCCTACCGCGGCTTCTTTGGCTGCCGCCACTTCTCCGCCGCCAACGCCTATCTGGCACAGCAAGGCCTGCCTCCCATCGACTGGGCTCGCATAGGCTGACTACTCCCTAAAAAGTGCCCTTACAACAAAAATTTCGGCAAAAGAGCGTGCATTCGGAAAAAAAATCGTAACTTTGCAATCTCTTAGGTCGACAAATACAGCGTATCAAACAAGCTTATAAATACTGATTGTCAGAGATATAAGCAAAGATACGAGACTCTGGGAGCCATTGTCCAATGGTGTAATGGTAGCACTCCAGATTTTGGTTCTGTCAGTCTAGGTTCGAATCCTGGTTGGACAACAAGAGAGCGCGGGGCATATCGGCACCGCGCTTTTGTATTCTTCTTATTCAAACACACAAAAACAGCGTCACCCTATGTTGGCAAAAGGAACCCCCGCGCCCTGGTTCGAAGGGCTCGACGAGAACGGCAACACCATAAAGCTCAGCGACTTCAAAGGCAAAACCCTCGTGCTTTACTTCTACCCCAAGGACAGCACCCCCGGGTGTACCGCCGAGGCCTGCGACCTGCGCGACAACTATGAGCGTTTCATGGCCAAAGGCTACAGCATAGTGGGCGTGAGCCGCGACTCGCAGGCCTCGCACCAACGCTTCATAGCCAAATACAACCTGCCGTTCCACCTCATCGCCGACACCGACCTCACCATCCTCAAAGCCTACGAGGCCTGGGGCGAGAAGAACAACTACGGCAAGACCACCGTAGGCACCCTGCGCACCACCTACGTTATCGACGGCAACGGCATCATTGTCGACGCCATTGGCAAAGTGGACACCAAGAACGCCAGCGCTCAGATACTGTAGCCTCAGCATCACGGCACAGGAGCCACTGCCCTCGGCGACTACTGCCAGAAATCGGCATTCTCTATATCGAGCCCTTTAGGGTCGAAGATCGGCTCCTTGCCCTGCCGCCTCTGCTTCTCATAGTCTTTCAAGGCACGCAGAGCCTTGGGCGACAGGAGCAGTATGGCTATGATGTTGATCCATGCCATGGCACCCACGCCTATGTCTCCAAAAGTCCAGGCCACCCCGCTGCCCGAAAACGAGCCCATAAGCACCGAGCCTATCACGCATACCCGCAGCACCCACACCACGGCGGACTCGCCACGGTCGTCGCCAAACTTGCTGTCGGCCTCCTCAAGCTCTTGCAGCCGCTCGGGATGACGCCGTGCAACACGGCGGCGCCATCGGTTGAAGAGGTACACAAGGTTTGTCTCGGCATAATAATAATAGGCCATGATGGTCGTGAAGGCGAAAAAGAACAACGCCACAGAAATAACCATGTCGCCCGTGCGGGCGCCCAACACCGTGCCCAGCGCACTTGTGGTGTAGAACACCCCCGGCTCGCCGGCTGGAGCCTGCGCGTTGCGCACTATATAATCGACCACCGCACCCGAAGCGGTATGCTCCACTCCGCCTATGATGTTGTAGGTCTTGCAGGCCAGTATCATCAACGCTGTGGCACTGCACACCAGCAATGTGTCGATATACACAGAGAACGCCTGCACCAGACCCTGCTTTACGGGGTGCGACACCTTGGCGGCGGCAGCCACTATGGGGCCGGTACCTTGCCCTGCCTCATTGCTGTATATGCCGCGCTTCACGCCCCATGCTATGGCACTGCCTATCATAGCACCCCCCAGCTCGCCCACACCCACAGCGCTGCGCAGCATGTCGACAAACACGCCTGGCACTATGCGCCAGTGAACCGCCAGCACCACCAAGGCAAGGATGATGTACAGCACTGCCATGAAAGGTGCCACAATCTGCGCCACATTGGCTATTCGCTTCACGCCTCCTATGATGACCAAGCCTATAAGCGTGGCCACCACGGCGCCCACCGCCCACGGTGCCACGCCAAACGAGCGCGAACAGGAGAGGGCTATGCCGTTGCACTGCACCGGCGGCAAGAAAAGGCCGCAGGCCACAGCTGCCATGACGGCAAACAGGCACCCAAAGAACGGGCTTCGCAACCCTTTCTCTATATAATATGCAGGGCCGCCGCGCAACTGGCCGCCGTGATCCTCCTTATAAATCTGCGCAAGGGTAGCCTCCACAAAAGCACTTCCGGCGCCAAAGAAAGCTATCACCCACATCCACACTATAGCGCCGGGGCCGCCGAACCCTATGGCTGTGGCAACGCCCACTATGTTGCCGGTACCCACACGGCCCGACAAAGCCATGGCAAAAGCCTGAAACGACGATATGCCGCTGCGGCCGTCGCCCTTGCCGACACTGCCAAACAGCAGCTTGAACATCTCGCCAAAACGCCGCACCTGCACAAAACGGGTGCGCAGCGAAAAATAAAGTCCGGCAGCCAGACACAATGCCACCAACGCAGGACTCCACACACAACTGTTGACTTTCCCGACGGCCATCGCCACCCATTCACCAAAACTACTCATAATTATTGAAAAAAATTAGTTTGCAAAGTTAGTAAAAAAAATCCAAACGGCAGAATATTTTTATAGTCACCCACATCCAACAATAAAAACACCAACCCATGCGTTATATCAATCTAAATACATCCAACCCCCTAAAACCTTTTAACCCTATAACCTTATATCATGATTCAGCTTCAGTACATCAAAGAACATACCGCAGAGTGCATAGAGCGTCTGAGCATCAAGAACGTGGAGAACGTCGAGGCGCGCATTGCCGAGATCATTGAACTCGATGCCCAACGCCGCATGTTGCAGAAAAGCACCGACGACATCAAAGCCACCCAGAACGCCCTCGCCAAGGAGATAGGCCAGCTCTACAAGGAAGGCCGCCGTGAGGAGGCCGATGAGCGCAAGGCACGCACCGCCGAGCTCAAGGCGCAGGAAAAAGAGCTGGGCGAGCAGCAAGCCGCCACCGAGAAAGAGCTCACCGCCAAGCTCATATCGTTGCCCAACACGCCGCACCTCTCCGTGCCGCGCGGCAAGAGCGAGGCCGACAACGTGGTCGTCGCCGAGTTCGGGCATAAACCCGACCTGCCAGCCGACGCGCTGCCTCACTGGGAGCTCTGCGCCCGTTACGACATCGTCGACTTCGAGCTGGGCAACAAGATCACCGGCGCCGGCTTCCCCGTTTACAAAGGCAAAGGGGCACGCCTGCAGCGCGCCCTCGTCAACTTCTTCCTCAACGAGGCATCGGCGGCAGGCTACACCGAGATACAGCCGCCCCTCATGGTCAACGAGGCCTCCGGCCTCGGCACCGGCCAGCTGCCCGACAAAGAGGGGCAGATGTATGCCATACCCCTCGACGGCTTCTATATGATACCCACCGCCGAGGTGCCCATCACCAACATCTACCGCGACTGCATAGTGCGTGCCGACCAGCTGCCCATACGCCATGCAGGCTACAGCGAGTGCTTCCGCCGCGAGGCGGGCAGCTACGGCAAAGACGTGCGCGGCCTCAACCGTCTGCACGAGTTCAGCAAGGTCGAGATAGTGGTCATCGAGCACCCCGACCGCAGCTACGAGCGCCTCGAAGAGATGAAACGCCACGTCGGCGGCCTCCTCGACAAGCTCGGCCTGCCCTACCACATTCTCAAGCTCTGCGGCGGTGACATCAGCTTCACCAGCGCCATGACCTTCGACTTCGAGGTGTGGAGCGCCGCACAGAAACGCTGGCTCGAGGTGTCGAGTGTCTCCAACTTCGAGGCCTTCCAGGCCAACCGCATGCACCT
The DNA here is from genome assembly GCA_017454015.1 of Bacteroidales bacterium. Lineage (GTDB taxonomy): Bacteria > Bacteroidota > Bacteroidia > Bacteroidales > P3 > Colimorpha. Next base: position 2,330 of record JAFTDW010000032.1, on the reverse strand, counting down.
GCGTTTCAAGGATGCCGACGGGCGCATGCGCCTCGCCCACACCCTCAACGGCAGCGCCCTCGCCCTGCCCCGCATAGTAGCCGCCCTCCTCGAGAACAACCAGACCCCCGACGGCATCGTCATGCCCGAGGTGCTGCGCCCCTACCTCGGCTTCGACAAGATAGACTAATCTTTACGTACCGACAAAATAGCAGCGGCGTTGCAACTAAGTTGCAACGCCGCTATTATTTTACCGCGCGGCGGCGCGGCGATGCCCTTGCGGGCTGTCGCCACGCCGCGTGCGCCTTCTCCGACGGCGTGTTTTCAGGCGTGTGCCTCACTGCGTGGGGCTCTCGCCTGAAAACGGCATCCGCACGACAGAGGTAACGCATTGCGTGAGACGCAATGCGCTAAAAAAATGTTGTTTAGCCCCGAACTAAGCGAACGGACCTTCCGTAGTTGCGAAAGTTTGCGTACTCGGCGTCGAGGCCGCCGCTGCTGAAGTACACGAGCCACGCGTAGTAGCTACTGTAGTACGACGCCGACCAGTAGTAGCCGTACGACCCGACATTGTTGACCGACGTCCCGTAGCGGCGGCCCGCAGCCGGCAGGAAAACTGCTCCGGCAGTCTGCATTGCAGTCCAGTCTGAGGTGCTGTAGTTGTTGCCTGTGTAGTTCGCTCCGCTGCTGTTTATGTTTGTCGGCTGAGCCAATCCGTCGGGGTGCGTGTAACTGTCGGGAAACAGTATCACTCCTGCCACACTGTTGACAGTGCCCTTGGCATATCGTGCGTTTGCCGTGCCGTTCACCGTCGAGGCGCTCCGCGTGTTGAACAAGTAATCCCACTCCTCGTGGGTCAACGTGCGCCACAAACCTGCGGCGTTGCCGCCGTTGCTGATGGCGTTGTTCACGCCCCAGTCGGCGTTGGCGTAACTGCCTGTGAGGTTGTTGGTATATGCTCCGCCGGGGTAGTAGTCGGCATAACTGGTGCTGGTAGACCAAGGTTGGTAGCAGTTGGCACCGCTGTTCCAGCCGCTGGTGCCCCAGCCGAACAGGTCTATCCAGCCACTATTAGTAGACGAGATGCTGGAGTTGGAATTTCCGATGCAATCGTACTGGTTTGTGGCGAAACGCCATGTGCCGGTCGATGCCTGATACTGCAGGTTGCCCTGCGAAAAGTATACCTTATCGCCGCCTGCGTTAATGGTGAAACGGCCGTTGATGGCTCCCGTGGGCACACTGGCGCCGAAGCTCAGACCCGTAAGCGTTATCGTCGTTATCTTGCCGCGTTCTATAACGATGGCGCTGTTAGCCGTCTTGGTGCAAGAGGCTCCGCCCTCGGCAGTCATGGTGATGACAAACGAGCTGTAGCTGCCTGCGGGCAGATACATGTAGAAGTCCTTAGCAGAGGCTATACCCTGCGCCGTGCCAGGCTCAGCGTGGTGGTGGCAGTGCCGCCAAGCGTGCCAAGCGCCACCGACGTGCCGCTGCCGCTTATAGTGGCCGAGCCGTTGGTGTTGGCGTTGGTGGTTACGGCTATCGAGCTGACGCTCGCTGCCGACGAGGCACTGAGGCGGAAGCGCACCACGCCGCAGAGGTGGTGGAACTTCAGCTCCATGTCGTCGCCCACGGCGTACATGGGCAACGCCTGCAAGCCGCCGTCGGCAGAGTGCTGCACAGCGGGCAGGCTCACCGTGGTGGCTCCAGTGCGGATGCTGGCAGGATAGACGGCGCTGAAGGGAGCGGCACTTACGCTGCTGCCGCTGCTATGGGCAAACTCACCGCTATTGGTGCCCTCGCCCGACGAGAGAGCGTAGACACCGTTGTTGGAGGCGGCATCGTAGACGCTGATTTGGTCGCCCGCGCTCCAGCGCAGCTGGAGGCCGCTTAAAGAAATCTTAGAGTTTTCGGCAGTCTGCTCGGCGCTGGCCTTGAAGGTCTGCACCTCCTTGCTCTCCTCCTTGCTGCACGACACAGCGAGGATGCTGATTGCGGCTACCGCCGCGAAAAAGAATGTTTTCTTCATTGCTTGTGATACTTTTTGTTTCTTTTTTTAATGTTTGTTTTTCCAGTGGTTCCGTGATTTCGTTATTCCGTTATTTCGTTATTACGAATTTCCGGGATTTCTGGAGTTACGGCATCAGGTGAAGTTGCTGTCGTTGTAGCTGTTGCTGCTGTTGCTCAGCCCCTCGAACGAGCCGCTCGACGCAAAGCCGCGCTCCACGCTGTAGCTCTCCACTTTGGCCTCGGGCCGCGTGTACTCCTGCTTGCCGCACAAGGCGGCAAGGCCTTTGGTTTGTTTTTCTGTCATGACTTTAAATGTTTTATTATTAATTAATTGACTATCTCGT
>JAFTDW010000031.1 GCA_017454015.1 Bacteroidales bacterium | reverse complement strand
TGCCTATACGTCCGCCGTCGAGGGTCTTCATGGCGAGGCCGAAGCCTTTGCCGAGCTGGCCCAGCTGGCGGTCCTTGGGTATGCGGCAGTCCTCAAAGATCAGCTCGGTGGTGGCGCTTCCGCGGATACCCATCTTCTTCTCTTTCTTGCCGATGCTGAAGCCTGGGTCGGTCTTTTCCACTATGAAGGCGCTGATGCCCTTGGTGCCGAGACTCTTGTCGGTCATGGCTATGATGATGAACACATTGGCGTAGCTGCCGTTGGTGATGAAAATCTTGCTGCCGTTGAGCACCCACTCGTCGCCGTCGAGCACTGCCGTGGTCTGCTGTCCTGCTGCGTCGGTGCCTGCGTTGGGCTCGGTGAGGCCGAAGGCGCCTATCCACTCGCCGCTGGCCAGTTTAGGCAGGTATTTGGCTTTCTGCTCCTCGGTGCCGTTCTCCATGATGGGGGCGCAGCAGAGGCTTGTGTGGGCCGAGAGGATCACGCCGGTGGTGGCGCATACGCGGCTCAGCTCCTCTACGGCCATGCCGTACATGATGTTGGTGCCGCCAGCTCCCCCGTACTGTGTGGGGATGGGGATACCCATGAGGCCTATCTTGGCCATCTTTTTCACTGTCTCCATGGGGAAGCGCTCCTCTTCGTCGACCTCGGCGGCAAGGGGCTTCACCTCTTTCTCGGCAAACTCCCTGATCATCTGCAGGAAGAGCTCCTCTTGTTTGGTGTTGCTGAAATCCATTTTTCTGAGTATTCTGATTTCTCTGAGTTTCAGAGTGTTCTGATTAATAATTAAACAACTTGCAAGTTGTCAGTGTGTTATTTCACTGCTATGGTCTCTATCTCTACCATGGCGCCCATGGGCAGGCCTGCCACTGCGAAGGCGGCGCGGGCGGGGCAGTCGTGGCCGTAGTATTTGGCGTAGACCTCGTTCATGGGTTTGAAATAGTCCATGGTGGCCAGCAGGCAGGTGCTCTTCACCACGTCGTCGAAGGTGAAGCCGGCCTCGTCGAGTATGGCCTTGATGTTCTTGAACACCTGCTCGGTCTGTTCGGTGATGCCGCCTTCGGCGAGCTTGCCGGTGGCGGGGTCGATAGGCACCTGGCCGGAGATGTAGAGGGTGTTGCCGGCCAGCACGGCCTGGCTGTAGGGTCCAATGGCGGCAGGAGCCTTGGGAGTGTTGATAATCTTCTTCATATATACACAGTTAACTGATTAATAAATCATGATAAGTGGCAAAGAATAATTTTGCAAAGATAAGAAAAAAAAAGCACATATTGTATATATGTTAATAACATGTTTGTAAAAGCGTTCATTTTCTTTTGGGGAAGAAACGGCCCGTGCATCGGCAGTAGGCTGTGTATTCGTCGCCGAAGTCGCGGCGCAGCCGTTTCTCTTCGCTCCGCACCTGCAGCAGCATGATGGCAGCAAAGGCCACGAAAAAAGCTGCGGCCTGCCATGTCCACAGCCATAGCCCGCACCCCGCGAGGTAAGCAAAGATGCCGGTAAGCATGGGGTTGCGGCTGAGGCGGTAGGGGCCGTCGGTCATCAGGTGTTTGGTGCGTGGAGCCACCTCATGGCCGAAAGCGTCCATGGGGTTGCCGTCGCCTTTGCGGCGCATATACACTATGGCCCATACGCTCAGTGCCAGGCCTGCGGCGGCAAGGAGGCAGGCAGCGTAAAGCCGGGCGGCCCCGACGGGCCATAGCGCCGGCGTGCCCGAGAGTAGCCACATCAGCGCGGGCATCCCAACAACGAAAACAACCCCGCCGAGCAGGTAACCAATGATTTCGCGTATCAGTTTCATACAGGATTCAGGACAGTTTGTTATACAAGACCGACAGCCTCTCAGGCCTCGGGTTTGCTATGCGTATGAGAAATGGAACGATAGGGGCTAGGATGCGAAGGGAAGCACCACCGCTATTGCTAAAAGTTATAGACGACGGCTTGCTACAGGTTGCGTCCAGTCCATGCCACAATTCTCAAAAATCCTCTGATGAGTAGGAAAGCCGCTGGCACAATTGCTAAAAGAATAAGGAATGTCATGGCTCGAATTTTTTTGCAAAAGTACGAAAAAAAGTTGAGTGTTTGCGGGATTTTGAAAAAATAAATCCTGCCAGTCTAAAAAATCGTAACTTTGCATTGACGATTCTGCGGGTACGTCGCCCGTGCCGAAGGTTTATACTTCGGCTTTATTATTTGTATAACAGACGCATACAAGAGCCTCTTTTTATTCAAACCTCCTCGATAATATTACCCGTTTTTTGTCTGTTTTTGATACTCCTTAATACATGTGGTGGCTCTAAGCGGGGCGGTATGACAATTATGGAGAATTGTATAAACCCGCGGTTCATCATGCTTTTATTCGTCGTGGTAGCCGGTGTTACTGGCAAGCTGTGTGTCTGTCCCGTAGCCGTGGGTATATTGTGTTCGTGCGACTTTTCGTAATGGTCATGAATGTTTTTTTTGTTGTTTTGGTTTTTTATTTTTATCTTTGTATGTATTTTTTGTTGTTGTGTTACTTTGTGCTACTATATGTCTTACAGATAGTTAATGTAGATGTTTAATTGTGTGGCCATGCTTTAAGTGCGAGGTTGGCCGCCTGACAAACACTTTTGATTATGCGACGATTGATGTTGTTTTTTTTGCATACCCCATTGCTCTTTGAGCGTGTTTTTATTCAGAGGTATTCCCGCCCCGGCACAGTGCGTGCGCTGTGTGGTATGCCCTCCGCGCTCGGTTTGTCAAGAATGATGGCTTTATCCGTATTGGCTGTGCTGGCATTTGCACAAGGGGCTCGGTGCCAGAGCTATGACTTCTACACTTCGCAGGGTGGCACGCTGCTCTACTATGCGGTAAGCGGCAACTCCGAGGTTACCGTGGTGCCGCCGCTCTACCCCAACAGCAACTGGAGCGTCGACAGCGGCAGCACATGGCAGGGCTATGACAAGCCAATAGGGTTCGTACAGATACCGCAAACTGTGCAGTGGAACGGCCAGAACTATCTCGTGACGGCGGTGGCCGACTATGCTTTCTTCCGTTGCGATTCGCTCACCGGTGTGCAGATCCCCGTCACGGTGCGCAGCATTGGCGAATGGGCATTCGCTCGCTGCACAAGGCTGTCGAGATTCGCTATACAGAACCCCAACCTGCGGTCTATCAGCCGCGGGTGTTTCGCCTACGATTCATCCCTCACTAACCCTGGTCTCAATCAAACGATTACAAGCATTGACAGTTATGCCTTTTATGGATGCATCCGCTTATGGAGTATAAACTTCCCCTCAAGCCTTGAACATATTGGATACAAGGCTTTTGCTGAATGCGGGGTAAGGTCAATGGATCGTTTCCCGTCGTCGCTCGTCTCGATAGGCGACAGCGCTTTTGCCAACGACAACATGTTGCTCTCGAATATCGATATCTCCGCTCCTTTTTGCAGGCTTGGAGTGGGTGCGTTTGCCAACTGTAGCAGCATCAGTCTTGTGAAACTGCCCGGCACTCTTGACACTATAGCCGATAATGCTTTTGCCAACTGTGTGTCTCTTGAGAACCTCACTATCGGCGAGGGTACAAGGGTGATAGGCAACAACGCGTTCCTTAATTGCTTGTCTTTGTATACGTGTAACTTGCCGTCGACACTCATCAGTATCGGTGACTCGGCTTTTCGTAATGCCAGCCGGATTGGGTCAGACCTGTCGCTGCCGGAGGGCTTGGTGTCGATAGGGGAGTATGCCTTCAGCAAATGCAGCGGACTTGAGCGGACCACATTGCCGAGCACCATGCGATATGTGGCCAGCGGTGTGTTTGCCGACTGCGGTATGCTGCGTGCCGTGACATTTTCCGAAGGCGTTGATTCCATAGCCTCCGGCGCTTTTAGAAACTGCCCCAACCTTGTGCTTATAGTGCCGCCCTCGACACTGAAGGTTGTCGGCTCGTATGCTTTCTGCAACGACAACGCGCTACAGACCATCTCTTTGCCCGACAGCGTCGCCACCATTGGCAACGGGGTGTTCAAGGACTGCCATAACCTCAGCGCTATAAACATGCCCGAAGCTATCGACAGCATTGGCAGCGAGGCTCTCTCCAATTGCAATAGCATAAGGTCGGTGGAGTTTCCCGACAGCATGGAGCGTCTGGGCGACGCTGTGTTGGCGGGGTGCGACAACCTGACCTACTGCCACCTGCCGTGGCGTATGAAACGTGTTGGCAGCCGCTTCTTCTACAACACCAATCTGCGCTCCGTGATGCTGCCACCGCGCGTAGCCTATGTGGGTGACAAAGCCTTCTCCTATTGCCGCTCGTTGCACAAGGTGACTTTCTCGGATTCGCTCACGGCAATGGGCGACAGCCTATTTCTCAACAGTCTGCTTGTCGACACGCTGGTGTTGCGTTGTTCCGTGCCGCCAGCCATTGGCGACAACACGTTTACAAGCTACACCGCAACCGTTGTGGTGCCCTGCGGCGCCGACGCCACATACAAGGCGCACCCTATATGGCGGCGTTTCCAGCATATAGTGCCCAACTGCAACAGCCTTGGCAACAGTGCCGACGACAACATAAGGGTATACGCCCTTGGCGGTCGCGTGGTGGTTGAGGGCGCCGACAGCGAGCCGCTCTCCCTGTTCGACATGACGGGGCGCTTGGTGCCCAACCGGTCGCTGCGGACCGGCGTATATCTGGCCAAGGTGGGCTGCCGCCCGGCAATGAAAGTTGTCGTGATGCAGTAGCGCGACCACAAAAACATATTTTCGACCACGAAATTTTTCTCCACGTATCCTCGCGTATCACTCATGATTTTCAACACGAACCGAGGGCTGTTTAACCGTTAAGCTTTATTATTGATTATGCAAAGTGACGAGATGCATGTGGTGGGACTGATGTCGGGCACTTCCCTCGACGGCCTCGATGTGGCCTGCTGCCGTTTCTTCAAGCGGGCGGGGGAGGGGATAGGCTACGACCTTGTCGCCGCCGACACATACCCCTACGACGAGGCATGGCGTAGGCGGCTCTCCACGCTTCACGAGGCCGACGCCCTGGGCTATGCCCTTGCCAGTGTGCAGCTCGGCGAGCTTTTTGGCCGGAGGGTCAACGAGTTCATAGCCCGGCATGGCTGCAAGGTGGACCTCATAGCCTCCCACGGGCACACGGTGTTTCACCAGCCCGACAAGCACCTTACCACGCAGATAGCCGACGGCAACGCCATACGTGCCGTGACAGGGGTCCCCGTGGCCTGCAACTTCAGGGCCTTGGATGTGGCTCTGGGCGGACAAGGGGCTCCGTTGGTGCCCATAGGTGACAAGCTGCTGTTTGGCGACTATGCGGCGTGCCTTAACCTTGGCGGTTTCGCCAATGTGTCGTACGACAGCCAGGGCGGAGTGCGCATCGCTTTTGATGTGTCGCCCTGCAACATGCCGCTCAACGAGCTTGCCGCCCTCTGCGGGCTGCCCTACGACAAAGACGGGGCTCTCGCCGCACACGCCGAGGTCGACAGCCTGTTGCTCGAAAAGCTCAACGGCCTGCCGTACTATTGCCAGCAGCCTCCCAAGAGTCTGGGCAAGGAGTGGTATCTTGAATGTTTCCGTCCGCTGATGGCTGCTGTGGAGCCGCGAGTGGCATTGGCCACCGTGGTGGAGCATGTAGCCATGCAGGTGGCGCGGTCCCTGCCGGCGTGTGCCGCCGGAGGGCGTATGCTGGTGACCGGCGGAGGGGCAAGGAACAGCTACCTTGTGGAGCGCATAAGACACCATCTGCAAGGCGTTGAGGCGGTGGTGCCCGACAATGACACCATCGATTACAAAGAGGCCATAGTCTTTGCCCTGCTGGGCTATCTGCGGATGAGGGGGGAGGTCAACGTGCTGGCCTCCGTCACAGGCGCGAGGCGCGACAGCTGCTGCGGCGACCTTATTTTCTGAGCCAGTGCCGTGGGTTCTGGCTTTGGGTGCCTTTCCACAGCTGGAAGCTGAACTCCGCCACACCGTCGCCGTTGACCGCCACGGTGCCGAGGGTCTGCTTGGTGGTGACCTTGGCGCCCTGCTTCACAGCCACGGTGCCGAGGTTGGCGTAGACAGTCATGTACTCGCCGTGGCGCACTATGATGCCCTTGGTGCCGTTGGGGCAGGTAAAGACGCGTGTCACCGTGCCGTTGAATATGCAGAACACCGCGCTGCCCTGGTTGCAGATGAACTCTATACCGTTGTTCATGTTCTGTCCGCCGGAGGCGTGTACATAGAGGCCGTATTCGCGTGCGATACTCTTATAGTATACGGGCCATGCAAAACGCCCCTTGTTCTCGGAGAATTCCGACGAGAGAGCCACCTCGGCTTCGGAGAGCTTGGGAGTCGTCACACCCGAAGAGCCGCTTTTGCCCGTCCCGCCGGTGGCTCCGCCCTTGCTGGCGGCGGCACGCTGCACCTCCTCGTTGATTAGGCGTTGTATCTGCTGCTGCAGCTGGCGTTTCTGCTTCTCTTTCTGGGAGAGCTGAGTGCTGATTTTGTTCTCTTTGGCTTTGGCGCTCGCCACTGCTTTGCTTTTTTGCTGTCGCTCTTTGTCGAGCTCGGCTTTGTTGCGCTGTTCCTGCTGCAGCAGCTCGCTTTTCTCGCGCTTTTGTTTTTGCAGCAGCAGTGCCATGTCCTGCAGCTCGCTCTCGCGTTGGCGTATGCGGTTGGCCTGCAGTCGGCGGTAGCTGCTGTAGGCTTTGAAGTATTTGATGCGCAGGAAGCTGCGGTTGTACGACTTGGTGTCGAAGAGCAACGCCATCTTGTCGAGGTTGTCGCGCTCGCGGTAGAGCACGCGCACTATCTTGGCGTACTCGGCCTTCATGCTGTCAATCCGGAGCGTCATGACCTGCATGCTGTCCTTGGTCTGCTGCAGTCGCCCGTCGATGAGCGTCACCTGCTGGTTGATGTTGGCAATGAGGCGTGTGCGCTCTTTAATCTTTTTGTTGAGGGCATTGAGCTGCGCCGTGGTCATGCGGGTGTTTTTCTTGGCGCTGGCAAGCTCTTTATTGAGTTTTTTTATCTCGGCCTCAATGCGGCTCTTCTCTTTCTCAAGGTCGGCTTTGGACTTGTTCTGGGCCTGGCACAGCGGTCCGGCAACAAGCAACGCCAGCAGCAGAGCCGTTACGCCTGCCATTTTCCGTAAAGACCGAAAAAGAGACATACTCCACTGTTTGCTGTAAATGTCAGTCATGTAGTTGGTTGTGCGTTTTGTGCAACGCTTGTTGCAAAGGCAAATTTACACACAAATTTCCAATGGCTGTGCGGCGATAATGCTATTTTATCCAATTTGTTTTGTTGATAAGTGCGTATATTTAAAGTTTTTTTTGTATCTTTGCATTTCCAATGCGCAGGCGTGAGTATCTATATAAGTCACTTATAAGGATTGTTGTAACAATCTTGTTCGCAGTGTTCTCGGTGAGTGTGCAAGCCCGCAATGAGCGCGACACACTGGCACTTGGGCAGCGCATGCATTTTGTGAAGAACTGCGGTCAGTGGAACGAGAACATACTCTATGAGTCGCAGATACATGCCGGTGCCATTTTTCTGGAGCGCACCTGCTTCACTGTCAACCTGCAGCATCGCGACAACGACAACCTTCACCACGCCGATGCCGCCCATGTCAAGAGCGGCAAATATCGCACGCACGCCTACCGCGTGCACTTCGAGGGCGCGTCGCCGCAGTCCGTCGCCGGCGGTATGCAGGAGGATACCTACAGCAACTACTTCATAGGCAACGACCGCAGTCGGTGGGCCTCCAAGGTGCCGCAGTTCCTCGAGGTGACCTACAGCGAACTCTACCACGGCATAGATCTCAAGGTGTACAGCGCGGAGAATGCCATGAAGTACGACTTTATAGTGCAGCCCAATGCCGACCCGCGCCAGATAGCGATGCGCTACGAGGGAGCCGACGCCATAAGGCTGCAGGAGGGCAACATCATAGTCCGAACCTCGGTGGCCGACATTGTGGAGCTGCGCCCATACGCCTACCAGATGGTGAATGGCAGGGAGGTAGAAGTGGATGTGGACTACAAGCTCGACGGCGACAGAATAACTTTCAAGACAGGCAGCTACAACCACAGCCTGCCATTGGTGATAGACCCCTACCTTATCTTCAGCACCTACACAGGCAGCACCGCCGACAACTGGGGCACCACGGCGTGCAGCGACTTCTACAAGAACACCTACTCGAGCGGTGTGGTGTTCAACACTGGCTACCCTGTATCACTCGGCGCCTATGACTCGCAGTTCCACGGGCAGCGCAACGACCACCGCGACGGCGTTTGCGACATAGGCATCTTCAAGTTCGACACCAGCGGCTCGCGGCGCCTCTTTGCTACCTATCTTGGCGGCATGCACGCCGATATGCCTCACAGCCTCTATGTCAACGAGTTCAACGAGCTCATACTGTTCGGCACCACAGGCTCGCCCGACTTCCCTGTGTCGCCAACGGCCTACGACACCTCGTTCAACGGCGGTCGCAACATCTACTATGAGTCACAGAATATTGCCTTCCCCTTGGGGGTGGACATCTTTGTGTGCCGCTTCAGCACCGACGGCGCGCGCCTCGAGGCCTCGACATTCATTGGCGGCAGCGGCAACGACGGCATCAACTACAAGAGCTACTACAACCGAGACAACGACATCGTGATGCTGGGCAACGACTCGCTCTACTTCAACTACGGCGACGGCGCCCGCGGCGAGCTGATCACCGACGACCTCAACAATATCTACGTCGGCTCGACCACCTTCTCGTCCGACTTCCCCATAACTCCCGGCAGCTGCGGCCCCACCTACGGGGGCGGCCAGGACGGCATAGTGTTAAAGTTCGACTACAACCTCTCCAACCTGCTCTGGAGCTGCTACCTCGGTGGCTCGGGCGACGATGTGGTTAACTCCATCGACACCGACACCGCCTACAACGTGGTGGTGACCGGCGGCACCACCTCGCGCGACTTCCCAACCACGGCAACGGCCTATTCCGGCAGCTATAACGGTGGCTCCGCCGACGCCTTTGTGAGCAAGATCTCTTACCACGGCAACCACCTCATGAGCTCCACCTATTTTGGCTCGCCGGCCTACGACCAGAGCTATTTTGTGCGTATAGGCAAGAAAGACGACATATTCCTCTTTGGGCAGACCAAGGCCTCGGGCAGCTCCCTTGTGCGCAACGCCATATACAACGTGCCCAACAGCGGCCAGTTCCTTGTGCGTTTCACGCCCAACCTCAACCGAGTGGTGTGGTCCACCGTCTTTGGCACTGGCTCGGGCACACCCAATATCTCGCCCACAGCCTTTGCCGTCGACATCTGCAACCGCATATATGTGGCAGGCTGGGGGCTCCAGTGGGGCGGCTATTACCTCGGCGGGCAGCGTGTGCCGTGGAACGCCGCAGGCACGCACAACATGACCGTCACCCGCGATGCCTATCAGCGCAACACCGACGGCATGGACTTCTATATCATGAGCATGACCGAGGATGCGTCGCGGCTGGAGTTTGCCACCTATTTCGGCGAGTTGCACGGCCAGCACAGCGGCGGCGGCCACGACCATGTGGACGGCGGCACCAGTCGCTTCGACCGCATGGCCACCATCTGCCAGGCGGTGTGCGCCAGCTGCGGCGGCTACGACCAGTTCCCTGTCTCGGCCGGCAGCTGGTCCACCTCCAACAACAGCTCCAACTGCAACAACGCCGTGTTCCGCTACAACGTCAGTGGCGACTTCCCGGTGGCCGACTTCATCACCCCCTCGATGGGCTGCGCCCCAGATACCATAGCCTTCCGTAACACTGGGCGCGGCGACAGCTTCAAATGGTTTTTCGGCGACGGCGCAACCTCTACCGATACAAACCCCACGCATATCTACACCTCCCCAGGTACATACACCGTCACGCTCATAGCCTCCATGCCCGGCGGCTGCCGTGCCGCCGACACGCTGAAGCGCACCTTCAAGGTGCTGGGCTCGGGGCGTTACATGCTCGACACCGTAGCCACCTGCCCGGGGGCGCCAACCCAGATAGGCGTCTCGCCGCTGCTCGGCGGCTCCTACCGCTGGATTCGCGGCACGGTGAGCGACAACACTGTGCCTAACCCATACGTCAACCAGGCCGGCGTGTACGAGCTGGTCATTACCAACGGCAATTGCCACGACACCGCCACGCAGGTTGTGGTGTGGGACAAGGTGGAGGTCGACATCCTTGGCGACACGGCGACCTGCCAGCTGCCTGTCGCTTTCATTGCCTCCTCTGCCTCCAACGATCTGCGCTACTATTGGTCCAACTACCGCAACATAGGCGACACCATCAACCGCGACCCGTCAAACCCGCAGATTATGGTCTATCCGCGGCATCCTCAGTATTATTATGTGCTGGTGGAGGACAGCCGCGGCTGCACGGGCTTGGACAGCGTCCATATCTCGTTTCTCAACATACTGGATTCCATAGAGGTTGTCAATCCCCTCTGCTACGGTAACTGCACGGGCCAAGTCCTTATACATCCCAACGGCGGTGCACATCACCCTATCACCTACACCCTCAACTCCAGACATCAGGTGGAGCGCACCGTGTTTGCCAATCTGTGCGACGGCTCCTACCACCTGGTGATGCGCGACTCCGCCGGCTGCGAGGTTCAGCGCGACGTGATGATTACCAGTGCCCCCAGAACCACCGTCACCAAGCAGGTGGTGCATGTGAGTTGCTACGAGCAGTGTACAGGCAGTATAGACCTCGCCATACAGGGCGACGGCGCCTGCACCTGTCGCTGGCTCGACGACGGCAGCACCCTGCCTACCCGCACCAACCTCTGCCCCGGCACTTACATAGTGGAGATCACCAACTCCGTGGGATGTGTGGTGTTCGACACCACAGACGTCTTCGACAATGCCAACCTCACTGTCGAAGCCTCTTTGTTGTCGCCCACCTGCCCAGAGCTCTGCAACGGCGCGGCAATGGCCACTGTGGCGGGCGGTGAGCCTCCCTACACATACCTCTGGAGCTCCGGCGAGTCGGGCAGCACAGCCAACAACCTCTGCGGTGGCCCTGCCGTGGTGACAGTGGTCGACAACACCGGCTGCACCGTGCGTAGCCAGCCTGTTTTTGTCGACACGATGCACTCGTTCGACAATTTCAGGGCTTGGGCCGACACCACCCTGCTGTTTATCGGCGAGAGCACCAGGCTGCACGCCACCCCTGTACACGGAGCCGCCTATGCGTGGTACCCCACGGGGTCGCTCGACAACTACACCTCGCGCGAACCTCTGGCAACACCTGACGACACCACCTGCTACATCGTCACCGTTACCGACACCCACGGATGTCATATCGCCGACACCGTGTGCATCGACTGCATCTACGTCGACTGCGGCCGTGACAACATACGCATACCCAATGCCTTTACGCCCAACGGCGACGGCTATAACGACAAACTATGCTTCATGGGCGACTGGATAGAGGAGTTCTACATAGCCATATTCACCCGCTGGGGGGAGAAAGTCTATGAGTCGGACAACGTGAGCAGCTGCTGGGACGGCACCTACAAAGGGCAGCCCTGCATGCAGGGTGTCTACACCTTTTTGTGCAGGGTGAGATGCAAGGCCGACAAGAGGTCCGAGTTCAAGGGTGACATAACACTTATACGCTAACGCCTGCGTCCGGGCAAACACCAGATATAAATAACCTCTAAAAATAGCCTCGGAGAGGCTAACTCTCAATAACCCCGCACAAGGCACGCAGTGTGGGGCAGTAAGTAAGATAGATAGAATATGCGTCCAAAAAGGACGCGCTCTCAAATAATAAATAGAACTCACCTATAGTTGAAACAGCAGAAAAAAGACCAGTTTGTGGTAGCCTATCTCGGCGACTTGTCGGACAATGCAGTGTCCGGCGTGCTCTCCCATGCCCGCAGGCTTGCCGCGTTTCTGCAGAAGGGGCTGATACTGCTTTATGTCGACGACCCGTCGTACAAAGGCCCCACCACCGACGAGGCCGAGGCGTTGCTTGCCGACAAGAAAGCCGACGGGGAGACCTACTGTGCCCTGAAAGGGGACACAAAGACCGTAATAGCGGCTCTGCCAACCCTGCTGAACGCCGTGGCGGTGGTGGCGTATGCCGACGCGCAGGCACGCCGCAACACACCGGCCAACGCCAAGCAGCTGCTGCGCAACTTCTCCGAGTGCAAGACAGCCTACCTCGTTGTGCAACGCCAGTTCGACCAGCAGAGGCGGCAGTATGCGCCGCGGGTGGGCTTCACCGTGGACTATCTGCGCGAGAGCAAAGAGAAATTCCTCTGGGCAAGCTATTTGGCACGCTTCGACGGCAGCAGTCTCTTCGCCCTCTATGTGGACTACAGCGACGAGGGACTTAAGCAGAAATGGTACAACAACATGAAGTTCCTGCTCAAGTTCCTTGAGGGTTTCAAACTCAGTTTCCAGCCCGTAGTGATAGGCTCCAAGCCCTCCAATATCGACTTGCAGGCCGTTGAGTTTGCCCATGCCAACGCTATCGACATGCTATGTTGCCTGACAACCAAGGACAAGGATTTCCTCGACAAGCTGGCGGGGCCGCAGGAGCAGCAGACCATTGTCAACCAGTGGCAGATACCCATCCTGTTCCTCAACCCGCGCGACGACCTCTACGTGCTCTGCGATTAGGCTGAGGCGTAGGCGCGCCACTTGTCTATCACGCTCTGGAAGTCGGGCGGCAGCGGGCTTTCAAAGTGTAGCATGGCGCCTGAGTTTGGATGCACAAAACCAAGTATGCGGGCGTGGAGTGCCTGTCGGGGCATGAGCGCGAAGCAGTTCTCAACAAACTGGCGGTAGCGCGAGAAGGTGGTGCCTTTGAGTATCCTGTCGCCACCGTAGGGGGCGTCGTTGAAGAGTGGGTGCCCTATGTGCCTCATGTGGGCGCGTATCTGGTGTGTGCGTCCTGTCTCCAGCACACATTCAACCAGGGTGACGTAGCCAAAGCGTTCCACCACGCGCCAGTGGGTCACGGCGTGCTTGCCGCGCTGCTGCTCCTCGGGCAGCAGCGGGTCGTCGGGGTAGACGGCCATGATGCGCCGGTCGCGCATGTCGCGCCCTATGTTGCCTGTAATGGTGCCGCTATCCTCGCCAAAGTCACCCCACACCAGTGCAAGGTATTTGCGCTCTATGGAGTGTACAAAGAACTGCTTGGCAAGTCCCGCCTGCGACAGCTCGTTCTTGGCAACGAGGAGCAGGCCCGACGTGTCTTTGTCTATGCGGTGTACAAGGAACGGCTCCGCCGCGGCGTGACCGGCCTCTCCGGCCTGCTGCAGGTGGTAGAGCAACCCGTTGAGCAGCGTGCCGTCCCAGTTGCCGTGCCCAGGGTGTACCACCAGCCCCGCGGGTGTGTCTACGACAAGCCGGTCGTCGTCTTCGTACACTATGTTGAGGGGTATGGGCTCGGGCTCTATCTCCAGCTCGCGGGGCGGCTCGGGCAGCATGACACTGATGATGTCGCACGGCCGCACCTTGTAGTTAGACTTCACAGCCTTGTCGTTGACAAAGATGCAGCCTGCCGATGCAGCAGCTTGTATCTTGGTGCGCGACACGGCTTGCAGGTGCAGCTGCAGGTATTTGTCTATCCGCAGCGGCGACTGCCCTTTGTCGACAGCTATGCGGTGGTGCTCGTAGAGCTCGCTGTTCAGTTCCTCAAGGTCGGGTTCCACGGGTGGGGTTGTTTGGGTTGTTTGGTTGTTTCGTTATTTCGTAATCTCGTTATTTCGAGGGTGGGGGAGGAGACTATTTTTTGACTATCTTCATGGTGGCGGAGCCCTTGTCGGTGGTGGCGCGGAGCAAGTAGATGGCAGGGGGGAGTGTTGCCATGTCGATAGTTGTCGTGCCCAGATAGCTGCCGTAGCGTTGTCCCTGTAGGTTGTAGAGCTCTATATGCAGGTTGTTGCTCTGTTCGGCGGTGGCGATGTGGAGCACTCCTGTGGTGGGATTGGGGTAGCAGGTGAGGCTCACAGCCTGGCCACAGGGCTTGCGCTCGGTGCCCAGCAGCGCCACAGTGCCCATGCGCGGCCGCATCATCACCGTCCCACCCAGTATGCTCTGCTGCCACTCGTTGGAGCTGGTCCAGTAGTAGGTCTTGTCGCTGTTGTCGTTGTTGCGGTCAAAGCCGAGGTTGATGTATTTGTTGCCTATCTGCTCTATACCTATGTAGAAGTTGGTGTCTTTCCCTTTTAATACAAGGTTGCTGTCGAGGCTGTAGTTGCAGTAGCGGTTGAAGCCGCAGAACGAAGTGCGGTAGGTTGTTTTGGAGCGATAAATCAGTGCGGTGTCGGGTTTGCCGTCGGCCCGGGCGGCCCACACGCAGATGTGGAAGGCTATGCCGGTGTTCTCGTTGCCGCGTGTGTGGTTGAAATAGAGGTCTACCGATGTCAGTGTGTCGGCCTTTGAGGCGTGGAAGCGGCATGCCAGCTTCATGCGGTTGGAGGTGGAGGTGAGGCCGTAGCCGTTCTCCGCCGAGCCGTCGTCGTAGGCAAAGTAGTTGGAGAACTCTTGCCGGAACGCGGTGGTGTCGTTGGCGGGGTAGTTGTCGCCTGCAAATCCGTCGCGTACCACATGGAGTATGGTGTAGTGGCAGGGTTTCGTCATGGCGGGAAAATGGAACGATACAGGCGGATTGTTGTGGTTTTGCGCTGTCTGGTAGCTGCCGTGGAGATAGAATGCCAGCACGTTCTCCGAGCCGCCGTCATAGCTGTGCACTTCGGTGCCGTTCTCGTCGAGAATGTAGTAGTGGTATTCCGTCGGCAACGCCTGGTGGTAGCGGTTCACGATGGTGTTGTTGATTCTTGTCCGCATGTGCCACGGGGCATAGTGCCTGTAGGGCATGGCGGTGTATTCCTTGAGTAGCGATGTGGCGGGGTTTACAAAGGCTATGTCGCGGCGCGTCTTGGTGGCCGCCGAGCGCTGGTGGGTCAGCTGAACCACGTCGATGTTCCACTGGTCGGTGTTGCCTACTATGCCGGCTTGGGAGTTCGCGTCAAGACTGCATTTGTTGCGGAACCGAAACTGGAATTTGTCGCTGAAAAAACTGTCGGCAACGGCTATCGCCACATACTGCCATGCCAGCCACGGTTTGTTATTGAGGGAGTCAACAGGTATGCCGCCGTCTATTCTTTTCACAGTAGTCCACTTGTTTCTTTGGGCATTGTAGAAATCCACTATTAGCGAGTCTCCGCGGTCGGGCATGTCGCCTATGCGTTGGCATTCCCACGGCTTGCCATAGCCGCCTCCAGGGAGGTAGAAGAAACTCAGCACCACAGAGTCGGCTGCGGTGAGCGCGGCGTGGTAGGGTGAGAGTATGGAGTCCAAGCGTATGGGGTTGGATGTCAGTGTGTCGCCAGGGAAAGAGCCTATACCGGCATCGCTATGCAGCTCGCCGTACTCATCTACGGCGTCGAGGGTTGCCATCCCTATGGTGGGAGGGTAGGCGGCGTAGGTGGTGTTGATGTACGCCGAGCGGTCGCTCCAGAGCGCGGCGTCCGGCGCTCCGTGGTGGCCCGCAAAGTCGTCGAAGAAGGGCAGCTGCAGCGGCAGGGCGCTCTTGCGGGCCCTGTGCCCCACGCCATCGGGGACATCAGCCGGTGGCGTGGCAGGGGTGAGCAGCTCCTGCGACCAAGCTTGCACCCCAGTCAGCATCATGACGATGAGGCAGATAGCGTAACGTTTTCGTTCAGCAAGAGCAATGAGAGCTTGCTCACATTGCCGCAGCCAGAAAACGAGGGTGCGAAGAAACCAACCAATGTATTTACTGTGGTTCCTATAACCTCTACAACATCTTGTCATATCAATAACCTTGTTAGAATTGCCAGAACGAATCCTCAATAAAGTCCTCCTCGGTGGTTGTCGCCGTGTCGTAGATTATCCGTGACGAGTCAATCTTGTAGTCGCGCAGCATCTGTCGCACGTCCACGCCCTCGCTGTCCTTGTACCAGATGTCCACCTCGGTGCCTTGCGGGTAGTGGCTAATGCCGTCGTAGGGCGGGTCGGTCTTGTACACTATGGCGGTGCTGCGGGTCTTCACCCCTTTGTAATGCTCTTTGCCCACGTTGAAGCACTCCATGAGCAGCGTGCGACGCGCTTCGCGCGGGGTGCGCCCCAAGACCTGCGGCACTGCGCGTTTGGCACCGGCGCCCATGCCCACGGTGAGGTCTATCGGCGTGCCCGCTTTCACGGGAGTGTCTTTTTCTATCACTTTGCCGCCGACGCTCTGCGACAGGATAAGGTTGGCGTCGCCCTCAACAAACTTGAGCTTGCCGCCCTGCAGCCCCATGCTGTAGAGCTGCGAAATGGCCGACGAGAGGCCGGGACCGTTGCAGAGGTCGGGCATAAGCACGTCGCCAGGGGTGTAGGCTGTCACCGAGACATAGACTTTACGCCCTTTCTTGATGCGGGTGCCGGCCTTGGGCTCCTGGGTGAGTATGAAGCCGCCGGGCTGGTCCTCGTTGTAGAGCGAGTCGATTATCACAAAATGTATTGCCGCTTCGGTGTCCCCGCAACTGTCTATATGCGAGCCAACCAGTTGCGGCAGCTCGTACTCCTTGCCTTGACGTGTGTATAGTTTCAGCACCAGCAGTGCAATGATAACGATGCCCACGGTAACGATGAGCATGATTAATAATGTGCTGACCAATGGATGTCTGTTTTTCTTTGCCATATAGTATTTTTTCGGACTATTGTTTTATGAACTATTTTGCTCCGCAAGACAGTGCTCCGTCATGGCAGAGCGAGCAAGCTCACTCTGCTCATTTGACTTGTAGGCACCGCCCATTGACTAATTTTCCGATGAGTGTGGCGGCGGAGCAGCCGGTCACCTCCACGGTTACATACTGCCCTATGCGAGTCTCTTTGCGGTCAAACACTATCACTTTGTTCTGACTGTTGCGCCCAAAGAACTGCTCTTTGCTGCGGTGCGACTCGCCTTCGACGAGCACTTCGTAGCGGCGGCCTATCTCTTGGCGGTTGTTGCCCAGAGAGAGTTCGCCTTGCAGGGCTATGATCTCTTCGAGGCGGGACGACTTGACTTTGTCGGGCACGTCGTCTACAAGGTGTGTGGCGGCGTAGGTGCCTGGGCGAAGTGAGAACTTGAACATAAAGGCGTGGTCGAATCCCACGCGGCGCATCATGTCGAGGGTGGCGCGGTGGTCGTCGTCGGTCTCGGTGCAGAAGCCTGCTATGATGTCGGTGGTGATGCTGCATCCGGGCAGCATGCGTCGTATTGCGTCGACGCGTTGCATGTACCAGGCGCTGTCGTAGTGCCTGTTCATGAGCTTGAGCATGCGGTCGCTGCCGCTCTGCATGGGCAGGTGGATGGCTTTGCAGATGTTGTCGTAGGACGCCATGGTGCGCAGCAGGTCGTCGCTGAGGTCTTTGGGGTGCGAGGTGGCATAGCGCACGCGGAGGTCGGGTGCGACCTCCGCCACCATGGCAAGCAGTTGAGGGAACGTCGTCTCGGCGGCGCGGTAGGAGTTGACGTTTTGTCCCAGCAGGGTGACTTCGCGGTAGCCCTGCTCGTAGAGGTGGCGCGCCTCGGCCACTATGGTGAGGGCGTCGCGGCTGCGCTCGCGGCCTCGTGTGTAGGGCACCACGCAGTAGGTGCAGAAGTTTTGACAGCCGCGCATTATGGAAATATAGGCCGACACGCCGTTGCCGTCAATGCGCACGGGCTCTATGTCGTCGTAGGTCTCCACGGTGCTCAGCTCGGTCTCGGCAACCTTGCTGCCCGACTCCACCTGTTGCAGTATCGAAGGTAGGCGGCGGTAGCTGTCGGGGCCTACCACAAAGGCCACGCTCTCGCCCTGCTGCAGCAGGTTGTGTTTCAGCCGTTCGGCCATGCAGCCGGCCACGCCTATACGCATCCGGCTGCCGCTCTTGCGGCGCCACGCCTCAAGGTCGGCAATGCGGCGCAGCACACGCTGCTCGGCATTGTCGCGTATGGCGCAGGTGTTGATGACAACATAGTCGGCTTCCTCCGCACTCTCGGCAATGCGGTGTCCGCTGCCTATCAGTATGGCGCGCATCACTTCGCTGTCGGCGAAGTTCATCTGGCAGCCGTAGGTCTCTATGTATACTCTACTCATTGTCGCGAAATACAAAACGTACTTGGTTGCCTTTCTCCAGATTGTACAGCTGGTTGGCGCTGCGGTGCAGCAGTACCAGCTGCATCTGGCCTGTAGCCGACACTGTGAGCATCAGCCCGTTGGAGTTGTTTGAGGTGTAGTCGGTACTCACCGTGGTGATGATGTTCTCGTGAACCACGGCGCGGAATCGGCGTCCGGCGCGTATCTGTTCAAACTGTTTGTGGCTTATGTTGAGGTATGCATTGCCGTAGGTGTCCACGTATGCCACTGTGGTGTTGAGTACCGAGCTGTCTGTCAGGTGTATGGCGCTCATATCGCCCACGGCTATGCCGTGGGGCTGCCCAAGCTCTTCCATGGGGACACCGCGCGCCAGCAGGGCTGCCGCGTCGCAATAGTAGTCAAAGCATGCAAACGACGATACCCTCTCACCGGTGTTGAGCACCACGGCCTTCTCTATGTTGGAACCCAGGGCTACACCGATAATGCCGTTGTCGGCTGTGATGTAATACTGCCCCCCCGACAGCACTATTATGTGCTTGTAGCCTGAGTAGGCTTTCTCCTCGGCCTGCCGCGCCTCTCCGGATGCGGCAGGTTGCTGTAGCGGATAGTGTGTGGTGGCCCTCTTGCGTGCCACGCTGTCAACGTCAATGATGTGTATGGTCCCTTGCGGAAATTCACGGCACGCCTGGCGCACAATAAAGGCGGCCTGCTGGCGGTCGTAGGAGTCGATGTCGAGGCTTATGTCCACAATAACGGCACCGGGGATATTGCGTAGCAATCGCCCTTTCACCATTCCGGCGAAATAATTGTTCACGCCCCAATCAGCGGTGAGTGTTATTATTGGCTGCGACACGTGTGGTGATTTATTTTTTGCAAAAGTACAAAAAAAAGCCCAAATAGCAAAATGTTTTTTAAATACGCTAAATTTTTTGTAACTTTGCATTCTTAATATTGTCAAAACTAAAACCGATTATCTTACTATGGCTCTTTTGTCCATACGCAATCTGCACGCCTCAATTGGCGACAAAGAAATCCTTCGCGGCGTCAATCTCGATATAGAAGCCGGCGAGGTGCATTCCATAATGGGACCCAACGGCAACGGCAAAAGCACCCTGGCGGGTGTCATTGCCGGCAACGAGAAATACACCGTCACCGACGGCGAAGTCATATACAAAGGCCGCGACATACTCGCCATGCCTGTCGACCAACGCGCCAACGAAGGCATATTCCTCGGCTTTCAGTATCCCGTGGAAATTCCAGGGGTGAGCATCACCAACTTCATGCGCACCGCCGTCAACGAACAGCGCAAATATCGCGGCCTCGACCCGCTCACAGGTAGCCAGTTCCTCAAGCTCATGGAGGAGAAGAAGAAGGTGGTGGAGATGACAGCCAATCTTGCCAACCGCTCGGTCAACGAGGGCTTTAGCGGCGGCGAGAAGAAGAAGAACGAGATATTCCAGATGGCCATGCTCGACCCCACGCTTGCCATACTCGACGAGACCGACTCGGGTCTCGACATCGACGCCCTGCGCATTGTGGCAACAGGTGTCAACCACCTGCGCCGCAGCGACAACGCCATCATTGTCATAACCCACTACCAGAGGCTGCTCGACTACATAGTGCCCGACTTTGTCCATGTGCTCTACGAAGGGCGCATTGTGAAGAGCGGACCCAAAGAACTTGCACTGAAACTCGAAAAAGAAGGCTACGAATGGCTCAAGGAATTATAAACCAATACAGGCAGGCTGCCCACGACCTGCGCAAAAACGAGGTGTGGCGCAATGTCGACTTCGCGCCGCAGCTAACCGACGACATGGTGCTGCCCACCGCCGCCGACGATGCCCAACTGCAGTTCTGGTGCAATATTCAAGGGCTCGAAGCTCATCGCATTGCGTTTGTAAACGGTGCGTTTAAGTCTGATGAGCAGAGTGAGCAAAGCGGTGTTGTCTGCTGCACTGTCGGCGAGGCCCGCCGTAGCTATCCCGAGTTGCTCGGCAAGGTCCTTGCCGAGGTCGGCACCGACGGCAACCCCTATGCCGACATCAATGGCAGCAACGCCACCGACGGCCTTTTCCTCTATGTGCCCGACGGTATGACGGTGCATCAGCCCGTGCAGCTTCTCTCCATTGCCAACAGCGACAAGTCGCTGCTGCTCCACCTGCGCCATGTCGTGGCACTTGGTCGCGGCAGCAGCCTGAAACTCATACAGTGTGACGACAGCTACACTCAGCAGGGGGCCTTCTCCAACAATGTGCTCCTTGCATCACTTACCGAAGGCAGCCGTCTGGAACACTACAAGATGCAGAACCTCAACGACGCCACGGCTCTGCTCAACCAGACTTTTGTGAGCATGCAGCGCGATGCTTCGCTTTGCTCCGTGGGCATCACCCTCAACGGTGGCAACATACGCAACCACAACGTGGTGCGCATGACCCACGAGGGGTGCTCCACCGAGATGCACGGCCTTTACCTTATCGACCGTCAGCAACGCTGCGACAACTACGTCTTTGTGGACCACCTCGCCCCCAACTGCAAGAGCCACGAACTGTACAAAGGCATACTCGACGACAGCGCGCACGGGGTGTTCAACGGCCATGTGCTTGTGCGCGACGGCGCCACAAAGACCGAGGCCTATCAGGCCAACCGCAACATACTGCTTACCGACAAGGCTTTTGTGCAGTCAAAGCCGTTCCTTGAGATATACAACGACGATGTGAAATGCTCGCACGGCTCAACAATAGGGCAGCTCGACAATCAGGCGCTCTTCTACCTTATGCAGCGCGGCATCAGTCCGCGCAACGCCCGCACGCTGCTGCTCTATGCTTTCTGCGACGAGGTGCTGCGATACATCACCGTCGACCAGCTGCGCGACAAACTGGGCGACATGGTCAAGAAACGTCTCCACGGCGAGCTCTCGGCCTGTCTGGATTGCGCCCTCTCGTGCTCCAACACCTGCGGCTGCACTCCTCCCGAATTTAAGATAGACCTCTCATCGACCAAATAATCGCCCCTGATTAATCATTAATGACAATTAATGGGCATTAATGATTAATCCACAAAACGTTACATAATGTATTAGCTAAAAGCATGACAGCCAAATTTGCATCACGCTTCGTTGTAGTAAGAGTGTTCGGCTACTTGCGCCGATACCCTAAGGCTATAGTCCTTAACGTGATGTTCAATATTTTGGCAGTGCTTTTCAACCTCGGCACATTTGTCATGATAGTGCCGTTTGTGGAGTTGTTGTTTGGCTCGGCAACCGCCCCGGAGCCTCCGGCGCAGTTCTCTTTCAGCCAGGAGTATCTCTCGGAGTGGATGCAGTACAACCTTGCAATACGCAAGTCAACCCTGGGTTTGTGGCCTTGCTTGCTGCTGGTGTCGGCTGTCTATCTGTTCTTCAACCTCCTCTCCAATCTTATGCGCTATGCCGCACTCTTCTCGCTCAGCACTATACGCAATGGCATTGTGGGCGACATACGTGCCGACATTTATCACCGTATCACCCTGCTGCCAGTCTCCTTTTTCAACTCGCAGCGGCAGGGCGACATACTGAGCCGCATGAGCAACGACCTTGCCGATGTGGAGTGGTCGGTGGTTAGCACCCTCCAGTCGCTGGTCAAGGATCCTGTCAATATTGTGGTGTTCTGTGCCGCCCTGGTGTTTATCAGCCCCAAGCTCTTTGTGCTGTTTCTTCTGGTGTTGCCTGTGGCGGTGTGGCTCATAGCCAAGATAGGCGCCAGCCTTAAGCGCAACTCCATGAAGGGGCAGAACCGGCTGGGCGCACTCTTCGCCTCACTCCAAGAGACGTTGTCCAACATGGCTACAATCAAGGCTTTTGAGCAGGAACGCCTCATGGAAGAGCGTTTCAAGGAGGCCAATGCCAATTATGCCTCGTCGATGGTCAAGGTGGCGTGGCGCCGCGAATTGTCGAGCCCGCTTTCCGAAGTGCTCGGCACCGTGGCGCTGGTGGCTATTCTTGTGATTGGTGGGGCAGAGGTGCTTCAGGGCTTTATACTGCCATCGGTCTTTATACTCTTTGTGATACTGTTTGCCCGTCTGATACCACCGGTGCAGGCTGTTGTCAAGGCCTACAACAGTCTGCTCAAAGGCTCCGCCTCGGCAGCCCGCATATTCGAGGTGATAGATGCCGACGAGAAGATTGTGGAGAAAGCCGACGCTGTATGTATCAGTGGGTTCAACGATGCCATAGAGTTTCGCAATGTCGGCTTCTCCTACGTCGACGGTACCGAGGTGCTGCACGATGTCTCCTTTACCATCAAAAAAGGACAGACCGTGGCTCTTGTAGGTCCGTCGGGCGCGGGCAAGACCACCATAGCCGATTTGTTGCCGCGTTTCTACGATGTCACGGGCGGCTCCATCTTGGTCGACGGCAGGAACATCGACACGCTCAACATTAACTCGTTGCGGCGACTGATAGGCATAGTGCCGCAGGACAGCCTGTTGTTCAACGACACCGTGGCGAACAACATCGCCTTTGGTCAGTCCGACTACACGCAGGAGGCTGTGGTCGAAGTGGCACGGCTGTCGTGCGCCGATGAGTTTATACGGAATTTGCCCGAAGGGTATGCCACCATGGTGGGCGACAAAGGCACCTTGCTGTCGGGCGGCCAACGCCAGCGACTGGCCATAGCAAGGGCTCTCTTCAAAAACCCACAGATACTGATACTCGACGAAGCCACCTCGGCGCTCGACGCACAGTCCGAGAAAGAGGTGCAGCAGGCTTTGGCAACCTTGATGAAAGGGCGCACTTCGCTCGTGATAGCCCACAGGCTGTCAACTATTCAGGATGCCGACAATATCATAGTGCTCGACCGCGGCCGCATAGTGCAGCAAGGCACCCACCACCAGTTAATGGCCGAGGAGGGAGGCCTATACCACCACCTCGCCACAATGCAGCAACTATAAATCCCAATATTACCATAAATCAACGTGTCTGTCCTACCATGCACATATCCAGACTTTTTACATTAGCGGCGCTTCTCGCCTCCATGCTCTTGACAGGATGCGGCGGCAATGCAAGCCAGTACGAAGGCACGTGGATCGAAGCAGCCTCCGACTACAACGAGCCGCAAGGCATAACCCTCGGGCGCAACGGTTGGGCGGCTTCGGTCAACAAGCCCCTTGTGCAGTACAGCCATTGGTCTGCAAAGAAAGGCATTCTCATCCTTGAGGGCAAGCTCTTTGCCGACGGCGACGTGGCGGCAGTGAGCGATACCTTCGTGGTGGAGCGCATAGGCAGCGAGACCATGTGGCTACGCAAAGGCCCCGACAGAGTGCGCTACTTCAAACAATAGGCAACGTCTCGCGGATTTCCAAATGTTCAAAGCGACAAACAAAATAATTAACTTCAAACAATTGCCATGAATTGAGGTTATAAAACAATAATTGGCGTGTACGATTTTAAAACTTTTATTGCCGTGTAATTAGTCATTAACTAATCATTAATGGAAAATTACATGAATAATCAACTAAGGTCATGAGCACCTATTAAATGAAACATGGACAGCGAATAACGGGCATTAATGTTGAAATTAAAAGTTGAATAGAATATTGAATGTACAAAACAATGAAAAAGAATTTGATTTTATTAGCGTTTGCCACTGTTGTTGCGGCGGTTGTGGTATCTTGCTCCAAAGAGACGGGTGAGGGGATGGTCTTCAGGGCCAGTGCGGAGCAGACCACGGAGAATGGCAACGTTTCGCACAGTGAGAGCAATGGGGGCTCGCACACATTGCCGAACCAAAGAAACGTCATGAGCGAAGCGAATAAGTTGTCGCTGAGTGGCCACACGTTGCTGTGGAGCGCGGACGACACTATAAGTATTTACGACAATGCGTCGTCGTGGGGTCTCTATGTGCTCGCCGGCGACGCCGGCGAGCAGAAGTTGCGACTATGAGTACTACAGCGGCAGCGCGGCGAGCGTCGCGCCTTTCAAGGCCGTGACCCCCGCCAGCATACACACCGCTGCCGACGAGGTGACGCTGCCCGCGGTGCAGAACAGCGCGGACGGCTCGCTGCATCGTCTGCCCATGTATGCCTACGGCACGGACGAGAACCTTCACTTCTACAACCTGTGCGGCGTGGTGCGATTCCGCCTGTCGGCCTCTGAGGCTGTGAGCGTGAGCTCGATAGCCGTGACCGCCAACAGCAACATCAACGGCGTAGCCGCCATCAGCGGCAGCGGCACGTCGGTGAGCCTTGGCTCCATAGGCTCCGGCACTGCCACCACGACGCTGAGCCTGGGCACGGCGCAGAGCATAGCGTCGGCTAAGGACTTCTACATGTACCTGCCCGCGGGCAGCTACAGCACCTTTGAGATCACCGTCACGTCGTCGACCAGCACCGCCTGCACCAAGACGGCCAGCAGCAGCATAGTCGTGGAGCGCGGCAAGATAACGACGATAACGCTGACGGGGTTGAACTTCGTTACCGTTGTTCCCTCGGGGGAGCTTCACGGCGAGTTCAGTGTGGCGAGCGGCCGCACGGTGCGGTTCTCGCAGGGCAACCTGCAGTATCAGGCCAGCACTGGCACATGGAAGTTTGCCACCAACCAGTGGGACTGTATCGGCTCCGCCAACTCCAACATCTCAAGCTCCTACAGCGGTTGGATAGACCTGTTCTGCTGGGGCACCAGCGGATGGAACAGCGGTGCCAACTGCTACCAGCCGTGGTCAACCAATACCTTGAATGCTGATTATAAGCCCGGTGGTATGGACAACACCAACCTTACCGGTGACTATGCCAATGCCGACTGGGGTGTGTACAACGCCATCAGCAACGGCGGTAACGCCCCAGGACTGTGGCGTACGTTGACCAATGATGAGTGGGTTTACATGTTCAAAACACGCAGTGCCTCGACGGTGAACGGCACGGCAAACGCCCGATACGCAAAGGCAAGGGTAAACAATGTCCCCGGCTTGATACTGTTTCCCGACAACTACACGCACCCCAGCGAGGTTGCCCTGCCCACAAACATAAACAGAGGCGAAGCAAACTACACAAGCAACATATACACCGATTCGGACTGGACCTTTATGGAGACCGAAGGGGCTGTGTTTTTGCCTGCCGCAGGCCGTCGCATAAACAAGACTATCAGCAAAGTCGGTAGTACAGGTTATTACGTTTCGTCTAGTAGATATGGCACATACTCCGTCTACTATTTGTACTTCGACAATAGCAGCAGTCTGAAGCCCGACCAACATACAAATCGCAGCGATGGGTTGTCGGTGCGCCTTGTCAAGGACTAAAGTCTCGCATAAAGCGCAATTAACGTAATACTGTAATACCGTGATGACGACAAAATATTAATGGAAAATCCTGTATAACGTTCAGGATGCAATGGGCTACTTGTATTTTTGTTTTGCCGTTTGCTTTTTTTTTCGTATTTTTGCATTACAAATTATTAATTACATATAATAATGAAAAGAATTGCTATCTTCGTGGCATTTTGTGCGTTAGCACTGTCCGTGGCGGCTAATAATATCCGCTTTTTCACCCTGCCGCAGGCTCATCGTGTGGTCGCTGCACTCTCTGTGCAACCCG
This sequence comes from Bacteroidales bacterium, assembly GCA_017454015.1. Lineage (GTDB taxonomy): Bacteria > Bacteroidota > Bacteroidia > Bacteroidales > P3 > Colimorpha. The sequence goes on along the minus strand of JAFTDW010000031.1, from coordinate 8,473 downwards.
AACTGATGATTTATTGCGGCTATCAGAATGAGCTTGCCACCTACGTTATCCTCTCCGATGTGTGGTACGAAGCTATCAACTCCAAGTATTACGAGCTTTGGATTTTCGGCTACGACGCCTATACCGGCGATGAGATCTATATGCCCATAGACCTCTCTTGCGTATGGCTTCATGATGGTCGCAACATGTACAGCGCCGCCGACTACCTGCGTTTCCGCAACTCGCGCACAGCGCCGTCGTTTGCATGGACCATGCCGCGCTACAACACCTTTGTCCGCGTGGTTCATGCGCCGGGCTATTCGCGTACATATCACTATGAGATACACCAATATGGTTGGGTCCCGCCGGCATACCCCGCACCTGGGCATCCGCATGTGGTCCTCCATCCCTATTATATGCGTCAGCCGGGCCATGTCCCGCCGCCCCCCGACCGCCCCTACACCCCGGGTATCGACCGTCCGAGTTATACGGGTAAGTACAATGGCTTCTCCGGCCACGAGTATATTGGCAGCGGCAGCGGCGACACACGTCCCACGGGGCGTATAGCCACTGGCAACAACGACGCAGACCGTAACAACGGTAGGGGAGGTGTCAACACCAACAACGGCGGCAACAACCGTGGCAATGGCAACGGCAACATCAAATCAGGCACCAGCAGCCGAGGGAGCAACACCACCGGCGGCACGGTGAACACAGGCACTAGCAGCCGAGGGAGCAACACCACCGGCGGCACGGTGAATACAGGCACTAGCAGCCGAGGGAGCAACACCACCGGCGGCACGGTGAACACAGGCACCAGCAGCCGAGGGAGCAACACCACCGGCGGCACGGTGAACACAGGCACCAGTAGCCGTGGCACCGCCACTGCCAAGACCACCACTGCCCCGACTACAGCCACTCGCAGCACCTCTGCCACAACAACGTCAAGCAGCACTTCGCGTAGCACATCAACGGTCAACACTCCAAGCACCACAACCTCGCGTGCTGTCAGCACCTCTTCGTCGAGCAGTTCAAGCCGCAGCACCGTCAACAGCGGCAGCAGCTCGTCGCGTGGCAGCAGCACGACAAGCACATCCACGAGCAATACGCGTTCGACAGTGAACAGCGGCAGCAGCTCGTCGCGTGGCAGCTCCACAACAACCACCACCACGACCAACGCCCGCCAAGGTCGCCGATAAGTAATTGGGTAAGAACGGTGGTTCACGTGAGACCAATAACTATAGAGCCGTCCAAAGAGTGGCCAAAATAGAAAACAGCAACCCTGCGAGAAACGAAAATTCTATAACACGATAAAATGCGGCGGGAAATACCCGCCGCATTTCAATTTCAAAACATCATGAGCAGTTACCAGCCAAGCGAGCTTGCCCTGTCGCCCGACGGGCGTCCCTATCACATTCATGTGGCGGGCGACGAGCTTGCCGACAATGTGATATTGGTCGGCGACCCGTCGAGGGTCGCCATGTTCAGGCCCCTGTTTGAAGAAATAAGCTATGAGTCGAACAACCGCGAGATAAATCTTATTACCGGCGTGGCGGGAGGTGTGCCCATCACGGTGTTGAGCACGGGCATGGGGTGCGACAATATCGACATAGTGATGACCGAGCTCGACGCTGCCGCCAACATCGTGACCTCGCCAGGCGTTACTGAGAAGAACGCGGTGCATCGCAGGCTCAACATCATCCGCCTCGGCACCTGTGGCTCGCTCAACCCCAAAGCCGACGCAGGGGCTGTGGTAGCCTCTCATTACGCCATAGGGCTCGACGGCCTGATGAACTATTACCAATGTAACGAATATCTCTTTGAAACGGGTATCGCCGAAAGTTTTGCCGGCCATATAGGCATGCCCAAGACCTGGGCCAAGCCCTACTGCGTCCGCTGCGACGAGGATTTGTTCGACATATTCGCCCAGCAGGCCTATCGCGGCATAACGGTGACAGCCCCGGGCTTCTACGGCCCGCAGGGCCGCCATATCAGGCTGGCGCCGGCTATCCCCGACTTCATTGAGCGTGCCGCCTCGTTTGAATGGCTCAACATACCCGTCACCAACCTTGAGATGGAAACCTCGGCAATCTACGCCTTTGCTCGCCAGCTGGGGCACAGGGCTCTCACCCTCTGCCTTGTCATTGCCAACCGCACCACAGGCAAGTTCATCAACGACTACCATGCGCAGATGCAGGAACTGATAGACTTCACCGTGAAGAGATTTTCCTTCAAACCATGATACAAAACAACTGTCTGACTGTTAGCGTCAACGCCAGTCGGCGGTTCCATTAATGAATAAATCAGTACTATGATTAAAAGGTTTATAGCCATAGTGATTGCAATGCAATGCAGTATCTGGGTGTTTGCTCAGGCTTCATACATAGTGGAGCAGATAGGCCGCGACGCCCACCAGACCGTGCAGTCGCTCGGTGCCTTTGTGGGCAACGAGCGTGCCGAGAGCCAGGCTTTCGACATTACCTACATGCCTGCGGCCAACCGTGTGGAAGGGGTAATGATTATCAACACCGCCGACTATCGCTGCACTTTCAAGACCGACCCGACAACCGACGAGTGCTACGAGATAGTGGTCGATATCCGCAGTGCGGCGTTCCTCGACGACTTCAACCGCCTGTTCCAGTCGTACAAGACCGACAACCCCGACGCAAACGTCAAGACCCTCTATTTCGGCGACAAGGTGCTGCTCGTCGAGGAGTCGCCAAGCACCACCTCTCGCTACCGCTCTTTCACTATCAAAGAAAAAAAATGACACCATGCAGGAAATTCGCAATATAGCCATTATAGCGCATGTCGACCACGGCAAGACCACCCTTGTCGACCGTATGCTTCATCAGGCTCGCCTGTTCCGCGACAACCAGAACACCGGCGACCTCATTCTCGACAACAACGACCTTGAGCGCGAGCGCGGCATCACCATACTCTCCAAGAACGTAAGCGTCCGTTACAAGGGGTGCAAAATCAACATCATCGACACTCCGGGGCACAGCGACTTCGGTGGCGAGGTGGAGCGTGTGCTCAATATGGCCGACGGTGTGCTGCTCGTTGTCGATGCTTTTGAGGGACCCATGCCGCAGACCCGTTTCGTGCTGCAAAAAGCCATTGAGCTTAAACTCAAGCCTATTGTGGTTGTCAACAAAGTCGACAAGCCCAACTGCAACCCCGACCTGACGCAGGAGGCTGTTTTCGACCTTATGTTCAACCTCGGAGCCGACAACGACCAGCTGGACTTCCCCACGGCCTTTGGCAGCGCCAAGCAGGGCTGGATGTCCGACGACTGGAACAAGCCTGCCGACGACATTGCCTACCTTATGGACCTTATCGTCCAGCATATCCCCGCCCCGCGCGTCGCCGAGGGCAACACGCAGATGATGATCTCCTCGCTCGACTACAGCTCCTATCTGGGCCGCATCGCCGTGGGTCGCCTCAGCCGCGGCTCGCTGCAGGCAGGGCAGCCCATAGTACTGGCCAAGCGCGACGGCTCGCACATGGTAAGCAAAGTCAAGGAACTCTACACCTTCGAAGGTCTCGGCAAAGAGCGTACCAAGAATGTCATAGAGGCCGGCGATATATGCGCCGTGCTGCTCGACCTCGACCGCAATGTCTCCTTCGAGATAGGCGACACTATCTGCGATGCCGACAACCCCGAACCTCTCGCCCCTATCAAGGTCGACGAGCCTACAATGAGTATGCTCTTTACCATCAACAACTCGCCTTTCTTCGGCAAGGAGGGCAAGTATGTAACGTCGCGGCACATCCGCGAGCGCCTGTACAAAGAACTTGAGAAGAATCTCGCCATGCGAGTGGAGGAGACCGATTCCCCAGACTCCCTGATAGTCTACGGCCGTGGCATTCTCCATCTCTCTATACTTATAGAGACCATGCGGCGCGAGGGCTACGAGCTCCAGGTGGGACAGCCCAAGGTTATCATCAAACAGATTGACGGTGTCAACTGCGAGCCTATCGAACAGCTCACGGTGCTTGTACCCGAGGAGTTCAGCTCCAAGGTTATCGATATTGCCACCCGTAGAAAAGGCGACCTCAACAATGTCGACACCAAGGGCGACCGCACGCAACTCGACTTCGACATACCTTCGCGCGGCATCATCGGCTTGCGCAACACTCTGCTCACAGCCACCAATGGCGAAGCCATCATAGCCCACCGTTTTGTGCGTTTTGAGCCCTGGAAGGGCGAGATGAACGACCATAAGATGGGCGCCTTGATTGCCAAGGAGACAGGCACCGCCACGGCTTACAGCATCAGCAAGCTGCAAGACCGAGGCCCCTTCTTTATCGACCCGGGCGAGCAGGTCTACGCCGGACAGGTGATAGGGGAGAGCCTGAGGCCGGGCAACGACATTGTGATTAATGTCGTCACGGCAAAGAACCTCACCAATATGCGCACCAAGAGCGCCGACGAAAAGTCTACATGCACGCCGCCTATCAAGTTCAGCCTCGAAGAGGCTATGGAATACATACGCGACGACGAGTATCTGGAAATCACCCCCTCGTCGCTGCGTATACGCAAGATAATACTCGACGAGACGGAGCGAAAGCGAGCCCGCATCGCTGCCCAGTCGCAGGAATAAAAGAAGAGAGAGGAACGTTTTCGTTCCTCTCTCTCTTCTTTTTGCTCTATGCACCGCGCAGGCTATCGCAGCACCTCGACGGTGCCTGTGCGCTGGACATTGCCAAGGTAGCCCTTGCCGCTAAAGCGGTAGAAGTAGGTGCCCGCGGGGGTGTTGTCTTTGCCGGGATCCCAGAAATCCTCCTCGCTTGCTATGTTCTCTTTGTAGAACACGCGCTCTCCCCAGCGGTTGTATACGGCAAGGGAGTTATAGGGGAAACCAAGACCCTCTATAAGGTTGTTGATAATGAATTTGTCGTTGATGCCGTCGCCGTTGGGCGTCACCACCGACGGGAACTGCAGGAAGTCGTTTATGAGCAGTATGGTGCTCTCGGCGGTGTCGGCGCACACTATGAGGTTTCCGCTGGGACCCAGCTGCTCGGTGCGTGCTATGAGGCGGGCCTTGTAGCGCGACGAGAAGTCGGTGCCGTCGGGCGACGACCACTCAAAAGTGGGGTTGACATCCGTCAGGGTGTGGTATGACTCGGGGTTGTCCTTGTCGTACTGTATCTCCCAGCGGTAGATGTTTTCGGGTGACTGCGGGTCGGTGTGGTTGGCAAACTGCACCGACGGATGCAGGATAGTGGGGTTGACAGGATTCCACGAGAAGCCTGCCTTGGGGCTCGAGTATACTGTTATGAGTTCTTTGTATACAAGCGAGTCGTTGCAGCCTTCTGGGGTCGAGACATAGAGGCGGAAGTCGTAGGTGCCGGCGGAGTAGGAGTGAGAGGGGTTTTCAGAGTATGAGACCGCACCGTCGCCAAACTCCCAGCGGAAGTTGGTGGCATATTGCGAGGTGTTGGTGATGTTGATGGTGAATGGTTCGCAACCTTCGAGGGGGAACACTCCGGGGTCAAAGTTGGGAACAGGCTGCATGTAGACGTGTACACGTACAGAGTCGCGTGCCTCGCACCGCAAGTTGTTCATCTCGTTGTATACTGCAACAGTGTAGAGCGTTGAGGAGCCGACGTTTCTCATGGTGTGTATCGTGTCGTTGTTGCTGCCGGTGGGCTCCCACATGAATTTGTAGTTACAGCTGGCGGTGTGGCGGTCTTTGGCGTCGAGCACTGCATATTCCACATCGCATACAACGCGGTCGGGGCCAAGGTCGGGGGCCGGTGTCCAGGTAGAGGTGATCTTGGTGGCAGTGTCCCAGATACAGCCAAACTCGTCAATCAGTCGCACTTTGATAGGGAACGTGCCTGCGGTGTCGGGGGTCGAGACGTAGTTGAGGTTGTCGTGTCCTACGCTGCGCACCACGGCGCCGCGGTAATGGCCGAGGTCGAAGTCTGCGTAGCTGGTGTCAGGGGTCCAGATGATGGTGTCGAGAGCCACCTGGTAGTGGCAGCCTGCGCCGGAGCTGATGCCGCAGATGTCCAGCGACCAGTTGAACACCCAGCCGTTGTCGGAGCCCCATGAGTCGCAGATCTCCACGTCCCACTGTCCGTTGAGCGGGCAGCCCACGAGCTGCGAGAAGTCGTCGGCAGGCAGGTAGTAGTCAAACTTGTTGGCGTGGTCGCTCGGATGCTTGGTGCTGAAACTCTGTGTACCGCAAGTCTGACCAGCCTGCAGGTAGGGCGCGGGTATGGTGCCAAAGGTATAGCTCACCTGGTCTATAAATGTCGGGGCGGAGCCTGTGTGTCCCATGTAGTTGTTGGATACCACTGTTGCTGCGGGGTCGCTGGCAACCACACCGGTGACTAGTATGTACGAGCTGTTGCGCGAGAAGCAATAGTCCAATCCGTCGCCATACATATTGCTGAGGGAGTCGCAGATAGGCGATGTGTCGTATGAGTGGTGGCTATTTCCGCCGTAGGGATAGCCGTTGAAAGTACCGCTGCCGGCCCCGGTGCCGGCAGGCATCCCCGTGGGGGCGTTTTTGTATTTCAGCACAGCCTTGCGCTGTGTGGGGCATATTATGGAAAGCTCGTAGTCGCCCATGAACTCGTGTTCATAGTTGATGCAGATGGAGCATATATCCTCCTTGCTTTGCACTGCGCGTCCACGCGGAAACTCATTGAAGTTCACAGGGGCGCGGTAGCATTGCGTGGGGCAGTTGGGACCGTCGGGGATGAAAGTTTTTGCAGGGTTGGTCTTCGACACCACATTGTTAGCCGCGATAGGGGCGAGGGTGATGGTGGAGTTGCTGTTGTAGTCGGCATTGACGAGCAATGAGTCACTGGAGCATATATTGGCAAGGTCGTAAATGGTTTTTATGGGGTTCTGGGCCAGGCGCACGCGGATGGAGGCCGATGTGGTCGACTCGCACCCTGCGGAGTCCGTCAGCGACAGCGTGATGTCGTAGCAGTCCACCTGCCGGTAGCAGGCCACGCCGGTCATTGCCGCAGGGCCTATGCCAACAAGAGTGTCGCCGTTGCCGAAATCCCAACGGAAAGTGGTTGTGGCATCGGTAGGGTTGTAGGCACCGTAGTCGTGGTGGTAGTCGCCGTGGGCTTTGAGCACCAGACATTCGCCAAAGCAGAGCACTGCACCGTGGTATGTGGTGGTTTGTATGTCCATGGTGGTGTCGCCAAAGTCAGGGTCAACAACCATTGCGGTGTCGTACTCGTTGTAGTCGTTCATTTGGCGGGTCTCTATTATCACGCCGTCGAGTTGCTTGAAGTAGGTCTCTTCTATCACTGGGGTAATGAGTTCGCAGGGGTAGGAGCAGTCGGTGCTCATCAGGAATCCGGTGCCTATAGCGGTGTCTGCATTGGTCTTGAAGCGGAGGGTGAGACATCCCGAGGAGTTGAGGTTGGAGGTGAAGAAGGTGCGGAATTCAATGGAGTTGTTATTGTTGGCAGCGGCAAGGCATGGGGCATTGATACTGTTGCCATCGTAGATAAAGAGTGTGTCGCCCGGCGCAACGTCGAACTGGGAGAAGGTGAAACCCAAGCGGAGGGGGGCTTGGCATGAGCCGCACACTGTGATGCGGTAGTCCTTGTTCCTCGAATAGCGTCCACGGGAGTCGCCGGCGTCGTCATCGGAGAGTATGAAACCTGTCGAAGGAGAAAAATTGATGGTTGTCCCGTTGGTTGTGGCGTCGAGTTTCGTAGTCTGGGTGCCTCCCTGTGCCCATAGCTGCACCTGTACTACTGCCAATAACAGCGCTATTACTGATAGTCTCTTCTTCATGGCTATATTATGATATAATGTGTTAACGGTTAATCAAATATTCAGTTGAATGATTTCTGTTGTATATATAGACTTTTGTCAATGGTTTGTTCAGAGTTTCACCACTCGTTTTGCTGTGTCGCCGTGATTTGTGTTGATGCGGAGTATGTAGGTGCCGGAGGGCAGTTTGGATAGGTCTACCATTCCAGTATTGGCGTTCACTTTGACGGCTTCCACGAGTGCGCCTGCGGTGTTGTATACCTCTATCGAGGACATCTTGAAGCCCGATATTACCGTTGTTATGCCGTCTGTTGGGTTGGGCATTATGTGGGTGTGGAGGTCAACATCTGTCTGTTCGGGCTGAATGGACACGTTGCTTTCAGGCATTGTCAGCGTGATATAGTCTCCCCACGGACCGCGGGTGTCGTCTTGGCAGCGTTCCCTTACGTAGACCACGTATCTTTCTCCCGGCCGCAGATGCTCCATGCAAAAAATCGATGAATGACTGGTGTCGCGTGCGCAGTCCTCGGGGGCAGAGCCTTCAGGGCCATAGGCCACTTCCCACCACAAGGAGTATGCAGTGGAATGCCACGTGATATATGCTTTGCCGTTTTCTATATACAGGAGCCTTAGTTTCCGAACAGTGTCGCACTGTCCTATCCAGCGGAAACCGTGTATGTCGAGCCCCGTAGTGTCGAATATAGGGAAAAGACAGATGAAATCTTCCCCTTCCCG
>JAFTDW010000030.1 GCA_017454015.1 Bacteroidales bacterium | reverse complement strand
CTCATGACGTTTCTTTGGTTCGGCAATGTGTGCGAGCCCCCATTGCTCTCACTGTGCGAAACGTTGCCATTCTCCGTGGTCTGCTCCGCACTGGCCCTGAAGACCATCCCCTCACCCGTCTCCTTGGAGCAAGATACCACAACCGCCGCAACAGCAGCGGCAAACGCTAATAAAATCAAATTCTTTTTCATTGTTTTAATGTTTTGTTTTTTCATTTTTTCGTTATTTCGTTTTCCGAAATTTCCGCGATTTCTGCGAGACAATGAAGCATGGCACGCAGAAACAATTCGGAAAATTCGTGTCATTCGTGGTCAAAATTAATGACAAATTACACGGCAATTAATGTTTTAAACGTAGCAGGCGCATCAAGTGAAATTGCTGTCGTTGTAGCTGTTGCCGCTTTCACCGAGACTTTCGAAGGCGCCGCTGGCGGCGAAGCCGCGTTCCACGTTGTAGCTCTCCACGCTGGCCTCAGGGCGCGTGTACTCTCTCTTGCCGACTTGCACGGCAATGGTGTTGACATCTTTTTTGTTCATGGTAATTAAATGTATTTAATTAATAATAAAGTGATTGCTGAATAAAAGACTAATGGCAGTACTAATAATGGATTCATAAATGTATGGGTATAAAAAAAGCGTGGAATGTAATCTTTGTCTGATCTCCAGGGTTTCCACGCCCTCCCAAATCCAACAAGTCATTCCACGCCGTTGAACGGCGTTTCGTTGACATATTCTTGATTTGGGTACTCTTAAAGAGTAGAAGTGGAAATTTGGAGATCAAGAATAGCACGAATCGCTATTATGTTATGTGTCAGTCTCTAAAGTATTCTCTACATGGCAAATCTCCTATTGTTAATGCGACTGCAAAATTACTAAAAAATATTCAATTGTACGAATTATAATAAACAACGCCTACAAAATTAGAAACTTTTTAAGAGCATTCCGAGAGAGAAAAAAATCAAATAATTAATGAATTATGCTGCCAATTGAAAAAAAAGTTGTATCTTTGCAATCCATTAACAACAACGGAAAACCACCGTTTTAAACTCTTAATTAATTAAAAATGTACGCAATAGTTGAAATTTCAGGCAAGCAATTCAAGGTCGTGCAAGATCAAAAAATCTTCGTGAACCGTCTCAAAAACGAGGAAGGCAGCGAGGTTTCTTTTGACACCGTGATGCTCAAAGACAACGACGGACAGGTCACCATAGGCAAGCCCTATATCGAGGGTGCTTCCGTCAAGGCAACCGTAATCCGCCACCTTAAAGGCGACAAAGTGCTCGTCTTTAAGAAAATCAGGCGCAAAGGGTTCCAGAAGATGAACGGTCATCGTGATTATCTGACTCAGATAAAGATTGACAGCATCAACTAACAGTTAACACAATTCAGTCTAACCACCATTAAAACCTCTAAACAATGGCACACAAAAAAGGTGTAGGTAGTTCAAGCAACGGTCGCGAGTCCGAAAGCAAACGACTGGGCGTTAAAATATTCGGCGGTCAGCACTGCATTGCTGGCAACATCATTATCCGTCAGCGTGGCACTGTCCACAACCCCGGCAAGAACGTTGGCATGGGCAAGGACCACACTCTCTATGCTCTCGTTGACGGCACCGTACAGTTCAAGAAAGGACGCGAAGACCGCTCGTTTGTCTCCGTAGTTCCCGACGAACCCAGAGAATAATATAAGAAACTGTTTTTTCGTTATTTTAACATTTGTTTGTAGAAGCGTCCGACATTGGTTGGGCGCTTTAGTTTTGGTAAGATGGGACGCATTGTAGCAATAGACTATGGCAGCAAACGCTGCGGACTGGCAGCCACCGACCCCGAACGCATCATCGCCTCGGGACTTGCCACTGTGGAGACTCCGCGGCTGATGGACTACCTGCGCAACTACTGCTCCAAAGAGACGGTGGACACCTTCCTTGTCGGCGAGCCTCGCCACATGGACAACACCCCTTCCGAGGTGGCCAGCCTTATTGAACCTTTTGTAGAGGGGCTGCGTTCCGCCTTCCCCAACATCGGCATAGCACGCATCGACGAGCGTTTCACCTCAAAGCTTGCCTTCCAAGCCATGATTGACGGGGGGCTCGGCATGAAACGGAGGCGCGACAAAGCGCTTATCGACACCGTGAGCGCCACCATAATGCTGCAAGACTACATGCGACAACTGGAACTAACAAGTAACCGATAACTCCACACCGACACCCTTCACAGAAAAAAAATCACCATTCACTATACACTATTCACACCTCAATGATTTTACCCATAGTAACATACGGCAACGCCATGCTGCGCCGCCCCACCGAGGATGTGCCACAAGACTATCCCAACCTGAAAGAGCTCGTGGCCAACATGTATGAAACGATGTACGCCGCCGACGGCGTGGGACTTGCCGCGCCGCAGATAGACCTGCCGCTGCGCATGGCTGTCATAGGCATACGCCCCTACAACGAGAAGACCGACACCTACGGCCCCGCCACCACAGAGCTTACCCTTATCAACCCCGAGATTATAGGCTTCGGCGACAAGAAAGAGCTCTTCAACGAAGGATGCCTCAGCATTCCCGACATCCACGAGGATGTGCTGCGCCCCACAACGGTGACAGTGAAGTACAAGGACATTGACTTCAACGAACACACAGAGACCTTCGACGGACTGGTGGCCCGCGTGGCACAGCACGAGATAGACCACCTCGAAGGCAAGGTGTTCACCGACAGGCTCAGCCCGCTGCGTCGCTCCATGCTCAAACGGCGACTGAACGACATAGTCTCCGGACGCATAAACACAAAATACAAACTGAAACGCAACAAATAGAACCATGAAACGCAATATAATCAATACGTTGGCTTTGATAGCCGCACTAGCGTGCCTCACCGTTGCCTGCACCAACCGCGAGCAGATGATTGCACAGATACAGACCGCCGAGGATTCGCTGAACGATGAAGGCATCCTTATTGTCAAGGACACAGCCTTGGCCAACAAGATGATAGCCCAGTACATAGCCTTTGCCGACAAATACCCCAACGACAGCCTTGCCCCCGTGTACCTCTACCGTGCCTCGGACATCACCCTGTCGCTCGGCAACAGCGAACAGAACCTCGAACTGCTTGAGAGGATAATGAACAACTACGAAGATTTCAGCGAGTTGTCCACCTGCTACCTCACCAAGGCCACCACCCTCGAGAACGAGGAACGCTACAAAGAGGCACTGGCAGCATACAACGAGTTCTTGCGACTGTTTCCCGACGACATCATGGCCGCCGACGTGCGCCAGATGCTGCCATACGTGGGCATGTCGCCCGAAGAGATGCTTGAAAACATCCTTGCCGCTGCTGAATGAACCGCTGCGGCCCCACACCCGCAGAACCAGCACAAATATCAGACACACACCATAATACAAAATAAAAAGCCCACATTACTGTGGGCTTTTTCTGTATAGATACTGCACTGGTATGCAGTGCTACGCTTGCTGGAGGAACCTCTCGGCATCCATCGCCGCCTTGCAGCCGCCTGCGGCGGCCACGATAGCCTGACGGTACGAGGGGTCGCACACGTCGCCCGCTGCAAAGATACCTTCGACACTCGTCAGCGAGGTACCGGGTTTCACGACGATATAGCCTTGCCCGTCGAGCTGCAGCTTACCCTCGAAGAGCGAGGTGTTGGGCGAGTGGCCTATGGCGATGAACACACCGGAGACATCAACATGGCTTATGGCGCCACTCTTGACATTGGCGATGTCGACGCCCGTCACGCCGTCGATAACGGAGCCCACTATCTCGTGGACACGGCTGTCCCACACCATCTCTATCTTGGGGTTGGAGAGTACGCGCTGCTGCATGGCTTTCGACGCGCGAAGCTCGTCGCGCCGATGCACCAGGTAGACCTTTGAGCAGATGGTGGCGAGGTAGTTGGCCTCCTCACATGCCGTGTCGCCGCCCCCAACCACAAGCACCGGCTGGTTTTTGTAGAAGTAGCCGTCGCAGGTGGCGCAGGCCGAGACGCCCTGCCCGTAGTACTTCTTCTCCGACTCAATACCCAGCCAACGAGCCGAAGCTCCCGTTGCCACTATGACTGTGGCGGCCTCGATGGTCTCGCCATTGCTGTCGGTGCAGCGGAACGGACGGCTGGAGGTGTCGATGTCGGCAATGGCACCGGCGCACACCTCGACCCCGAAACGCAGGGCCTGACGGCGAAGGTCGTCCATCATGGCTGTGCCCGAAACACCCTCAGGGTAGCCGGGAAAGTTTTCAATATCGGTGGTTATGGTAAGCTGGCCTCCGGGCTGTATGCCTTCGTAGAGCAAAGGAGAGAGGCCGGCGCGGCCGGCATATATGGCCGCGGTAAAACCGGCGGGGCCTGAGCCGAGAATTAAACAACGTGTCTTTTTCATATTTGATGTCTTGTATTGGCTGGCGGTCAAATATCGGCAGCATTTTGAGTTGGCAAAAAGAGGCTTGTCTTGTGGTGGCGGGAGGAGGGTTTAATTGCCCTCGGGCGCGTCGGGGTTCTTGGGTTGTTCGTGGTGCGCCGTTGCCGAGAGGTTCTGGCGGCGTCTTTTCTTCACATGGAGTTCTATACCTTTGAGTCCCCAGTTGATAAGCAGCACCACAGCGGTGGCTATGAGTGCCTCGGCCCAGAGGCCGTAGGCGCAGAGACTGCCCACCGCCGCAGAGCACCAGATGGTGGCAGCCGACGAGAGGCCGTGGATGGTGGTGCCATTCTTCATGATGACACCGGCACCGAGAAAGCCGATGCCCGTGACCACTTGCGAAAGGACTCGCAGGTTGTCGTTGTTGACAGGGCCCTCTCCCCTACTTGCAGCCATGATGACACTCTCGCTGATGAGAATAAAGATGCAGGCTCCAACGGAGACGAGCGCGTTGGTGGTGAGCCCTGCCTGGTGACGGCGCAACTCACGCTGGATGCCTATAGCCACACCGGCAAGCAATGCACAGCCAAGTCGGAACAAGAAAATCTCGATAGGCATGGCGTCACTACTCCTTGATTAAATGGAAAAAGCCTTGACGGCGCACCATGTACCTGTTACGGTTGATCTGGTCTTTGTCTTTTATCGAGCTGTCATAATAGCTCTGCGCGGTGAAGTAATAGAAGTACACGCCTTCCGGCTCATTGCCCGGGCACCAGAAATCCTCTTCGAGACGCATGTCCTTGACATGGTAGACGAGCTTGCCCCAACGATTGTATATCTTGAGAGTGCTATGCTCGTAACAATGGCATTGGTCGGGAGTCTCCTTTATCATATTATATATGCCGAAGCAGTCGTTGACGCCATCGTTGTTGGGCGTGACAACTGTCGGGAACCCGAGATTGCTGTCGCAGTTCAACGGGAAACGGAAATGGTAATGGATAGTGCTGTCGCAATAGCCATTGGCGGCCATTATACCCGAGTAACAACCCTCCACCTCGAAATGGTCTCTTACGAAACTGGTGTCCAAGACTTCGACAAACCACGGATGCTTGGCAAGAAACAGCTCGTCTTCAAACGTCAAGTCTTCCCTAAAGAGATCGCGGTAATTCAATAATACGCCGGAGACAACAGCAGTGTCGGAATGCTCGAAAATGGTGTCGAACACCACATAGACCCTGATGGAGAGGTAGGTGTAACTATAGATTGTTCCGTAGTTATCCGTCTGTTGCAAAAGGACGACAGAGGAGTCGAGCAACGACGTGTCGCTCCCCACCACTACCTTACTGCCACTCAGTGGCAGAGTTATGACGACTGTTGAATCGATGCAGCGGTTGCGGTGGAAAGTGGTGTCGGGCATAACCGAGTCGAGAACAGCAAGGCGGACAGTGTCGCGAGCCTTGCACAACTGACGCACAGCTATATTGTCGATGGCAAAGCTGTGAGTATCGCCATCAGTTGGGTTTGGATTGGAAATGACAATGTTGATATTGACAGAGTCAAGTCCGTGGGCATGCCACAGCCACGTGCTGTCGCGCCACAGAAAGAAATTGTCGTCAAGACCGAGATTATAAGTGGTGTCGCCGGCACTGAAGCCTAACGTTATCTCGGTAATAGGGCTGACGAGAGTGGCGGCCTCGAAACTCAAAAGATAGTAGCCGTCGGTATCAATATTGTAAAGTGTTGCTGCGAAGAGCGAGTCCACGCAGAGGCCGTTGCTGTCACATGGCAGGCTGTGAACCATAAGCATGTTGCCATCGTGGAGAGTGTCGGGATAGACGCTCGAGCGATAAAGCCGCGGGTTGGTATCCACAGCGAAATTGCCCGGGTAGAGCAAAGCCGTGTCGCTGGGCCACCGCTGGTAGGTCAACCTATGGTCGACATTGAAGTATACATATCCCTGCTCCAGATCGCCGTTGGTCACTATGTTGCGGGAATATTCACTGTCGGCGAAGTGCAGCGACGTGAGGACCACTGTGTCGGTGTCGCCTCTGCGCACCGTGATTTTCAACGTGTCCGTTGCGGTTCCGAGAGTGTCCAACCTGAAGTTGTTGGCCGACCATAGATGGTATAGTGCCGAGTCGCCTTGTGCAATGACAAACTTGACACTGGAGTAGCCCGCCTTGGAGGTATCCAGCAACACTATCCTGCTGCTACATCCTGTGGGCAGCTCCTTGGATGAATTAGAAACCTGCGCTCCTATCGGGCTTAAGGCCACAAATAGGAGCGCAAGGCTTAGGATTATATGTTTGTGCCTTAGGCACATGCTTTTCAAATCGCTCTGTCGGGGTTAGCGCATCACAGCGACTTTGGTCACTTTCTGACCAGCCAGCTTGACGAGATAGACACCGTGACCAGGCACCTGTATGTCGAGGGTCTCGGCATGCTTGCCAGTGGTCTGGTAGACTACACGGCCAGTGACATCGGTAACGATGACAGGGGCGTTGGCGGCGCAGCGGACTGTGATGATGTTTTCGTGGTTGGTGATTGTGGCATCGCTGAAGTTGGAGACGCCCTTGCTCTCATTGCCGAGGGCTACAGTGTGGGTGAGGCGGTCGACACAGCCGTTGGTGCCTTTCACTACACACCAGTAGGTGGTGGTGGCGGTGGGGTTCACATGGACGCTCTGGGCATTGCTGCCGTCGAACCAGTTGATGCTCTCCAAGCCGTAGTTGTTGGAGAGGTCGAGCATCAAGCGGGCCGACTCGCCGTTGGCGACGGCTTCGGGACCCTGGATGCTGACATTGGAGCTGTTGTCATAGCCAACAACGATGGGCTGCGAGAAGATATAGTCCAAACCGTTGCAGGAGTGGTAACGCAGGCAGGCGGTGTAGGTAGTGGTGGCGGTGGGATTCACAAGGATGGAGTCGACATCGCGGGCAATTACGCGACCGGTGCGGACGCTGGTATCGGTTCCCTCGTACCAAGTAAGACCAAGCTCACGCTCGCCTTGGGGCACGAAACGCCAAGCTTTCTGGCTGATGCTGACAGCGTTGACCCAACCACCATTGACCTGCTGGGAGTAGTTGCCGTTACGGTTGGTGAGAGAGGTGAACCAGTCGCGGTTGAGGTTGTTGACACTGTGGTGCTCGACAAAGATGTCGATAATGTTGGTGCCTTCATAAAGCACCACTTGGAAAGTAGCATAATGCTGTGCGGCATCGGTATAGCCTGCCTGGGGCACTTTGTACCAGGTGACGCAGATCTTGCGGTGGGGAAACTCGCCTACGACGTTGTAGTAGATACCGCGGTTGGGGTCGCGGTTGATCTGGGTGCCGTGGTACGGGTTGAGGTCTTCGAACACTGCAAGGATAGAATTGATAGGAGCCACGTTGGGATTGACGGTGGCATTCTCCTGGTAGCGACCGAAACTGATAACGCCATCCTCGCCGATGCAGAAAGCGTCATAGACATGGCCGAAGAAGCAGAAGTTGAAAGGCAATGCTATGGAGCTTGTGAAACGGTTGTAGCCGGTGGCGGTGAGGGTACTGTCGGGCTCAACGTCGTCGGTCGACAGGAATGGCATATACTGGTAGCCGTACTCTGTCATGTTCAACAAGCTGGAGGGCTCGAACGGGATAACGGGACGGTAGACAGGTCTCTCTGTTGTGTAGTGCGAAAACTGCTGCGACGTTACCGAGGTACCTATTTTGAGGTAGATGGACGGATTGTTGCAGTCGACCACTGTGTCCCAACCATTGTTCACGCAGCGCTGACTATTGAAATAGCCATTCTGGTGAGAGAAGGGGAAGGTGAGATTGGGTGTTTGCGCCATAGCCACACCGCCGGACACAAAACCTGCGATTATGGCAACCATTGCAAAATGCTTGAAATGCGTCATTTTAGATAATTTTTATGTTTTTTCTTTTATTACTTATAATTTGCAAAAATACGATTTTTTTTTCAATTTGTTGAAAAAAAGTGAAATCAATGCAAGAAAGCGAGCAAAATACCTGCGGCGACAGCCGAGCCCACCACGCCGGCCACGTTGGGGCCCATGGCGTGCTGGAGCAGGTAGTTGGTCTTGTCGTACTCAAGGCCTACATTGTTGGACACGCGAGCTGCGTCGGGGACGGCGCTGACGCCGGAGTTGCCGATGAGCGGGTTGATCTTGTTGCCCTCTTTCAGGAAGAGGTTAAAGACCTTGACGAAGAGCACGCCGCAGAAAGTAGCCACGATGAACGAGAAGGCACCGAGGGCGAAGATAAGCACCGAGCGGCCCGTGAGGAACGAGGTGGCCTGAGTGGATGCGCCCACGGTGATGCCGATGAGGAGCGTACATACGTTGACCACGGCATTGCTTGCCACATCCATGAGGCGCTTGGTGACGCCGCTCTCCTTGAGGATATTGCCAAAGAAGAGCATACCGAGCAGCGGCAGACCCGAGGGCACTATGAAAGCGCAGAAGAGGAGGCCGAGGATGGGGAACGTTATCTTCTCAAGGCGCGACACCTGGCGCGGCGGACGCATGCGAATGACGCGCTCTTTCTTGGTGGTGAGCAGTCGCATGATGGGCGGCTGAATAACCGGCACAAGAGCCATGTAGGAGTATGCCGACACCGCGATAGCACCCATGAGATGGGGGGCGAGCTGCGAGGAGAGGAAGATTGCCGTGGGACCGTCGGCACCGCCGATGATGCCGATAGCACCGGCCTCGTTGGGGGCAAAGCCAAGGGCAAGGGCTCCCATGTAGGCGGCAAAGATACCCACCTGGGCAGAGGCTCCGATGAGGAAGAGCTTAGGATTGGAGAGCAACGCCGAGAAGTCGGTCATTGCCCCGATACCCAAGAATATCAACGGCGGATACCAACCGTTCTGCACACCATGGTAGAGTATGTGCAGCACGGAGCCGTTCTCGTAGATACCTATCTTCAGTCCAGGGTAGAAAGGGATATTACCCACGAGCATACCGAATCCGATAGGGACGAGCAGCAGCGGCTCAAATTCGAACCGTATGCCGAGGAAAATGAACACGAGGCCGATGAGAATCATGATGATATGTCCCCAAAGGACATTGTGGAAGCCCGTGTACATCCAGAATTGTGCGAGCTGGGTGGACATGAAGTCCATAAATCCGCCTGTAGCAAGTGTCAGCATTAGTCTCTATTATTTAGAATAGCGAATTGTTTTCTGAAAACTTAATGAAAAATCACAACGGTTAGCCGATAACAATGAGTGTCTGGCCTTCGAGCACGCTGTCGCCTTTGCGCACAGAGACGGCGGTCACAGTACCGTCGACATCGCTCTCAATGTTGTTCTCCATCTTCATGGCCTCGAGGAGCACCACACGCTGACCGGCTGTGACTTTGTCTCCTACGTTGACAAACACGTCGAGGATAGTGCCCGGGAGCGGGGTGACAACCTTTGAGCCACCTGCCGAAGGAGCGGGAGCCTCGGAACGCTGCACTGCGCCACCGGCTGCCGGAGCAACGCGAGGTTCGGATTTGGTTGCTATGCGGGGCTTGGGTTTCTGCTTCAACTCCTTGTCGACAGTAACCTTATAGGGTGTGCCGTTAACATCGAGTGTTATCTCCTGTCCCTCAACTTCGTTGATGTCAACATTATAGTCGGCACCGTTTATTTTGAATTTGAAATTTTTCATCTCTTTTTATTATTGAAGTAATGATTCATATTATAATACTTGGCGTTCCACGGAGTCCATGCGCGTTCGACTTTCTGGATAGTGATGATGTTATCCTCTTCGTCGTGCAGCTCTTCATCGTAGAGATAGATGGCTGCGGCGATGGCGGCATAGACATCTCCCGGGGTGTCGCCCTCGGCGGAGGACTCAACGGGAGCGGCGGAGCCGGTCTCTTGTGCCTTGGCCTTGGCGGCTTTCTTGTCTTGCACTTTGCGGATTGCAGAACCATAGCCTTTGAGTATCAAAGCTATGCACATAAGTGCAAAGAACACCACGGTGACGGCGACAGCGGTAAGGCCGACACCCACGGGGTCGGACGACTGTATGCGCTCCGCCTGCTGAGGCACATGGTAGTGGCAGCTGGTTGGGATAGCTGCAGCTATATTGTCAATCCCTTCGGGACTGCGTAATATTCTGATATCATAGCCAGACTGGTTGACACCGGCAACAGTGACCTTGCGGCCGCACGGTGTGGCCTGGACAATCTGTGAGCGGAACGGTAACCCCGCTGTTGCCACAGGGATAAGGCTGTCGTTTCTCGGATCGAGGCTCAAGACAGCCAGATAAGAGCTGTCGCGCGACGAGCTGAGCACCAACAGACGGCCACCGGCCACAGCAATCGACTGCGGGCGGAGGATGTTGACAAGGTCGTGGCGACCTTTGTAGACATCGGAGACATAGCGACCCACGCGGACTATGGTGTCGCCCTGATGATTGGCGCACGGCATGACCTGAAGCATATCTACGGCGCAGTCGACGCTATCAATCAGTATAAAACAATTGCTGGACATCATGCACATCGTTACGGGCTTCAGCTCGGTAATACGAAGAGGCATGGCATCCATACCGCAACCGTCGCCAGGATGGGGCATAACCATCGGCGGCTGTCCATTGGGACTTGGTTGATGAGGGGTTTGGGTGGCACCCGACATGCCGTCGGGGTTGGGGCCACCAGCCCCGTTGCTCGACGGTTGGGCATAGGAAGCGGAGCCCACCGCGAGCGCCAGCACAAGAAATGCACCGGCAAACTTGCTTATAATTCTCTTACTCACGTTAGTTCTATTGAGAGTGTAGATTTGAGGGAAACAAGCCGCCGCACGCAAGCTGCGGCGGCTATTCTTTTACGGAAAGAGGGACTGTGGCTTATTTGCCGGCCTCTTTTTTGCAGCACTCTTTGCCTTCAGCTTTGCAGCACTCTTTGCCTTCAGCCTTGCAGCACTCTTTGCCTTCGGCCTTGCAGCACTCTTTACCTTCGGCTTTGCAGCACTCGGGTTTGCAGCAAGTGGTGTCGGGGCAACCCTGGCAGTGAGCGGCGGCGCAAGCGGTGTCAGGGCATGTGCACTGATGGTGGCAGTGATGCTCGCACTCTTGGTTCACGGTATCAACCTGCTCAGTGGCGTTGCACTCGGTCTGCTCGACGTTATTGTTGTTGCAAGAAGAGATGCCGATGGTGAAAGCGACGGCAACAGCGAGGGTCAAAAGAATTTTCTTCATGGTTTTTTAAGGGTTATAAGGTTAAACGGTTTTAGGGTTAAAGGGTTGAAAGGTTTTGGGGTAAGGGGGAACCCTACCCGAGTGACGACTACAGAGGTATGTTGTTGTGTTTCTTCATGGGGAGCGAGTCCTTCTTGGTGGCGAGAGCCTGAAGGGCGCGAATAACGCGGAAACGGGTGTTGCGCGGCTCTATCACATCGTCGATATAGCCGTACTTGGCAGCGTTGTAGGGGTTGGCAAACTGGTCGTTGTACTCCTTCTCCTTCTCGGCCATGAACTTGGCTTTCTCTGCGGGGTCTGTAATCTCTTTGAGGGCGCGACCCTGCAACACCTCGGTGGCACCGCTGGCACCCATCACGGCAATCTGAGCCGTAGGCCAGGCGTAGTTGATGTCGCTACGCAACTGTTTGCAGCTCATCACTATATGAGCGCCGCCATACGACTTGCGGAGGGTCACGGTAACCTTGGGCACCGTAGCCTCGCCATAGGCGAAGAGCATCTTGGCGCCGTGGGCAATGACGCCGCCATACTCCTGGCCAGTTCCGGGGAGGAAGCCGGGGACATCGACGAGTGTCACCAATGGGATATTAAAAGCATCGCAGAAGCGCACAAAACGGGCGCCCTTGCGACTTGCGTTGCAGTCGAGCACGCCAGCCATTGCCTTGGGCTGGTTGGCGACCACGCCGACGCTCACGCCACCCATGTGGGCAAATCCGACCACGAGGTTGGAAGCGAATTTCTCATGGACTTCGAGGAACTGACCATCGTCGACAATAGCGAGGATGACATCCTTGACGTCGTATGGAGTGTTGGGGTTCTCGGGGATTATGTGGTTGAGCGAATCCTCCAGACGGTCGATGGGGTCGTCGGTAGCCACGACGGGAGCCTCTTCGAAGTTGTTGCTGGGGATATAGCTCACAATGTTGCGGATGAGCTGGATGGTATCCTCCTCGGTATCGCCTACGAAATGGGCCACACCGCTCTTGGAAGCGTGGACCATGGCGCCACCGAGTTTGTCGACGCTGACATCCTCGCCGGTGACAGTCTTGACCACCTTGGGACCCGTGAGGAACATATAGCTGTTCTCCTTGGTCATAAGGATGAAGTCGGTAAGAGCGGGGCTATAGACAGCGCCTCCGGCGCAGGGGCCGAAAATAGCGCTGATCTGCGGCACGACACCGCTGGCCAGAATGTTGCGCTCAAAAATCTCAGCATAGCCTGCGAGGGAGTTGCAACCCTCCTGGATACGTGCTCCGCCGGAGTCGTTGAGACCGATGACAGGTGCACCGACCTTCATAGCCTGATCCATCACCTTGCAGATCTTGAGCGACATGGTCTCGCTCAAGGAGCCGGCAAAGACGGTGAAATCCTGTGCGAAGACATAGACCAAGCGGCCATCGATGGTGCCGTAGCCTGTTACCACGCCGTCGCCGAGGAACGACTGTTTCTGCATGTCGAAATTGGTGCAGCGATGAGTAACGAACATGTCGAACTCCTCAAAGGAGCCCTCGTCGAGCAGTAAGGCGATACGCTCACGGGCTGTAAGCTTGCCCTGCTCATGCTGTTTGTCGATGCGTTTTTGGCCGCCGCCCATCTTCGCTTCTCCGCGTTTCTCGAGAAGTTCCTTGATTTTTTCTTCGAAAGCCATATTTATATGTATAATATGCGGTTTGCAGTGTTGTTATTTGCAGCAGAGTTCGGTGAGGACACCCAGAGTGCTCTTGGGGTGGAGGAATCCGATGTGGAGTCCCTCGGCGCCGGGGCGCGACTGCTGGTCGATAAGGCGAGCGCCTTTCTCCTTGACGTCGTTGAGAGCCTGATCGGTGTTGTCGACGGCGAAAGCGATATGGTGAATGCCGCCCTTGCCACCGTTTTTCTCTATGAAAGAGGCGATGGTGCTCTCGGGGGAGGTGGCTTCGAGAAGCTCTATCTTAACCTCGCCGCACATAAGGAAAGCGGTTTTCACTTTTTGGTCTTTCACCTCTTCAATGGCATAACATTTGAGACCCATAACATCCTCCCAATAGCGGATAGCCTCGTCGAGATTGGTCACAGCGATGCCGATATGCTCAATGTGTTTTGGTGTCATTAGCTTGATTTATTAAAAGTTGGACGTAGCAAAAAATTTTGGCACGTTTTGCAAAGATAAGGATTTTTTTTTAATAGTTTATAATTATTTCCAAAAATCATTGTTTCAAGGTCTGGTCGAACCAGTCTATGAAGTTGCGGTGCCACAGGAGGCTGTTCTGCGGACGCAGCACCCAGTGGGTCTCGTCGGGGAAGTAGAGGTAACGGCTTTTCAGATGCATCATCTGTGCCGCGTTGTAGGCAGCCATACCCTGCGAAGCCACGATACGGAAATCGAATTCGCTATGCACCACGCAGATTGGAGTATTCCATTTATCCACAAAGAGATGGGGAGACTGGGCGTAGCTGTTTTTCACCACTGGGTTGTTGCGATCCCAGTAGGGTCCGCCGAGCTCCCAGTTTTCGAACCACATCTCCTCGGTTTCGAGGTACTGCTGCTCGAAGTTGAACATGCCGTTGTGAGCGAGGAGGGTTTTGAAACGGCGTCCGTCGCTGTAGCCCTTGACGTCGTGGTTGTGGCCCGCGAGCCAGTAGACGCTGTAGCCGCCGAAGCTGGCGCCGCAGGCGCCGATACGCTCTTTGTCTATCTGCGGCATGGCGTCGGCTATGGCATCGGTGGCACGCATGTAGTCTTGCATGCAGAGTCCGCCGTAGTCCTTGCTGATCTCTTCGCACCACTGGGTGCCGAAGCCCGGGCAGCCGCGGCGGTTGGGGGCTATGACGAAGTAGCCTGCGCCGCTCATCACCTGGAAGTTCCAGCGGGTGCTCCAGAACTGACCCACCATGCTCTGCGGACCGCCTTCGCAGAAGAGCAGCGCCGGATAGGTGCGAGTGCTGTCGTAGTCGTAGGGGTAGATGAGCCATACGAGCATCTGCTGCCCGTCGACGGTCTCTATCCAGCGTTCCTCGGTGCGGCCCATGCGAACCTGTGACAACACATCATCGTTGACCGCGCTGATTTTCTGTCCCTCGCCATTGGTGGCGGCAAGGCTGTAGTGGTATATCTCCTGCGGATAGGACATGCTCACCTGATTGGCGTAGATGTCGTCGCTGCGAAGCTCGAAGCCGTTGATGTCGTGCTTGCCCGCGGTAACTTGGCGCACATGGTGAGCCACGCGGTCGAAGGCGAATATCTGCTGTGTGCCGCGGTACATCACCACGGCGAGGAGCTGGCTGTCGTCGTCGGACCAAGCGATAGACGACACGCCGTAGTCGAACTGCTCGGTGAGGTCGCAGAGCTCGTTGTTTTCGAGGTTGAGCACCATGAGGCGCAGCTTGTCGCTCTCATAGCCGTCGCGCTCCATGCTCTCCCAAGCTATCATGGTGCCGTCGTGGCTGAACACGGGGTTTTGGTCGTAGCCCATGATGCCCTCGGAGATGTTGCGGACCGAAGCGTCGCGTGTGTCATAGACATATATGTCGCTGTTGGTGGAGTGGGCGTAGTCGTAGCCTGTCTTGGCGCGGCAGGTGTAGGCTATGAGGGCGCCGTCGGGCGAGAAGTTGAACTGTTCCACACCGCCCCAGGGACGCATGGGGCATTCGTAGGGCTGGCCGTTGAGGAGGTCGGTGATGTTGGAGAGCTCACGTCCGTCGAAATCGGCGAGGAAGATATGGGGTATCTCGTCGACCCAGCAGTCCCAGTGGCGGTAGGCAAGGTCTTCATTGATACGACCCGTGGTTTTGTCGAGGTCCTTGAAGAGTGGCGCCAAGTGATCCGGACGATTCACCGGCACAGTGCTTATGTAGAGTATCTTGGATGCGTCGGGCGAGAGCTTGAAGCCTTCGTATCCGCGCTCGTTCTCGGCAATGACACGCTCACGGCCGGAGGTCACGTCGACAGACAAAATCTGGGTGCCGCGGCAGAAAAGGATGGTGTTGTCGTCGAGCCACACAATGGAGAACTCGCTGGCGTTGGTGGCTGTAAGCCTGCGGGCGTCGCCCTTGCCGTCGGACGGCAGGAGGTATATATCCGCATTGCCTTTGTTGGCCGGCATGTCGTAGTAGGTAAGGACATAAGCCAGTGTGGTGCCGTCGGGCGAGAGAGCCGTCTCGGTCATTTTGCCCAGCTGCCACATCACCTCGGGGGTAAAACGGCCGTCGGCAACGGTGACTTCGGGTTTGCCTATGACGTTGGACTCTTTGTTGGAGGAACAGCCAGCCAAAAGAAGGGCTATGGCTGCCACGGTTAAAAATCGGGATGGTTTCATGATGTTATTGGAGGGTTATAAGGTTATAAGGTTTTATGGGTTGAAAGGTTTTATGGGTTGGGGGAAGGTTATTCGTCGTCGCTTGCGGTGCCGCCGCTGAAGCGTGTGAGGAAGTTGGGGACCTCGTTGCGCGATGTGGAGATGCGGTAGGTGTAGCCGTTGTCAGGGCCGTCGACATGGCGTTTCTCTGCTGAGAGCGACTTGATCATGTCCACCCATTCACCCACACTGGACTGCACCACCATCTGGCGGCTGGTAAACTCGTAGTTGAAGTAGTACCAGTGGTCGGAAGCTGCCTGCAGATATACCGTGAGGTAGGTGGCGGTGCCGCGCCGGTGAAGCTGCATCTTGGCCTGAACCTGCAGGTGTAGCTCCTTGTTGCCTATGGACGAGAGCACTACCGGACCGTCGTGGTAATAGCCCATAGCCGAGGAGTAGTGCCACTCCACGTTTTCGAAGAGCATGGTGGAAAACAATTGCTGCGGCACTTTGCCGAAGTAGCCGTTCATGCGGTAGGTGAGATAGGCGAGGTTGCCTTCTTCGGCGCCCATATAGTAGCGGCATGCCGAGCGCAACAGCTCGTTCTCGTCGGATGCAGGGGTCAGGCGCAGGTCGTCGGCTATGTACTGGCCCATAACGTCGCGCACGTGGTCGTCGAATGGGAATGTGATGCCAAACACCGATGTGATTTTGGTCTTGTTGTGGTCGCGGCCGTCGGTCTGTATGGTGCCGTACTGCAGCATCTTGAGATAGAGCTGCGACTGGTTGAAGTTTATCGGGCCCTCGCCGGAAGCCATGCAGGTGCGTGTGTCGAGGGTGAGGTATGGAGCGTAGGTATTCTCGAAGTCGTCGATTTTTTCTTGCGAGGCTATGATGTATTGTTTCTTGTCTTTGAGGTAAGCGAGCCTGCCGGAGGCTGTCAGCAGGGCGTTGTCGGCCACACGGTTATTGGTGAGGAAGGCGTGGTACGGCATGAGGTCGGCGGTGCGGTTGAAGAGGATTGCCGCGGCAATGGGGTTGCCTTTCCAGTCGGTGGGGATTTCGGGCACCTCCACGCTGATATGCTCGGGGTCGATGTAGCCTTTGAAGGCGAGCAGCGCCCTGTCGGCTTGCGGCGAGCAGTTGTGTATGAGGCGCATGCCGCCGTCGAAGAAGAGGAACTGCTTGTCGGCATAGGCCGTGACCTTGCCGGCATAGGCAAAGGCTGCGCTCAGGTGGAAGTCGGCATCGTCGGAGAGGAAAGCGCTTGCCACCGAGCGACCCTGCTGGTCGGGGGCTATGGTGTCGAACTGTATGGGCAGCTGTTTCTGCTCCTCGTCAACATATATATATCTGCCTTTGGCGGCATATTGGCGCGAGCTGGAGACAAGCGCCTCGCCCGAAGTGAAGGTGTGGTACTTCGACTGCCGCGAGACGAGTATCGTGGCGCCATGTATGAGGTCCATGTCGCCGCGCGAGGAGATGCGCACGGTGTCGCCGCCGGGCATGATTGCCGCGTCGGCCACGTTGACTATATATGTCTTGGCGCAGGAGAGCGAGGGCTGGTCGTAGTAGTAGGCGGGCTCCACGGAGCAGAAAGCGAGGCTGTCGCGCGACGGCGCGGTGCTCACGAGGCGCACACCGGGCATGGTGGGCTGGTCGGCGCGGTGGCGTATATCCATCTGCGCTATGCCCCCCGTTGCGGAGTTCTGCGAATTACGCAGCTCCAGAATCTTGCGGTCGATATGCCAACTGAACCTGTCGAGGTAGGCCTTATAGTTCACCAGCGGCAAGTCGGCGGGCAGAATCCCCATGTCGGAGACGAAGTCGCCGCTCCTTTTGTCGAAATCCACAGCGGCCTTGACGCCCGAGGTGGCAAAGGCTATGTTGTTGTAGCTTGGCGCGGTGACGGTAAACGAGCAGCGGCGCGCCGACATGTCGCGGCTGTGGAGTTCCATGCGGCGCGACACCAGGGTGCCGTCGCCCATTGCCGCGGTGCCCGAGGCGTAGGCCGCGCCGGGCATGATGGTGGTGTTGCCGGTGAGGGTCACCTCGTTGCGGTAAAGCCCAAAAGGCTTGCCGTTGCGCAGCATGGAGATGCGCATAGAGTCGCGGTAGGGATACCAGCGCTGGAAGCACTGCCCGTTGTGTATGTCGGGGAATGTGGCATCCTCGGCGACATAGAAGGTATCGCTCACCGAGAGCATGGAGTCGGGCAGGAACACTATCTGCTTGGAGTCGATATGAGCGGAGAGGTAGTCAACAGCGCCCTGACCGCGGAACCCTTTATAGCTGAGATCTACGGTGTTGGTATAGGTACCCTTGCCCCCGTAGGCTGGCAGGCCCGACTTGGGAGTCTGGCGCACAAAGCCCAGCGAGTAGTCGCGCTGCACACGCAACGGCTCCACGATTTCGGGGAAGATACCCGCCGAGGTCAGCGAGCCGTTGAACTTGAGGCTGTCGGTGACAAAGTGGAGCATGTCATTGATAGCGAACGGCTTGAGGGTGTAATAAAACTTGTCGCGCTTGTATGCACCACCGTATATATCCTTGCGGTCATAGTATACATAGCTGTCCTTGAGGCTGTTGAGTATGGGGTATCCCTTGTTTTTCTTGAGTCCCGAATGGTTGTCGGGCTTATCGACCATTATGTTGCCTGTGAGGTTGAAAAGCGGGGTATATACTATATGGTCTTTCTTGGAGTTGTTAAAACTGGAGACATAGAAGTAGAGGGAGTCGATGACCGGCAGGTCGAGTTTGAACTCATCGTAGATGAAGCGAGCCTTAGAGACGTACATGTAGAACTTGCCAGCGTCGATACGGCCGTCGAAGCTAATGAGACGGTTCTTGCCAATCACCACGTTGCCGTCTTTGGGGAAGATCACCACCTGCTGGCTGTCGCTCACTATGAAGCGCTTGACACCATACACTGCCAGCTGGTTGTCTTTCAGCGTAAGGCGGGCATTGACACCTTTCACGTTGCTTTCGAGGCTTATGGCATCGTAGTCGTTGTCGGGCGACTTGCTATAGGCCTTGGCGTAGGAGATGAGCTTGTCGTGCACAGTGATGAGGCCGCTGTTCTGGTCGAAGCTTACCAGACCCGAATGGGCGAGGGTGTGCACCATAGACTTGGCCTGTATGACATCCATGTGGACATGCTGAGCCAGCTCGTCGACAAAGAAGTCACGCGCCATGCCGCGGCTTTTCATATAACGGTATACGCGCAACACGGGGCTCACCTCATCGATGCTCTGAATCTGGCGGAACTTATCGTCGGAGAAATAATCCTGCGACTCGAAAGTCGAGGAGCTCTGTCCCCCACCCTCGTTAATCATTGACATCTCCAGCAGGTCGCCGCGCATGTCCCACACCATGTGCTCGCAGTGCATGTCGAGGTTGTGGTATGTGTTGTTGTAGGGGCTGTAGTAGTTACGTTTTAGGTTGTTGATGAGGTACACCTTGGCATCTTCAACGAGATAGCGCACCGTGATGCCGGCATTGTACATAGAGTCGTTGTCGAGCATTATACGCACGGCAGCATTCTCGCTCACAATACGTTTGGTGGTGATGGTGAACTTGGGAGAGCTGACCTTGAGGAACGGCTTGCCAGAGCGGTAAAAGACGAGGGTGGCGGGGTTTTTCTGGTCGGATGTGATAAACTTGGCGCCATGCATCATAAAGCCGCCGCTATAGTCCACCCCTGGAGCTATCTCCTTGAGCTTGAAATTCTTTTGATACGACTGAAACTTGGGGAAAGTGTACTTGTCGGGGTCCTGTTTTCCGGCGAGCTGCTCTTCAAGATGACCGTAGATGGGCTGGGGGAAGTAGTTGGTGTTGGTAAATTTCACTGAATCGGCGGTGAACTTGGGGAACTTGAGTATAGCCTCGTAGTTGTTCAGCACGGCGTTGCACACATTGGCTGCGAGACCTGTGCGCTCCCATGTCACGGTGCCTCCGTGCCCCACCCAACGGGCGTCGAGAAAGTAGTAGCGCCCCGTGGTGCCGAGCAGCACATTCTCGTCGCGGTCGGAGGCGTAGGTGAGGTTGAACGGCTTGGCGAAATCCACCACGATATCCTTGCCCTGCAAGCTCATGGCAAACGTGGTGCCCGGCGCCACATGCCACTTGGCGCCTTTGGAGCTGCACAGCAAGTTGTCGGAAACCAACTCGTTGGTGAAGGTCACAAAGGAGTTGAAATCCTTAAGGCTCTTAGACTTGCTCGACAAATACTCGGTTATGGCAAACCACTGCTCAAAATTAGAGCCGCCCTTCTTCAGGGCCATCATGTTGAGCGTCTCGATATAGCTGTAGACCTCCGGCAGAGGTTTGATGCGGAGTTTCTGCAGGGTGTGCATCACCTCGACGAGACGGTCTTTCATGTCGAGCTCCATAGAGCCGTAGACTGGTTCAAACTGTTTGACCAGTTTGGCGTTGAGCGATTTGCGTTCCTTGTCGGCTGTCGCCTGGTCGAGCCATGCCAGCAGCTGTTCCGGCAGGTTCTGATTGTCGAACTTGACGGTCTGGCTGTTTTGTCCGAAGGACACCAAGCCCGACATCGCACACAAAACCAACAGTAATATATATTTAGCTTTCATAACAACACAAGTGAAAACAATTTGCAAAGTTAGTCATAATTTCAATGCGGTGTGTACAACACCGATAAGAAGTTTTCAATAAAATGCTGTGAGTTTCTTTTTAACCACACTTAACGCACTGTCTATAAAGTAATAAACAATGATTGTTGATAGTTAGGTCACACCCCCCATAGCCATAAACCAAATATTATTATTATTTTTGCAAGATACACCCAGCCCAAAAGCGGAATATATAAATATTTGTAACACAAAACAATATACAAGTAATTTTTATGAATATAAAAACACTATTATTTGCGGCTGCCGTCGCAGCCTGCCTCAATGGCTGTGCGCAACCGTCCAACAAAAGCGAAAACACCATGGATAACAACAAGAAAACCCTCGTAGCCTATTTCTCGGCGACTGGCACCACCAAGCGTGCCGCCGAGCAGCTTGCCCAGGAGTTGGGAGCCGACCTCTACGCCATTACCCCTGCCCTACCCTACAGCGACGCCGACCTCGACTGGCGCGACAAGCAGTCGCGCTCGACGCTTGAAATGAACGACAAAAGCTCGCGCCCTGAGGTGCAAGGAAAGATAGACAACCTTGCCGACTACGACACCATCTGGATTGGCTTCCCCGTGTGGTGGTACACCGCACCCACAATCATCAACACCTTTATTGAGAAGCACGACTTCACCGGCAAGGTGCTCTGTGTGTTTGCCACCAGCGGCGGCTCTGGCGTGGAAGGCTCCGCCAACGACCTCAAAAAAGCATACCCACAATACAAATGGGGCGAAAGCCGCCTACTCAATTAAGCCATCGGACAATCGCTAAACAAACAACAATAACATTATAGGTTTCTTTTAATAAAGAACACATGAAAAAACACATCTTGCTACTCATCACTATCGTTGCACTCAATGCAAGTGCACAAAACCACCCTGCGTGGCAGTGCCCCGGCAGCCGTTGTGCCGGCATCAGCCACCGCACCGGCAGCATTGCCGCACCTACCACCCAACAGAAATCGGAAACCAAATCTCTCGTTGTTCGCAACTTCCCTTATCGAGAAGGCTTTGAGAATGGGTTGCGCGGCTGGCTCACCGCCGACGCCGACACCGACGGGCGCAGCTGGACCACCGTCAGCGGCTACGGCGTGGCCTATGCCGGACAGGGTGTGGCACTGTCGGCCTCCTACGACATTGAAGAGGGCGAGCTCACGCCCGACAACTGGCTTATCAGCCCCTCCATTGTCATGCCGCAGAGCGGCGACCTGAGCCTTGTATGGATGGCGTCGGCCCTCGACACGCTGAACTACGAGGAACACTACACGGTATACGTATCCTTAGATGGTGATTCGAACATTGCGAGTTTTCAAACGCAGCTCTTCAGCGAGACACTCAACGGGAGGGGCTATGTGTGCCGCACCGTTGACCTTTCGCCATACGCAGGGCGCACTATCCGCATAGCCTTCCGCCACCACGACTGCACCGACCAGAGTGCGCTGATGCTCGACGGGCTGAGGATACACCAGACAGGCTGGCCCGTTGTGGCGATATACTGCCCCGCATACGTATACGCCGGCGACACAACCGTGTTGCGTGCCGTGCTGCTGTCGGGCTCCGGGCTTACAAGCTACTCATGGCAGATTGACGGCATAGGCAATGGCACCGGCAACAGTATCAGAGCCACATGGGACTCCGTGGGCACCTACAACATGCGCCTTATAGGCACCTACGGCAACGGATACGACACCGCCTACCGTTCCATACGCGTGATAGACTGCACCAAGCCGCTCACCTTGCCCTTCACCGAGACCTTCGACATAGGCTTGGGCTGCTGGTACCTTACGGAGCGCGACCGCTGGCACTGGGTATGGCTGGTAAGCCAAGCCATAGCGGTGCCCGCCACGGGAGACTACGAGCTGTCGTGGAGCGTGCTGCCCTACGAGCCGCTGAGCAACCGCGCCGTCTACGAAGTCTATGTGTCGACCAACGGCAACGCAGTGTCCGACTTTACCACGCCGAGTTTCAGCGAGACGCTGCAACCCACTGCAGTGCCTGTCAGGAGGGTGCTATCGCTAAGCCAATGGGCCGGCGACACTATATACGTGGCCATGCGCCACAAGAACCTGCGCGACGTGGAAGGCCTTGAGGTCCGCAGCATAGAGGCCACGGCAGCCACCGCCCCCGAAGTGGAGATAGAGATGCCCGTCACGGCACGTTCCTCTCAGCGTGTAAGGCTTGTTGCCAAGGTAGTGAGCTCGCTGCCTATAACCAACTGCCGCTGGAGCTGCGAAGGCATCACTGCACCGACAATGGGCGACACCGTGTATGTGCAATGGCCGTCGAGCGCCGCAGGACGCAAGCGTGTGATCGTGACAGTGCAGACTGCAGCAGGCACCGCAACGGACACCGGCTATATAACCATCTCGGCCTGCGAAGACCATGTATCCACGTTCCCCTATCACGAGCCACTCGACGAGTCCCTGGGTTGCTGGGAGCCGCTCGATGGCAACAACGACGGTCGTGGCTGGGAGTCGGTACGCGGGATGATAGCACGCCTCGACGCCGACACCACGCTGGCGGGCCACCTGATACGCCGCGGCAACGACGCCGCCATCTCGTGGTCGTACTACCCCTACTCCTATCACGACGGCTTTTGGGGCAACGCCGTGCTGAGCGACAACTACCTGGTATCGCCTGCCTTGCACATGCCCGACGCCGAAAACCCGCAAAAACTCTCGTTCTTTGCCCGCTCGTACGGAGCCCCCACCTACACCGACTCTGTGGAAGTGAAGGTAGCCACCACAAAACCCACACATGCACGAGATTTCACACGCACCATCATGCCGCTGCAGGTAGTAGCCGACCAAGACTACAAACGCATAGTGGTCGACCTTGCCGAGTTTGCCGGACAGACCATATACCTTGGCATACTGCACTACACCATGGGCGGCATGGCACTGGTAATCGACGACATAGAGATAGCCACCGACTTTGAGGGCATAGAGGCTCCAATAAACACACAGGTACATGTGTACCCCAACCCGACAGACGGACGCATCACCCTTAGCGAGAACGCCTTGCAGGTTGAGGTGTTCAGCTGCAACGGACACTTGGTAACAAGCAAATCCAACGTGAAAGCCATAGACCTCTCAAACCACCCTGCCGGCATATACATAGCACGCATAGTAACACCCAATGGCATGACGATGCAAAAAATCATCAAACGATAACAGCCATAGCCCTTGCCTCTAAGAACAGCATATCCAAACAACAATTTTCCTGACCAGATGCAACTTTTCCAACCCACAATGAAGATGGCCTACCTTATTGAGGTCAACCACAACCTGATACTCACCCTGCCTCGGTTCAACATACCCCTGGGCTTTGGCGACCGCAGCATTCGCGATGTGTGCAAGGCCAACAATGTGCCCGAGGATTTGCTGCTGCTTGTGTGCAACATATACACTTTCGACAACTACCTACCCACCGACAAAGAGCTGAGCGACATTGACATGTCGCTGCTCATACCTTACCTGCAAGCCTCGCACCGCTACTACATCGACGAACGGTTGCCTCACATCGGACGCCACCTGCACAATATGACCAAGCGCATAGACACCCGATACGGCACCATGCTCGAAAAATTCTACCACGACTACCAAGCAGAGGTGAAAGAACACTTCGACCACGAAGAGGTCGAAGTGTTTCCATACCTGCTCGACCCTCACAAGATGAGCACAAACTTCATGCTGGTCCACGACACACTTGTCGACAAACTCTCCGACCTCACCCAGATAGTGTACAAATACCTCCCTTCGGACACACTACCCGATGAAACGATAGAGCTTGTGTTTGACATACTACAGCTCTCGTCGGATCTCAAGAAGCACGCCTTGATAGAGGAGAAAGTACTCGTACCCTACTCAAAAATAATCAGCAAAGCCAGATGAGCAAGAATGCCATATTGATAATAGAGCCCTCGGAAATTGTCGCCGAAGGTCTCCGAAACATTCTGAGTCCGGAGCCCGACATCAACCTTCTGTCACCTATCCACGACGCCAACAATCTTGAAAGCCGCATTGCCACGCTTGCCCCCGACGTGATGCTCATCAACCCTACTGTGCAGGGTTGCGCCACGCGCCGCGAACTTGCCGACATGAGGCTTGCGCGTCCTTCCATGCCTGTACTCGCCATTGTATACCAGTATGTTGAGCGCGACCTGCTGGAAGCCTACGATGCCGTGATAGACATACGCTGCCACCGCGGCGATGTGGTCCGCATCATCCGCGACCAACTGAAAAAAGAGAAAGCGGCAGACAATGTCAAAGAGCGACAGGACGACTACGAGCTGAGCGAACGAGAGACCGATGTGCTGATACTTGTAGCGCAAGGACTGAGCAGCAAGGAGATAGCCGACCGGCTGCACATAAGCATACACACCGTAAACTCGCACAGAAAGAACATAACCCGCAAGACCAACATCAAGTCGGTGGCAGGCCTTGCCATGTACGCCATGCTTCACAATCTCACATAAAAACAATATGAAACATCTTCGCGCAATACGAATTGTTGCCGCCACAGTATTCTTATTGGGCATCACGGCTCTGTTCCTGATACCCGGTGATGCCACAGCCCACTGGCTCGGGTGGATGGCAAAGCTGCAACTACTGCCTGCGGTGCTTGCCGCCAACGTGGTTGTTGTAGTATTCATCCTACTGGTCACCTACCTGCTGGGGCGTGTATACTGCAGCGTTGTATGCCCGCTCGGGATACTGCAAGACCTCTTCTACAAGCTTGGACATATTGGCAAGCGGCGCAAAGAGGGGCGCATGAAATACGGCAAGCCCCACAACTGGCTACGCTACACTGTGCTGGCCTTGTTTGTGGCATCCCTGGCTGCTGGCTTCAACAGCGTTGCCCTGCTCATAGCCCCCTACAGTGCCTACGGGCGCATAGTAGCCACCGCTGCCGACCTGCACACGGCCGGCACCGCCACTGCCATCGTTGCCGGTGCGACGCTGCTGGCTGTAGCCATACTCTCGCTGTTGTGTGGGCGGCTGTGGTGCAACAGCGTGTGCCCCGTGGGAAGCGCTCTCAGCCTCCTGTCGCGCCACAGCCTTGTACAGCCGCGCTTCGATGCCGAGAAGTGCATTGGCTGCGGCAAATGCGAGCGGATGTGCAAGGCCATGTGTATAGACGTAGCGAGCAAGAGCGTCGACACGTCGCGCTGCGTGGCCTGCATGGACTGCGTGAGCCTCTGCCCCACCGGTGCGCTGACCCTGCGCACCAAAGGAGGGAAAGCCGCCACGGCGACAGAGCGGCCCGACAGCGGCGACGGCACAAGCCGCCGACAGTTCCTTGCAGCCACAGCCGCCGTGGCAGTGGCTGCCACCATCAAAGCGCAGGAGCACAAGATTGACGGAGGCCTCGCCGCGATACAGAAAAAGGCGGTGCCCAAGCGCACCACACCGCTGAAGCCCTACGGCGCCGTGAGTCTGCGCCATTTTGAGAAGCACTGCACCGCCTGCCAGCTCTGCGTGAGCCACTGTCCCAACGGTGTGCTGCGCCCGTCGGCGGAGCTGCAAAGCCTCATGCAGCCCGAAATGAGCTATGAGAAAGGCTACTGCCGCCCAGAGTGCGTGGCGTGCAGCGAGGTGTGCCCCA
Source organism: Bacteroidales bacterium (assembly GCA_017454015.1). Taxonomy (GTDB): domain Bacteria; phylum Bacteroidota; class Bacteroidia; order Bacteroidales; family P3; genus Colimorpha. The sequence goes on along the minus strand of JAFTDW010000030.1, from coordinate 33,748 downwards.
CGGGTGCCATAAAGCGCATAACACCGGAAGAGAAGAGCACCATAAGCATAGGCCACGCCGTGGTGCTGCGCGACAACTGTCTGGCTGCCTTAGGCGAAGCCGCCTGCGGCAACTGCGCGCGCCACTGCCCTGCCGAAGCCATCACCATGCAACAGCAAGGCCCCGTGGTCGACGAGAGCCGCTGCATAGGCTGCGGAGCCTGCGAATACCTGTGCCCCGTGCGACCATTCAGCGCGATATACGTTGAAGGCAGGGAGCTGCATGTGCGTAATTTGTGATTAAACCATCCAGATTATTCGGAACAATCAGAGTAATCAGAAACATAATATATGGAACGACGCGAATTTCTCAAGACCCTTACCGCAGGCGCCGCCACAGCAGGCATCGCCCTGGCATGCACCACCAACGTGGGCGGCGACATACTTGGCGACAACAAGCCAGACGGCGAGGTTCCCAAGGACAAGATGACCTACCGCAAGGACAAGCACGGCACGCCGGTGTCGATACTGGGCTACGGCTGCATGCGCCTGCCAACGATAGGTGGCAACAGCGGGCGCGAGGACAACACGGAGATAGACCAGGAGCAGGTGAACCGCCTCACCGACTATGCCATAGAGCACGGCGTGAACCTCTTCGACACCGCCCCTCCCTACTGCAAAGGCCGCTCCGAACATGCCATGGGCATAGCGCTGAGCCGCCACAAGCGCGACAGCTACCTTATAAGCACCAAACTCTCCAACCAAAGCAGCGCCGCGTGGTCGCGCGAGGCAAGCATCGCCATCTACCGCAACTCGCTCAAAGAGCTGCGCACCGACTACCTTGACTTTGTTATGCTGCACTCCATAGGCATGCCGGGGCAAGAGCGCGACGGGTCGCCCGTGGAGCCTATGGACGCCTTGCGGCGCAGGTTCTTCGACAACGGGATGCTCGACTTCCTCCTCGAAGAGCGCGAAGCGGGCAGGATACGCAACCTCGGCTTCTCGTACCACGGCGACGTGCGTGCCTTCGACTACCTGCTCTCGCTGCACGACAAGTACCACTGGGATCATGTGATGATACAGCACAACTACGTAGACTGGAACCACGCCCACGAGATTAACGAGCGCAACACCAACTCGTCGCGGCTATATGCCAGCCTGGCGTCTCTCAACATACCCACCTTTGTTATGGAGCCGTTGCTTGGCGGACGCCTTGCGCAGCTGCCGCCCTATGCCACACGCACCCTCAAGGAGCTCAACCCCGACGCCTCGGCGGCCTCGTGGGCGTTCCGTTTCGCCGCCACACAGCCCAACATCATCACGGTGCTGAGCGGCATGACATATATGGAACACCTACAGGACAACATCCGCACCTACTCGCCCCTTGTCCCCCTCAACGACGACGAGCAGAAGATGCTCATAGAGATTGCCGACCGCATGGTGGCCTTCCCCACCGTACCCTGCACCGGATGCCAGTACTGCATGCCCTGTCCCTACGGCATTGACATACCTGGCATCTTCGCCCACTACAACAAATGCCTCGACGAGAACCTGCTGCCCTTGGTGCCCAGCAGTGGCGACAGCCTGCCTGAAGCCACCACTGCGGAGCAACGGGCCTTCCGCAAGGCACGCCGCAACTACCTGCGCGACTACGACCGCGTGATACCGCCGGAACGGCAAGCCGACCACTGCATTGCCTGCGGCAAATGCCTGCACGAATGCCCGCAAGGCATAGAGATACCAACCAGGCTGCATGAGATAGACCGCTACGTTGACAAACTAAAACAATCAAGGCTATAAAACAGACATTAAAAATATTACTTCTGCTGCTCATTATAGTCCACGGCATTAACGCCAGCGGGCAAGAGGCAGCCTTGGCTCTTGCCATGAGGGTGCTGGGGCCGAGTTCCACCCATTTTGTGTTCAAACAAAACAACTCGCCCGTAGACCGATTCACGCTGTACGAACACGACGGCAAGGTAGTTATAGAGGGCAACAACGACATCAGCATGTGCGTTGGCCTCAACTATTACCTGCGCCACTACGCCAAAGTCCACATCTCATGGAGCGTCTCCGACCCTGTGCAGCTCCCCAACACATTCCCAACTATAAGCGACACCGTGAGCGCAACAGCACGCACACCGCTACGCTATTACTTTGCCCCGAGCGACTTTGCCACCACTATGCGCTGGTGGTGGTGGCCGCAATGGGAACGTATGATAGACTGGATGGCGCTCAACGGCATAAACAGACCCCTGCGCCCATCGGCAGACTACATACAGGCCTCCGAGGACAAACGCCGCAAACGCCTCCAAAGCTGGATACTTGAACGTGAAGAAGAGTTGGGCATGGTGGTCATGGACACTCCCTCCACGCAAGCCCTCACCCCTCAGAAAAACGACGACCTGCGCAGCCTCTCGGCTATCATGGATAGCACTTTCCAACATCAAACCAACAAAGCCGCGGGAATCAATGCCGCACATGCCGGCAGCAACATCGCCAAAGAGTTTATGTTTGAGAAGGCATGGCAGACCCATCTCACCGATGAGCAATGGATTACAGACTGGTGCAATGCCCGACTCGGAAGCAGCGACCCCAACGCACACCAGATGTGGCTGTTGCTGCTCGACAGCGTGATGCCACGCCAACCCCTCTGCCCCACCTACACACAAATAGCGCAGACGCCGCCCAACAGCCAATGGCGAAAGACAATGTCGGCATCCTGCGCCTCGCACCTCAACACCGCATGGCTCGGACTTGCCATGTGCACCAAATCCAAACGCGACAGCTACTACTACGACCTTACCACACTCGCAAGCCTGTGGCTCGCGCAATGCTTTGACGAAGCCGTGCTGAAATTCAACATCGCCGCCAGACACAAAGACACCGCGTCCATGCGCGAGCAACAACAGGTTGCTATACTGATACTGACCGACATAGACCGTCTTTTGTCGACCCATGCCGGGCACCTTGCCGCATCACAGATAGACATGGCCCGCTCATGGGGCAACAACCGCGACGACCGCGCCTACTACGAGCAACTTGCCACGGAAATACTCATAGCCGAACCACAGTACCAGCTCACCGCCGGCATGGTAAAAGAACGACTCATACCGCGCTGGAACATCTATTTTGAAAACATGACAGAGGCGGTCCACAAAGGCAGGGCTGTCAACGACACAAGGCTCAAGCGGCAACTCGACGACTTCGACAGCCTCAGCAAATCCTCGCACAAATCGTTCAACGCCATGCCCTCCGGCGACCCGCGCAACGTACTCACCTCCATCATCTCCAAGTCGTTCCCCGCATATTTCCGCAACGCCGAGCAGCTCTCAGCCTACATGGAGCAGTTTCCACGCTCACAGCTTATAGATGTATACAAATACTGCTTCCAAGACCATTTCGGCCCCATGCACCTCTCACAATCGGGCACACGTCCCGACAGCAGCGCATGCGCTGGCGCCATGCTGCGCGAGATAGAGCAACTTGCACCCAACGACAGCAACCCTGCCTACCAATACACCGCTCCAAGCCGGCAATACGTGAGGGTAAACCTGCGGCTTGTGCGCGACGGCGTGCTGCCCCTGGAGACACTGACCTCGGCACTGCTGCAAAGCATGACAGCCACCGGCGACATCGAGCTGTGGCGGTCGCAATGGGAACAGCTGTTAGTAGACATGCCCCACGTGATAATACGCCCCGGCAACTACGCCGCCGACAGCGCCGCAATAGCCAGCATGCTGCTCGAAGGCAAATACGCCGCACACCACAGCCAACATTTCAACCGCGCATACAACTACCACTACCGCATAATACGCGCCGACATTTTCGAGAAACGGCTGCTGCCAATGATAAAAAAGAAATAATAAACTAAGACACAAAAGCTTGAAAACAAACGGTACCATAGCGTTACTTATATTGCTGGCACTCACTTGCAGCTCATACGCACAAGCGGACGACACATCCGCTGTGCGCCCCGCCATACTGCACCCCACCCAGTTTGAATGGGAGTCACCGGCAAAGAAAATCACCGCCGGTTGCAACACCGAGCTTGAGAAAGCCAAAGCCATATACCACTGGATATGCAAAAGCATAAGCTACGACATGTCGTACACCATCTACGATGCCGACCAGTGCTGGATTGAACACAAAGGCGTGTGCCAAGCCTACTGCGAACTGTACCACTACCTTGCCAAAGCCGTGGACTTGAGAACCGACATCATAACGGGCCGTGCCAAAATTCCCGACGGCGACACCAGCGACCACGCCTGGCTGCTGGTATACGCCGAAGGCAAGCAGATGCTCGTAGACCCCACATGGGGCGCAGGCAGCATTGTCAACGACGAGTTTGTGTTCAACCCCAACGACTACTGGTTCGATGTAGACCCCTACGTCATGATACTCAGCCACTACCCCTTCGTCCCTGAATATCAGAGAATAGACAAACCCATCAGCCTCAAAGAGTTCCTGCGCCTAATGCCACCACCGGCGCCAGAGATAGCCGCCGCCAATATCGAGGCGAAACAGCTGTACACTATGGCCTGCAAGAACAAGGACAGCATGTTTGTACAGATATTCTCGCCCTCCAAAGAGACTTTCCAACTACTCGACATACCACTGATACATCCGCTACACGTTGGCCGCTACTACAACTTCCGCATCGTGCTGCCAAGCCCCGAGTGGCAGATTGCCACATGGAGCGCCAACAACAAAATCGCAAGGCTCTTCAAAATCAGCGGCGACACCGCCGAGGCGAAAATCATGCCCTCCATGGAGGGGCCGTTCCGCATCATGATAAGCCAACCCCAAGACGCCAAATTCACCACGCTCCTCGAATACACTGTAGCACAGCCCACCAAGGCTGAGATAGAGCAACAAGAAAAAGCCGAGCCCCTTGCCGCGGCCTGCCTGCAGGCAGTGGCCAACTACAACCAGCAGATATTACGACAGTACAATGTCGACGGTCATTCACTGCTCTCCGCTGTGAAAAGCGGCAAGTGCAGCGGACTACCCACCTTCTACAACCCGACAGCCTTCGATATGGACCTTATGGAATTTCCCTACACCACGACCCTCGCGGCCGACAAGGAATACACCATAACCCTGCGCCCCCATGCCGAAGGCGAGTGGGCTGTGATATGCGGCGCCACAGGCTACACCGAATGGCAGACCAACCCCGACCAGTCAATAACCATCACCTTCAAGCCAGTGGCTGGCAAGACGGCCCAGCTCGCCTTCAAAGCCACCGGCAAAACCCAATACAAAGTATGCCTCGCATACAAGTGCCAATAATACTATGTTCCAAAAAATCATCAAAGCCTCGGTAAACATGGTGCAGCGCTGGCTGCCCGAGCCGTTTGTATTTGCCATCATCCTCACCTTCGTGGCGGCGGTGCTCGCCATGCCGCTCTGCCGCCAGAACCCTGTTGAAGTGGTTGAGCACTGGGGCGGCGGGGTGTGGAACCTGCTTGCCTTTGCCATGCAGATGGCGCTGGTGCTGGTGTGCGGCTCGGCGCTCGCCACAGCCCCCGCAGTGAAGCGCGGCATCAACGCCATAGCAGGCACCGCCAAAAGTCCTGCCGCCGCCATTGCGCTCACCACCGCGGTGTCGGCAGCGGCATGCTGGCTCAACTGGGGCTTCGGCCTCATTGTCGGCGTGGTGCTTGCCAAAGAGATAGCCCGCAAAGTGCGCGGTGTAGACTACAGGCTTCTTATAGCCTCGGCCTACAGCGGCTTTGTGGTGTGGCACGCCGGACTCTCGGGCTCCATCCCCCTCACCATGGCCACCCCTGGCGACGCACTCACCACAGCCACCAACGGCGTGCTCACAGAGCCCATAGCGGTGTCGCGCACCATACTGTGCGGCTACAACATTGTCACAGTGTTAGCCGTGGCAGTGGCTCTCACACTTGTAAACACCCTCATGCACCCACGCCACGACGCGTTCTGCATTGACACCGCCCTGCTTGGCGAGGAGGATGGCGGCACAGAGCCCAAGGCTCAGGCCACCACCCCCGCCGAGAAGCTGGAACAGAGCCGCCTGCTCTCCATCCTGCTCTCCACACTGGGGCTTGCCTACTTGGTGATACACCTTGCCGTGCGCGGCGGCAGCTTCAACCTGTCGAGCGTCATAATGCTATTCCTCTTCCTCGGCATACTGCTCCACGGCACCCCGCTGGCCTACGTGCGTGCCTTCGGCAAAGCCGCCTCGGGAGCCGCCGGAATAATACTGCAGTTCCCATTCTACGCCGGCATCATGGGCATCATCACCGGCGTGGGAGCCAGCGGCATAAGCCTCGGGCAGGTAATAAGCGACGCCTGCATAGCCATCTCGACGCCCCGCACCTACCCCATCCTCACCTTCCTCTGCGCGGCGCTGCTCAACCTCTTCGTACCTTCGGGCGGCGGCCACTGGGCCATACAAGCCCCCATCATGTTCGCTGCCGGCCAGAACCTCGGCGTAGACCCTGCCCTCACGGGCACCGCCATAGCGTGGGGCGACGCGTGGACCAACCTCATACAGCCTTTCTGGGCACTGCCCGCCCTCGCCATAGCACGCCTCAACGCCAAAGACATCATGGGCTACTGCCTTATAGACCTTGTGGTCACCGGCGTAATAATAACCGCAGGCCTCCTCGCGTGGGGATGGTGACACCGGTCACCTGCTTAACTTGGATTACAGCATACAAACCACAAACAACACATAATTAATGAAACAATCGCATATACTGATGATTACACTTGCCACAATAGCCACCATGGGCTGTTCGCACAAACAGAAAGTCGACCTTGTAGTCTACAACGCCACGGTATACACCGTCGACTCCACATTCTCGCAAGCCGAGGCTTTTGCCATCGACAAAGGCCGCTTCGTGGCCATAGGCACCACCGCCGACATCCGCGCCCACTACCGCGGCGCCGAAGAGGTCGACGCCAAACAAAAACCAGTGTACCCTGGCTTTATGGACGGCCACAGCCACCTCGGAAGCCTCGGCGAGAACCTGCTCCGCTATGCCAACCTTGGGGGATGCAACAGCTTCGACGAGGTGTTGCAGCGCCTCAAGGCGCACTACGACAAATACAAGCCCGAATGGCTCTTGGGGCGAGGATGGGACCAGAACCTGTGGCCCGACAAGGCGTTCCCAACCAACGAAGAACTCAACCGCCTCTTCCCCGACTGCTACGTGGCAATCACACGCATCGACGGGCATGCCGGCCTGGTCAACGACAAGCTGCTGCAACTTATGGGGTACACAGCAGACACTCAGATTGACGGCGGCGCAGTGCTCACCGACCAGAAACACCACATGACGGGAATACTGCTCGACGCCGCCTACGACCGCGTGAAAGAGCGCATACCCAAACCCACCGCCGCTGAACGCACCAAGGGGCTCCTTGCTGCGCAGGAAGCCTGCTTTGCCGCAGGCCTCACCACGGTGAGCGATGCAGGACTGCCCCTCTCCACCATACAACTCATCGACAGCCTGCACACCGACGGCACTCTGCTTATACGCGTCATCGCCATGATAGACCCCGACAGTGCCACCACCTCCTACTTCTACGCCCACGGGCCACTCCACAAAGAGCGCCTCACCGTTAGCTCCCTCAAGCTCTATGCCGACGGAGCCCTTGGCTCGCGCGGCGCCAACCTCATAGAGCCCTATGCCGACGACCCCACAAACAGCGGACTTAAGATATACACCGACGAGTACTATCTTGCTCAGTGCAAGGCTGCCTACGACGCCGGCTTCCAGGTCTCCACTCACGCCATTGGCGACCAAGGGGTGCGCAACATGCTGCACTACTACAGCCAATACCTCACCCCCGGCAACGACCGCCGCTGGCGCATAGAGCACTCGCAGGTGGTACACCCCGACGACCTGCCCCTCTATGGCAAGTACAACATCATACCGTCCATCCAAAGCACCCACGCCACCTCCGACGCGCCCTGGGCGGCCGAGCGCCTCGGCGCACGCGTCAAGAACGCCTACGCCTACCAGCAGCTGCTGCAGCAAAACGGATGGCTCATCAACGGCACCGACTTCCCTATAGAGGACATCTCGCCACTCGGCACCTTCTACTCGGCGGTGGCTCGCAAGTCGGCGGTGAGGCTCATGGCCGGCAACCCCGACAGCGAAGCCTTCCAGCCCGAGAACGCCCTCTCTCGCCAAGATGCCCTGCGCAGCATAACCCTATGGGTGGCACGGGGAGCCTTCGACGAGCAACGCCGCGGCTCTATAGAGGTGGGCAAAGACGCCGACTTCGTGATACTCTCCGACGACATCATGACAATACCCATCGACCAAGTACCCACAACACAAACAGAGGCGCTATACCTTGCCGGACAGAAAGTATATGGAAAATAATATAAGCGAGAAACACATAGACCTGCAAAAAATCCTTGCAGCAAAGAATGTGAAGGCTCCGCGTCTCGTGATCAGGCTGGCGGAGCGCATACTCCACGTGCCCGACCTCAACCAAGGCATATACCTCAACCGCGATTATTTCGGGCTCGACTTTGTCCATAAGTTCCTCGAAGGGCACGACAAGCAGGACCTCAACATAACCATCAACTGCCGCGGCGAGGAGAACATCCCCACCGATGGGCATCCCATAATAGCAGGCAACCACCCCTTGGGCGGTCCCGACGGGCTGGCGCTGCTCGCCGCCGTTGGCCGCGTGCGGCAGGACATACGCTTCCCCGTCAACGACTTCCTGCTACACCTGCCAGGGCTTGCCGAGCTCTTCGTGCCCATCGACAAAGTCAACAAGACACGCGCTCTTGCCAAACTCGAAGAGGCTTTTGCCTCCGACAACGCCTTGCTCTACTTCCCTGCAGGCCTCTGTTCGCGCCTGCAGCATGGCGAGATAAAAGACCTCGAATGGAAGTCCACCTTCATAAAGAAAGCCGTGCGCTACCACCGCGACATAGTGCCTGTCTACACCGACGCCCGCAACCGAATGAGCTTCTACCGTTTGGCCAATCTCCGCAAACGGCTCGGCATAAAGTTCAACTTCGAAATGGCACTGCTGCCCGCCGAGATGTACGCCCAGCGAGGCAAGACCTTCGGCATCACCTTTGGCAAACCCATACCGTGGCAGACCTTCGACAACAGCCGAACCCCGGCAGAATGGGCCGAGACAGTGAGACAAAAAGTCTATGAGCTAAAAACCATGGGAATTGCACGTTCAAACCAGAAATAAAAAAACAAACAATATGCCCGACCTATCGTACATAGCCCCGCCTGTCGACCGTGAGCTTATCAAGAAAGAGCTCAAGCAGAAACACTTTCTGCGCATGACCAACCGCGCAAGCAACGAGATATACATCACCACGGCACACCTCTCGCCCAACATCATGCGCGAGATAGGGCGGTTGCGCGAGCTGAGCTTTGCCACCGAAGGCGGCGGCACCGGCAAAGAGGTGGACATCGACGAATACGACACCCTGCCAGAGCCCTACTGCTGCAAGCAGCTCTTTGTGTGGAACACCGACGACGAGGAGATTGTGGGCGGCTACCGTTTCGCCCACGGCAGCACCATGCTGCAACGCCTCGACGGCACCATAGCGACACCCACCGCCGAGCACTACCAGTTCAGCCAGGAGTTTATAGACAACTACCTCCCCTACACTGTGGAACTCGGCAGGGCATTTGTGCAGCCCAACTACCAGCCGTCCAACAACATCCACAAAGGGCTCTACTCACTCGACAACCTGTGGGACGGACTCGGCGCTCTCATACTTGAGATACCCGAGACGCGCTACTTCCTAGGCAAGATAACCATATACGACACCATGGACACGCAGGCTCGCGACATGATGCTCTTCTTCTACCAGAAATACTTCCCCGACCCCGACGGACTGCTTTGGCCGTTCCACCCCACCAACATAGAGATGGACTACAACCAACTGGTGAAACTCTTCAACGGCCGCAACTACAAGGAAGACTACCAGATACTGCTACACGCCGTGCGTGCCCGCGGCTGCACGGTGCCCGCGCTCGTCAACGCCTACATGAACCTCAGCTCCACCATGCGCTACTTCGGCACCTGCCCCGACCACGGGCTGCCAGGCACCAACGGCATAGGCATCCTCATCACTCTCAAAGATATCAACACCGACAAGCGGCTGCGCCACATAGAGAGCTACAACGACCACAATGAGAAACTCGACCGCCGTCGCCTCTTCAAGATCAACATGCGCCGCCTGCCGTGGTGGAGAAAGACCAGCGACGACGAAGCCCAGACACTCAAAGAACTGCGCGACCTCAAAGACAAACAGCGACTACGCGACACCCTCGAAGAGAAAAAGAACGGCCTGAAGCAGAAACTAAAAAGCATCAAGCGTCCGCGCCGCAATAAAAAACAGGAGTAACAAGACGTTTTTCACAAAAGTGAATGTGTCTTTCTGTATTGATGTATATTCTTGATTATTGGTGTCCGATAAATAATAACACCACACTGAATGTACAGAACTTTTGCGCGTTACACGAAATTCAATATCGTTTGATACGCAATTTTCAGATGAAACTACAATTGGATGCTTTAGCCCATATTTGGGCTACGGGGCACGAGACTTTATACTTAATGGAAACCTCTAATATTGGAGGTGACCATAATGTGGATTCTGAATAAAAATTTACGAAATGATTATCCGCATTTGCCGCAACAGTGCGTCTCGGAGAGACGCGCTCTCAATGTTGTGCTGATTGCGGATAATCATTTTACGAAAAAAGTCCGCCTTGTGATAAGGCGGACTTTTGGTTTGTTTCAACAGATGATTTATTTGAACATCTCAGTATAGCGTCCAAGTATTCCTTCGATACTCTGCTTGTCCTTGAAATACTGGTAGGTACTAATCTTCAACTCATTGCAAGCCTCTTCGTCGCAAGCTATGATGCCGTGGGGGTGCATCTGGAGGGCGGAGACGGTCCACATGTGGTTCACACCGTTCTCTATGGCGTGGTGCAGGGCGCGGGCTTTCTTGGGGCCGTTGCAGAGGATGAGCACCTCGCGGGCATCCATTACAGTCTGCACACCAACGGTAAGAGCCTGTTTGGGCACTTTGTTGATGTCGTTGTCGAAGAAACGGCTGTTGGCAAGTATGGTGTTAGACGTGAGGGTCTTGATACGTGTGCGCGAACCAAGGGAAGAGCCGGGCTCGTTGAAGGCTATGTGACCGTCCTCTCCGATGCCGCCCATAAAAAGGTCAATGCCACCAGCTGCCACTATCATCTCTTCGTAGTGCTTGCACTCTGCATTGAGGTCGGGGGCATTGCCGTTGAGTATGTGGATGTTCTCGCGCTTGATATCAATATGGTTGAAGAAGTTGGTGAACATGAAACTGTGGTAGCTCTCAGGGTGCGACTCCGGGAGCCCAACATACTCGTCCATGTTGAACGTGATGACATTCTGGAAGCTGAGAACACCTTTCTTGTTGAGCTCGATAAGGCGTTTGTACAGCCCTATGGGTGAACTACCCGTGGGACAGCCCAGAACTAACGGTTTCTCTGCAGTAGGTTTGAAGTCAATGATTCTCCTTGCCACATAATTTCCGGCCCACAACGACATTTCGTCGTAATCTTTTGCAATTGTTACTCTCATAGTTTTATGTATTATGGTGATTGAAATATATATAGTAGTTAAATCAAAATATCAAATAATGAGCAAAGATACTAAAAAAAACTCATATATAAAATCAAAACAGTTTCTTGAACTCAGCCTGCGGCCAGCAGATGCGTGTCAATAGCCTTCGGGGTTCTGCGACTGCCAGCGCCAACTGTCGCGGCACATCTCCTCGATACCCTTCTCTGCGCGCCAGCCGAGTTCGGCGGCGGCCTTGGAGGGGTCGCTGTAGCACGTGGCTATGTCGCCTGCGCGGCGGGGCTTGATGGAGTACGGTATCTTCCTGCCTGTGGTCTCCTCGAAAGCCTTGACAACTTCGAGCACCGAATAGCCGCGCCCCGTGCCGAGGTTGTAGACCGCCAGTCCGCACTGACGCTCTATGGCGGCGAGAGCCGCCACATGGCCGCGAGCGAGGTCGACAACATGGATATAGTCGCGTACACCTGTGCCGTCGGGCGTGGGATAGTCGTTGCCAAACACACCGAGTTCCGGGCGCTTGCCGATGGCCACCTGTGTGATATAGGGCATGAGGTTGTTGGGTATGTCGTTGGGGTTCTCGCCTATCAGCCCGCTCGGATGAGCCCCGATGGGGTTGAAATAGCGGAGCAGCACCACATTCCACTGGCTGTCGGCGCGCCGCATGTCGGTCAAGATTTCTTCGAGCATGCTCTTGGTCTGACCATAGGGGTTGGTGCAGTGACCTTTAGGGCAGCTCTCGGTGATGGGTATCTGCTGCGGGTCGCCATAGACGGTGGCCGACGACGAGAAGATGATGTTCTTGCAGCCATGCTGACGCATGACGTCGAGCAGCACCAGCGTGCCGCCAATATTGTTGTCGTAGTACTCCCACGGCTTCTCTACAGACTCACCCACAGCTTTTAGTCCTGCAAAATGTATGCAGGCATCGAAATGGTCTTCTTGTGCAAAGACTGCCTCCAACGCCTCGCGGTTGCGAATGTCGCACCGATAGAACGGCACTTGCGGCACACCTGCAATACGCGCCACGCGCTCAAGAGACTTGGCCGACGAGTTGCACAGGTTGTCGACCACCACAGGCCGGTGGCCTGCTCCGAAGAGCTCCACAAGTGTGTGGCTGCCTATAAAGCCCGCGCCGCCGGTTACGAGGATTTTCATGTTTTTTTCGGGTGGGAAAGGTTTGATAGAGGCGGGAAATTGATAGTTATTTATTTGGAGCAGTGTTAGTGGCTTGGGGATTAGGGGTGCTCTATGCACCAAGGCGCCGCTGTCACTACTTGGTGTATCTGTATACGTTTTTGTAGAGTGTGGAGCGGACCGTCTCGAAATCATCGTCGTCGAGTTCGTACTTCGACATGATTATCATGCGCAGGGCCAGTTCATTGCTCTTATGATATGACGGTTGCCAATACTCCTGTGGGTTGGCAAAAAGCCCCATATCGGTGTAGAACTCCATGCGACGGTCTGAGGAGTCGTTGCCGGGCAGCTCTATCTCGAGAACCATCTGGTCGGTGTGCTGCGACATAAATTCGAGGAACGCAGCGCGTCCGAGCCCTCTGCCACGGAATTCAGTGTCAATAGCAAAATGCTCGACATATACGAACTCGTCGAAGTCCCAGTAGGTTAGCAGGCCTATAGCCTCATCGTCGTCGAGGGTTATGACCTCGAAATGAAAATTTTGTTGTTCTCGTTCTTCCACATCCTCAAAGGATGGTCGCTCTTCGTCGGGGAATGCGCTCTCGAAGAGCTCTTGCGCAAAATGAGTCTCATGCGACTCTCCCAAAGGTACGAACTGTATCATTCTTATTATTCGAGTTTTTCTGAATACGGATTATTGGAGTATACACAAATAACCTATACAATAACGTGTCTGCTACAATTATAATATGTCATTAATGTTTTTTAATTAAATTTTACAATAGTTCAATCTTCAATCACTCCTCTAAGTCGAGGAATGAGAAATCGCCAATCTCTATTTTCAGTGTGAACTGCGAGTGCAGGGCGTAGCCCTCGTAGCCGCTCAGTGCAATGTTTGAATAGTGTGCCGTTGCGCCCAGAGTGACAGCCATCGTTGTGGTGAGTTGCCAACGATATTCCAGTCCGGCGAAGCCGCCGAGGCCCAAGCCGCCCTGGTTGATATACTCGTAAGCGGTACTGCCGTAGTAGGGCGCCTGTCCGTTCCATATGTCGCGGATGTCGTAGCTCTTGCCGGCTATCTCCATATCGTTGTGTTCCACCTTGCTGTTGTTGATGTTAAGACCTGCATTGACGGCAAATCCCGAGGGCGATTTTGGCGACAGGCTCTTGCTAACTCCCAGGTCGATATTTATGCGCCGCTCCTCGCCGCTGATGCCGCAACGCACATACTGGCTTGCGTTGGAGAGCACACCGGTGCCGTTGGTGGCACTGAGGTTGAACGCCCCTACTGCATTGAGTTTGGAGAAGTCGATACGCGAAAGCCAGCCCCAGCCGCTCGGCCAGTCGTAGCGCAGGCCCACGCTTAGCAGCACAGACAGTCGGTAGTGCATGTTGCCGTATTCGGCCACCGACAGCTGACTATACGACGAGACGGCATCGGTTATCAAGCCTTGCTCCGTGAGGTTGTTCCAAATTTCATGGCCGTACTGCTCGCTGTGGATGATGCGCATCATGTCGTTTTCGTTTTGCGGCGAGCCGTTGTAAAAGTTGGCGTGCTTGTCGGACGGCCGCAACACACCTATTCCCACCGAGACCTTGAGCCCTTCGGACTGTGCGGAGACGGCGAACGGTAATAAAACAAAAAGTATAAGGGCGAGTCTTATTGGACGGGGGGTGGGTATGATTATTGCTGCAGCCACTTGTATCTTGGACCTTGAACCTTTGTAGGCAGGTTATATTTATTCGTATTTGTGGTTTTGCCCTTACAGGGCTACTTATTGAGGTTACTATATGTTCTTCATGTATGGCTGGAGCACTTGTGCGAGCAGGTTGCGTGCGCGAAAGAGTCGTGCCTTGACAGTGCCTTCGGGCAAGCCTGTGCGAGCGATTATCTCTTCGAGCGACAGTTCGTCGAAATAACGCATCTCGACAAGATCACGGTATTGCGGCTTGAGCTGGGCGACAAGTGCACGAAGCAACTCTTGGCGCTGGTTTTTTATGACATGCTCCTCGGGCGTGTCGGTCTGTGAAGAGAACGAAGGCCACTGTGTCTCGCCCGTGGAGTTGGCGGCGCAGAGGTCGCTCATTGCCACGGTGTCGAGGCGCTTACGGCGCAGGTGGTCCATGTAGTTGTTCCACGCAACGGTGTAAACCCAAGTGCTGAAAGCATGGTCGGTACTGTAGAGATGGAGAGAGCTGAGAGCCTTGCCGAGGGCTTCGATGGTCAGTTCCTCGGCCTCGTCGGCACTGCGCGTAAGACGCAGCATGGTGACATAGATGGGACCCTTGTAGGCATTGAGCAAATCGCTGTAAGCCTGCTGGCTACCCTCCTCGCACGCTTGGCGCACAAGATTATGGTCTCTCTGCAAACGCTCCGGTGATGCTTTGAACTTGGTATACATTATTCCCGACTATCGTATTCTCTTTCTTAGAAATAACGACGAAAGGAATATAATAGTATCCGAAAAGAGAAAATAGAACTCAAAAAATGGCGACAGCCAGCCTACAAGTTTCACTTCCAAGCGTTTGCACCATTTCCACACGCATACCGTCTGCCACGCCATCTTTAACACCACGGCCCCCACCGCCACGGGCCATATCAGGGGCTGATGAAGTAGCATGGCCAAAATAGCAGCCACAAACAGCACCAATGAGACCGGGGCTACAAGCCGCGTGAGAAACTGCAACGGCTTGTAATATTTCTTTGTGGAGAACCTATGAATACGGTAGTCGCGCCAGCTGTGAAACGAGCGGTACGGCTCTATCTCCATCCATGCGTCGCGCTCTATGTTGATAGCCGTGTTACCGCCTTTGGCATTGGCATTGACAAAAAGGTCGTCGGCGCCATCGGGCTCCACATAATGCTTGAAGAAAGCCCCTTTGTCGAAAAAGAACTTACGACGATAGCTGAGGTTGCGTCCGTTGCCGGTGTAAGGGCAGCCTGCTATGGCCGCCGACAAATAATGGGCCGAATGGGCTATGTTGTCATATTGTGCCAACAGGGACAACAGCCCTTTGCCACCAGCCTTGATGCCAGAGTAGCCAAGCACTATCTGTGTGCTGGGAAGATACGACGACACTATTTGCTGCAGCCAGTTGAACGAAGCAGGCCTGCAATCCGATTCGGTGAGCAAGACAATACCATCGGCTGCCGACTGTATGCCTATTGAAAGAGGATACTTGTTGCCTTTGAACATAGTGACATCCTCTTTGATTATCACTGGCTTAAGATTAGGGTAGTTCTCGCCAAGGACTTTGAGCACATAGTTGGTGTCGTCCGTGGAGCGGTAGTCGACAACCACTACATCGAAGTCGGGGTAATCCTGCTCAAGGAGGTACACCAGGTTGTCGCGCAGCGATTCGGCCTCGTTGTGAACAGTAAGCACCACCGAGACGTGTGGCGAGACCAGTTCAGCGGGTGCCGGCTTGAATTTTTTCATTGCCGGACGGAGATATACCAAGCCGTAATGCAAAAACAGCACCACCAACGCCGCACAGGCAACAATAAGACATATAATTATGTACCAGTCGTTTAAGAAATCTATTTGACTCATTTCTCAGCCATTTTTAGCACTGCAAAGTTAGCAATAAATACAACATGAAAACTCATTGTGCAGAAAGCAATATCACCAATTTTATTCACAATTACAATTTGTTTGTGCTTTGAGCGTTTAATAGGGCATGACTTTCGACATTACCACTACCCTACCGTCGGGCTCGGCGCGCTGCGGCGTGCTTCACACGCCGCACGGCGATATACAGACCCCCATCTTTATGCCTGTCGGGACTGCCGCCTCCGTCAAGGCCGTACACCAGCACGAGCTGCGCAACGACATCAAGGCCCAGATTATACTTGCCAACACCTACCACCTCTACCTGAGGCCGGGGTGCGACATACTGCGCCGCGCCGGCGGCATACACCCTTTCAACGGATGGGAGAAGCCGGTACTTACCGACAGCGGCGGATTCCAGGTGTTCTCGCTCGCCGACAGCCGCAAGATTGACGATGACGGATGCACATTCCGCTCTCATATCGACGGCTCGAAGCACCGATTCACCCCCGAGAGCGTGATAGACACCCAACGGGTTATAGGTGCCGACATCATCATGGCTTTCGATGAGTGCTGTCCGGGCACTGCCGACAAGCGCTACGCCGAGCGTGCCATGCAACGCACCCACAACTGGCTGGACCGCTGCCTGCGACACATGGAGTGCACAGAGGCGCTGTATGGCTACCCTCAGTCGCTGTTTCCAATAGTGCAGGGTTGCAGCTATGCCGACTTGCGGGCACGCTCGGCAGGCTATATCGCCGAGCGTACCATTGACGGATGCGCCATAGGCGGACTAGCGGTAGGCGAGCCCACCGAGGTGATGTACGAGATGGTGGAATTGTGCGACGGGATACTGCCCAAGGACAAGCCGCGCTACCTTATGGGGGTTGGCACGCCGGCCAACCTGTTGGAATGCATAGCTCGCGGAGTTGACATGTTCGACTGCGTGATGCCAACCCGCAACGGGCGTAACGGGCTGCTCTACACCATGAACGGCACCATAAACATCAAAAACAAAAAATGGGAAGACTGTTTTGAGCCCGTCGACCCCACCAGCGAAGCCCTCTGCGACAACGTATACACCCTCGCCTACCTGCACCACTTGATGCGTGCCGACGAAATACTTGCCCTGCAGATTTGCTCAATACACAACCTGGCATTCTACCTGCGGCTTATGGGCGAGGCAAGACAGCACATTGCCTTGGGCGACTATATGGAGTGGTATCCGCCACTCGCCACGCAACTTATGCGGAGGCTATAGCCTGTCCTGGCTCGGACGATCCTGCATGGCCTCCTCTCGCTCCCATGCGCGTGTGTGACGCGAAAGGAAACGCAGTGGCGACGACATTATGCGTTCTTTGGTGATGTAGCTGTCACAAAAGAAAAGCGCCACGTCGACAAACAACAAGACTGCTATGCCCGACAAGCCAGTCAGACTGGTGTACAGCGCATCGTAGCCGATGACATACAGGTGGAACACGGGGAGACAGAGCAAGAGCGTAGCCACCATAGTGGCCGACGACCACAGCGTGGCCGACTTCACACGGACATAGACAAGCAGTGGAGTGAGCAGGGTGCAGAACAGCACTATCATAGGCATTCCCAGCACATTGTGGTTGCCATAGAAGAAGCCCATCAAAACAAGCGGCACAAGGGACAATCCCCACGAAATGCCGCTCCACAGACACGCCTCCAAGAACGGCAAGCCTTCAAGCTGACGCAACAGATAGCCACGCCAACCCGTCTCCATACAGGTGGTGAACAACGAAGCCACAGTGGCTCCTATTAGCAGGGCACCGACAAATATTAAGAGCAGCAAACTCGAAGAGTCGAGCAGCGGCAGACGGTCGACCAAATCAACCATGCGCGACGCTGCGTTGCGCGTCACCCCGTCCATCATGTCGGGATGCGTCATAAACTCATCGACAACCTTGCCGGAAAGGAAGTTCATGCCCGGCAGGCTGACCGAAAGCAGCAGAGTGGCGACAGTAATTATAGGCATAAGAATCCAGCCTATAAAATGCCAGTGGGAAAATCGCAGTGCGAGTCCCAACTCGCGCAGGGGGCGTTCTTTGAAAATGAGTTGCGTGAGAACCGTTGCCAATAGCGGCGCCACTAATGTCGCGACGGCAAGGGCTACCCATTGCCATGAGAAAAGCTCAACTTTGGTATGAGCGAACAGCATCACCACCGCCAACACTGACGATAGCACAAGTGTGAGCGCCACAAATACTATTAACTTCTTTTTTCGCATATTAACTACTAATTTCCAATCACACACGAAGTGGGTTTGCTTTTAAAAGTTGATTCACCTTTACCGAAAGTAAGCTGCACATAGTATACCGCGTAGCGTCCTGCGGGCAGCTTGGCGTCGCGATAGCGGCGATCCTGAGGGGTTATGGTGGCTATGGCTTCAGGGGAGCCACCGTCGACGGCACGGTAGATGACGCCAGAATAGTCGGCGCCAATATTGGAACCGCAGACCCATTCGAGCTCTATAGCCGGCCCTGCGGCATCATAGGTACAGGTAAGGGTAAGAGTATCCTTCTGGCTGAACTGCATGAGCTTAGGCGAGTTGCCCGGCATATTGGTGGTGTGGCCCACCCAGCGGAACGGCACCCTCGAGGTGAGGATCACCGTGTCGGGGCCGGTTGCCAGAGAATCGGTGCGGTGCGTTTCCGGATAGCCGTTGATATATTTTATGTCGGTGATGCGGAAACGGGCGTCGAAAGTATAGGCCGCCATTGTTGCCACCTCGGCTATGTAATATCTGTTGTTGGCCAACACGAGGTCGAAGCCCGACGCCTCGAGCGTTGAAGGAGGCGTTGCAGGCTGGTGCACCACCACGCTCTTCAAAGCCTTGCCTTTGGGCACCATGAGCTGCTCGCCCGTGGCCTCGTCAACAGTATCGACCGCCTCGTAGAGAGACACCTTGAAGTCGGCAGAAGCAAGCGATGGGCCGAATGCAGGTGTCCAGATGACACGGAACGGCAGTACACTGTCGCCCACATCGCTGTCTGATTCGGGCGACACAACGAGACCAGGAGTTATGGCATCGCGAGCCGCCAGGCGGTTACCGCGTTCCTTGTACGACCGTATGTCGCGCTTGCCGCTAAACACATCCTCGCGCCCTTTTTTACCTTTCTTCCGAGAAGAGCTTTGCCCCTGACCGGAAGAGTTGGACGAGCTCGGCCCCATCCATATAAACGACAGGACCTCGCTCTTGCCGTCGTTGGAGAGATTGATAGGCTCGCCGTCGTCGACGTATGCCTCAACCTGAGCAGCATAGTGCATGCCGCTGTCCAAAGAGAGATAGGGGTCGCTGACATAGTCATAAATATAATAAGTACTGCGGCCGCGGTTGATAGAGGCTATCACAGGGTTGTTTTCCACTGCATACTGCGGTGTCTGGTTGGGATAGACCTCGACAAACTTAAGGGTGTACTTATAGTCGGGAGCAGTCAGGCAGTTGTGCACCACACCAACCCACGAGAACGAGGTCTTGCGCAACGGCATGAGTTTTGGAGCCACATCGCCATCCTCTATCAGTGTTGGTGCCATGAACTCGGGGGCGGAGCCACTGTAGCACAAAGAGAACGTTATGCAGCTCGTCTCGCTCATCTGACGTACGCCGCCAATTTGATCCACGCAGCTCTGTGCGGTGAGACAAAAGGTGTACTCGCCTTCCGGCAACTTGAGCATGGACTGCAACTTGTCTAACGCTATCTCGGTGCGCATACGCCTTGACATTGTCGTGGCAAAATCATCGCGAGAGAGAGTGCTGTTTCCCGGGGGTATACTAATGCAGTTGTTGTCGCTCACCCTGTCGTTCTCGGTATATACATGGTAACGGCTCATGCCCTCATGTATATTGCATGACAAGTCGAGAGTTAAATAGACGTCGATAGGCGCGGAAGTTGAATTGAAAATGTCGACACGGAAAATCGACAACGGGTCATCGACATAGGCCATGGCATCGCTGGGGTAGGTATTAACACCCGGCGCCGTCATTATGGAGATATGGAGTGGGTAGTTCTGCGCCTGTGTCAGTGTTGCCGAAGCCATGAACAGCAGCAACAACACCATGGAGCAGATACGACAGCGTCTTGAAGGATTATTTTGTATTCTAATATTCATAATAGGAATCGGGTTTTAGGAACATCATCACATGATTTCTCATCAAAATCAGTCTCTGTTAAACAAGTGTCGGCCGAACGAGTAGGAATAAGAAGCCACAACTTTCAGCGTCATGGTAGTACTCACATCGGTACCTATCACCTCGCGGTTGCTGAAGTTGCAGAGCGATGTAGTCAGGGCGGCAAGATGGCCCGTACAGTGTTGGTAACGGATAGTGAGCGACAGATTGACATGGTCGGTGACATCCACCACCTGATAGGCGGCTTTTTCATATCCATACCACACTTCCATGGGGCTGTATATCTTAGAGGCGTCGCCCATCTCTTTTACCGAGACGTAGCCATAGGCGGCTTTGGCTGCCAACGACAGTTTTGAAAGCGTCGTAGCGTATATGGTGCCGCTATACTGGGCGCCGAAAGTAAGGCTGTTATAGTCGCTGTAGGAGGAATTGGAGATGGCATAGTCAATCGTCAGACCCACCATATTGTGGAGCCGCCCCCATCCGTAGTTGTAGCCAACCCCGTAATTCACCGTCTTGCTGTCGTTGAGTCCTGGCATCAGTTCGTTGCGGTTGACCGACTGGACAAGGCTGTAGTTCAAGTTGACAGTGCTGGTGTTGTCATCGCCAAAGCTATACGAAGGCTGCGCCATGAAACTTTGGGTGAGCTGGTTCACACGCATGGTATCGTTGACAACCAACGTGCCGTCGAACTGATCCTGTTTGATGCCGTTGTAGGCCAAGAGGAGCGAGAAATCATCTATCCTATTAACCCAATGGAAGTTGCCAACGGCAATCTGGTTGGTGTATTTTTGCTTCTTCGACAGATTGTCGCGTTGACCGTAGGCCGTGTAGCTCAATATAGAATGGCCTTTAAAGAGGCGCAAATTACCTGTGGCCGAGATATTTTGCAGGTTTTGCGCGGCGAGTGTTGTACCGAGGGAGGTATAGCCTTGGTCGATACGCCTGTAGCTGAATTTGCCTCGGTAGGGTTTGGTGACTATACCGAAACCGGCATCGCCCGCAAGGTTGGCCGACGTGGAGCTTCGCAACACATATATCGGCTTGGCCTTGTCGATGACACTCAGTATCTTGTCCGTTCTCGTGTCGACACCATCGAGAATGCTGTGCAAATCCACCTCCCTCGACAGCTGGTCGGCGGTGAATATCGAGGCGGCAGCATTGCCGAAGATGTAAAAGCGGGTGCCGAAATACATCTGCATAGCCAGACCGACCACAAGGTTCTCCTTTGCCTTAACCAACGAGTCGCGGTGCCATTTCTTGCCTTTGTACTCTACTGAATCGCCAAGGGAGCCGAGGTCGTCTTTGACTTTTATAAAACTAAGTTCCAGATAGTTTCGCTTATTACCAGTGCCCAAGTTGGCGCCCACCACGTTGCGCTTGAACTGGGGCAGCTTGGAGCTTTTGACGTTCAGACCCATCAGTGAGTCGCTGTAGTTCTGTATGGCGCTCTTGGGATTGACCTGCGTCTCAAGGTTGAGCCATCCACCGAAAACCGCGAAATGGCCAAACCGAGCATTGTATTCCAGACCTGCGCCGAGAAACTGCATGCCTTTGAACACGTAGGGGTTGAAGCTGATGTTGCTGTAGCCGAGATGGCCTTTCCACTTGCGATACATTGGTGTAGCGCCATAGATATAGGTAGGCAAGCCAAAGGCTGTCTTTGGATCTTTGAATACCCCCATCGACGCCACATTGGTGTAGTTGAAATAGACAGGCACCGACAGGTCCTTGTAGCCAAAAATCATGTTGGCATAGCCAAAAAGCGAGAAGGGGCTTGAATTGTAAACGCCGCTACTCCACTGCGAAGTGACACTCGCACCAATAGTGCCCACCAGGGTGAGCCCGTCGTCGTCCGACTTGGAATTGCCGTCTTGCTTTGCGGTCTGCGACTTGTCGGTCGGGGCGGTTTCCTGCGCCAAAACATTAGCCACAGGACACGCCGCCATGAGCATCACCGCAAGAAAGCGCTGTATCGACAACTTTGAGATTTTTAATTTATGCCGTTTCAAAACAATGATAGTTTATGTATGCAAAAAACTAATAATCAACTCAATTAATCTTCCTCACCAATACTCTTTCAATTTGCAAAGATAAATATTATTAATCTTATTTCCAAATAATCGCAAAATAAAACGTAACTTTGCAATCAAATAACAAAACCAAACACCATGCATTTCTTCAAGAAAAACAGCAGAATAATCATGACCACCGCCTTGACAATGGCCGTCATGGCCACGGGATGCAACCGCGGCCCCAAACTCACGTCGGGTATCGACATCGCCAACCTCGACACCACCGCCAACCTTCACGACGACTTCTACCAGTACGCCTGCGGCGGCTGGATGGCCGCCAACCCCCTCGACGCCGAACACTCGCGCTACGGCGCCTTCGACAAGCTCAACGAAGACAACCAAGTGAAGCTCCGCTCCATTGTCGACTCGGTGAGCGCCGCCCAGAACGAGCCCGGCAGCATTGCCGACAAGATTGCCACCATGTACAACATCGGCATGGACAGCGTCCGCCTGCAGCAGCAGGGTGCCGAACCTATTGCGCCGCTGCTCGGCGAGATAGCCAAGATTAACAGCCGCGAGGCTCTGCGCAGCGAAGTCAATGCACTGCACCTGCAGGGCATCTTCCCCTTCTACGCACTCCTTAACGAGGCCGACTACGACAACAGCGAGATGCAGATAGCCTGGATCTACCAGTCGGGCCTCGGCATGGGCGACCGCGACTACTACCTCGAAGCCAAGAACGCCGACAAACGCACCGCCTACCTCAAGCTCATAACCACCGAGCTCACCCTCTCCGGCTACGACAAGCTGATAGGGCTGCCCGCCGACAAACTCGCCGTCATGGTCATGCAGGTTGAGACCCGTCTGGCCAAAGCACAATACGACCGCCTCACAAACCGCGACCCCCACGCCACCTTCCATAAAATGACCGTGGAGCAGGCCGACGCCACTGCCAAAGGCGTAGACTTCAAAGGCTACTTCGCCGCCATGGGGCTGCCCAAGCTCACCTCTTTCAACCTCGCCCAGCCCGAATACCTCACCGAGGTGGGCAAGGTGCTCGATGCCGAGAACATGGAGAGCCTCAAGGCCTACCTTGCCTGGAATGTCATCAACGAAGCAGCAGGCTACCTTAGCGATGACTTTGTGAATGCCAACTTCGACTTCTACGGCCGCGTGCTGTCGGGCAAAGAGCAGCTGCGTCCCCGTTGGAAACGCGTGCTCACCACCGTCGACGGTGCCATGAGCGAGGCCCTTGGCCGCCTTTATGTCGCCAAATACTTCCCTCCAGAGGCGAAAGAGCGTATGCTCACCCTCGTTGGCAACCTGCAGGAAGCTTTCGCACAGCGCATTGACGGCGCCGCCTGGATGGACGACCAGACCAAAGGCAAGGCCAAGGAGAAACTCGCCGCTATGATAGTCAAGATTGGCTACCCCGACAAATGGCGCGACTACAGCTCGCTGGAGATCAAAGACGACAGCTACTTTGCCAACGTGCTGCGCAGCAACGCCTTCGAGGTGCAGTATATGCTCAGCAAGATAGACCGTCCCACCGATGTCAACGAGTGGCTCATGCCCCCGCAGATGGTCAACGCATACTACAACCCCACAACCAATGAGATATGCTTCCCTGCAGCCATACTGCAGCCACCGTTCTTCAACATGGCCGCCGACAATGCCGTCAACTACGGAGCCATTGGCGTGGTGATAGGTCACGAGATGACACACGGCTTTGACGACCAAGGCCATGAATACGACCTCAATGGCAACCTCAACAACTGGTGGACCGACAAGGATGCAGAGAACTTCAAATCCAACGCAAAAGTGCTGGTAGAGCACTTCAACGGCATCAAAGTGCTCGACAACCCCGAACTCTACGCCAACGGCGAGTACACTCTCGGTGAGAACATTGCCGACAACGGCGGCCTGCACATCAGCTACGTGGCCATGCAGAACGCCATAGCCAAAGGACAGGTGTCCAACAAAGAGATGGACGGTTTCACGGCAGCCCAGCGTTTCTTCCTCGCCTACTCCTTGGTGTGGGCCAGCAATATACGTCCCGAAGAGATTGAACACCTCACACAGATGGATGTACACTCGCTGGCACGCTGGCGCGTCAACGGCACACTGCCCCATATCGACGAATTCCACGAGGCCTGGAACATCACCGAAAACGACAAGATGTACCTCGCCCCCGAAAAACGTGTTAAACTTTGGTAAACCATGAGAAAAACCGTCTTACTACTGCTGTCGCTGCTGACAGCCTTCACACTACAGGCCCAGAAGCTCACTGACGGCACGCTCTACTTCCTGCGTGGCGAACAGGAGCTCAACACGGTGTTTGTCTACGAAAGGTGCCGCTTTGACCAAAAAACCGAGAAGAACTTTGTGATGGAGATGTGCGACGCAGAGGGCGACAACTGGCAAACGCGGTGGGACAAAGAGATACGCCCGCTGCTGGAGAAGACTTTTCTCGGCACCCTGTCGGAATCCCTAAGCGAGGGCCTCGGAGTACGGTGCGGCAAACTGCCGCGCGCCACCTACACCATGCGTGTGACGCTTCAACAGGTGGGCAGCACCGGCTATGCCATCGGCACGATAGAATTTATCGAGAACCGTGGCGGCGACATTATAGCCAAGATGGAGTTCAACAGCAAAGGCAAAGGTAACAAAAAAGATGTTATCGACGGCATGCAGAAGGCTCTACAGAACGCCGCCTCGGAGTCGGGCAAATTCATACTCAAAAACAGCAAACGCCCTGCAATAGTATACGATTGACATTTGCAGGCCGTGTGCAAACAGCCGTGATCCGACTAATAGAATTGGAAATGAGAGACCGCGCAATATTGGTGGCGACGATGACCGCTGCAGTTCTACTGGCAGTATCGTGCCAGAAGGACGGCGACGACAAAACCTTCATTGCCACCGCCGAGAAGTTCAATGCCGACGGCAAGATTGAATTCGCAGACAATGCACTGAACTGGAGCAGTGAAGACACGATAAGTGTGTACGACGCACAAAAAAGCAATGCCACCTACACTCTCAACAAAGGAGAAGGGACCGGCAACGGGGAATTTACATACCACTCCGGAGGCATGATTAACAACAGCCCATTCAGCGTGGTATACCCGGCAAAGATACACACCGAAGAGAAGCAGATAAACCTGCCAGCCGTACAGCACAGCACAGACGGCAGCCTCAAGCAAGTGCCTATGTATGCCACTATCACGGCCGACAAAAAAAACCAGAAAGAATTCTACATAGACTTCTATCACCTGTGCGGCGTGGTATGTTTCCGAGTATCGTCATCCCAATCGGTGAGCGTTAGCCGCATTGCAGTGTCAACCGACAAAAACACCAACGGCGTCTCCTCCATCACAGGCTCCGCCCATTCGCCCCAACTCACAACCCCCAAAGGCACCAACGTGACCACACTGGCCTGCCTGAATGCCCCAAGCGTTGCACAGCGACACGACTTCTACATGTATCTGCCGTGCGGCACATACAACAAGTTTCGCATACTGGTGACGGCCGCCGACGGTTCTGTATACTCCACAGTCAAAGACTCTGTAAAGGTGGAGCGAGGCAAAATCACCAGCGTCAATCTTAGCAACATTACATTCAAAGCGCACAAGTTCAGCACATCGGCAACAGCCAAGGTGGTATTCTCTCCCGGCAACCTGCAATACATAGGCGATTGCCCAGATGCATACTGGAAATTTGCCGACCGGCATTACGACTACATAGGAGCCACCGGCAAGCAGAACACAAGCGCCATCAACGCCTCGCGCGACCTGTTTGGCTGGGGCACCAGCGGATGGGTTGGTAACGGAAACCTATACTATCAACCATACCACACCAGCTATAAGTTCGACAAAAACATCGGCTACGGATATGGTCCCACCAATGGCTCGTCGTACACTCTCGACCTTACCGCAGATTACGACAAAGCCGACTGGGGATACGACAGCATAGTTAACGGTGGCAATGAATCTGGCATGTGGCGAACACTCTCGGCCGCCAACTGGGACACCCTGATGAATGTACGCAAAGCCTCAAAAATAGGGAACACTGCCAATGCCCGCTATGCCAAAGCAAAAGTAAACAACATAAACGGTATCATCCTATTCCCCGACGAATACACCCAACCGTCCGGCGCTACCGCACCGAACTACATCAACGATGCTCAAGCTGTATTTGGCAACAACTATACAGCGAAGGCTTGGTTCTTAATGGAGGCCGCCGGTGCAGTATTCCTGCCCGCAGCAGGCTGTCGCACAGGCATGAGCGTAAACTATGTCGGGACACACGGACTATACTGGTCGTCGACACACTATAACAGTGGCAACGCGTATTTTCTGTACTTCGCCAGCAAATTCCTGGAAGCGAACCACAACGACAACCGGAATTGCGGCTTCGCCGTTCGACTGGTTCGGTAAACAGGGAATCTTATTGCACCTGTTCGCCGTCATTTCCTACAAATCGCACACGCTACCGGGTATGCAAAAAACGTCAGGCATAGTTCGCAGGACGCCAATCCCGCACTTAATGCCTGACGGTTTCAGTTTGCAAAGTTACGATTTATATTCCATTTGTGCGAAATATAATTGCATTATAAACGACGCAACCATATAAAGCACAATCTAATTCATCAAACTCCTTAGCCAGCGTATCTCGTCGGGCCAGCGGAGGGGGTCTGGGGTTTCGAGGATTATTGGCATGTCGTCAAAGCGTGGGTCGCGCATGAAACGCTCAAAAAATGGTTGACCGAGGCAGCCGTTGCCGAGGGTTTCGTGGCGGTCGACGTGCGACCCCACACCTTTCTTGCTGTCGTTGAGGTGCACGGCCCGCAGATACTTGAAGCCAATGTGCTGCTCGAACTCGTCCATGCAGAAGTCATACCCCATGTCGGTGGTGAAGTCGTAGCCTGCGGCAAGGGTGTGGCATGTGTCGATACACACCCCTACCCTGCTCTTGTCGTCGACACCGCCAATGATACGCGCAATCTGCTCGAACTTAAATCCGAGGTTGGTTCCCTGTCCCGCCGTATTCTCGATCACTGCGGTGACACCGCTGGTATGCGCCAGTGCATTGTTGATTTCGCGCGCTATCTGGTCGAGGCATTCTTCCTCGCTTATTTTGCCAAGATGGCTGCCCGGGTGGAAATTGAGCAACTGGAGACCCAACTGTTGGGCACGACTCATCTCGTCGAGGAATGCGGCGCGGCTCTTCTGCAACGTCTCCTCGTCGGGCGAGCCAAGATTGATAAGGTAACTGTCGTGGGGCAGCACATAGCGGCTGTCGAAGCCACGCTCTACAAGCAACTGCTTGAAAGCCGCAACCTCTTGTGCGTCCAGCGGTTTGCTGACCCAACTGCGCTGGTTGCGTGTAAAAAGGGCAAAGGCATTGGCACCGATAGCCTCGGCGGCCAGTATGGCATTGCACACACCGCCAGAGGCACTGACGTGGGCTCCTATGTATTTGGTCATGGTCTGTGGTATTGTTTGGTTTCTTTGCGACCTTCGGCTTCTCGCCTCGGCAAGCGCAAACACTGTGTTATTTGCCCTCTGCGCCTGGCTTACCGAAAACGCTAAGAAATTCGTTGCGATAGGCCTCAGAGGTGAAGGTATCCGATGCCTTGTGGAAATTCTGGGGGTCGATGACGTATGCCGAGGCATAGCGCAGGAACTTGAGAGCCTCGCCTTCGGACTTGAAAGTCTTGGCGAAACGCACCACCTGGTCAGTGCCCATGTTGAGACGGCGCACAAAACTGCGCGCCACTGTCTGCCGTTCCTCGTCGGTGCGCTTGGAGAGAAGATGAGCCACGACCTCAGAGACCTGCTGCTCATCTGCTTTCTGCTTCACACCCTGTTGCGCAGCAGCATGGTGAGGACAGCCAGCATGACCTGCACATGACTTGTGGCACTCTTGGGCGTTGAGAGCTGCGAGTGGAACAAACAACATGGCAAAGGCTATGATTTTCAGGGAAAAATGCTTCATTTCCTTGTTGATTTATTTGTTGTTTCGCAATCCCGTAGCAACGGGATTGCAATTTTTTTTATTATTAATGTGTGTTGTTGTGGATGTACATCAAGAGATTGTCGATAGGCATACGCTCTTGCTGCATGGTGTCGCGACGGCGCACAGTGACCGAGCCGTCGGCGAGTGTGTCGTTGTCGACAGTGATGCAGAACGGAGTGCCTATGGCATCTTGACGGCGATAGCGGCGGCCGATGGCATCTTTTTCGTCATACTGCACCATGTAGTGATTTTTCAGCAAGTCGACAATCTCTCGGGCTTTCTCGGGCAGTCCGTCCTTCTTCACCAGCGGAAGCACTGCGGCCTTGTAGGGGGCAAGCATTGGCGGCAGGTTGAGCACGGTGCGTGTAGAGCCGTCTTCGAGAGTCTCCTCCATTAATGCATGGCTGAAGATGGCAAGGAAAGTGCGGTCGAGACCTATCGACGTCTCGATAACATAAGGAGTATAGCTCTCGTTGAGGTCGGGATCGAAATACTGCAACTTCTTACCACTGAACTCGCTGTGGCGCTTGAGGTCGAAATCGGTGCGGGAATGGATACCCTCCAGTTCCTTGAAACCAAACGGGAACTCAAACTCGATGTCGGTGGCTGCATTAGCGTAGTGGGCAAGTTTCTCGTGGTCGTGGTAGCGGTATTTCTCGCGCGGTATGCCCAAGGCGAGGTGCCAGCGCAGACGCTCCTCCTTCCAGTAATTGAACCACTCCAGTTCCGAGCCCGGACGCACAAAGAACTGCATCTCCATCTGCTCGAACTCGCGCATACGGAAGATGAACTGGCGAGCCACTATCTCGTTGCGGAACGCCTTGCCTATCTGTGCGATGCCAAAAGGTATCTTCATACGGCCCGACTTCTGGACGTTAAGGAAGTTGACAAAGATACCCTGAGCCGTCTCGGGGCGCAGGTAGAGCGTGTCGGAGTCGTCTATGACCGAACCCATCTTGGTGGCAAACATGAGGTTGAACTGGCGTACATCAGTCCAGTTGCGGGTGCCAGATATGGGGCAAACAATGCCGAGGTCGAGAATCAGTTGCTTGAGGCCGTCGAGGTCGTTGGCGTTCATCAGTTCCGCGTAGCGGGCACGTATTTCGTCAATCTGACGCTGGTAGTCGAGCACCCGGGCGTTGGTGGTGACAAACTGCTGGCGGTCGAAAGCTTCGCCGAAACGCTTGTGGGCTTTCTCGCATTCTTTGTTTATCTTGTCCTCTATCTTGGCCATGTGGTCTTCGATGAGTACGTCGGCGCGGTAGCGTTTCTTGGAGTCGCGGTTGTCAATGAGCGGATCGTTGAAAGCGTCGACATGGCCGGAGGCTTTCCATATACGAGGGTGCATGAATATGGCGGAGTCGAGTCCCACGATGTTCTCGTGGAATTGTACCATGGAGCGCCACCAATACTGCTTGATATTGTTTTTGAGTTCAACGCCGAGCTGACCGTAGTCGTAGACAGCCCCGAGGCCGTCGTAAATCTCGCTCGACGGGAATATGAAACCATACTCTTTGGCATGAGCCACAACTTTTTTGAAGAGTTCTTCCTGATTAGCCATAGTGTTTTTGGTTTTAATGTATTATTTCCAAGCCATAAATGACATCCGCAAGACAACGGCTTTTGTCACCACTTATAACTTAAAATTTTAGAACGTTTTTGTTCAGCAAGAGCAGTGGAAGCTTGCTTACACTGCCGCAGCCAGAAAACGACTCATGAAATGGAACTTATAATTATTAACGTTTGTTTTTTTGTTTTGCAAAAGTACGATTTTTTTTGTCATCCGCAAAAAAAATCGTACTTTTGCACGTTTAAAGAGACCCTAACTAACAAACACTAATCAAACCAAAATTATAAAAACAAGCAAGATATGACAAACAAAAAAAATGATGTACAAAACCCATTCATTATCTTGGCTGTATTTTGCATAGCTATCCTCACCCCCAATGCGACGAAAGCCCAATACAGTCATGGCGGCGAGCCTATGTTCAACCATGCGTGGCCCAAAAGCGACATAGCCAACGTTACACTACCCACGATAGACAACCAGGAGTTGCTGCAGCAGGACATCGACATGGTGAAGGGTTCCCACCCCATGCGCATATCAAAAGCGCAGTCGGTATCCATTGACAACCGCACCGACGGCACCGTCAGCGTGCTTGCCGACGGCACACACGTGTGGCGCATTGCCATCACCTCACCGGGTGCCAAGCATATGTCTCTCGATTTTGACCGTTTTGAGTTGCCCGAAGGTGCCACGCTCTATATCTACGATGCCACCGGCGAATTTGTGCTGGGCAGCTACATTGCCGAGGACACCCTTGAGGGCGGACGCTTCTACACACAGGAAATACCTGGCAGCGAGTGCCGCATTGAATACCACGAGCCCGCAAATGTCGCAGGACAAGGACACCTTCATCTCTGCCGTATATACCACGGCTACAAAGAGCTCTTCAACACCGACATACTCGGGTTAGGCTATAACGACAGCAAAGACCCACACGGTGAAAGCGACGGCAACTGCCATATCAACGTGGTGTGCGAAGAGGGCGACAACTGGCGCGACCAGATACGCTCCGTGGTTTGCATCTCGCTATCCGACGGCACCTACAGCTACGTATGCTCCGGAGCCCTCATCAACAATACCAAGAAAGACAAGACCCCATACATCCTCTCCGCCAACCACTGCCAGGAAGACATGACAGTGACCCGCTGGGTGTTCTACTTCAATTACCAAACCAACACCTGCGCAGGACGCACCGGCGTTTACAACCAGTCGGTCACCGGTGCCACCATCAAGGCAAAATACGCCATGACATACGGCTCGGACTTCCTGCTGTTGCAGATGAACCGCTCCGTGCCCAACAGCTACAAAGCCTACTTTGCAGGCTGGGATCGCTCCAATGTCAGCTCGGTCACTCCGGGATGCGGCATACACCACCCCGGCGGAGCATACAAGAAGATTAGCATCCCTCGCAGCATATCGCAAGGCACCTCGGGCGGATACACTCGTTTCTGGTATGTATACTGGTATTCGGGCACGAGCAATAAAGGCGTTACCGAGGGTGGTTCGTCGGGCTCGCCGCTCTTTGGCAACAACGGCCTTATCATTGGCCAGCTGCAGGGAGGCACAAGCAAGTGCAACTACAGCAACAACCTGCCTGGCGGCTACGACCTTTACGGACGCATGTTCAACTCGTGGACCGGCGGTGGCTCCAGCAGCACACGCCTGCGCGACTGGCTCGACCCTGACGGCACCAACCCCACCCGCCTCGAAGGCATAAACTACGACTATAGCCCCGTCGACATCGACGTCGCCGAAGAGGAACGGCAGATGCTCATATACCCCAACCCCTCAAAAGACCGCATAAACTTGAAAATAGACGAGATAGGTAGAGCCAACTACCGTATATGCGACCTCAGCGGACGCACCGTGTGCGAGGGCACCACCATACTCACCACCACGGCACAACAAATAAACGTCTCAACCATTCCAGCCGGCACATACCGCCTCCAGCTCGACTGCAACGGACACACCTACAGCCACACTATAATAAAACTGTAGCCCCCCTCCCCTACCTAAACCCAAAGACCAAGACAGATAATATCAGGAAAGTCCAGAAAAATTTTAACCTAAAAATAAAAACGCATTATGACACTGATGGAACAAATCCGCTCCAACGCCAAAGCAGCCCACAAGCACATAGTCCTTGCAGAAGGCACCGAGGAGCGTACAATCAAGGCCGCCGACATTATCCTCTCCGAAGGCATTGCCGACCTCACCCTTATCGGCAAAGCCGACGAGATAAAGGAACTCGTGGCTAAATTCGGCCTCAAGAACATCGACAAGGCCACTATCATCGACCAGACCAACAACCCCAAGAAAGACTTCTACGCCGAGCAACTGTGCGAGATACGCAAGAGCAAAGGTCTCACCAAAGAGGAGGCTCTGCGCCTTGTTGAGGATCCTCTCTACCTTGCCTGCATGCTTATCAAGTGCGGCGAAGCCGACGGCGAGGTTGCCGGTGCCCGCAACGCCACGGGCGACGTGCTGCGTCCCGCCTTCCAGATTGTCAAGACCCTGCCAGGCATAAGCGTGGTGAGCGGTGCTTTCGTCATGATACTCAAAGACACCACCTACGGCGACAACGGCATCTTTGTCTTTGCCGACTGCGCAGCCACCCCCTGCCCCACTGCCGAGCAGCTGGCCCAGATAGCCGTCACCAGTGCCAAGACCGCCAAGGCCATCGCCGGCATCAAAGACCCCAAGGTTGCCATGCTGAGCTTCAGCACCAAAGGCAGTGCCAAGCATGAGCTGGTCGACAAAGTCATCGAGGCCGGACGCCTGGCCCATGAGCTCGACCCCGAGGTGAAGCTCGACTGCGAGCTGCAGGCCGACGCCGCCATCGTACCGAAGGTTGGCGCCAGCAAGGCTCCGGGCAGCGACATCGCCGGCAAAGCCAACGTGCTGGTATTCCCCGACCTTCAGAGCGGTAACATCTGCTACAAGCTGGTACAGCGTCTCGCCGGTGCCGAGGCCATAGGCCCCGTGATGCAAGGTATGGCAGCGCCTATCAACGACCTCAGCCGTGGATGCTCCGTGGAGGACATCGTCAACGTGGTGGCCATCACCGCCATGCAAGCCGCCAGCAAATAATCACAGAGAAAAATTTAACAACCAAAATCATGAGCGTAATCAAACCTTTCAAGGGCTTTAGGCCGCCCGTCGACATTGTCGAGAAACTGGCTTCGCGTCCCTACGACGTGCTGAATTCCGAAGAGGCTCGCGTTGAATGCGAGGGCAACCCCTACAGCCTTCTTCACGTTACCAAAGCCGAGATAGACCTGCCCAAAGGCACCGACGAACATTCGCCCGAGGTCTACCTCCAAGTGGTGAAGAACTACAACCTGTTCAAAGACCTTGGCTGGCTTGTCAAGGACGAGGAGGAGAAGCTCTACATATATGCCCAGAGCATGAACCCCACCGATGCCAACGCCAAATGGCAGTACGGCATTGTGGCCTGCGCATACAGTGAGGACTACGTGAACAAAGTCATCAAGAAACACGAGCTCACCCGCAAGGACAAAGAGGAAGACCGCATGAAACACGTGCGTATAACCAATGCCAACGTGGAACCCGTTTTCTTCGCCTACCCCGCCGTGGCCCGCATCGACGAGATCGTTGCCGGCATCACCGCCAAGAAACCCATCTATGACTTCATCGCCAAGGAAGATGGCTTTGGGCACCGCTTCTGGGTTATCGACGACAAGGCCACCATAGCCGAACTCGTT
>JAFTDW010000008.1 GCA_017454015.1 Bacteroidales bacterium | reverse complement strand
CACGCATATCTGGTGGGTGCTGGCGGCGAGTGTGGGGTCCACCACGCGCACGAAGATGCTGTCCCATGTGAAGCACTCGTTGGGGTGGGTGGTCACCTTCACGTAGTACCATGTGCTGCGGCGCGGCGACACGGTGATATGTGTGCTGCTGCTGAAGGGGGCGTTGGCTCCCATGGCGTCGTACCACTCAAAGGTGCAGCCCTCCACGTCGGTGGAGACATTGATGTCGCCGCTGGAGCCTATGCAGACTATGGTGTCGCCCACCACCTGCAGCCGCGGGTACCTACCCACGCGGATGGTCTTGGAGGCAGTGTTGGGACAGAGCTTCTGTATTCGGTTGCCGTTCCCGTCGGTGACGTCGGCGGGACGCGCCGCAGCTATGAGCTCCACGAGGGTGGTGTCGTCGAAGGAGATATGGATGGTGCGTGCAGTGTCGGCGAGGGTATCGGTGGAGCCGTCGCGGTTGTGCAGAACCCAGCGGCGCCATTCGGAGCCTGTAGTGGTGTCGCCTATGGCTATGATGTCGCGGAAGCAGAGGTCGTTGCGCTCAAACTCAAAGCCCGGGTTGATAGGCGCTATGGCGCGCACGAGGACGGTCTTCTTGTTCCAGCAGGTGGTGTCCCTTGCGGAGGTGCGCACGGTGACTGCGTACATGCCTGCCTGTGGGAACGTATATGTGGCCTTGCCGCCGGAGCCGGTGTAGACCGGCGCACCCATAGTGTCGCGGTCGCCGTAGATGGTCCACTGGGTAAGGCTGGTGTCCACGTTGTCGCTGGCCGTCTCGATGATGGGGGCCTGGCTGCGGTCGATGAGGGTCACCATGCTGTTGCACTCCAGTATGGTGTCGAGGGCGAGCTTGGGTTTCTTGTTCATCACGTCGGTGAAGAGCTGCGACTTGATGGGGTATAGCGGGTTGCCGTTTTGGTCCACTTCAGGGTTCATGTAGGAGGTCATCTCGCACATGAACGACTGTTGTGCCACGGTGTCGCCGTTGGCAGTGGTGAGGTGGTCCACGGTGACGTTGAGTATGGAGTCGGTCTCGTTAGGGATGGGCACATAGTTTCTTGGGTCTTGTGCCGCGGTGCCAGTAAGGAAGCCTGTGCGGCTCTTGTACCACTGGTAGGCGCTCAATCCCTTGGGGGCTGAGATACGACCTATGTCCTCGGTCTCACCTGCTGCGCAGCCGTTGGCCTCAAGGCGCATGGGCTGGCACTCACCGGCGATGTAGCAGTAGCCGTAGTGGGCCGAATAGGAGCAGTCGCCCGTCATAACCTCTATGCGCAAATCCTGGTAGAGGAAGTTGTAGAGGTTGATAACCACCTTGGCCCACGGCTTGTAGACGTTGTTGTTGTTGGGCATCACAAACTGGCCGAGGCTTGTGCTGTACAGAGGGCTGGGCACCACATTGCACAGGGTGTCACTGATGTTGACATAGGTGTTGCCCACTTTGCGTTTGACGCGGATGCCGAACTCGGGGTTGGGGGCTCCGTTCTGCTCGGAGTGCAGGGCGTTGTAGAGCGAGATGGAATACCAGATGGTGATAAGGGCGTTGTCGAAGGTTACGCGGAAGTCGTAGTAAAGAGCCTCGGCCTGTGCGCCGCCGCAGGCATTGCCAAGGCGTATGGAGCGCGTAAACGAAGGGTCGGGCGGCAGGTAGGAGAGCTGGTTGCTGGTGAGGGCGTCGGTGCCCGCACTTTTAATCACGAAACGGTTCATGTAGTCGGTTCCCAGCTGGTTGTAGCACGACGAGCCGCCGCTCTCGTTGGCCATCTGCATAGTGCTGACGTCGGCGTTGAATGTCATGCCGGGCGTTGAACAGGTACTTCTGCGTGTGTCTTTGCGGCCTGTGGCACCCGAGTAGCGGCCGGTCTGGTCGCTGGTGTACAGTATAAAGTTTATGGGGTTCTTGAGTCCGTTGCAAGCCTGCTGTGCTGCTTGGGCGCGAAGCTCGGTGGTGTCGGCAAGTATATATAAGGCTGCAAAGAGCACTAACAGATAACGTTTCATGGTCGCTTTTATTAATAAATAGAAAACTTTGTCTATATATAAGACGTAAAAATGCGATTTTTGTTACAAAGAAAGTGATATTTTTTTTACACAAAATAGATAACTACCTGTAATTCATTGTCCGATTGCCGTAAATATATTCTTAGTTAAAACAATGTCCGGTTTGGGTAAAAAGAAGCGAGGTGTCGCTTTTGGGTGGCGACACCTCGCTGTGTTTTCTTGACAGAGTGTCGGTCAGAGACTACTCGTCGCCCTTAGGCTCTTCGGCTGCAGGCTCTGCGGGAGTCTCAGCGGCGGGAGCGGGCTCGTCGTTGTCCATGAGTTTCTTGAGCACGTCAAGGTCGCCAAGGGTGGTCTTCTCGAGGTTGTCGGAGATTTTCTTGGCGGTGCGCTTTGCTGCGCGGTCTTTCTTGGCCTCGTCGTTCTCTGCGCGGAGCTTCTCGTTCTCGGCGGCATCCTGGAAGATGCGGGTGTGGGAAACGATAATCTTCTTGCCCTCTTTGGAGAACTCTATGACCTTGAAGTCAAGTGTCTCGTCGACACGGGCTTTGGTCTTGTCCTCTTTCTCGAGGTGGCGCATCGGTGCAAAGGCTTCCACGCCGTAGGGCAGTGTGACGGTGGCACCCTTGTCGTTCATGGCGGTGATGGTGCCTTGGTGGACTGTGCCTACTGCAAAGAGGCTCTCGTAGACATCCCACGGGTTCTCCTCAAGCTGCTTGTGGCCGAGGCTGAGACGACGCTGCTCGGCGTTGACCTCAAGGACTTTGACCTCAATCTGCTCGCCAATCTTGGTGAACTCGGCGGGGTGTTTGATCTTCTTGCTCCAGGAGAGGTCGCTGATATGGATTAGGCCGTCGACACCTTCCTCAAGCTCGACAAAGATGCCGAAGTTGGTGAAGTTGCGCACTATGGCGGTGTGCTTGCTGCCCACGGGGTATTTGTCGGCAATGGTAATCCACGGGTCGGGGGTGAGTTGCTTGAGGCCGAGGCTCATCTTGCGGCTCTCGCGGTCGATGGAGATTATGACGGCGTCAACCTCTTGTCCAACCTTGAGGAAGTCCTGTGCGCTGCGCAGGTGCTGGCTCCAGCTCATCTCGCTCACATGGATAAGGCCTTCCACTCCGGGCATGACCTCCACGAATGCGCCGTAGTCGGCAATGACAACCACCTTGCCGTGGATGCGGTCGCCGGCTTTGAGGTTCGGGTCGAGGGCATCCCACGGGTGAGGCGTGAGCTGTTTGAGACCGAGGGCTATGCGGCGGCGCTGCTCGTCGAAGTCGAGGATGACGACGTTGAGCTTCTGGTCGAGCTGCACAATCTCTTCGGGGTGGCTGATGCGGCCCCACGACAGGTCGGTGATGTGGATAAGACCGTCGACACCGCCGAGGTCGATAAACACACCGTAGGAGGTGATGTTCTTGACAGTGCCTTCGAGCACCTGGCCTTTCTCGAGATGGCTGATAATCTCGGCTTTCTGGGCCTCGATCTCGTCTTCGATAAGGGCTTTGTGGGATACCACCACATTCTTGTACTCGTGGTTGATCTTCACCACCTTGAACTCCATGTTCTTGTCGACAAACACATCGTAGTCGCGGATGGGCTTGACGTCGATCTGCGAGCCGGGAAGGAAGGCTTCGATGTTGTCGAACACGGTAACGATGAGACCGCCTTTGGTGCGGCTCTTGACGTAGCCGGTGATGATCTCCTGGCTCTCGTAAGCTTGGTTGACGCGCTCCCACGATTTGAGGATGCGGGCTTTCTTGTGAGAGAGTTGGAGCTGGCCGTTGGAGTCTTCCTGGCTCTCCACGTAGACCTCAATCTTGTCGCCGGGGCGGAAGTTGGGGTTGTAGCGCAGCTCGCTGGCCGGGATCACGCCGTCGCTCTTGAAGCCGATGTTGACCACCGCTTCGCGGTCGGAGATGCTGACAATGGAGCCTTCGATGACGTCCTGTGCCGTGAATTGGCTGAAGGTCTTGTCATAGGCTTCGCCCATCTTTTGCATCTGCTCGTCATTCTTCAACTCTTTTTTCTCGTCGATGGCGTTCCAGTCGAAGTCCTCAAGGGGTTGCACGTTCTTGTAATCCATAAAAATTGTTTGTTTTTGTTTTGCGGCCGCCTGTCCGGCACGGGTTTGACATTGTATTATGTTGCTGAATATTATTCGGTTGACAGGCGCCGAACTATCCGAGCAACAGAATTGCAAAGATAAGAAAAAAAAATCAAATGCCAGATATTAAATAATATCGTAAGTTATAAAAAATGGTAAAAGCCCTCTGGCGAGGTATGTCGCCACCCCGCCGCCGCGCAGCGCCCAAGCTCAGTTACAACCGGCAAATGCATTTCGCACGGGGGGGTATTAGGGTGTGGCGTTGGTATGAATGTAAATGCGGGTGCCCATGAAACCGTGGGCACCCGCATTTGCTTTGTTTTGCGTTTATTGTGCGGGGGTTAGCCTTCTATCTCTTTGCGGACTTTCTTGAAGGCCTCGATGCACTTGTCGAGGTGCTCGTGCTCGTGGGCTGCGCTTATCTGCACGCGGATACGGGCCTGGCCTTTGGGTACCACGGGATAGTAGAAGCCGGTGACGAAGATGCCTTCTTCCTGCATCTTGGCGGCATACTGCTGGCTCTTGGCGGCGTCGTAGATCATCACGGCGCAGATGGCGCTCTCCGACGGCTTGCAGTCGAAGCCCTCTTCCTTCATGCGGCGCAGGAAGTAGTCGGTGTTCTCGTGCAGCTTGTCCTGCAGGGCGTTGGTCTCGCTCATGAGGTCGAACATGCGGATGCCGGCGGCCACGAGGCCGGGGGCCATGGAGTTGCTGAAGAGGTAGGGACGGCTACGCTGGCGCAGCATGTCGATAATCTCTTTGCGGCCGGTGGTGAAACCACCCATAGCGCCGCCGAAGGCCTTGCCCAGCGTGCCGGTGAGGATCTCCACCTTGCCGCGCAGGTTGTAGCGCTCGGTAACGCCACGGCCTGTCTTGCCGACAACACCGGCGGAGTGGCTCTCGTCAACCATCACCATGGCGTCGTATTTCTGGGCGAGCTCATAGATCTTGTCGAGGGGGCAGACGTTGCCGTCCATGGAGAAGACACCGTCGGTGACGATGATGCGGAAACGGTTCTTCTGGGCTTCCTGGAGCTGCTTCTCGAGGTCGGCCATGTCGGCGTTGGCGTAGCGGTAGCGCTGTGCCTTGCAGAGACGCACGCCGTCGATGATGGAGGCGTGGTTGAGGGCGTCGGAGATGATGGCGTCCTCTTCGGTGAGCAGGGGCTCGAACACGCCGCCGTTGGCGTCGAAGCAGGCAGCGTAGAGGATGGTGTCCTCGGTGCCGAAGAAGTCGGCAATCTTCTTCTCAAGTTGTTTGTGGAGGTCTTGGCAACCGCAGATGAAGCGCACGCTTGCCATGCCGAAGCCGCGGGCGTCCATGCCGCGCTTGGCAGCCTCGATAAGCTCGGGGTTGTCGGCCAATCCCAGATAGTTGTTGGCGCAAAAGTTGAGGCATTTCTTGCCCTTCACCATGATTTCAGCACCCTGCGGACTCTCAATGATACGCTCGTGCTTGTAAAGACCGGCGGCCTCGATGTCGGCCAGCTCCTTGCGGAGATGCTCTTGGAATTTAGTATACATAATTACAATGTTTTAAAGTTGTCTATTAAGAGCAAATTGCTGTTTGTTACAAAAGGCAAAAATACGGATTTTTTTTTGAACAGCGCCGTTTTTTTATTAAATTGGATAAAAAAGCCGTAACTTTGCAATTGCGCACGCCACCCTAAAATTGGCACAAAGTTATGGATAGCAAGTTTAAAATGAATACTATAGAAGAGGCTCTCGATGATTTCCGCGAGGGTCGTTTTGTGATTGTTGTCGACGATGAAGACCGCGAAAACGAGGGCGACTTCAACATGGCAGCGGAGAAAATAACACCCGAGCATGTCAACTTCATGCTCAAGAACGGGCGCGGCGTGCTCTGTGTACCCATGACCGAGGACCGTTGCCGCGAGCTCAACCTCGACATGCAGGTTCACGACAACACGTCGCTTCTCGGAACCCCCTTCACCGTGACCGTCGACCTCCTTGGCAACGGATGCACCACGGGGGTCTCGATGCACGACAGGGCTATGACCATCAACGCCCTTGCAAACCCTGCAACCAAGGCCTCCGACCTTGGTCGCCCGGGCCACATCAACCCACTGCGCGCCCGCAACGGCGGCGTGCTCGTGCGCGCCGGCCACACAGAGGCTGCTGTCGACCTCGCACGCCTCGCCGGACTCCAACCCTGCGGAGCACTCATAGAGATTATCAATGACGACGGCACAATGGCCCGCCTGCCGCAACTGCGACAAGTGGCCGACAAGTACGGACTCAAGATAGTGGCTATAAAGGATCTCATAGCCTACCGTATAGCTCACGAGACACTCATACGCAAGGAGGAGGAGGTGAACCTGCCAACCCAGTGGGGCAACTTCCGCCTCATGGCATATACTCAGCTCGACAACGGCACCACCCACATGGTGCTCAAGAAGGGCGAGTGGCAGCCCGACGAGCCGGTGCTTGTGCGCGTACACTCCAGCTGCGCCACGGGCGACATCTTTGGCTCCTGCAAGTGCGACTGCGGCGAACAGCTCCACCGAGCCATGGAGATGATAGAGCAGGAGGGCAAAGGGCTGGTGGTATATATGAGCCAAGAGGGTAGGGGAATAGGTCTCGTAAACAAACTCAAGGCCTACCACCTGCAGGAGCAGGGGCTCGACACCGTCGACGCCAACCTGCGCCTCGGCTTCAAAGCCGACGAGCGCGACTACGGCATCGGTGCCCAGATACTGCGCGACCTCGGCGTGCGCAAGATGCGCCTCATAACCAACAACCCCGTCAAGCGAAGCGGTCTGCAAGGCTACGGCCTTGAGATAGTCGACACGGTTCCGATAGTGGTCAAGCCCAACCGTTTCAACGAGCGATACCTCTTGACCAAGCAGGAACGCATGGGGCACACCCTCGGACTGAAATAGTCGCAGGAAAGAGCGCACCTCTTTTCTATATGAGGCGTCATGCCATTTCCCGTCCACCCCGCCCATTTCAAAAAGTTATCAACAATTGTGTGCAAAGGGTGGAGACCTTTCGCGGTTTTACTTTTGCTAACTGTTTTGGCAGAGAGGAAAATGTATAAATGCAACTCTCAGAAACATAATGTATTCTGAGGGTTTTTAGATTATTTAACACAAGTGAGTTACAGAAATATTTCCACGGTTGAAAAAATAGTCGTAACTTTGCAATCCGACAAGTGGAAAGAGTGAATAGTGTGATTGTATTGAGATACAAGTAGTTAAATATACAATAGTAAATAAGAAAATGCCAACAATTCAGCAATTAGTTCGCAAAGGACGTCAAAAACTGGAGTACAAAAGCAAATCTCCCGCTCTGGATTCCTGTCCTCAGCGCCGCGGCGTTTGCACGAGGGTTTACACCACAACCCCTAAGAAACCTAACTCGGCCATGCGTAAGGTGGCTCGTGTGAGACTCACCAACCAGAAGGAAGTCAACGCCTACATCCCTGGCGAGGGCCACAACCTCCAGGAGCACAGCATAGTGATGATTCGTGGCGGTCGTGTCAAGGACCTCCCGGGCGTGCGTTACCATATAATAAGAGGTGCTCTCGATACCTCCGGTGTCGACGGTCGTCGCCAGCGCCGCTCCAAATACGGTGCCAAGCGTCCCAAGAAATAATCCTGTCGCGATTAATTAACAAAACGCAATTTCCATTAATTCATAGAGTAGCAGCGCGGAACACACTCCCCCTCCCGCTTATACCTTAAAGATTTAGCAACGCGATGAGAAAAGCAAAACCAAAAAAACGGATAATCCTTCCCGATCCTAAATACAACGACGTGCTTGTCACCAAGTTCGTCAACAACCTTATGATGGGCGGCAAGAAAACCATTGCCTATCGCATATTCTACGAGGCAATCGATGTTGTGTCGGACCGTACCAAAGAGGACGGCCTTGAGGTCTGGAAAAAGGCTCTCGCCAACATCACTCCCTCCGTGGAGGTCAAGAGCCGCCGTATCGGTGGCGCCACTTTCCAGGTGCCTACCGAGATACGCCCCGAGCGCAAACAAAGCATCGGCATGAAGAACCTTATCTCCTTCAGCCGCAAGCGCAGCGAGAAGACCATGGCTCTGAAGCTCGCCGCCGAGATTCAGGCAGCCTACAAGGAAGAGGGCTCCGCTTTCAAACGTAAAGAGGATATCCACCGCATGGCCGAGGCCAACAAGGCATTCTCGCACTTTAAGTTCTAACAACGCTCAAAAGTCCTCTCTAAGCATCATCTAATACGGTAGAGTACAAAACAATGTCCGACCTGCATTACACACGCAACATTGGCATTATGGCTCATATCGACGCGGGCAAGACCACGACGACTGAGCGCATATTGTACTACACCGGCAAGAACTACAAGTTGGGCGAGACCCACGAGGGTTCGGCCACCATGGACTGGATGGTGCAGGAGCAGGAACGCGGCATAACCATCACTTCGGCCGCCACCACCGTATACTGGGAATGGCACGGCAACAGCTACAAGTACAACATCATCGACACTCCGGGGCATGTGGATTTCACCGTTGAGGTGGAACGTTCGCTCCGTGTGCTCGACGGTGCCATTGCCATCTTCTGCGCTGTGGGCGGCGTGGAGCCCCAGTCCGAGACAGTGTGGCGCCAGGCCGACAAGTACCATGTGCCGCGTATAGCCTTCATCAACAAGATGGACCGCGCAGGCGCCGACTTCTTCGGCGTGCTTGAGCAGATTAAGGACAAACTCAAGGCCAACCCCATACCTATCGAGATTCCTATCGGACAGGAAGACCTCTACAAAGGTGTTGTGGACCTTATAGCCAACAAGGCCCTTATCTGGGACGAGTCGTCGAATGGAACCAAGTTCTACGAGGTTCCCATGCCCGAGGATCTTAAAGAGACCGTGGCCGACTACCGCCAGCGCCTTATTGAGGGGGTGGCAGAGGAGAACGAAGAGCTCCTCGAGAAGTTCCTCGACAATCCAGACTCCATCACTGCCGACGACATTATCGCCGAGATTCGCAAGGCAACCCTTGAGCTGCGCATTGTTCCCGTAATGTGCGGCTCGGCTTTTAAAAACAAAGGTATACAAACCCTCCTCGATGCCGTGGCGGCTTTCCTTCCGGGACCGCTCGACATAAGAGAGGTGGAGGGCATCAACCCCAAGACCGAGAAGAGCGAGACACGTCCCATGGATGTCAACGCGCCTTTCTCGGCTCTCGCTTTTAAGATAGCCACCGATCCTTACGTTGGCCGCCTCTGCTTCTTCAGAGTGTACAGCGGCGCTCTCGACTCCGGCTCATACGTCTACAACGCCAACACCGGAAAGAAAGAGCGCGTGGCACGCATCATGCAGATGCACTCCAACAAGCAGAACCCCCTCGACCGTATCGAGGCCGGCGACATAGGAGCGGCAGTGGGTCTTAGAGACATCAAGACGGGTCACACCATGTGCGACGAGAAGCACCCCATAGTGCTTGAGTCCATGAAGTTTCCCGATCCAGTCATAAGCCTTGCCGTAGAACCTCTCACACAAGGCGAGATGGACAAGCTTGAGAACGCCCTCCAGAAACTTGCCGAAGAGGATCCAACCTTCCGAACCAAGACCGACGAGGTCTCGGGACAGACCATCATCAGCGGCATGGGTGAGTTGCACCTCGACATCATCATCGACCGTCTCCGTCGCGAGTTCGGCGTGGAGGTGCACCAAGGCCGCCCCGAGGTGGCCTACAAAGAGGCTATCACACGCACCGTGCAGCACCGCGAGGTGTACAAGAAACAGACGGGCGGACGTGGCAAGTTTG
Source organism: Bacteroidales bacterium (assembly GCA_017454015.1). Lineage (GTDB taxonomy): Bacteria > Bacteroidota > Bacteroidia > Bacteroidales > P3 > Colimorpha. Next base: position 81,874 of record JAFTDW010000008.1, on the reverse strand, counting down.
CCGACATACTCTTTGAGCTCGGCCCTGCCGACGAGGGTGTCACCGGCCTGCAGTTCATCAACGATGTCAAGGGCGGCAACATACCCAAAGAGTTCATACCGGCTATCCAGAAAGGTTTTGAGGGTGCCATGCTCAACGGCGTATTGGCCGGCTATCCGGTCGACAGCCTCAAGGTGCGCGTCATCGACGGTTCCTCGCATCCCGTGGACTCCGACCAGCTCTCCTTTGAGGTCTGTGCCAAGATAGGCTTCAAAGAGGCCTGCCGCAAAGCCATGCCGGTGCTCCTGGAGCCCATCATGAAACTCGAAGTGCTCACCCCCGACGCATACGTGGGCGATGTGACTGGCGACCTCAACCGCCGCCGCGGCGTGCTCGAGAATGTCTCGGCGCGTATCGGCGTGCAGGCCATCCACGCACAGGTGCCGCTTGAACAGATGTTCGGCTATGTGACGGCTCTCCGCACTATCACCTCCGGCCGCGCCAACGCCACCATGGAATTCTCACACTACGAGATGGTGAGCCGCGAGCAGCAGGAGAACATTTTGAAAAGCAAATACAATTATTACTAAACAATAACAAAACACGTAAAACACCGTGAGTCAGAAAATCAGAATCAAACTGAAATCCTACGATCACAACCTCGTCGACAAATCGGCCGAGAAGATTGTAAAAACCGTCAAGATGACGGGTGCCATCGTCAACGGTCCCATACCGCTGCCGACCAACAAAAAGATTTTCACCGTCAACAGGTCAACCTTCGTCAACAAGAAATCGCGTGAGCAGTTCGAGCTCAGCTCCTACAAGCGTCTCATGGATATCGAGATTAACGACCGCGCCAAGACCATCGACGCCCTTATGAAACTCGAACTTCCGAGCGGCGTTGAGGTTGAGATCAAAGTGTGATAACAAGTAGTCAGCCAATGTCGGGGCTCCGTCAACACTCCCCGTTGACACGGGCACGATAAGCTGGAGTAAATAAAAACAAATCAACAACAATCCAAAGCAATGTCAGGATTATTAGGAAAGAAAATCGGAATGACCAGTCTTTATGATGCCTCCGGCAAGCAAGTGCCGTGCACAGTTATTGAAGCTGGTCCTTGTGTGGTAACACAAGTCAGAACAATTGAGAAGGATGGTTACGAGGCTATCCAGCTGGCTTTTGGCGAGAAGAAAGAGTCGCGCACTACCAAGCCTATGCGCGGTCATTTTGCCAAGGCCAACACAACTCCCAAACAGCACCTCGCGGAGTTCAGCCGCTTTGAGGAAGGCCACAAGAAGAAATACGGCGAGGTACTCACCGTCGACGTGTTCCAGGAGGGCGAGTATGTCGATGTCGTCGGCACGTCCAAGGGCAAGGGTTTCCAAGGTGTTGTCAAAAGGCATGGTTTCGGCGGTGTGGGCGATCTGACTCACGGCCAGCACGACCGTCTCCGCGCCCCGGGTTCCATAGGAGCCTCCTCCTACCCCTCGCGTATCTTCAAAGGCATGCGCATGGCTGGTCAGACCGGCAACCACCGCGTCAAAGTCCAGAACCTCGAGGTGATCAAGATCATCGCCGAGAAAAATCTTATGTTAGTAAAAGGTTCAGTACCGGGACCCAAAGGAACTATTTTAAAAATTGAAAGATGGAGCTAAAAGTATATAACATCAACGGAAGCGAGACCGGCAGAACCGTTACCGTCGAGGATTCTGTCTTCGCCATTACCCCCAACGAGCATGCCGTCTACCTCGACTGCAAGCAATTCCTCGCCGACCAGCGTCAGGGTACTCACAAGAGCAAAGAGCGTTCCGAGATTTCCGGCAGCACTCGTAAGCTCAAACGTCAGAAAGGCACCGGCGGTGCCCGCTCGGGCGATATCAACAGCCCTCTCTTTGTGGGTGGCGCCCGCGTGTTCGGCCCCAAGCCGCGCGACTATAGTTTCAAACTCAACATCAAGGTGAAGCGTCTCGCCCGCCGCTCGGCCATCAGCGCCAAGACTGCCGACAACGCCCTCAAGGTGGTTGAGAACTTCACGTTCGAGCAGCCCAAGACCAAACAAATGATAGAGGTGCTCAAGAACCTCCAGGTTGCCGACCGCAAGTCGCTCTTCGTGCTCGAGAGCCAGAACAAGGCTGTGGCCCTCTCGGCCCGCAACATCCCCAACGTAAGAGTGGTTACCGTGTCGCAGCTCAACACCTACGACATTGTCAACGCTGTCAACGTGGTGGTGTCCGAAGGCTCTCTTGACGAGATACAGCGCGTCCTCGCTGTCAAGTAATAAGAAACCAATTAAGACTTAGTAAGCAACATGAACATTATAATAAAACCTCTCATCAGCGAGAAGATGACTCGCCTCTCCGAGGAAGCAGCCAATCCTAAGCTTACCCGCATGCAGCGGAAAAAGGACAAACCGCAGCCAGTGGCTCACAACCGCTACGGCTTCATTGTCGACCGCCGTGCCAACAAGATAGAGATTAAAAAGGCCGTGGAGTCGTTCTACAATGTCAAGGTTCTCGATGTCAACACCATGAACTATGCCGGCAAGCGCAAATCGCGCTACACCAAGGCTGGTTTCATCTCGGGTCGCACCAACGCTTTCAAGAAAGCTGTGGTGACACTGGCACCGGACAACACCATCGACTTCTACGCAAGTATCTAACCAAATTATAGTCGGACCTACTGATAACTGGTCCTTAAAGAAAGAAAAACAATGGCTTTAAAGAAAATCAAACCGACAACTCCCGGTCAGCGCCATAAGATTATCGTCACCAACGACGATATCACTACCCGCAAGCCGGAGAAAAGCCTGGTTATCGGCTACAGCAAATCGGGTGGCCGTAACAACCAAGGCAAGATGACAATGCGTTATCTTGGCGGCGGTCACAAGCAACTCTACCGTTTTATCGACTTCAAGCGCGACAAAGACGGCATCCCCGCTACCGTTAAGACTATCGAGTACGACCCCAACCGCAGCTCGCGTATCGCCCTGGTGTACTACGCCGACGGCGAGAAGCGCTACATCGTTGCTCCCCAGGGGCTCAAGGTGGGTCAGACCGTCATGTCTGGCAAGGGCGTATCCCCCGACCTTGGCAACACCTTGTTCCTTGCCGAGATACCTTTTGGTACGCTGATTCACAACATCGAGCTTCGTCCCGGCCAGGGCGCCAAGATGGTGCGTTCCGCCGGTGCCTATGCACAGCTCATGTCGCGCGACGGCAAGTATGCCATCATCAAGATGCCCAGCGGCGAGATGCGCATGATACTCCAGGCCTGCCGTGCCACCGTGGGTATCGTCTCCAACCCTGAGCACAACCTCGAAGTCGGCGGCAAGGCCGGCCGCAGCCGTTGGCTCGGTCGCCGTCCTCGCAACCGTGGCGTCGTCATGAACCCTGTCGACCACCCCATGGGTGGTGGCGAAGGCCGTCAGAGCGGCGGTCATCCGCGCTCGCGCAAGGGTATACCCGCAAAGGGTTACAAGACTCGCGCCCCGAAGAAGCAGTCCAGCAAGTATATTGTTGAAAGAAGAAAGAAATAAATCGTAAACAAGAGAAGAAATGAGTCGTTCATTAAAGAAAGGTCCGTATATCTTCCATAAACTGGAGAAACGCGTCATTGCCGCCCAGCAGTCCAACAAGAAAGTGACCATAAAGACTTGGTCGCGCGCCTCGATGATCTCCCCCGATTTCGTAGGCCAGACCATAGCTGTACACAACGGCAACAAGTTCATCCCGGTGTATGTTACCGAGAACATGGTGGGACACAAGCTCGGCGAGTTTGCCCCTACCCGTATCTTCAGAGGTCATGCCGGATCAAAAGACAAAGCGAAGAAATAAAAAGAAGTGAGTTATAAGTTTTAAGTCAGGGGCCGTAAAAGCCCCGGTGCCTTAAAACTAAAAACTAAAAAGAAAATGGGACGTAGAAAAAAGAACAGTGCAGACGCACGCAAAGAAGCTCAGAAGACCCTCTATGTGGCCAAGCTTAGGAACAATCCTACTTCGCCGCGCAAGACCCGTCTTGTGGCCGACCTCATCAGAGGCGTCGACGTAGAGAAGGCTCTCGGTATATTGCAATACAACCCCCGCGAATCAGCTCCCAAGATGCGCAAGCTCCTCCTTTCCGCCATAGCCAACTGGCAGGCCAAGAACGAGGGTCGTCGCATGGAGGATAGCCAGCTGTACGTCAAGCAAATCATGGTCGACGAAGGCCGCACCATGAAACGTATGCGTACCGCACCGCAAGGCCGTGGCTATCGTATCCGCAAACGTAGCAATCATATCACAATGATTATCGGCAGCCGTATCGATGAGACCACTACAACCGAGCCGGCTCAAACAGAAGAAGAAAACAAATAAAAAGAAGACAACAGAATGGGACAAAAGACTAACCCAATAGGAAACAGACTGGGTATTATCCGTGGCTGGGACTCCAACTGGTTTGGCGGTCGCAAGTTTGAGCAGAAACTTGTCGAGGACGACAAGATCCGCAAGTACCTCAACGCCCGTCTGGCCAAGGCTGGTATCTCGAAGATTTACATCGAGCGTACACTCAAACTCCTTACCGTAACCATCAACACCGCTCGTCCGGGTCTCATCATCGGCAAGGCAGGTTCCGAGGTTGACAAGCTCAACGAGGAGCTCAAGAAACTCACCGACAAGGATGTCCAGATAAAGATATCCGAGGTGAAACGACCCGAGCTCGATTCGGTTCTCGTGGCCCAGAACATCGCCAAGCAGATTGAGGGTCGTGTGCAGTACCGCCGCGCCATCAAGACCGCCATCACCTCCACCATGCGTATGGGTGCCGAGGGTATCAAGGTCTCTATCTCCGGCCGTATCGGCGGCGCCGAGATGTCGCGTACCGAGCACTACAAAGAGGGTCGCACTCCTCTCCACACCCTGCGTGCCGACATTGACTATGCCCTCGCAGAGGCCCACACCACCTACGGCCGTATCGGCGTGAAAGTGTGGATTTGCCGCGGCATAGTGTATGGCAAGCGCGAGCTCGTGCCCTCCACCGTCGGTGGCCAGCAGCACGAAAAGCACGCCGCAGGCATGGGCGGACGCTCCCAGTCCGGCCCCCGCAAGAGGAACTCCAACCGCAACAATACCAAGTAAAAAGAAAAACATGAATGTGGTTATTGGTTAATGGCGAGAGGCGCGCAGCGGCCGGCATTGCCAGACCCGTTAAGCCCAAGCCTGTAGCCAATAGCTTAAAACTGAAAAAAGAGCCATGTTACAACCTAAGAAAACAAGATACAGAAAACAGCAGAAAGGCAAGATTAAAGGCAACGCCTTCCGTGGCCACGAACTGGCTTTCGGTACTTTCGGCATCAAATCGCTTGAGACTTGCTTTATCACTGGCCGCCAGATAGAGGCTGCCCGTCAGGCCGTTACCCGTCACATGAAGAGGGAAGGCCAGATATGGATTCGCATATTCCCCGACAAGCCCATCACCAAGAAACCTAACGAGGTGCGTATGGGTAAAGGTAAGGGTGCCCCCGAGTACTTCGTGGCGCGCGTAATGCCCGGCACTATACTCTTTGAATGCGAAGGCGTGCCGATGGATGTGGCAAAAGAGGCTCTCCGCCTTGCAGCCCAGAAACTGCCCATCACCACCAAGTTCATCGTAAAAAGAGATTATATTGAGGAATAACCAGCCGTAACAGCACAAAAGACATCAAGACATGAAAAACAAAGTAGAACTCAAAGAGCTTTCGACCGCCGAACTCATGGAGCGGCTGGACAATGAGCGCACCTTGCACCAGAAAATGGTCCTCAGCCATGCAGTGTCGCCTATTGAGAACCCCAATAAAATTAAAGAAAGTAGAAAAAACATTGCACGTTGCCTTACTGAGCTCCGCGCCCGCGAGATAGCCCAGCAAAACAAGACCGACGAAAGCAAATAGTAAAACCTTATCGAGATGGAAAGAAATCTAAGAAAAGAGAGGATCGGCATTGTGGTGAGCAACAAGATGGAGAAATCCATCGTTGTCATGGTCGAGCGTAGGGTCAAACACCCCATGTACGGCAAGTTTGTCAAGAAGACCACCAAATTCATGGCTCACGACGAGAAGAACGAGTGCAACATCGGCGACACCGTGCGTATCATGGAGACCCGCCCCCTCAGCAAGAACAAATGCTGGCGCCTCGTTGAGATAGTCGAGAAAGCCAAGTAAAAGGGACCTCTGAATAAAACCCCGTTAAGGGTTTCCTTTTAACAGATTAAAAAAGAAGCAAAGAAAAATGATACAGCAAGAAACAAGAATGACCGTAGCGGACAACAGCGGAGCCAAGAGCGCTCTCTGCATCCGTGTGCTGGGAGGCACCAAGAAACGCTACGCAAGCATCGGCGACACGATAGTGGTGGCTATAAAGGATGCTATCCCCTCTGGCAACATTAAGAAGGGCGCTGTTTCCAAAGCAGTGGTGGTTCGCACCAAGAAAGAGATTCGTCGTGCCGACGGTACCTATATCCGTTTTGACGACAATGCCTGCGTGCTCCTCACAGCTGCCGATGAACTCCGCGGCACCCGTATCTTCGGACCCGTAGGCCGCGAGCTCCGCGAGAAACAGTTCATGAAAATCGTGTCCCTCGCTCCGGAGGTGCTCTAACCTCATTCACAAAGTAAAAAAAGAAACAAGAATATGAAACTGCACGTTAAAAAAGGAGACACCGTGATGGTGATAGCGGGCGACGACAAGGGCAAGACCGGCAAAGTGCTCAAGGTCTTCCCCGAGAAGAACCGCGCCATCGTTGAGGGCCGTAATGTCAACAAGAAGCACACGAAACCCAATGCAAAGAACACCCAGGGTGGCATCGTGGAGCAAGAGGCCCCTATCCACATTTCTAACCTTATGGTAATGGACGGCAAGACCCCCACCCGCATAGGTCGCAGGATCAGCGAGAAGACAGGCAAACTCGTCCGTTACTCTAAAAAATCAGGGGAGGAGATTAAATAATGAGCTACACACCAGCATTAAAAACCAAATACAAAGAGGAAATCCAGGGCGCCCTCATGAAAGAGTATGGCTACAAGACCATCATGCAGTGCCCCCGCCTCCTCAAAATCACCCTCAACCAAGGCCTTGGCAAGACCGCTATAGCCGATAAGAAAGTTATCGACAAAGGTGTCGAGGAGATGACCCTCATCTCCGGCCAGAAAGCCGTCGCCACCAAGTCGAAGAAGGATATATCCAACTTCAAACTGCGTCGCGGCATGCCTATCGGAGTGAGAGTGACCCTCCGTGGCGAGCGTATGTACGAGTTCCTGGAGCGCCTCATCACTGCCTCTATACCCCGTATCCGCGACTTCCGCGGCATCAACGACAAGGGTTTCGACGGTATGGGCAACTATACTTTCGGCATCTCCGAGCAGATTATCTTCCCCGAGATCGACATCGACAAGATCGACCGCATCCAGGGTATGGATATCACCTTCGTGACCTCCGCCCGCACCGACAAGGAGGCCATGTCGCTGCTCAAACAGTTCGGTCTTCCGTTCAAGAATCAACAAAAATAGTATCATAGAATGGCAAAAGAATCTATCAAAGCAAGAGAGCGCAAAAGAGCTAAGATGACGGCTCGTTATGCCGCAAAACGCGCTGCACTCAAGGAAATGGTGCGTAAAGGTACTCCCGAGGAGGTCGAGCAGGCTGTCATAGCCCTCCAGAAGCTCCCCAAGAACGCCTGCCCCATCCGCCAGCACAACCGTTGCCAGCTCACCGGTCGCCCCAAGGGCTATATGCGTCAGTTTGGTATCTCGCGTATCAATTTCCGCGAGATGGCTCTCGCCGGCTTGATCCCCGGTGTAAAGAAATCAAGCTGGTAGTCCTTCATTGAAGTAAAGAAATTAAAGGAGTTTTTGCAAGTTGGTAAGACCCAAAAACGCCAATACTACAAAACTAAAAACAAATAGAAATGGTTACAGATCCCATTGCAGATTACCTCACACGTATGAGGAACGCCATAGCGGCCAAGCACCGCGTGGTGGAGATGCCTGCCTCTAAACTCAAGAAGGAGATGACCAAGATCCTCTTCGAGAAAGGCTACATTCTCAATTACAAATTCGACGACGCTGTAAAATACCCCACAATCAAGATAGCGTTGAAGTATCACCCCCAGACCAAAGAGTCGGCAATCTCCGAGCTCAAGCGCGTCAGCAGCCCCGGTCTGCGCCGCTATGTCTCCGTCGACGAGATGCCACGCGTGCTCAACGGCTTGGGCATTGCTATCATTTCGACGTCCAAAGGTCTCATGACCGACAAGGAGGCCCGCGGTCTCAACGTCGGTGGCGAGGTCATTTGTTACATCAGTTAAACCTAAAAAGAGAGGAGATTATAAGATATGTCAAGAATAGGTAAGATGCCGATACACCTGCCCAAGGGTGTTGAGGTGAAAGTGTCGGATGACAATGTCCTCACTGTAAAGGGTCCTCTGGGCGAGCTCAAGCAGCAGATCAACCCTGCCATCACCGTAAAGCAGGAGGATGGCGTGCTGACTTTCGAGCGTCCGTCGGATAGCAAGCAAGACAAAGCTCTTCACGGCCTCTACCGTGCTCTCACCGCCAACATGGTGAAGGGTGTGTCGGAAGGCTTCAAGACCGTGCAAGAGGTCATTGGCGTCGGCTACAAAGTGCAGGCCAACGGCCAGGTGATGGAGATGGATCTGGGCTATTCCCACAAGATATATTTCGAACTGCCTCCAGAAATCAAGGTCGAGACAGTCACCGAGAAAGGTAAGAACCCCATCATCACTATGACCTCCGCCGACAAGCAGATACTGGGACAGGCCGCCGCCAAGATACGGTCGCTCCGCAAGCCTGAGCCGTACAAGGGCAAGGGTATCCGCTTCAAGGGTGAAGAGATTCGCAAGAAAGCCGGCAAGGCAGCTGCCAAGTAACAAAAACAAGTGGTGAGTTTTGAGTTATAAGACATCAGTGTTGCACAGCATATATACAATGTAGTAGCCACTTAGAACTTGAAACTTGAAACCAAAAAATAAAAAAAGATATCATGGCAACAAAGAAAGATATAAGAAGAAAAAAGATTAAATTCCGCATCCGCCATAAAATAAGCGGTACGGCAGAGAGACCTCGGCTTTCGGTCTTCAGAAGCAACAAGGAGATCTATGCACAGGTCATCGATGATGTGAAGGGCAACACCCTTATAGCCGCCTCTTCTCTCGAGAAAGGTTTCGACAAATCGGGCACAAAGACCGAGGTGGCAGCGAAAGTTGGCAAGGCTCTGGCCGAGCGCTCTCTCGCAGCAGGTATCAATAGTGTGGTCTTCGACCGTAACGGCTACCTCTATCATGGTCGCGTCAAATCGCTGGCCGATGGTGCAAGAGAAGGTGGATTAAAATTCTAAGTAATAGTCATGGCAGAAGTAAACATAAACAGAGTAAAATCGAGCGATATCGATGTTAAGGATCGCACCGTGGCCATCAACCGTGTAACCAAGGTTACAAAGGGCGGTCGCACGTTTAGTTTTTCCGCAATAGTCGTCGTTGGCGACGAGAACGGCACCGTGGGTTACGGTCTCGGCAAAGCCAAGGAAGTCCAGGCGGCAGTCAACAAGGGCATAGAGGATGCCAAGAAGACCCTCTATAAGATTCCCGTCCTGAAGGGCACCATACCCCATGAGCAGACCGCCAAGTACAGCGGCGCCCAGGTGTTCCTCAAACCCGCCGCCCCCGGTACCGGTGTCATCGCCGGCGGTGCCATGCGCGCCGTGCTCGAGAGCGTGGGTGTGAAGGACGTGCTCGCCAAGTGCAAGGGCTCCTCGAACCCCCACAGCGTGGTCAAGGCTACCATCATAGCCCTGCAGAAAATGAAAGACCCCTGCAAGGTTGCCCAGTTGCGCGGCATCAGTCTCGACAAAGTGTTCAACGGTTAATAATCGGAGGATTTATCATGGCAGAAAAGACATTAAAAATCAAACAAGTCAGGAGCACCATAGGTCACCCCAAGCGCCAGAAGCTCACTATGGCGACCCTCGGTCTTCACCGCATTAACCACGAGCGTGAGGTCAAGGCCACCCCTCAGATTCTCGGCATGATAGAGAAGGTAAAACACCTTATCACCGTTGAGGAAGTCTAAATAATAGTTATAAGCGACAAGCCTGTGGTGCCAGGCTCTGCACAGAGTGCGGCGGCAAGCACAGAACTTAGAGCTTAAAACTTAGAACTTAAAAAATAAATCATCATGAATCTAAATAGTCTAAAACCGGCCGAAGGGTCGATAAAACATTCCAAGCGTATCGGACGTGGTGCTGGTTCCGGCAAGGGCGGCACCTCCACACGCGGTAACAAGGGCGCCAAGGCTCGCTCCGGCTACCATCAGAAAGTGGGCTTCGAAGGCGGCCAGATGCCTATCTACCGTCGTCTGCCCAAGTTCGGCTTCAAGAACATGAACCGTATCGAGTATGTCGGCATCAACATTGATACCCTTACCAGCCTCGCCGAGGCCAAAGGCATCACCGAGTTCAACATCGATGTGTTCAAGCAGAACGGTCTGATTTCTTCTAAGGACAGGATCAAGATCCTTGGCAGAGGAGAGCTCGACAGGGCTCTCAACGTCACAGCCCACGCCTTCTCGGCAACAGCCAAGGCTGCCATCGAGGGTAAGGGTGGCAAGGCCATCGTCATCGAAACTGTCAACGGTAAGAAAGAAGAATAATTTTCAAGATGAAGAGATTTATACAGACACTCAAAAACATCTGGTCGATAGAGGATCTGCGCAAAAGGATACTCTACACGCTGGGCCTTGTGCTGATATACCGCATAGGCTCCTATGTAGTGCTCCCTGGTGTTGACCCCTCGCAGCTTGAAGGCCTCCGCAGCCAAGGTAACAAAGGCGACCTGATGGGACTGCTCAACATGTTCTCGGGCGGCGCCTTCTCGAATGCCTCCGTCTTTGCGTTGGGCATCATGCCTTACATCACGGCGTCCATCGTTATCCAGCTGCTCATGATGGTAGTGCCCTACTTCCAGAAGATGCAGCGCGATGGCGAGAGCGGCCGTCGCAAGTTGAACCAGATTACCCGTCTGCTTACCGTAGTGGTCACGGGTTTCCAGGCTCCCGCCTACATCACCAACATGATGTATCAGCTCGGTGCCACGCCCACCGCTATCTATCCGTTTGACGGAAGCAACCCGGGTACATTCTTCTGGTTTTCCAGTATCGTCATACTGATTTGCGGCACACTCTTTGTCATGTGGCTCGGCGAGCGCATCACCGAGAACGGCGTGGGCAACGGCATCTCGCTGCTCATCATGGTGGGTATCATCGCCCGTCTGCCTTTCGCACTGTCGGCAGAGTTCGCTTCGCGTCTCTCCGAGGGTGGCGGCATGGTCATGTTCCTCTTTGAGCTGGTGGTTCTCATGGTGGTCATCCTGCTGGTCATACTCCTTGTGCAGGGCACACGCCGTATACCCGTGCAGTATGCCAAGCGCATTGTGGGCAACAAGCAGTATGGTGGTGTTCGTCAGTACATCCCCATCAAGGTCAACGCTGCAGGCGTCATGCCCATCATCTTTGCCCAGGCCATCATGTTCATCCCTATCACTGTCATGGGTTTCAGAAACAGCGGCTCCTCGAAGTTTGCCATAGCTTTCTCCAACATGGACGGCTTTTGGTACAACCTCGTGTTTGCCATTCTTGTAATCCTCTTCACCTATTTCTACACTGCCATCGCCATCAACCCCAACCAGATGGCTGACGACATGAAGAAGAATGGCGGCTTTATCCCTGGCGTGAAACCCGGAAAGAAGACTGCCGAGTACCTTGAGGAGATTCTCTCCAAGATCACCCTCCCCGGTTCCTTCTTCCTCGCTATAGTCGCCATCCTCCCCGCTTTGGTGAGGCTGTTTAACGTCAACTCTCAGTTCGCACAGTTCTACGGCGGCACGTCGCTCCTCATCCTTGTGGGTGTCATCCTCGACACGCTGCAGCAGATAGAGAGCCACCTCCTTATGCGCCACTATGACGGTCTCACCAAGACCGGGCGTATCAAAGGCCGTACATCAATGTCGATACAAGCCTAACAGAGCATTATCAAAGATGATCCAGCTCAAGACAAAGGAAGAGATAGAGCTCATACGCAAGAGCGCCCGCCTCGTGGGGATGACCCTCGCTGAGGTGGGGCGTCATGTGCGTCCGGGTATCACTACCGCCTATCTCGACCATATCGGTGAGCAGTTCATCCGCGACAATGGCGGTGTGCCACTCTGCAAGGGTTACGAAGGGTTCCCCGCCGCGCTTTGCATATCGGTCAACGATGTCGTGGTTCACGGCATACCCAGCGAGAACGTCTTCCTCAACGAGGGCGACATAGTGTCGCTCGACTGCGTGATAGGCCTCAACGGCTATGTGGGCGATTCGGCCTACACCTTTGCCGTAGGCGAGGTGTCGCCCGAGAAACAGCGTCTCATGAAAGTGACGCGCGAGGCCCTCTACCTCGGCTTGGAGCGTTGCCGTCAGGGCAACCGAGTCGGCGACATAAGCCATGCCGTGCAGATGCATTGCGAGAAAAACGGCTACTCGGTGGTCCGCGAACTTTGCGGCCACGGCGTGGGCTTCAAGATGCACGAGTCGCCCAATGTGCCCAACTACGGCACACCGGGTACCGGCCCGCTGCTCAAGGAAGGCATGGTAATAGCCGTCGAACCCATGGTCAATGCAGGCTCCAAGAATGTCAAGTTCTCCAAAGAGGACGGCTGGACTTGCCGCACCAAGGACGGCAAGCCCGCGGCGCACTTCGAGCACACTGTGGCCATAGGCCCCAACGGCCCCGACATACTGTCGACATTCGACTATATCGAAAAAGCAAGCTAAACATCTATCTTAACCAATCACCAATCATCTTATATGTCAAAACAGGCATCAATACAACTCGATGGAACAGTGGTAGAGTCGCTCGGCAACGCTATGTTCCGTGTCGAACTCGAAAACGGCCATCAAATCATAGCCCATATCTCGGGCAAGATGCGCCTCCACTACATCAAGATACTGCCTGGCGACAGGGTGCAGATTGAGATGTCCCCCTACGACCTTACCAAAGGCCGTATCACCTACCGACACAAGTAAAATAACAAAATAAAGATACAAAACAATGAAAGTAAGAGTCTCTGTAAAGAAAAGATCCCCCGAGTGCAAGGTGGTTCGCCGCAAAGGGGTGGTCTATGTCATCAACAAAAAAAATCCCAAGTTCAAACAAAGACAAGGTTAATCAATAATAGAAAGAATCTATGGCAAGAATTGCAGGTATCGACTTACCCAAAAACAAGCGCGGGGTTATCGGACTTACCTATATCTATGGTATAGGCCGCAGCCTGGCCTCCGAGATTCTGGCTAAAGCCGGCATCGACGAGAACAAAAAGGTGCAAGACTGGACCGACGACGAGCAGAACGCACTCCGTACCATTATCAACGACGACTACAAGGTCGAAGGTGCATTGAGGTCTGAAGTGCAAATGAACATCAAGCGACTGATGGACATCGGTTGCTACCGCGGCATTCGTCACCGTCTGGGTCTGCCCCTCCGTGGCCAGAGCACCAAGAACAACGCCCGTACTCGTAAGGGTAAGAAGAAAACTATCGCTAACAAGAAGAAAGCCACGAAGTAAGTCAATAGCGCACTCGTGAGCTGCCCGCCGACCGACAACAGCGGCGGTAAAATGTAGAATCAAGCAAGAATTAATTATGGCAAAAACTTCTAAACCGACCAAAAAGAGGGTCGTAAAAGTTGAACCGCAAGGAAGGGCATGCATCTTTGCATCCTTCAACAATGTCATCGTAACGTTGACAAACAACGCCGGTCAAGTGATTTCTTGGTCGTCTGCAGGAAAAATGGGCTTCCGCGGATCGAAGAAAAACACTCCGTATGCCGCTCAGATGGCTGCGGAAGATTGCGGCAAAGTTGCTTATGATTTGGGCCTACGCAAAGTCAAAGTGTTTGTTAAAGGACCTGGCTCCGGTCGCGAATCCGCCATCAGAGCTATCAACGGCTGCGGTATCGAGGTTACCGAAATCGTCGATATCACCCCGCTGCCTCATAACGGCTGCCGCCCGCCTAAGAGACGCAGAGTATAATGTTACTAATTATGAATTTTGAGTTTTGAGTTCTGAAGCTTTTTCACTATTCACTAACCACAATTCGCTAAAATCAGATCATCATGGCAAGATATACAGGTCCTAAAACCAAGATAGCAAGAAAATTCCACGACCCCATATACGGTCCCGACAAGTCCTATGAGCGCAAGCAGTATGCTCCCGGTATGCACGGTCCCAACAAGCGTCGTGGCAAACAGTCGGAGTATAGCAAACAGCTCCAAGAGAAACAAAAAGCCAAATATACATACGGCATCCTCGAACGCCAGTTCCGCAAGCTCTACGCTGAGGCTTCGCGTCGCGGTGGTGTTACTGGTGAGGTGCTTCTGCAGCTCATAGAGGCCCGTCTGGACAATGTGGTCTATCGCCTCGGCATAGCCCGCAGCCGCGCTCAGGCCCGCCAGCTCGTCAGCCACTGCCACATCGCCGTCAACGGCAACGTGGTCAATGTGCCGTCCTACACACTCCGTGAGAACGACATAGTCTCCGTACGCGAGCGCAGCAAGTCGCTTGAGGTCATTGTCAACTCCCTCGCCTCTCGCGGCACCACCTACCCGTGGCTTGAGTGGGACGAGAACCTCATGCAGGGCCGTTTCATGAACTACCCGCAGCGTACCGACATACCCGAGAATATCAATGAACAGCTCATCGTCGAGCTCTACTCGAAGTAGTAGGATGAACCACCAGAGGTCATCACAAGCGTGAATTTCCATATAGAACAAGAAAGGAAAAAAATGTCAATATTAGCTTTTCAAAAACCCGACAAGGTTGTCATGCTCGAAGCCGATGACTTCCGTGGAGTTTTCGAGTTCCGCCCGTTGGAGCACGGTTATGGTATGACTATTGGCAACGCCCTGAGGCGTGTGCTTCTCTCCTCCCTTGAGGGTTTTGCCATCACCTCGGTCCGTATCGACGGTGTGGAGCACGAGTTTGCCTCCATACCGGGGGTCGTTGAGGATATGACCGACATTATTCTCAACCTCAAGCAGGTGCGTTTCCGCCGCCAGATTGAGGATGCCACCAACGAGAAAGTGTCGTTCACCATCAATGGGCAGACCACCTTCAAGGCCGGCGACCTCAACAACTACCTCAACGGTTTCCAGGTGCTCAACCCCGAAGTGGAGATATGCCACATGGAATCGTCGGTAAACCTCAAGATAGAGCTCACCATCGAGAAAGGCCGCGGCTATGTCCCCTCCGAGGAGAACAAGAAAGCCACCGACCCCATTGGTGTCATAGCTATCGACTCTATCCATACCCCCATCAAGAACGTGCAGTACGAGGTTTCCGACTACCGCGTTGAGCAGAAGACCGACTTTGAGAAACTCACCTTCGACATCCAGACCGACGGGTCCATCCATCCCAAGGAAGCTCTCAAAGAGGCTGCTGCTATCCTCATACAGCATTTCATGCTCTTCTCCGACGAGCGCATCACCCTTGAGGTGGAGTCCAAGCCCGTGGCCGAAGAGTTCGACGAGAACACCATGCACATCCGCCAGATGCTCAAGACCAAGCTCACCGATATGGACCTCTCCGTACGCGCCCTCAACTGCCTCAAGGCTGCTGAGGTCGAGACCCTCGGTGAATTGGTGGCCTACAACAAGTCCGACCTCCTCAAGTTCCGCAACTTCGGCAAGAAGTCGCTCACTGAGCTCGAGAACCTTGTGGCTTCCAAGAACCTTGAGTTCGGCATGAATATTTCGAAGTATAAACTAGATAAAGAATAAAGTAAAGAAATGAGACACGGTTGCAAAATAAATCATCTGTCCAGAACGCACGCCCACCGCGTGGCCATGCTCTCCAACATGGCGACATCGCTCATCATGCACAAACGCATCGAGACCACCCTCGCCAAGGCCAAGGCTCTCCGCGTGTATGTCGAGCCTATCATCAATCGCTCCAAAGTCGACTCCACTCATAACAGGCGTTTAGTCTTCAGCTATCTTCACAGCAAGGAGGCCGTGAGCGAGCTTTTCCGCGAGGTGTCGCAGAAAATAGCCACCCGTCCGGGCGGTTACACCCGCATCCTCAAGACCGGCATTCGTCATGGCGACAACTCCGAGATGTGCATCATTGAGCTCGTCGACTACAACGAGAACATGCTCAAGGAGCCCAAGGCAAAGAAAGCCCGCGCCACACGCCGTGGCCGTGGTGGCAAGAAAGCCGAGGCACAGCCCGCCGAAGAGACAGCTCAGACCGTCGAGGCACAGCCCGCTGAGGTGAAGGCCGAGACCGAAGCCGCTCCCGCCGCCGAGTGATGTTGCAGTTGCATGTAGCTGACTTCGTTTATCAGTTGCAAAATAATAAAGAGAGGAATGCGGGATATGACAATCCAGCATTCCTCTTAATCTGTAACCCCACATCCAGCCGGAAACCAATAACTATTAACAAAACATAAATCCCTATTATTATGTCACAAATTATAGGCATCAGGGGCCGTCAGATTCTCGACTCTCGCGGCAACCCTACAGTTGAAGTCGAGGTCTTCACAGAGCAAGGCGCCATGGGCCGTGCCGCGGTCCCCTCGGGCGCTTCCACCGGTGTCCACGAGGCTTGCGAACTTCGCGACGGCGACAAGTCGCAGTATCTTGGCAAGAGCGTCATGCAGGCTGTCAACAACGTCAACACAGTGCTCAACGAGGAGTTGCACGGCATGTATGTCTCCGAACAGCGTTCTATCGACAATAAGATGATAGAACTCGACGGTACCGAAAACAAATCGCGCCTTGGCGCCAATGCCATACTTGGTGTCTCCCTTGCCTGCGCCAAAGCCGCGGCGATGGAAGACGGTCAGGAACTCTACCGCTACCTTGGCGGTGTCGGCTCCTACCTGCTCCCAGTCCCCATGATGAACATTCTCAACGGTGGTTCGCATGCCGACAACAGCATCGACTTCCAGGAGTTCATGATAATGCCCGTGGGTGCCCCCACCTTTGCCGAGGCACTTCGCATGGGCAGTGAGGTATTCCACAACCTGCGCAGCGTGCTCAAGGACAAAGGTATGTCCACCAACGTCGGCGACGAGGGCGGCTTTGCCCCCAACCTTGGCTCCAACGAGGAGGCCATCGAGGTGGTCCTCAAGGCCATTGAGAAAGCCGGATATCGTCCGGGCGAGGATGTCTTCATCGGTCTCGACCCCGCATCGTCGGAGTACTACATCCCCGAAGAGAACGTCTACCAGCTCAAATGGTCGAGCGGTGAGAAGCTCACACCGGCCCAGATGGTCGATTTCTGGAAAGGCTGGGTCGACAAGTATCCTGTCATCTCCATCGAGGACGGTATGGCCGAGGACGACTGGGACGGTTGGAAGTTGCTCACCGACACCATCGGCAACCGCTGCCAGCTTGTTGGCGACGACCTCTTCGTCACCAACGTGAAACGCCTACAGATGGGTCTCGACCGCAAGGTGGCCAATTCTATTCTGATTAAACTCAACCAGATAGGTACGCTTACCGAAACCATCGACGCCGTCAACCTCGCCACACGCAACAACTACACCGCCATCATCAGCCACCGCTCCGGCGAGACCGAGGATACCACCATCGCCGACCTCGTGGTTGCCATGAACTCCGGCCTTATCAAGACCGGCAGCGCCAGCCGCACCGACCGTATCTGCAAATACAACCAGCTCATGCGTATCGAGGAGAGCCTTGGCGACCAAGCCGCCTATCTTGGCAAGGACTTCAAATTCATCCGCAAATAGCATTTTTGTTCATGTGATTCCCGTAAAAGGGTAGGGGAGAGGCTCTTTCAACAGGCCTCCCCCTTTTTAATATCTTATGACACAACCGGTCGATCATACCGTCTATATGCGCCGATGCCTGCAGCTTGCAGCTTGCGGGCTGGGGCGGGTGCGTCCCAACCCCATGGTGGGCTGTGTGTTGGTCAAGGATGGGCGCATCGTCAGCGAGGGTTACCACCAGCAGTACGGTCAGAACCACGCCGAGCGCAACGCCCTGCTGCGTTGCCGTGAGAGCGTGGAGGGCGCCACGCTATATGTCAACCTCGAACCCTGCGCCCACTATGGCAAGACGCCGCCCTGCGCCGACCTCATAGTGGAGCGTGGCATAGGGCGTGTGGTGTGTTGCAACGACGACCCCAACCCGCTCGTTGCGGGCAGGGGCTTTGACAGGCTCGAGGCCGCGGGTATCGAGGTGGTGCGCCATCTGCTCGAAGCCGAAGGGCGTTATCTTAACCGCCGTTTCTTCACTTTCATGGAGCAGCACCGCCCGTATGTAATCCTCAAATGGGCCGAGAGTGCCGACGGCTTCATGGCTCCCGACTATCGCCCCTACTGGATAAGCTCGCCGTGGCAGAACCTGCTCAACCACCGTTGGCGTACCGAGGAGGCCGCCATCCTTGTAGGCTCCCAGACATACCTCGACGACCATCCGCGCCTCACCGCGCGCCACTGGTGCGGCAACAACCCCCAGCCTGTGTTGCTCGACCGCCGCGGGCGCATCCCCTCGCTGCCGCCCAACTGGATACACCTGCAAAGCCCCACACCTGCCGACGCCCTTGCCGACCTCTACGCACGCGGCATACAGTCGCTCATAGTGGAGGGCGGGCGCCATGTGCTCGACGCTTTCCTTAGCGCGGGCCTCTACGATGAGGTGCGGATACTTCGCAACACCGCCTGTCTGCTGCATGGCGGCACACCGGCTCCGCAGGCCCCGCCGTCGGCAATGGTCTACTCTTGATAACTTTTTTCCGTCAGCTCAAAAATAATCCGTATCTTTGCATTCAGATAATTGTTCAGCAATCAATATCAAAAACACATAATACCATGGCAAAAGAGATTAACGAAACCGACGCTTCGAAACTCGAAAAACTGAAGATCTTACAGAGCACTATCGACAAGATAGAGAAAAACTACGGCAAAGGCTCGGTGATGAAACTTGGCGACCGTCCCGCCGAGGACCTTGAGGTCATATCCACCGGCTCCATAAGCCTCGACAACGCCCTTGGCGTTGGCGGTTTCCCCAAAGGCCGTATCATCGAGATTTACGGTCCCGAGTCGTCGGGTAAGACCACCCTGGCCATCCATGCCGTCGCCGAGTGCCAGCAAAAAGGCGGCATAGCAGCGTTCATCGACGCCGAGCACGCTTTCGACCCCGTCTATGCCCGCAACCTTGGCGTAGACATCGACAACCTCCTTGTGTCGCAGCCCGACAACGGCGAGCAGGCTCTTGAGATTGCCGACAACCTCATACGCAGCGGTGCCATCGACATCATAGTCATCGACTCTGTTGCAGCCCTCACCCCCAAGTCGGAAATCGACGGCGAGATGGGCGACAGCAAGGTAGGCCTCCAGGCGCGTCTCATGAGCCAGGCACTCCGCAAGCTCACCGCCACCATCAGCAAGACCAAGTGCTGCTGCATCTTCATCAACCAGCTGCGCGAGAAGATAGGTGTGCTCTTTGGCAACCCCGAGACCACTACCGGCGGCAACGCCCTCAAGTTCTACAGCTCCGTGCGCCTCGACATACGCCGCATACAAGCCATCAAGGACGGCGACCAGAACATAGGCAACCGCGTCAAGGTGAAGGTGGTGAAGAACAAAGTGGCTCCCCCGTTCCGTGTATGCGAGTTCGACCTCCTCTTCGGCGAGGGTATATCCAAGATAGGCGAGATTATCGACCTCGGCGTGGATACCGACGTGATAAAGAAGAGCGGTTCGTGGTTCAGCTACGGTGACACCCGTCTTGCGCAAGGCCGCGACGGGGTCAAGCAGCTCCTCAAGGACAACCCCGAGCTCTGCGAGGAGATAGAGACCAAAATCCGGCAGGCACTTAAAGCCGCTGCCGAGTAAACAACAGAGCGGGCGTCCCACCGGTGGGACGCCCGCTCTTGCTATTTGCGTTTTGATTTAAGGAAGTCTTTCAGTATCTGGCTGCATTCCTCTTGCAGAATGCCGCCGCTAACCGTTGTGCGAGGGTGCAGCATGGCCTGCCCCAGGGTGCTGAAAGCGCCCCGCTTGGGGTCGGAGGCGCCGTAGACTATGCGGCTTATCTGGGTCCATCCCGCGGCGCCGGCGCACATGCAGCAGGGTTCCACAGTGACATAGAGGGTGCAGCCGTCGAGGTATTTGCCGCCCAGTGCCTCGGTGGCGGCGGTGAAGGCAAGCATCTCGGCGTGGGCCGTGACGTCGTGCAGCCGCTCGGTGTTGTTGTGGGTCCGGGCTATGATTCGGTCCTGCGCCACTATCACGGCGCCTATGGGTATCTCGTCCTCGTCGCGGGCGGCGCGCGCCTCGGCAAGGGCAAGCCTCATATAGTATTCGTCGGGGTTATCGAAGATTGACATTTTTCTTTATATACTCAAATCGGCGTACTATCCGCGTGATGTCGCCGCCTTGTTGGTAACTTTCTATCGAGGGCATGATGCAGTTGCCAATGGGGTGGTACTCCTCGTAGGCGCGCCAGTCTATGCGGTCTTTGGCGTCGGCGCTGGTCTTCTCGCCGTTGCGCGTCTCCAGCTCGTCGACAAAAAAGAGCAGGCCGCTCTTCTTTTCAAAGAGGTAGTAGCGGTCGTAGCGCGACTTCGACTTGGCGAATACGCGGTACACAGGGTTTCCTTTGTAGTCCCAGAGCCCATCGTATATTAGCGTCATGCCGGTGGCCTCCCACTCGTAGAGCGAGCTGTGGTAGTCAAAGGGCAGGGCTTGGCGGTTGTAGTCCGACTCCGCCATGGTCTGCCATGTACCTTCCTCTTTGTCCCATCTCTGGTAGTTGCCGTAGCCGTCCTTGTAGTACGCCAGCAGCCGTTGGCCGTTGTATATTAGCTCCACGAGGTCGTATTCAGGCGCGGTGTGGTAGTGGTGCAGGTACAGGGTGTCGCCAGGGGCGCTGCGTTTGGTTATCACCGAGGTGATGTGAAGGGTGCTGTCGCTGCGCAGGGCGGGGTAGTTGAGTATGTCGAGGTAGCGCCCCACTATCATGGTGGCGGAGTCGGTATATTCCTTGCCGCCATACTGCACCGGCAGCTTCTGCTGCCCTGTCGCCGCCGTTGACGCGAGCAATGCAGCCCACAATAGTAGTGTTTGTCCAGTCTTTGTCACTTGCCTTATCGTATTTTTTTTGCTGTGCGCGGTATGGCGAAAGGCATGCTCAATGGCATGTCGAGTTCCACCTTGTCGTAGCGCAGCGCCAGTTGTTGCCTGAAGTTGTAGCTCTCGGCCAGTCCTCTGAGCGAGGTGGCAAACATGGAGCCTGCGAGCGGCTCAAAATGGTCGTAGTCTATGTGCAGGTGCTGGTCCTGGGAACTCCGGGTCCCTGCGGGCTGGGGTTGTAGGCAGCGTACGTCGGCGGAGCGTATGCGCCGCAGGGCACTGTCCTCCTCGGTGACTATGGTGCGTGTGGCGCCGCTCGGGGCCATTGCTGGCGGTATGTCGCCAACCATGAGCGACTGCACGGTGGCGTAGTCGAGGTCTATGCCGAGCATCTGTCGCAAGTCGTCGAACGATGCTGTGAGGTAGCTGTTGTTCACTTTCAGGTACATCTTCACCGAGTCGGTGGTGATAAGCACCCGTCCAAGTTCTATCAGTTTGTTAACGCTAATCCATATAGCGCTGTCGCGCTGTATGCGTATCTGTCCGCTCAGCTGCCAGCTTTGCACGGCACAGCCGAAATGGGCCGTAAGAGTGTTGTATTGCAGTGGCGGGCACAGGCTGTGGGCCGCCGGTGCCGTGGCGCTGGTGTCGGTGGGTGTGTCAGGTGCGGGCGGTTGTGGCTCTCCGCCGTGGCGGCAGCCTGCTGCGGTCAACGCCACGGCCAATACAAGTAACAATCTTCTACACCACATATTGCTGTTCTCCTTTTTTGATTATTTGCAAATAATTGAGTGGTGCTCTTTGATTGCCTGTGGCATCTTGTCGGGTGAGGGGTACTGTCTGTAGGCCTGTTCCATGTATTTCTTCGCCTCGTCGTTGCGGCCTTGTTTGTAGAGTATCCATGCGTAGGTGTCGAGAAACGACGGGTTGTTGGGTTCGGCTTTCACGGTGGTGCGGCTCATCTGCTCGGCCTTGTCGAGCTGCTGCCCTTGTTCGGCAAGCCTATAGGCGTAGTTGTTGAGCATCCACATGTCGTCGGGGCGGCGTTTCAGGTAGCTGTCGTAGGTGGCGAAAGCCTCTTGGTAGTTCTTCTGTGCGTAGAGGCACTCGGTGAGCAGTGCGTAGCACTCGGGTTCGAGGTATCCTTTGCTGAAGCCCGACATCTCGGCGCGTCGCAGCAGCTTGACGGCGGCGCCGAGGTCGCCGCGGTCGTTGGCAAGGTGTGCAAGGAGGTAGTAGGGCAGGGTGTGGGTAGGAAACAGCTTGTTGGCGCGCTGTGCGTGGTGCTGTAGGCTGTCGCGGAGGGTGCTGTCGTGCTTCTCAAACACCAGTGTGTGGAGCGATACCAGCAGACCCTCCCATATCTTGTAGTCGGTACTGTCCTTGCGTAGGGCTGTTGTGTATTGCGCTATGGCGTCGTTGTAGCGTCCGTGGCCCATAAGTATGTGGCCATATATGGCGGCGTACTCCGACGGGTCGTCGCACTGCGCCACGGCAATGTCCATAAGTGCGCCGGTCTGTTCGGCATAGGTCTCGAAGAACTCTTTCTCGGTGTAGAAGTTGGCAAGTATGCTCATCTTCTCGTTGCAGGGCAGGGCGCTGTTTCCAAAGCCGGTCCGTAGCTCTTGGTAGGCTTTCTCCTCTTGGCCTATGGTCTTGTAGTAGTTGGCGAGCGATATATGTATGTAGGGGTCGTCGGGGTCGGCCTTCAGTATGCGGTCGTAGTATTGTTTGGCGCGGGAGTAGTCTTTCTGCTTCATGCAGCTCTCGGCAAGCATGGCGTTGTACTTTTTCTCGTTGGGCATGGCGGCGGCAAGGGTCTCCAGCTCCTTGAGGGCTTTGTCGTGCTTGTCGAGGGCGTCCCATATCTGCTGTTTGCGGAGAGACACGGGTTCTGTAACACCCACTATGCGTTCCACGCGGTTGAGCACCTCCACGGCTTTGGGCAGGTTGTCGGCGCTGATGTATGCGTCGGAGAGCATATAGTAGTTGTCGAGGTTGTAGGGCTCTTGCTTTATGAGTGTTTCGAGCACTGCGGCTTGGCGTTTGTAGTCGCCGCACTGCTCGTAGAGTCCTGCCAGGTTGTGCTGGTACCATTTATTGTCGGCTGCTATGGCCACGGCGCGTTGTGCATACACTATGGCGCTGTCGGTCATGTGGCTGTGGCCCATCAGGCGGCTGAGCTCATAGTTGGCCACCGCACACTTCGGCTCTTTGGCCAGGACCTTGCGGAAAAGGGCGATGGCTTTCTGGTCGTTGCCAAGCTCCTGTTGCATCGTGGCATCGACAATCATAACCTCTATGTCGAGTGTTTGTGGCGAGACCCCGGCGGCGTCCTGTTGGGCCGCCCCCTTGCTTGCTGTTCTGCCAGTGCCGCACGCTGCAAAAAGCACTGCTATGGTTACTGTCAGGGCGGCTGTGGTTATTCGGTGCTGTTTCGACATGTTGCCGTTGTCCTATTTTGTGACCGGCACAAGGCTCTGTTTTGCCTGTGGTCGGTGGCTGGGTTTTATTATTATGTTTTTTTATTCATATATATAACAAAAAGGAAAGCTTTTTGGTATGCGTCAAAGAACAAAAAAAATCAAAAAAAGTGAAAAAATATTTTGCCATACGAATAAAATGACTTATATTTGCAATTGATTTGGTGTGAACCCCAATACCCTCTGAAAGGCATATAATGTATTGTGCCAACGTGTTTTAACAAATATAAGTGAAAAAAAAATATTAATCAAAATTCTATCAAACGATGAAAAAAACATTAATGGTTTTAAGTTTTGCGCTGTGTGCAAGCCTTGCTTTTGCACAGACCAAGACTTCTGTAAGTCATCGTAGCCAGTCTCCCATGAAGGCTACGTTATCGCCCGCCACTGTGCAGGGTGACCAGCAGACCGGTTACAATGGCTCCATCTTCACCAAGGTTGGTGAACTTATGACCTGTGACTTCTCGGTCGACAACAGTGGCTACTCCACCGGTCAGCTCTCCAGCTCCGACGTGGTAGGAGGCCAGGCTGTAAGCGGCCACACCCAGACATCTTACCATAGCACCTGGCACCGTATGGCCGATACGACAACTGCTACCATCACTGCTCTGCGCAACGCTGGTAACTATTCTGCCACTTTCGGTACCCAGTCGGGCTTCCGTAGCCTCCATGGTTTCGACAGTGAGACTCCTATGGCCGGTATCATGGTTATGACCATGCAGGATCAGGCTACTGTGCTTGGCGGCCATGGCGCTATTGGCAACTTCAATGCCTACATGCGTTTCCCGAGCTTCGCCACCACCGGCTCGGCTGTCGTCGACGTTATTTTCTATCAGTACTATCGCTGCTTCAACCGCGATAAGAACTACATCGACTACAGCACCAATGGCACCACTTGGAACGCCGTTGAGATCAACGTGCGTGGTGTCGATGTGGCTGTCAACAGCTCCCTCCTTGGCTGGCTCACCACCACCCTGCCTCTCTCGACCGCTAACCAGAGCACTCTCCACATCCGTATCCGTTGGGCTAGCGATGACAATGTCGGCAATGCTTACGGCTACTATTGGTTCATCGACGATGTGAAGGCCGTTGGCGGTCCCGCCAACCGTCTGCGCGTCCGCGAGCAGCACTACTATGAAGGCTTCTATCAACTGATGCCCAAAGACCTCCAGCTCCCCATGGTTTGGACTTGCGAGTTCTCCAACAGCGGTAGCGTTTCTCAGTCTAACGTGACCGGTAAGATCTTCAAGACCGATGTGAACGGCAACACCTTCACCCAGGCCGCCAGCAAGAGCGCCGGCAACATCGCTGCCGATGCTACCGACTACCACACCATCAGCATCGACCCGCTGAGCTGGTACAACGACACCACCCAATATCACGGCTTCGGCTACTACGCCAATCCTACCTCCGATCCTAACGTGTCGCTCGCCACTGCAAGCACCGGTATAGGTAGAGTCTATTCCGATGTCACCAGCAGCGCTATTAGCCATGTCTATGGCGATTCCGCTACTTTCGACACCGTGGCTTACACTGTTACCAGAGGCAATGGTACCGGCAACGCCCAGAGCTATGGCAACGACGGTGAAGGTCGCGTTTGGGGCCGTGACAACGGTATCATCCGTAAGTTCAGCTACTGGACCTATGGCACTGTTCCTGGCGACGGCGGTGTCTCTCTCGTTTCCCACGATCCCGACGAGGTGCTTTGGAGCACTGAGGGTTACCGCGTGTGGGTGAGCTACGTCACTGGCAACAACATCCCCCAGGGTTGGGTGATACGTGGTATTGAGCTTGTGGCTTCCACTTTCCCGGGCATGGCCGAGGCCGGCGCCAAGATTTCCGCCGAACTCCGTGCCGACAGCACCGATGGTAGCACTATTTGGTTCCGTCAGGTTGAGACCGGCGCCGGTGTCCACACCGTCTCCTCGGCCGAACTCAACAACACTGCCAACCTCGAGTTCCTCACCAACGGCAACTACAACACCGTCTATATCCCGTTCCCCGAGCAGCCCGCTCTGCAGCCCGGTACTTCCTACCGTGTAGGCTACTGCCTCGAAGAGGACGGCTTCTTCTCCGTTGCCGCCAACGGCACCTATTTCTACAGCCTTACCGACACCTCTGTGGTCTACTTTGACTCCACACAGGGTCTCACCCAGTTTGGCCACACCTTCGGCGTTGCCAACCCCTACACTATCATCGTGGTCGATCCTCAGGACAACAAACTCCACTGGATGGGTGGCTCCTCGCCGGTCTATCCTATGGTTCGTCTTGTGGTTGGTCCCGCTCAGGTTATCCCCACCTACACCATCACCTTCCAGTGCGATGGCAACAACGAGGGCTACATCATGGACAACAACTACAACGTGCTCTGCGGCACCACCGAGACTGTTGCCGAAAACTCCAACCACCGTTACATCATCATGCCCGAGCAAGGCTATATCGTTGACAAGGTCTTCTTCGACGGTCAAGAGGTGCAGTACACTGTTGTCGAAGGCGACGATGGCAACTATGGTGTCTATGAGATTCAGAACATCACTGCCAACCACACCCTCCGTGCTTCCTTCCTCGAGGACGGCAACGGCGGTGGCGATGATCCCGACGATCCCAATGATCCTCGTGATGGTATCAACACTGCCAACGCTCGCGTGAAGATGAGCCTCCAGCCCAATCCCGCCAGCTCCAATGTGCGCCTCACCATCAGTGGCGTCAGCGGCATGGTCGACTTCGCCCTCATCGACATGAGCGGCCGCGTCATCACCAGCAGCAAGCTCAACGCCGAGGCTGCCCAGACCATCGACCTCAGCAATGTTGCCAAGGGTGCCTACTTTGTCCGCATCACCAACAACAACATCAGCAAGGTTGAGAAACTCATCGTCCGCTAAGACGTTGTGACCTGTCGGCCTTCTGCCGACAACACTCAATACTCTCAAGCGGCATCCCTCTTCGGAAGGGTGCCGCTTGTTGTTTATGTACCTCTAAAAAGGGCATAAGTCAATCAGCCCAATGGCAGCGCCTTGGGTGAATAAAGAAGTTTCATGTATTATAAAACGCCCTGTAAGGGCATGAATCCAACAGCCCAGGGCAGCGCCCTGGGTAAAAACGTAGTCAAAGCAAATGCGCCCTGCAAGGGCAAAATCATAAAACAGGAGTATATTGCCCTTCAGTGGCAGCAAATGCGCATGGTACAAATTCTCCCACTCACGAATTATTCGTGATAATTCGTGTTCAACAATACCGTCCCTTAAAGTATGTTGCCGAGCTGCTCTTTGATTTTCTCGAGCTCGTCCTTCATCTCCACCACCAGCCGTTGTATTGTTGCGTGGTTGGCCTTGGAACCTATGGTGTTGATTTCGCGCCCCATCTCCTGTGCCACAAAGCCCAGTTTCTTGCCCGTGGAGGCGGTGTCGTCCATGGTGGCTCGGAAGTAGTCTATGTGTTTCTTCAGGCGAACCTTCTCTTCGGTGATGTCGAGTTTCTCAAGGTAGTATATGAGTTCCTGCTCGAAGCGGTTGTTGTCGACCTCGGTGATGGCAAAGTCGGCCATGTACTTCCGTATGCGGCTCTTTGCGGTCTCTATGCGC
Source organism: Bacteroidales bacterium (assembly GCA_017454015.1). Classification (GTDB taxonomy): domain Bacteria; phylum Bacteroidota; class Bacteroidia; order Bacteroidales; family P3; genus Colimorpha. Next base: position 54,672 of record JAFTDW010000008.1, on the reverse strand, counting down.
TCCTGCTCATATTGGGGTATCTCTTGTAGTTTGGCTTCGATGATGTCAACGTGTTTGTCGAAGTCTTTGCGCAGCACCGCGCCTTCGTCGGCGCGGAACTGGTTGGTCTCGGCCACTGCCTCGGCCACGGTGTGCAGCAGCTCCTGCCACATCTCGGCGTCGTTGTCCTCGTCGCTCTCGCTGTTCCATACGTCGTTCTGCGCCAGCACGCTCTGCATGGCTCCGGCGGTGGGCTCGCCCATCTCCTGCAGCAGGCCTTTTATGGCGTTGTAGCGCTCCTTGATGAGCTCAATGTTGGGCTGTTGCTGTTTGTTGGTGTCGAGTTCGTCGGTAATGATGAGCTCCACCTTGCCGCGCTCCAGAGGAGCGAGCAGGCTCCGGAGCTCGTATTCGAGGCCTTTGAGGCAGGTGGGTAGCTTGGCCGTTATGTCGAGCTGTTTGCTGTTGAGGGTGCGTATCTCTATGGAAAGCCGGTGCCCGGCCACGCTGCATTGCCGCTTGGCAAAGCCTGTCATTGATTTCATGGTATCGTTGGTATTGCGGGGTTGTATGATTGTTGTTGATGGCTTACTAACGGTTTAGGCCGTCAGTCTATTATGTATTGCTTGAATTTTGGTGTTGCGAGGCATTTGTATTCGCCCCCTTCGTTGTATATGAAGAACACTGCCTGCAGGCATTCCTGGTCGGGATGGTCGGCAATGAATTGCAGACCGCGTTCGAGCCCCATAACCATGAAGGCTGTGGCGAGGGCGTCGGCGCGCCATGCGTAGCGGTCTATCACCGAGGCGCTGAGCAGTGAGTGGTTGACAGGCCGGCCTGTCGCGGGGTCAATGGTGTGGGAGTATTTGGTGCCGTCGACTTCATAATATTTGCGGTAGTTGCCCGAGGTTACCACCGAGAGGTTGCTAAGCCCCACGGCGACCTCCACCTCTTGGCGGCTCTCTTTGTCGGGAGCAGGGCGTTCGATGCCTACAGCCCACGGCTCTCCGCCGCTTTTTGTGCCTCGTGCGAGCACTTCTCCACCAATGTCTATAAGATAGTCGCTGAGTCCCATGGAGGCGAAGAGGCGGTCAAGCAGGTCCACCGATTCGCCTTGCGCTATGGCGTTGAGGTCTATCTCCGTTGCGCTGTTGTCTTTCACAAGCCGTGCAACACCGCCGCGCATTGTGTCGACAGCAAGGTGCTGCGAGCCTGTGAGAGCCAGCAGGCTGTCGACGATAGCCGCAGTCATGTTTGAGCGCTCCTTGAAGCCAAACCCCCAGGCGCCCACGAGGTTGCCCACGGTGATGTCGAAAGCCCCGTCGGTGAGTCGCCACATGAGCAGCGAGTGCCGCAGCATGGTGTCCATAAGTGGGTTGAGGGTGTCGGTGAGGTTGCTGTTGAGGCGGCGGATGAGCGACCCCTCCTGCCAGAGCGAGGCGGTGAGGTCGAACTGGTGCAGCACCGAGTCGACCAGCGGCTTGAGGTCGCGCCCCTGCGGGTCGTAGTAGGTGATGTTGTAGTAGGTGCCCTGGGCGGTGCCTGTTATGTGCATCTTTGCACTGCCATTGGTGGTGGTGCCGCGGTGGCACGTGGCGGTGCAGAGAATTATCAGGAGTAGGGTGGCAAGGATGGTGGCTTTACGAATCATGGCATTTAAAAAATGCGTCCGCCCGTGTTGGTGGGGGCGGACGCATATTGTATCAATTAGGGTATGAAAAGTCGCTTAGTGGGAGACAACTATTTTGCGAATGGTTTGCTTGCCGTTTGCAAAGGTGATGTTGACCATGTAGCTGCCGTTCATAAGGTCGCTGAGGTCGAGGGTGGCCGATGTGGAGGCTTTGTCGCTGTAAGCCACGCGCTGGCCGGCCATATTGTATATGGCGATGTTGTCTATAGCCTCGTTGGAGTTGATTTTCACGGCACCGCTGGTTGGGTTGGGGTAGATGCTCACATTGGTTTTGGAGGCGCTCTCAATACCTTCGTTGGTGGTGACGGTGAGGTGGGTTTCGCCCTGGCATTGGGAGGAACGGTTGGTGGCGGTGACCGATATGTCTTGGTTGGAGGTGACGTTGTTGAGGGTGATGTTGTCGTTGGTAGAGCCGGTGCTCCAACGGAAGGTGACATCGGTCTGGTCGCAGATAACCTGCAGGTTGGCTGTCTGGCCGGGAAGCACGTTGATGTCGCCAACAATCACAGGCTTCGGGGATTTGTTGATGGTGAGGTTGAGCACCACGAAACTGTCGCAGTTATTGATGTCGCGGGCCACACGTATGGTGTCTATAGAGGTGCGGACAAAGTGGCGCGAGCGGGCGGAATCGATAACGAAGATATACTCATCGCAAGCCGAAACGGTGTTGCTTGTATAGGTGCTCTTGTTGATTTGGAAGTGGGTGTGGGCATTGCTGTCCACGCAGTAGTCGGCGGAGCGGAAGGCGAAGCTGCGTGTGGTGTCGAACGTGCGTTCGATAGTGACAAGCTGGGCACCGGTGACAAAGCGGAAGTAGGCATAGTTGCAACCTGTTACGGTGTCGTAGTTGTCTACAGTGGAGTGTTGCAGCACGGTGAGGTTGAGGGTGAGCGCCGAGTCGCAATGTGCCGACGAGATGTTTTTGTTCACCGTGGTGCTGGCTCTGTAGGTGGTGCCATGCCACACCATGGAGTCGCAGGCGGTGATGTTGTATACCTTGCTGGCCGTGCGTCCTAGACGTACAGTGACTGTCACAATGCTGTCGCATCCTTCGGCGGTGCTGAGTGTGTCAGTGTATGTGCCGCTGGAGGTGTAGTCTCGGCCGTTCCAGTTGAAGACGCATCCGCCGTCGATAGGAGTGGAGACGGTGTTGACCACCGAGTGGTTGACGGTGAGGTCAAGGATGTAGAGCGTGTCCCTGTTGGCACTGTAGTGCGTTGCCGCAGTGCTGCTGGTGTAGGTTACTCCGTTGACGGGCCATGTGTAGCTGTCGCACACCGTGGTGCTGGTAACTATGTGGTGAGCCGATTTGAATTGTGCTTGCATCACAAAAGGCAGGGCCAAAGCAGCCGTCAGCATGAATAATACTCTTCTTTTCATCGTGAAATGTGTTTTTATTCGCTTTGTTCAAGTTACTGTATGCCAGTTTGATATTGCATACAATGGCTTTTATGTGGGCATTCTTGTTAACATGCAAAGATAGTATTTTTTTTTCAATTGTGGGTATTTTCTTTTGCTAAATTGGTTTTTTATTCGTAATTTTGCATTTCCAAAATAGATGTCACTATGAAAAAATGTCTCTTTTTTATCGTTGCCCTTATGCTGTCGTTTACCGCATTGAGGGCTCAGAATTTTTATTTCGTCTATGAAGGCGACACGCTCACTTATGGCGACACCGTGGTCTATTTATACGGAGACCACAGGGCCGACCTCGAGGATGTGGAGTTTATGGTGGAGTTTGGCCTGCTCAACGGCAGCGACGACACGCTGACAACCCAGATAAGCATAGAGCAGGTGTCGCAAAACGAGGCTTTTGCTGCCACGAGTGTTTGTGCCGGTATGTGTGTCGAGGGAACAGTGTCTACTCCGTTCGATGTTCCGGCTCACGGTATTTTCAGCGACATACAGGCTCATTTTGAGTGTCGCCACCCCACCGGCATAGTGCGCGGAAACAACGATGTATTCCGTGTGCAGACCGGCGCGCCCTCCGATGCCAAGAGCGGCGAGGGCTGTTTCTATTTGAAGATAGAGAGTTCCATCTCTGGCGGCGGCATCGCCGACGCCTATGCCGCCGCTGCGCTGCGTGCATGGCCCAATCCTGCCAAGGGGCAGGTGTCGGTGGCCTACGAGTTGCCGGCGGGAACCTCGGACGCAGAGCTGGTGGTGCTCAACGCACTCGGCCAGCAGGTGTTGGCTCTCCCGCTCAACGCGGCTGAAGGGTCTGCCGTCATATCGCTGCAGTCACTGCCGCAGGGCCTCTACCTCTACGGCATACGCGGCGACAACAACGCCTCGCCCATGCGAAAACTTATTGTGAGATAACAAAAAGAGAGTTTTCCCGTTATAACATCTATATCGTGGTATCGCAATATGTTATAACGACAGATAACAGGGAATGTATCTAACAGGCAATCGTATTCTTCGTGTCGTGCTCTGCTGCGTCTTTGCGGCGTGGCTGCCACTGTCGCTTTGCGCCCAGAACAAGCCCAACGACAAGAAGTCGGTTATAAAGATTAGCAAGCTCGACCCTGTAGACGCCGACGACGAGTACTCAAACATTATAATAGACCAAGGCACTTCCGAGCCCGGCGTGCAGCGCATCTACCAGCGCCCCATCATTATAGCCCCCCCTCCCATGGACGACGAGCAGGCCGACACCACGGAGCTGTTATCCATAGACCCCTTCCGCAACATGGAGGACGAGGGCACTGAGAGCGAGGCGGATATCCTCTACGCCACCATGGACACCTCGGTGATTCACTACACCCAGTTCGACATGTCGAAGTGGCGCGATACCACCATCAACCTCGTCAACCACGGGCGCCACCAGGAGTTTTTCTATCCCACGCCCAACACTTCGCGCCTCACTTCGCGCTTCGGCCCGCGTCGCAGGCGTTTCCACTACGGCATAGACCTCGCCATGCCAACGGGTGAGCCTATCTACGCCGCTTTCGACGGCACGGTGCGCATCTCGCGCTTCAACAGCACCTACGGCAACCTCATAGTGATACGCCACACCAACGGCCTGGAGACCTACTATGCCCACATGTCGCGGCGCGACGTGCATTGTGGCGACCATGTGACGGCGGGCCAGACCATAGGCCTTTGCGGCAACACGGGGCGCAGCTACGGCAGCCACCTGCACTTCGAGATACGCTACCTCGGACGCGCCATCAACCCCGAGTTTATCATCGACTGCACCACCCAGTCGCTCCGCAACGAGAAGTACACTCTCACCCCAGGCTCGTTCCGCAAGGTGGCTTCGCCACGCGGCGCGGTGACTGCCGTGCAGGGTAGCAGCGACGTGAAGTACTACAGGGTACGCAACGGCGATACCCTCAGCAAGATAGCCCAGCGCAACGGCACCACGGTGAGCCGCCTGTGCAAACTCAATGGCATAAAGCAAACCTCGGTGATACGCGCCGGTCAGACACTTAGAATAAGATAGCAATGCGTATCGACATACTTACCCTGTTTCCCAACATGATGCGGATGTTCTTCGACGAGTCCATCGTGCGCCGTGCGCGCGACAAAGGCATCGTAGATGTGCATTTCCACGACCTTCACGAGTACTCACTCACGCGTTACGGCAGCGTCGACGACTATCCTTACGGCGGCGGGGCGGGTATGGTCATGGCTGTGGAGCCACTGGCCAACTGCATCGAAAACCTGCGGGGCCAGCGCTGCTACGACGACATCATATATACCGCTCCCGACGGCGAAATGCTCTCGCAGCCACTGTGCAACGAACTGTCGCTGAAAGGCAATCTCATGATACTCTGCGGCCACTACAAGGGAGTCGATGAACGTGTGCGCGAGCATTTCATAACCCGCGAGATAAGTGTGGGCGACTATGTGCTCACGGGCGGCGAGCTTGCAGCGGCGGTGATATGTGATGCCGTGATACGCCTTATCCCTGGCGTCATCGGCGACGAGCAGTCGGCTCTCGCCGACTCGTTCCAGGACGGCCTTGTTGCACCGCCCGAGTACACGCGTCCGCCCGAGTTCCGCGGCTGGCGCGTGCCCGACGTGCTGCTCAGCGGCAACCACGCCGCCATAGCGCAGTGGCGCTACGAGCAGGCTCTGGAGCGCACCCGTCAACGCCGCCCGTCGCTAATAGAGTAAAAACCCACACAATGCAAAAGCTGACGGTTCTCTGTTTGTTGTTTCTCAGTGCCTTGGCAGCTATGGGGCAGCCCTCCGGTTCTGGCTCCCAGCGCTTGCGCACCGGCGCCGAGCGCATGGAGGTCTACCTGCCGCTGCTGCAAGGCAAGCGCGTGGCCGTGGTGGCCAACCAGAGCTCTCTCGTGGGTGGCCGCCATCTGGTCGACACACTGCTTTCCTGCGGCGTCGATGTGCGTATGATATTCTGTCCCGAGCACGGCTTCCGCGGCACGGCGGCGGCTGGCGAGCATGTCGCCGACGGCAAGGACCCGGCAACAGGCCTGCCGCTCCTGTCGCTTTACGGCAAGAACAAGAAACCACACGTTGACAAACTGCTGTCTGTGGACATGGTGCTTTTCGACCTTCAAGACGTGGGATGCCGTTTCTATACCTATCTCTCCACGCTGCACTATGTCATGCAGGCTTGTGGCGAGGCTCGTCGCCCACTGCTGTTGCTCGACAGGCCCAACCCCAACGCCAGCTACGTGGACGGCCCTGTCATGGAGCCGTCGTGTACCTCTTTTGTGGGGCTCCATGTGGGCGTGCCTATAGTCTACGGCATGACCATAGGCGAATACGGCCGCATGATAGAGGGTGAGCACTGGGCAAGCGACACAGCCCGTTGCGACTTGCGCGTGGTGGCTCTTGAAAACTACACCCACGACAGTTCTTACCAGCTCCCTGTGCCGCCGTCGCCCAACTTGCGGACCCCACAGGCCATAGCCCTCTATCCGAGCCTGTGCCTGCTGGAGGGTACCACCATAAGCCTCGGCAGAGGCACCGACTACCCGTTTGAGGTGGTGGGCAACGACTACAAGCTCGACCTGCGGCACGTTGAAGTGCAGCGGTGCGTCGACCTCTCTTATATTCTCGACATTTATTCCCATACACCGCGCGGCACCTTTTTCTTGAAGAGCAATTTTTTTGAGAAACTGGCAGGCACCACGGCTTTGCGGCGCCAGATAGAACAAGGCCTCACCGAACAGCAGATACGCCTGTCGTGGCAGCCAGGCCTGGAGGCTTTCCGACATCTTCGTTCTCAATACCTTATATACCCGTAAGCATGCGTCTGGTTAGATATATGGCCCCCATAGCGGCAGCTCTCCTCCTGCTCGGCGCCTGCGCCAGGCAGGGCTATCCCAGCGGCGGCCCTCGCGACACGGCGCCGCCGGCCATGCAGCGCACCGAACCGGAGAACGGCACCGTGGACTACTCGGCGACACGGTTCTTCATAGAGTTCGACGAGTATGTAACCCTCAAGGACCCCGACCATAACGTAATAGTCTCCCCGCCCTTGGCACACCGCGCTGAGTACAGCACCAAGGGGCACGGCGTCCAGGTGCGCCTGTACGACACCCTGCTACCCAACACAACCTACATCTTCAGTTTCCAAGAGGCTATCGCCGACTATAATGAGGGCAACCTGCTGCCCCGCATCGACTATGTCTTCTCTACGGGACCGGCTATTGACAGCATGCAGATAAAGGGCCGTGTGGTCGATGCCGTCACTTGCGAGCCTGTGAAGTCGGCAATCACCGTGGCGGCCTATGCTGTGGCCGACGACTCGGCAGTGGTCAGCGGCAATCCCGACTATGTGACGCGCTGCAATGCCGCGGGCTTCTTCACGCTGCCCTATCTCCGGCTGGCGGCTTACAGGCTTGTGGCTTTCGACGACGCCAACAGCAACCTTCGCTACGACCCGGCCGAGGCGGTGGCTTGGACCGACACTCTCGTGGCCTGCAAGCCCATGCCCACCAAAGCCCCCAAGGATACTGTCACCGCGGCGGGCGACAGCACTGCTGCTGCACCCCATACCGACAGCACTGCATCGGTGTCTCAAACTGACAGTACTGCGTCGGCATCCCATACCGACAGCATTGCATCGGCACCTCATACCGACAGCTTGGTGCTCTGCCTCTCGCTGGCCGACAGGTCCGCGCAGCGTGTTGTGTCCAGTGTGTTCCGCGCTAAGGGCAGTGTCGAGATAGTCGTCCTGCGGCCACTGAGCAAAGACTACACGCTGTCGTGGCTCGACGCAGGAGCGGCACCTGACGTCCCCGCCACCCAGCTTGTGAGGTCGCTCAACCCCTCGCGCGACACCCTGCGCCTGTGGACTGCCTACGATGCCGCCTGCGACTCGCTCACCATCGTCATTGCCGACACCGGCGGCTTTGCCGACACGCTCACCATGCAGTACCGTCCAAAGAAGGGGGCTCTCAAGTCTTTTGCCACTCAGTTTCTCAGTTCAGCCGTTGCCTCACGCCACCCGTACTACGACACGCTGTGGCTCCGTTTCAGCAGCCCGGCATACGCCATGCCCGGTGTCGCCGAGGGCGACAGCCTGATAACGGTATTCTCGTTTGCCGACAGCGTCGTGAGTCATGTGCCGTGGCACTGGGACCCCAACAGCCCGACGCACTTGCGCGCCTTTGTCGACTTCGAAGGAGTGCCCGGCAACAGGTACCGCTTCAAAGTGCCTGCAAGGATGTTCTGCGACCTCTGGGGCTCCGATTCCTCGCATTGCAGTGACTCGCTGGTTTTTGTTGCCGCCTACTCAAAGCCCGAAGAGTACGGCTCCATAAAGGTCACTGTGGCCGATGGCGACTGGAATATGCGCACCGACGGCTATCCTCTCGTGGTGCAGCTGCTCAACGAGAAAGGCGACGTGCTGAGACAGCACCGACTCAGCGGCGACCTTGCTGTCGACGCCGACACTTCCTATGCCCACGCAGTGCTTTTCCAACATCTTCCGCCAGCCAAGTACCGCATACGCGCCATTGCCGACACCGACCGCAACTCGGCATGGACCACCGGTGACTATTGGCTCCACCGACAACCCGAGAAGGTGGTGTATTTCCCAAAAACACTGGAACTCCAAGCCAACTGGCAGATGGAAGAGAAGTGGCACGTCTTCGACGAGCAGGGCACGCAACAGTAGAACGTGGTAATTGCAATACCTTGACACCCCCTAAACTTCCCCCCAAAAACCTAAAACCATTAAACCTTAAAACCTTCTAACCCTCCATAAACATTATGAATAAACGTTCTTTAATTTTTCTTTTTGCCCTCTTTGTTGGCGTTGCCGTCATGGCACAATCCGTATCGTTCGACTTGAAACCCGAAGGCAAGGGCACAGCCCGTGACGACACCCCGCAGTTTATAGGCTGCGACGGGCAGCGCATAGTTCTTGTGGAGAGTTCCGGTCGGCTGGCGCGGAATCTCTCTCTGGCAGCCTACTCCGTGGATCAGCAGGAACTGGCCCGCGTGGAGCTTGGCAAGCAGAAGGAGATAAACTCCTACGGCGGTTTTATCAACGGCCAGCATGTGGATCTGCTCATGGCCTCTTTCCCCGAAGACTCCAAGACAGGGCGGATCTCCATGAACGTGTACCGCGACCGCCGCAGTTTGGCCACCCTCGCGCGCGAGGGCGACACCATGCCGCTGGGCAGCTATGTCGGCGAGAAAGGCGACGATTTCGGCTTCGGCATCGCCTCCTCCCCCAACGGGCAACTGCTGGCGGGAGTCTTTGTGGCCAACTACAAAGGGCAAGGCTCGGAAGTAAAGGTAGGCCTCTACAACCGCGAGTTGGAGGAATACTGGACTATGACCCTGCAGCATGCCAACTTCAACTCCATAAGTGTCAGCGACGACGGCGACATCCTGCTCTACACGTTGGGCGAAGTCAACAGGCACATTTTTTTCGGCTATGACGGCGAATGCCATTTCACCATAGTCGACGGTGAGCACATCAAGAGCGCCGACTTCAGGCTGGACAGCGTGAACAAGATATATGGTTGTGAGTTTGTGCGCTATGGCAACGGCAAGATTATCGTTGCCGCAGTGGTGCGCGAGGAGGACTATAGCGTCATGCCCATAGGCTCCAACGTTGACCGTGTCGACATCTACTGCTACGACGTCGACAAGCATCGCCTCACTGCCGAGCGGCGCACCTTTACCGACCAGGAGGTTCACCGACTCACCAACGAAAAGGAGGGCAAAAGCCCCAAGCACCACTGGGTGCAGTTTGGACAGATAGCGCAGACACTGAGCGACAAGAGTGGCGGCTATGTGGTTATAGACCAAATGTGGAGCGTCTCGGTGAACGGCGCAAAGACCGAGCAGCACCGCAGCGGCATCATGGTGATGCGCATCGACGAAAACGGCAAAATAATGTGGACGCGCGCCCGCCGCTTCGTAGCCGGCACATCGTGGAACGAACGCCACTTTCTAACCCACCGCTGGACCTACACGCCCGACGGCATAGTGCTGGCATGGGTCGACAACGCAGCGAACATGGAATATCCACCCGAAAAGCCTTTCAAGGAATACAAGCCCACGAGAACAAAGAACACGCTCAACGTGTGGACACTCACGCCCGACGGCAAAGAGGGCCGTGGCGCAGCCACGGCCGGTTACGGTTGCCTGATGGGTGCCGTGCACAGACTGGACACCCCGGGCAAGTACGTGGCGCTGCTCTCCGTCAAACGCAAAGGACAGCTGGCTTTTATCACTCTAAAAGAACATTAATTCCCGTTAATCATCCGTTAATGTTTTTAATCAAAAGACAGATAATTAATGGCAATTAACGCTAAGATTTAATTATTGTAGGAGCCCAATAGTATTTTGATTATCATGAGAAAATCGTTGCCATTTTGTTTATGCCTTCTTGCGTTTGCCTGTGCAGTATGGGCGCAGCCGCTGCGCAGCGTCGGCCCCATACCTCCCGACCTCAAGATGAGCGTACAGCAGCTTTACGACGCCGACATGGAGCGTGCCGAGCAGTATGCCGGTGGGCGCGTGCGCGACAAGGAGGCCATCATGCGGGCCTCATACCGCACGGCCAAGATGCTGGCGGGAGGGCACATAGTCTATGGCGACCCCATAACCAACTTCGTGAACAGCATTGCCGACACACTGCTGCAAGGCTATCCCGAGTTGCGCTCCGAGCTGCGGTTCTACACCGTAACCAGTCCCAATGTCAACGCTTTCACAACCCCTCAGGGCATGATATTTGTCACCACCGGCCTTGTGGCACAAGTCGAGAACGAGGCGCAGCTGGCCTTTATCATCGCCCACGAGATAATACACTACTACCGTGCCCACGGGCTGGAGACTCTTGTCGGCGGCAAGAAGCGCGGCAGCGACCTTGACGACGAGGCCGAGCATGCCGGCGACTTCTTGCGGCGGCACAACCGCAGCCATGCTATGGAGAGCGAGGCCGACTCGCTGGGCATAACACTATTCTATCTCTCAAGCCCTTACTGGAAAGGTGTCGCCGAAGGAGTCTTCGACGTGCTGCAGTACAGCGAACTGCCGTTCGACGATGTGCCGTTCGACACCACCTTCTTCAATACCCCATACTACAGACTTACAGGCTGCTGGCTCGACAGTGTAGCCGACATTACCAGCCGCGACAACTACGACGACAAAAACAGCTCGCACCCCAACATCTTGAAACGCCGCCAGCTTGCAGCTGCCATCCTCGCCGGGCATAGCGGAGGGCGCAAGTACGTCACTGTGTCGCAACAGGAGTTTGAGCGCCTGCGCCATCTGGCTCGCGTGGAGTGCATACGCCAGGACCTGCTCTGCGGCCGTTTCCCGCAGGCGTTCTACAACAGCTGGCTGCTCCTCGCCTCCACGCCCAACGACGCCACCCTCAGCCGCTACCTTGCGCAGGCCCTCTACGGTGTGGCCGTTTTCAAATGCAACGAACGCGATGACGTCACCCTGCCCGACCCTGAGCAGATAGAGGGTGAGAGCCAGCAAGTCTACCACGCCTTCAGGCAGATGAACGCCGAACAGGCCACCCTCGCCGCCATACACAAGTGCTGGGAGCTGCATCTGCGCCACCAACACGGCGGCTACACTGCCATGTGTGACCACCTCATGGAGCTGTTGCGCACAAAATGCAAGAAGTCTGCGCCCGACTACATAAACACCCCACCGGTCGCTATGGGTACCCCGCAGCCCGCTCCCGACACCCTGCAGCCTGCCCCCGAAACCTCGCAGCCAGTCACCAAGTACGAGCGCATAAAGCAGAAACGCCAAAACCAGACAAGGCAGAACCCCACAGCCTACGCCCTCACCGACCTTATGATGGCCGACAGCAGCCTCGCCACAACCCTCAAAGCACACCTCGACGGCACAACCTACGACGACTACAAGCCGCAACCGTCGCAGGACGACGCCATGCTGGTCTTCAACCCCAGCTACTGGGTCGAGAACGCCAAAGAGGAGCTTAACGCCACCAAAAGCAACGCACGCGAGGACGACCTCGTGAGCCGCATCGCAGGCACCGCCAAGAGGCTCGGCGTGCGCACCGTCGACTTCTCCGACCAGGCGATGCACTCCATGACGGACGACAGGCAGTATAACGACTTCCTCACTCTCTGCGAGTGGATGAACGAATTCTGGCTCACCCGGGGCAGTTTCGAGCTGCAGCGTCTCATGCAGCCCGACATGGATCGCCTGCTGGAACATTATGACGCCCGCACCCTCAACATGACTGCCGTGCTCAACTGCAACGGCCAGCACGGCATGGTCCCCATGGCCTACGCCATTGCCGTGCCCCTGCTCCCCGTGGTTGTGGCATCGGCCCTCACAGGACAAGAGCGCACCGCCATGGTCTCCATCGTCGTCGACGCCCACGAGGGCAAGGTAATATCCCGTCAGGCATACGACTACAGAGTTGCCGACCACAACGCCCTTGTCGACGCCATGCTTTACGACACCTACCTCCGTGCCACACGCACCTCCAGCCGCCAGCCAGTGGGGCACGCAGGGCACCGTATGGCACTCGCTGGCGGCGCCAACCTCGGCATCGCTGGCAGGCAGAACTTCAGCTACAACCAGTACCTGGCCCTAACCCCATGGGCCTCGGCCGAGTTTGCACTCTCGCGCAAACTCTCGCTGGCAGTGTCGGCCCGCTACCAAAAGGCCAACCCCGACATAATGCAGGACTATAGCGGGTACTACAACTTCGAGGTCGAGCAAAACGGCCACACATACTACTCCACGCAATATATAGACTCCGTCGTCCCAAGCTCGCGCAACATGCTCACCCTCGCCCTCGAGCTCCGCAACTACCACAACAGCGACTTCGCACCCTACGGCCCCTATTTCGACATAGGCGCGCACATGGTGCGTTGCGCACTCCCCGGCAAGCCTATAGTCACCAACACCTTCGGCATACACCTCGGCATAGGCCGCAACTACATCCTGCTCAGGCGTCTGCTGCTCAACTATCAGATAGACTACGGCTACACCTATGGCTTTAAAAACGACTTCTTCGGCTTTGACGACGAGACCCGCCCCTACCACCACTACGGCGACGCCATACTCTCCAACCTCATCACCCTGAAACTCGGCATAGGAATAATACCATTCTAATGTGACTTATAAAAATTGCCCTAAAAGGGCAAAACTATAAAATATGCGAAAACAATAAAAAACAAATTATAACCCAAACCAAATGAATCATGAAAAATTGCTGTTTCATCCTGTCGTTTCTGGCACTCTGTGTCACCGCGGGCGCTCAGCATTTTACCCAATACTATGTCTACCGGCCTGGGTACGGCGAACGGCAGTTCGGCCTCAGCCTTGGCCCGTCGTTCTCCGCCCAGCACCTCGTGTTTACGGCTTCGGAGAAAATAAACTACAAATATTATGACTACAAGACCGACGGAATGCTGACCAACAACAGCGGCTTCCATATCGGGTTGTACTATGGATTTGAGACAAAGCACAACACCCTCCTTGAATGGGGCAACTACTACTCGGCCTTCTATTCCATAAACCCCTATAGCGGCACTGTCTCCATACTGCGCAACAACAAGCTTGAGAGCCACGACTTCAGCTTTGTAACCCAACGTCTTAACCTAAGCTTCTGCTGCTTCTTAACATACAACATCAACGACCAGTTCTCGGTGAGCCCTGGCGTTGGTCTCACAATAACTCCGTTCTTCTTAGCCAGTTTGGACAAGGACGGCGAAAAAATCCCCGTAAAGCTAAACCTTCTGGAAGATATGATATTGAATTCCTCCAATGCGCAGCTCGATGTCAACATCGGTATGAAATACTGGTTCACCGATGAGTGGTATGTGGGGTTTAAGGCTCAGTATATATTCGCAAGCATCTACAGCCTGTTCAAGGAAGACGACGGCGCAAAAATACCCGACGGTTACAATGGCATTGTGAGTCTGAACATATCGGAGGCGAACGCCACCTGCAAGATACGCCATCAACCCACATTCACCACCCTCCTGTCAATAGGATACACCTGGTAACCGCCCCCTTCAAATCCTCGCAGAAACATTCAACCTCTAAAACCTTATAACCTTTCCCCCCTACCTCTATCAAGCCACTCAACAACATATTGATCTCTGGCCTCTTCTGGGTCCTTCTGCTCAACATCATAGTCAAGCCGCTGTGGTTCCTTGGCATTGAGGTGGGGGCACAGAACGCTGTCGGCAACGAGGCTTACGGCCTCTACTTCACCGTCTTTAACCTCGCCTACATCCTCAACATACTCCTCGACCTTGGCGTCACCAACTTCAACACACGCAACATAGCGCGCCACCCTCAGCTCATAGCAAAGCACATGGGCGGCATACTCACTCTCAAGCTGCTGCTCTTCGGTCTATACGCCCTCTTCGCCCTTGCCGCAGCTCTGCTGCTGGGTTATGGCAGCAGGGAGTTCAGCCTCCTCATGCCCCTCTGTGTCGCCCAGTTTCTCAACTCGCTCATCCTCTACCTCCGCAGCAACTTCGAGGGATTGCTGCTCTTCAAGTGGGACAGCTTCATCTCTGTCATGGACCGCCTGCTCATGATACTCCTCTGCGGGCTCATGCTCTGGACACCCCTGCGCAGCCGGTTCAACATCTACTGGTTTGTCTACGCCCAGGTGCTGTCGTATGCACTCACCGCCGTCACCGCCCTGCTCGTTATAGCCGCCAAGTCAGGCCTGCGCCGCCTCACTTGGAACCTCCCTTTCTCCCTTGTCATACTGCGGCAGAGCGCCCCCTTCGCCCTCCTCGTGCTCCTCATGGCGTCCTACAACCGTATCGACCCCATACTGTTGCGCATGCTCTCCGGCGACTCCTCCGCAGGAGTCTACGCAGGTGCTTTCCGCCTGCTCGACGCCTTCTCCATGGTCGCCTACCTCGTCTCCGTCCCGCTGCTGCCTGTATATGCGCGCCTCTGCAAGACCGACGTGCGGCAGACAGCCTCCACCACCCGTCTCGTCTTCTTCCCCATGCTGCTACTCTCTCTCTCCGCCGCCGTGGTGTGCAACATCTGGGCTACTCCTATAATGACGCTGCTCTACCACGGCAATGCACCGCTCTATGTGCCTGTGTTCCGGGTCATCATCTGCGGCTTCGTACCCATCTGCGTCACCTACATCTTCGGCACCCTGCTCACCGCCGCAGGCAAGCTCCGGCAACTCAATCTCTTTGCCGTCACCGCCCTGCTACTCAACGTGGCCGTCAACCTCGTACTCATACCCCGCCTCGGAGCCGTGGGCTCCGCATGGGCGTCGCTGTCGGCTCAGCTCTTCATGGCTCTCGCCCAGATAATCCTGGCTTTCCGCCTCCTCCGCCTCCCCCTATCTACACTGCTCCCGCCCTCACCTCGCGAACTGTTAAAACTTCTCCGCATAAAATAAACACACACTTCCTGCGTTTATTTGCAATATACAAATCGGTTAAAACCTATTCAATGAAATCATACATCTTCCCAGGCCAAGGTGCCCAGTTTGTGGGCATGGGCAAAGAACTCTACTCACAATCCTCCGCCTGCCGCGACCTTTTTGAGCAGGCCAACGATATCATCGGCTTCCGTATCAGCGACCTTATGTTTGACGGCACCGCCGACGACCTCCGTCAGACGCGCGTCACACAGCCCGCCGTCTTCATCCATTCCGTAGCTATGGCCAAGAGCCTCGCCGATGCCTTCCGTCCCGACATGGTGGGCGGACACTCCCTCGGCGAGTTCTCCGCGCTCACCGCCGCCGGCGCCATGTCGTTCGCCGATGGCCTCCGCCTTGTCATTGCACGCGCCAACGCCATGCAGCGTTGCTGCGAAGCCCATCCCTCCACCATGGCCGCCGTCCTCAAGCTCGACGATGCCGTCGTCGAGGAAGTCTGCGCCTCCGTGTCGGCCATGCAAGGCGACAAGCTCATGACTGTGGTGGCCGCCAACTACAACAGCCCCGGACAGGTCGTCATAAGCGGCACCGTCGAGGGCGTTGCCGAAGCCTGTGCCCAGCTCAAGGCCAGAGGTGGCAGGGTCCTGCCGCTCGCCGTGGGCGGCGCCTTCCACAGCCCTCTCATGGAACCGGCACGTCTGGAGCTATCCGCAGCCATCGAGGCAACACCCTTCAACAAGCCCCTATGCCCCTGCTACCAGAATGTCGACGCCATGCCCACCGACGACCCCGACCGCATCAAGCGTAATCTCGTGCAGCAGCTAACATCTCCGGTGCGCTGGACCGCCACAGTCCAGAACATGGCAGCCGACGGAGCCGATGAGTTCATAGAACTCGGTCCCGGCACAGTGCTCCAAGGTCTCGTGAAAAAAATACTCCCAGGCGCCAACGCCCATTAATCCCTCAGCCACAGCTCTACTATGTTCTCCACATGGTGGGTGTGGGGGAACATGTCCACAGGCTGTATCCGCCCCACCGTGTAGGCGGTGGACAGCAGAGCTATGTCGCGTGCCTGTGTTGCCGAGTTGCAGCTCACGTACACTATCTTCATAGGCCGTGTGGCAAGCAGCTGCTCCACCACACGCTCGTGCATACCCGCCCGCGGTGGGTCTGTAACCACTATGTCGGGTCGTCCGTTGGCAGCTATAAACTCTTCCGTCAGCACCTTGGCCATGTCGCCAGCGTAAAAAGTGGCATTGTCAATGCCGTTCTGCATGGCGTTGATGCGTGCGTCGGCCACAGCCTGCTCCACGTACTCTATGCCAACCACCTTCTTGAAACCCCGTGCCAGGAAGAGCGCTATCGTGCCCGTCCCTGTGTAGAGGTCGTAGAGTGTCTTCTGCTGCGGTGCCTCCACGTCGGTGGCAAACTCTTGCACATAGCTGTAGAGCCGCTGGGCCTGCTCCGGATTCGTCTGGTAAAACGACTTGGCAGCAAGGTTAAAGTGAAGGTCCGGCGTGCCGTCGTCCTTATGCATGCACTCTTCTATATGGTCAGCGCCGCGGTAGGTCGTCACCGGCAGGTCAGCGTAAGAGTCGTTGAGCTTGCTGTTCACTATATATTGCAGCGAGGTTATCTGCTTGAAATTTGCCGCTATGGCATCGAGCAGAGGAAACACCAGGTCGTCGCGCTCTTCGGCAACGATCAGTATCACCATCCACTGCCCTGTTGAGGTGCTGCGTATCACTATGTTGCGCAGCAGTCCTGTGTGGTTGCGCAGGTCGTAGAAAGGCAGCTGGTGTTGCAGCGCATAATCCCTTACGAAGTTGCGTATGGCATTGCTCGGCTCCTCTTGCAGCAGGCACTGCTCTATTGGTATCACCTTGTCGAACACCTGAGGGGCATGGAAACCCAGACAAGGGCACTCGTCGCCCCGGCTGCCCTCCCTGCCTTGTAATGGCTGCTCCTCGTCGCGCGCCTGCAACTCTTCCATGGAACGCCATCGGCGGGTCGAGAAGGTGAATTCCAGCTTGTTGCGGTAGCGGTAAATCTTGTCGGAGCCGCAGATGGGGCGCAGCAGTTTCGTGTCGAGGTGTCCTATGCGTTGCAGGTTGTCCACAACCTGCTGCTGTTTTGCGTCGAGTTGCGCCTTGTAGTCCAGGTGCTGCCAGCGGCAGCCCCCGCAGATTCCGAAATGCGGGCAGGGCGGTTCCACGCGCAGGGGTGAGGCCTGCTTCAGTTCAATGATACGCCCCTCGGCGAAGCTCTTCTTCTTGCGCACTATGCGCAGGTCCACCACGTCGCCAGGGGCGGCGTAGGGGACAAACACCACCATGCCGTCAATGCGTGCCACCGCGTTGCCTTCCGAACCGGCCCCGGTGATCGTCACATCACGAAGTATAATCTCTTGCCGTTTTTTCATATATTCTCCGACGCGCTATCGAAAAGCCACTGGTTTTCTTCACGTCCCATCAATATATACAACAAAAACACGCCTCCCACGCCTGTTTACCGTTTGTTCGCTGGCCATGTTTTAATTCATGGGTGCTCTCAGTTTTCGGCAGAGTCCGCCAGCTTACGGATAGTCAGGTAATGGAAAACGTCTTGTTTTGGTCTTGAAATAAGACTGTGAATAGTGGTGGGCGTATCCTTAAAAAGGATTAGCGCTCGTCCGACACGGTGAGTTTTTTGCGTCCTTTGCGACGGCGAGATGCCAAAACCCGGCGGCCGTTAGCCGTCGACATGCGCTGACGAAATCCGTGCTTATTCACTCGTTTTCTGCGTGATGGTTGAAATGTTCTCTTCATTTTATGCTCAATTTTGGAAGTGCAAAGTTACGAACATTTTTTTGAACAACCAAATTTATTTTCAATTTTCATTTTATTAACAACAAAACCACTTGTCAACAATCGTCGCCGTTGTTGCTGTTATTTATCAACAGGTGGGACGCACTTCCAAAAAATCCCATGCCTTTAATTGATTTTGTTTTGCTTGTGAAATTAATTGATAATCAAGTATTTTAAAAATAATTTCACCACCTTTGAAACCCCTTGCGGCAGCCTGCGTATAATGATGTAAAATGGGATTTAAAGGATTTTATCAACAATCAATGGAATAAATTGGTTTTTTTTGGGATTTTATTCGTAATTTAGCAGTCGAAAAGCATTAAGGCGAAACATGTCGTATATCATTGGCAAAGAATACTGTAAGCTCGATTCGAATGGTCGTTTCAAGTTCCCAGTTGCCCTAAAAAGGCAGATGGGGGGCGATGATGGCCGTTTTGTTATCCGCCAGAGTATCTATGCCGAGTGCCTTGAGCTTTGGACCTACGCCAACTTCGAGGCAGAGGTGTCACGGCTGCAAGGCAAACTGAATCCCTACAACAAGAGAGACCGCGAGATTCTGCGCAAACTGACGGACGGCAACATCATAGAGCTTGACAGCAACGACCGCTTGCTGGTGCCGCCGGAGCAGAAGTCGCTGGTGAAGAAATCCAAAGACTTGGTTCTACAGTCGATGGGCAATTTCATCGAGATATGGGATAGCGACACGTATCACCGCATGAACGATGAATTGAATGGTTTTGCCGATGTGGTGGACAGCCGCCTCGGCGATGCCCCGACTGCAGAAACGAATGAGCCTCTATCATAACCCGGTATTACTAAACGAATGCATTGAGGGTCTTGCAATAAGGCCCGAAGGTGTGTATGTCGACGCGACCTACGGCGGCGGTGGTCACTCGCGTGCCATTTTGTCGCGGCTGGGCGAGGGTGGACGTTTGGTGGCGTTTGACCAAGACCCCGATGCACAGGGGTGTGCGATGGATGACCAGCGTTTTACCTTGATAGGCGAGAATTTCAGGCACATGAAGGCTTTCCTGCGCCTTAACGGCATACGCGAGGTGGATGGCATATTGGCGGACCTTGGCGTGTCGTCGCACCAGCTGGACGATGCAGGGCGAGGTTTCTCGACACGCATGGACGGTCCTCTGGACCTGCGCATGGACACCCGAGGCGGATGCACGGCAGCGGAGCTGGTGAACACGCTGGACTGCGAGGAGCTGACGAAGCTGCTGCGCGACTACGGTGAGCTGCCCAATGCCTACGCCATGGCACGTGCGATCTGCACGGCCCGCGCGGAGAAGCCTCTCATGACGACGCTGCAGCTGAAAGAGGCTGTGGCGCGGCTGTTGCCGAGGGGGCGCGAGAACAAGTATCTGGCGATGCTTTTCCAGGCGTTGCGTATAGAGGTGAACGGGGAACTGGAGGCGCTGAAGCAGATGCTCACACAGGCCGTGGAGCTGCTACGTCCGGCGGGCCGCCTGGTGGTGATTGCCTACCACTCGCTGGAGGACCGCTTGGTGAAGCATGTGATGCAGACGGGCAACGTGGAAGGTGAGCTGCGCAAGGATTTCTATGGCAACATACTCTCGGATATACGCCCTGTGTGCCGCAAGGCGATAGCGGCGACGCCGGAGGAGGTTGCGGCTAACAACCGTGCCCGCAGCGCAAGACTGAGAATAGGAGAGAAAGTGTCACAACCCATAAAAACCTTATAACCCTTAACCTTTAAAACCCTATAACCTTTAAACCTATTAAATAATAATGACAGTGAATAATGCGCGTGACACGGAAAGACAGGCGGCCATCGAGGAACTCGAGGCGCTGGCGCATGCGACGAAGTTCGGAGCCGACATGGGCGACGATGTAGGGGAGGGGCGGCGCACGCTGAGCGAGCGCATTCGCGGGCTGGTGAACAATGGCAAGCCTGTGACTACGAAGACTCTGCTGTCGTGGCTGCCTTGCATACTGCTGATAGGGGTGCTGTGCATTGGGTTGGTATGGCAACGCTACAACATAGAAAAACTGAGCAAGGAGAAAGAGGCCGTGACCGAGAGGATAAACATAATAAAAGAGAAGCAGTTGGAGATGCAGAAGGCTTATAATCAGTCTGTCATGATTTCGCACATAATAGAGGAGATGGACAGCTGCGGCGTGAAGATGCATGTGGAGCCGCCCTATAAAATAAGGATGAAAAGCAACGAATAGGAGATGAAGACGGACAAGACACGGATGTCGCACCTTACATGGTTCGCGCTGATACTTATGGTGTTGAGCGGGGGCTGCATAGTGTTTTGTCTGATAAGGACGCAGGCAGTGCAGGGGGAGATGTGGCGCAGCAAGGGCGGCGAGCGTGAGAAGATGTTGCAGACGGTGCTGGCACACCGCGGCGACATTGTGTCGAGCAACGGCATGGTGATGGCCACGACGATGCCGGTGTGCGACCTGTACCTGGATCTGGGAAGCAGTCCGCGTCTGGGCGCAAAGCGTCAGCCGATGCACGACAGCCACGGGCGCGTGATTATGGACACTGTGATACGCGACAAGTACTACAAGAAACACCTCACCGCGGTGTGCCGCATACTGCACAAGGCCGACCCGTCGCGCACTGCGACGCAGTACCGCCAACTGATAGAGCGCGAGCGTCACAAAAAACGTCCGGGTCGCTGCGTGCCTATTATAAAAGGTATGCCTTATTCCTATTGGAGAGAGATATGCGACATGGAAGGCTGGGGCAAGGGTGTGGTGCACTCGGTGCTTGATGCGAGCGGCAACTCGAGTGTGATTAAGTACCAGCGCGTGCACACCTACGG
Organism: Bacteroidales bacterium; assembly: GCA_017454015.1. Lineage (GTDB taxonomy): Bacteria > Bacteroidota > Bacteroidia > Bacteroidales > P3 > Colimorpha. Next base: position 33,540 of record JAFTDW010000008.1, on the reverse strand, counting down.
GCGCATGGCCGAGAACTGCCTGGGTTTCTACAACGGCGAGTGCGACACCTATACAGGTCTTGACGGCAGCTACGACTCGACGCTGCGCGGGCAAGACGGCCTTTACCTGTGCCGCCGCCTGACACGTGGCGTTTGGATTCCGATGGACTGGAACGGCATGAGCAACCGCGAGATAAAGGAGCTGGAGGCGAGCGACAGCAGCAATGTGACGATACGCAAGGCTGTGGTTGACGGTACGAACATAGTGACAACCATTGACACCCGCTATCAGGATGTGGCGGAGAGCAGCCTGCGGCGCTATATGCGCCAGTACTGCGGTGCGGACCCTGTCTCTAGCGGGGCTGTGGTGCTGATGGAGGTGGCCACCGGCAAGGTGTTGGCCTGCGTGAGCCTTCGCTGGGACTCTATGGCTCACAACTACTATGAGCGCCGTGATGCCAACGTGGCCTGCAGCTACCTCTACCAGCCTGGCTCGGTGTTCAAGACGGTGGCGTACACCGCTATGTTTGATGACCTTGGTGAGAAGTTGGACACGGGCACGGTGGTTCCCACGGGCACCAAGACCTTCTCGGCGGCCAGCGGCGTGATTTCCGACGGCGAGGGGGGCGACAACGTGAGCACTATCACGGCTTTCGCCCGCTCGAGCAATGTCGGCGTGTGCCAGGTGGCATGGGACAACTATCGCGAGCGCCGTCCCTACTTCCGCGACCAGCTGGCGATGCGTTTTCCCCTTGAAAATCTCGACATTGACCTGAAGACCCCCAAGGCGAACGGCAGGCTTGTGAGTCTGCGCTACGACCGTGAGCTGCTTAACGTGTGCTATGGCTACGGCGTAAGCTGCACCCCCTTGCAGGTGGCGACATTCTATGCAGCCCTGGGCAACGGCGGGCGCATGATGAAGCCCCAGTTCAGCTACACGGGGAGAGACCGCCGCGGCAAGCCGCAATACGAGCCTGTGGTGCTGCGCGACAGCATCTGCAGCCGCGCGACAGCTCGCACGATGCTGGCAATGCTGCGAGGGGTGGTGGAGAACGGCACCGGCAACAATATCAAAGGGACATCCTACGGCATTGCCGGCAAGACAGGCACTGCCTACCGCGGCACGGACAACACACGCTATTTCGACGCCACCTTTGCTGGCCTTTTCCCCGCCGACAAGCCGCGCTATGCCTGCGTGGTGGTGGTGATGGGCGTGCACAAAATCCACGGCCGCCAGTTTGCACCCGTAGTGAAAGAGGTGGCCGACTGTGTCGTGGCAACCCAGAGGTCGATGTGGCCAACATTCATACCGGAGACACCCAATACCGAAAACCCCTCAACCTCAACCCCAAACCCATCCAACCCTTAACCCCTTTAAACCTTATAACCTTTCAACCTTAAAACCCTCCAACCCTTGACACAACTCTACAAAATACTGCAAAACGTTGACATCAAAGCCGTAGTGCGCGGCGGCAACCGGCTGAGCGCGGTGCCCAGTGACATTACGGTCTCCAATATTGCCTTTGACTCGCGCGAGGTGGGGGAGGGGTGTCTCTTCGTGGCGCAACGCGGCGTGCATGTCGACGGCCACAGCTACATTGCATCGGCTATAGGGCTGGGGGCTGTGGCAGTGCTCTGCGAGGAGCTCCCTGCGGAACTCTGCCCCGATACGACCTACATTGTGACGCCCGACAGCAGCCTGAGCCTGGGCATAGTGGCCGACAACTATTACGGTCACCCCTCAAGCCAGCTCTCCCTTGTCGGCGTGACTGGCACCAACGGCAAGACCACAACGGCCACACTGCTCCACACCATGATGCGTTCCGCAGGCTTCCATGCAGGACTTATATCCACCATAGTCAACAAGATTGACGAGCGCGAACTCCCCACTCACCACACCACCCCCGACGCCCTCCAACTCAACAGTCTTCTGCGCCAGATGGTCGACGCCGGTTGCCGGTACTGCTTCATGGAGGTTAGTTCGCACGCCGTTGTGCAGCACCGCATTGCCGGCCTCACCTTTGCCGGTGGCATTTTCAGCAACATAACCCACGACCACCTCGACTTCCACAAAACCATGGCAGCCTATATTGCCGCCAAGAAAGGCTTCTTCGACGCACTGCCAGCCACTGCCTTTGCCCTCACCAACAAAGACGACGCCAACGGCATGGTGATGGTCCAGAACACCAAGGCATCCGTACACACCTACAGCCTCGACCACCCCGCCGACTTCAAGTGCCGCATAGTGGAAAGCACTTTCAGCGGCACGCTGCTCGACCTCGACGGCTGCGAGGTCTGGACACGCCTTGTGGGTCGCTTCAACGCCTATAACCTCACGGCAATCTATGCCACCGCCACCCTCTGCGGCATGGAGAAAGCCGAGGCTCTCCGCCTGCTCAGCGGGCTTGTGCCCGTCGACGGCCGCTTCCAGTGCATAGAGCACGGCGGCATCGCCGCCATTGTGGACTACGCCCACACCCCCGACGCGCTTCAGAACGTAATCAACACCATCAACGGTGTGAGGGGCGGCGACAAGCGCCTGATAGTCGTGGTAGGCTGCGGCGGCGACCGCGACCGCAGCAAACGCCCCGAGATGGCCGCCATAGCCGCCACAGGCTCCGACACCCTCATACTCACCTCCGACAATCCCCGCACCGAAGACCCCGAGGCGATTCTCGACGAGATGGAGGCCGGCCTCAGCGCCGAGCAGAGGCAACAGGCTCTCCGCATCGCCGACCGACGTCAGGCCATACGCACCGCCGCACGCCTCGCTAAGCGTGGCGACATCATACTCATTGCCGGCAAGGGCCACGAGACCTACCAGGAAATCAACGGCGTGCGTCACCATTTCGACGACCGCGAGGAAATACAGAACGAACTCTCATCGCTAAAGCCCTTTTAAGGTCACAACCACAACATAACCCACTGCACCGTACACCGATAATAATCATCCAAACCACACCGCAAGAATATGCTCTACTACCTCTTTGACTGGCTCGACACAGCCCTCGATTTCCCCGGCGCCGGCGTGATGCATTACATCTCCTTCCGAGCCGCATGCTGCTTTATCACTTCCCTCCTCATCATGCTGCTCTTTGGCAAGCCCTTCATACGCCTCATGTATCGCAAGGGGGTGGGCGAGAACGTCCGCGAGGACGAGCAGGAGAAAAAAGGCACCCCAACGATGGGAGGTCTCCTCATAATCGCAGCCACGCTGATTCCCACGCTGCTTTTTGCCAAGCTCGACAACGTATACATCCTCATCATGCTCGGCACCACCGTGTGGCTCGGCCTGATAGGATTCATCGACGACTACATCAAGGTCTTCAAGAAAGACAAAAAAGGTCTCCCCGGCAAATTCAAGGTCATAGGCCAGGTGGGCCTCGGCCTCGTCGTGGGTCTCCTGCTCAGTTTCCACCCCGACATCGCCTCCACCAAGACCACCATCCCCTTCGTGAAAAACAACGAGTTCGACTATGCATGGCTCATCACTTGGATGGGAGGCTGGGCACAGAACTGGGTCTGGGTGGTCTACGTGCTCGTCGTCATCTTCGTAATCACCGCTGTAAGCAACGCCGCCAACCTCACCGACGGCATCGACGGCCTCGCCACCGGCGTGGCGGCAGTCATCGGCGGAGCCCTCGCCATTCTGGCGTGGCTCGCCGGCAACGTCATCATGGCCACCTACCTCGACATCACCTACCTCCCCAACATCGGCGAGCTCACCATGTTCATCATCTCCTTTGTGGGTGCGCTCATCGGCTTCCTCTGGTTCAACACCCACCCTGCCGAAATATTCATGGGCGACACCGGCTCCCTCGCCATCGGAGGCATCATAGCCGTCTTCGCCCTCCTCATCCGCAAGGAACTGCTGCTCCCAGTCCTCTGCGGCATCTACCTCATCGAAGACCTCTCCGTCATCATACAGCGCTACAGCTGCAAGCGCTACCGCCGCCGCCACAAGCTACCCCCCTCGCAGGCCGTCCCCATAGAGGCGCGTCCCTTCCGCTACACCCCCCTCCACCACCACTACCAGGAAAAACACGCACCAGCAGGCCAGGGCCTCAAAGACGAGAAAATAGTGCAGCGCTTCATCATAATAGCCATACTCCTCGCAATAGTGAGCATAGTAACACTCAAACTCCGATAAACAAAACCAACAAATAAAGCAAACAACAAAAAAACACACATCATAAATGAGCATAGAAGTATTATCCCTGCAAGGCGAAAGCCGCACCCACAACGGGCTGGCAAGCATCGAGAGCGCCAAACTGATGCAAATGCGTAACGCTCACCTCAAAGAATGTTTTGCACACGTCGACGAGATGAAGTACCACATGGAATTCGTGGCACGCATACGTGGCATTGAGTTCATCAACGACGCCTCCTCCACCACCGTCGAGGCTACCTGGTTCTCCTTGGAAAACATGGACCGCGACACCGTCTGGATCGCCACCGCCGCCGCCGCACCCACCGACTACAGCCGCCTCCGCCCCGTCGCCGCGCGCAAAGTCAAGATGCTCATCTGCGTTGGCAACCACGACGAGCAGCTCCGCAAAGCCTTCCAGGGCGTCGTCCCGCGCATCTTGAGCGTCGGCACTCTCGCCGAGGCAGCACACCGTGCACTCTACAATGACCTCGAAAACACCAGCGTCATCTTCTCACCCGCTGTCCAGGGCGGCAAAAACGTCGAGGAAATGGGCGAACGCTTCGCACGCGAGGTCAACGACCTCTAACCCCACACCCTGCACCCCCCGTAACACCCTACAAAAAACCACGGCCTTGAAGAAAATTACCTTGATAAAGGGTGACCGCTTGCTATGGATTGCATTCGTAGTCCTCAGCGTCATATCGCTCATCGCGGTCTTCAGCGCGTCGGGTCTTACAGCCAACACCCACGCCTCCACGCCCATGCGTTTCTTCTTCAAGCACCTCCTCTTCGTCGTCGCAGCCTATATCGCCGCCACCGTCGTCTCCCACATGAACTACCGCTTCTTTGCCAAAGCAACCCCATGGATCCTCGCCGCCGTGCTCGCCATACTCCTCGTCACCGCCTTCTCAAGCACCCGCTGGATAAGCCTACCCATCATTGGCCGCTTCCAGCCCTCCGAGATAGCCAAGATACTCACAGTGGCCTTCACCGCCAAGCAGCTCGCCGTCGAACGCAACCACATCGACCGCCCCGAAGTCTTCAATCGCATCTTCATTCCTATGCTGCTGGTTGCCTTCGTAGTACTCAAAGACAACTTCTCCATGGGTGCACTCATATTTATCACCTGCTTCACACTCATGTACTTCGGCGGCATCAACCGCCAACGCTGGATAAGGCTCCTCCTCATCTCCCTCCTCTTTGTCGGCGGCGCACTCGCCTTCTTCGCCACACATCCCGACATCGAGTGGGGACGCTCCATGACATGGGTCAACCGCATCGTCACCTGGATGAACCCCGACCCCGACGTGCTCTCCCAGGAAAACATAGCCAAAATGGCTGTTGCCCGCGGCGGCCTCACGGGCCAGGGCGTTGGCAGCACCGTCCACGCACGCCTCATGACCGAGGCCCACAACGACTTCATCTTCGCCATAATAATCGAGGAAACCGGCGCTATTGCAGCCATGGCAATCTTCGCCATATATTCCTTCATATTCCTGCGCTGCATCGCCATAGCGCGGCGCACCAAAGGCCGTTTCGGCTCCATGCTTGTCCTAGGCCTCGCACTCCTCATCTACTACCAGGCACTCGTCAACATGTTCGTTGCCGTGGGTGCGCTCCCCGTCACCGGACAGACACTCCCCCTTATCAGCTACGGCGGCACAGCCTACCTCTGCATGGGCCTCACCATGGGCATGATACAATCCGTAGCCTCCGACACCGCCCTCTCCGAAACCCTCAAAAACCGCCCTCAAAACCCCACCCCAAAACCTCTTGCAGAAACCGCAGAGCCCGCAGAACCTATCCAACCATAATCCCCTTCCAACCCTCAACCCTTATAACCTTTTAACCTTCCAACCCTTTTAACCCTTAAACCCATTAACCCTTCCATGAAAGCAATAATCAGCGGTGGCGGCAGCGGCGGCCACATCTTCCCGGCAATAGCCATAGCCGGCGCCATCAAAGATCGCTGGCCCGACGCCGACATACTCTTCATAGGCGCCCAAGGGCGCATGGAAATGGAGCGCGTCCCAGCCGCGGGCTATCCCATACAGGCACTCCCCATCGAAGGCCTCAAACGCCCACTCTACAACCCCAGGAACATCGCCGTGGCATTCAAAATGCTGCGCAGCCAGCTCATGGTTCGTCGCATACTCCGCAGCTTCAACCCCGACATAGTCGTCGGCGTCGGCGGCTACGCCAGCGCACCCACCCTCAAGACAGCCGCACAGATGGGCTTCCGCACACTCCTCCAGGAACAAAACTCCTACCCCGGCCTCACCAACAAAATGCTCGCACCCCATGCCGACACCATCTGCGTCGCCTACGACGGCCTGCAGCAATACTTCCCCGCCTCCAAGATTGTCCTCACCGGCAACCCCGTCCGCAAAGACATCGAGCAGCTCAACGCCACACCCGAGGAAGCTCTCGGCCACTTCGACCTCAACCCCGCACACCCCGTCGTCCTCAGTGTCGGCGGCAGCCTCGGTGCAGGCACCATCAACCGCATGATACAAGCCAACCTCCAATACTTCCCCTCCAACCAAATACAGATAATATGGCAGACAGGCCGCTGGGACTACCCCGCAGCCCAGGAAGCCGTGCGCCAAGCAGGAGTCGAACAGTGGGTCAAGGTACACCAGTTCATCAGCCGCATGGACCTCGCCTACATCGCCGCCGACGCCGTAATCTCACGCGCCGGAGCCATCGCCATCTCCGAACTCTCCATAGTCGGCAAACCACTCCTGCTCATACCCTCCCCAAACGTTGCCGAAGACCACCAGACCAAAAACGCACAGGCTCTCGCCTCCAAAGGCGCCGCAATACTCATACCCGACGCCCAGTGCGCCGCCGACACCCTCCCGGCTCTCACCAGCCTCCTCGCCGACCAGCCCCGCCGCCAAGCTATGTCCCAAGCCCTCAAAACCCTCGCCATGCCGGGTGCCGCCGCCCGCATAGTCGACCAAATAGCCACCCTCACAAAACAATAATCCCCCACCCTCGTAATAACGACATAACGACATAACGAAAAACCTTAAAACCTTTCACCCCTTCAACCTTCCAACCCTTTAACCTTTCCCAAATGACCTACTACTTCATAGGCATAGGCGGCATCGGCATGAGCGCACTCGCGCGCTACCTCCACAGTCAGGGACACCGTGTCAGTGGCTACGACAGCACCGAGACCACCCTCACACGGCAGCTCATCAGCGAAGGCATCGATGTCCAATACATCGACAACCCGCTCCTCATGCCCCCCTCCATCGACACCGCCGTCTACACCCCGGCAGTTCCACCCTCCACAGCCATATTCCAGGCCGCAGCCCAGGGCGGCTACCCACTCGTCAAGCGAGCCCAGCTCCTCGCCCAGCTCACCTCCGGCGCCAAATGCATAGCCATAGCAGGCACCCACGGCAAAACCACCACCTCCACACTCATCGCACACCTCTTACACTCCGCAGGCATACCCTGCTCAGCACTCCTCGGAGGCATCTCCAAAAACTTCCAAAGCAACTGCCTCTACAACAAAAAACCACAATACATAGTCGTCGAAGCCGACGAATACGACCGCTCTTTCCTCCAACTCCACCCCCACCATTCCGTCATCACCTCCACGGACCCCGACCACCTCGACATCTACCACACACACCAGGCACTCATCCAGGCCTTCCAGCAATACGCCAACCAAACCTCGCCCGACGGCCTTCTCCTCTACAAACAAGGCATAGGCCTCGACCCCGACGCCGAAGAACACCACCACCACGAGCACGACGAGAACCACGAAGACCACCACGACCACCACCAGTGCGGCCTCGAACTCAACCCCTCCCTCAACACCCTCTCCTACACCTCCACGGGCATCGAAGCCGACTACTACCCCTGGAACCTCCGCAACTACGGCGGCAACCTCTACTTCGACCTCCGAACACCCAACGGCGTACTCTACGACCTCCAGCTCACCGGCGCACCGCTCTACAACGTCGAGAACGCTGTAGCAGCCTCCGCCATAGCACTCTCCTGCGGCATCAGCGAATACCAGCTACGCAACGGCCTCAAAACATTCGCAGGCATACAGCGCCGCTTCGACTACCACCTCAAAACCCCCAACCTCATCCTCATCGACGACTACGCACACCACCCGCGCGAGATAGAGGCACTCATCAGCTCCGTCCGTTACCTCTACCCCGAAAAACGCGTCGTAGGCGTATTCCAGCCCCACCTCTATAGCCGCACACGCGACCTCGCCCCACAGTTCGCACAGGCACTCTCGGCACTCGATGAAACCATACTCCTCCCCATCTACCCCGCACGTGAGCAACCCATCCCCGGCGTCTCCTCGGCACTCATCCTCCGCAACATGAAATCCATGAACCGCTACCTCTCCACCCCCGCCGACATGCCCACCCTCCTCCAAGCCCTCTGCCCCGACATCATACTTACCATAGGCGCCGCCCCCGTCGACCAACTCATCCCCGACATCCTCAAAACCCTCGCCTAACCCCCTCACCTTGTAATAACAAAGCCCTTTAACCTTAACCCCTTTTAACCTACCCCTCTCCCTAATGCCTCGCCGCCGCACCCATATACTGCTCTACATAGCGTTCGCTGCCATAATCGGCGCACTCGTCGTCGCCGCCAATATCCTCCGCGGCAACTCCACCCTCCGCGGCATCTCCATAGCTGTCAACTACCCTGCCCAAGACACTCTCCTCGTCCCCTCCGACATCGACACACTCCTCCTCACCGCCATCCCCGGCCTCCGCTCACAGCCCGTCAAGCACATAGACACCCGCGCCATAAACGCGCTCGTCGCCGCCAACCCCTATGTCCTCCACTGCCACACCTCCATATCCGCCGGCCGCACACTCCGCCTCCGTGTCACACAGCGCCAACCCGTCATGTACCTCATACTCCCCGACAAAAGCCACCTCTACTACGACAACACCGCCACCCCCATCCCGCCCAACCCCAAAGTCACCCCTGCAGTCGCCACAGTCCTCGCCTCCTCCTCAGATACATCCCACATAGCCCAAGCCTGCACCCTCGCATGCTTCCTCGCCGACAACAGCCGCTACAGCCACCTCGCCACACACATCAGCATCCAGCCCGACGGAACCCTCACAGCAACCTCCCCCAACGCCCCCTACACCATCATAATAGGCGACGCCTCCAGCCTCCCCCAGAAATTCAACCTTCTCGCCACACTCCTCTCCCAACTCCCCCAAAGCCAGCTAAACCGCTACCAAACCATAAACCTCCGCTACAACAACCAAATAGTCTGCAAACCCTAACCCCCAATCTCTCGCAGAACCCTATAATCTTTCAACCCTATAACCCTTTAACCATAAATACCCTTTAACCCTTAAACCTTATAACCCTTATACATCATGGAACACCAAAGCAACACCGTAGTAGGCCTCGACATCGGCACAACCAAAATAGCCTGCTTCGTCGGCCAGCGCGCACCGGGCGGCAAAATCAACATACTCGGCTACGGGCGCGCCGCCTCTAAAGGCGTCGAGCGCGGAGTAGTCCGCAACATCAAATTCACCGCCGAGTCCATCTCCAAAGCCGTCAGCCAGGCCTCCGACATGGCCGGCATCGACATCAAGGAAGTCTACGTCGGCATCGCCGGGCAGCACATCAAATCCATATCCAGCACCGGCGCCATAATGATACCCTCCGACCACAAATACATCGAGCAGGAAGACGTCGACCGCCTCACCGAGGAACAGCGCAACATACTCCTCAACCCCGGCGAAGAAATCATCCACATCCTCGCACAGCGCTACATAGTCGACGGCGACCCACTCCCCACCGAGCTCGACCCCGTCGGCGTCGGCGGTCACCAGCTCGCAGCCGACTTCCACATCGTCACAGGCAACGCCACCAACATACGCAACATCTATGAAAGCGTCGGCATCGCCGGCCTCCAGGTCCTCGGCGTTGTCCTTGAACCCATAGCCTCCTCACAGGCCGTCCTCTCCGAGATAGACCGCCTCGCAGGCGTCGCACTCGTCGACATAGGCGGCGGCACCACCGACATCGCCATCTTCCACGAAGGCATCATCCGCCACACCTCCGTACTCCCGCTCGCAGGCAACGCCATAACCTCCGACATCTACGAAAACTGCAACGTCCTCAAAGAACAAGCCGAGAAACTCAAGGTTAAATTCGGCTCCTGCCTCCCCGAAGCCGTCAACCCCAACGACATAGTCACCATCCCCGGCATCCACAAACCCTCCCACCTTGAGATAAGCATGCCGCTCCTCGCTCAGATAATCCAGGCACGCACCAAAGACATCCTCGACCAAGTCAAATTCGAAATCGTCCAGTCAGGCTACGACCACAGGCTCGTCGCAGGCATAGTCCTCACAGGCGGCGGCGCCAAACTCCAAAACATACGCGAACTCGCCGAATACGTCACCGCCACCGAGACTCACATAGGCACCCCCGACACCCACCTCGCCAACACTTCCGACCCCAACCTCTCACACCCCATGTACGCCACCGGCATTGGTCTCGTCATCTACGCCCTCAACCACATGCCCGCCTCCTCCGAACCCATACCCGACACAGAAACAGACACCCCCACCTCCCAACCCGAGCCCCCCCAGCCTCAAACCCCACAAGCCCCCCCCGACACCCCACAGGACACCCCTGCCACCCCCCAACACAGCCAAGGTACCCCGCAACAGCAGCAGACATCCACGCAAAACCCTGACCCCGACATAATTGAGATCCCGACCAAAAAAACCACACCCGACGGCGGCACAAAAACGCGTAACTGGATGAATGACGTCCAGAAATGGCTTGAGCGCAACATCTTCACTCCTATCGACCGCACCGAAGACGATGACGACGACCTCTAACCCGACTTTTACACATCAGCCTGTTGATAATAACATTGGTAACTTCTGCTATAATCAATAACTTAGTTGTAATTTTACAAATTGAGAGTGTGTTTGATGCACATAATCTATATTCTTGTTTATTAAATAGATAAATATCAAATTAGCATATGGAGGACAACTCGATTTTGGCTTTTGTAGAGCCCCAAACTGTGGCTGCACAGTCCCAGACCGCACAGCCCAACTCCTCGTTCATCAAAGTGATAGGTGTAGGTGGTGGTGGCGGAAACGCTGTCAACCACATGTACCGTCAAGGCATCAGTGGCGTGGACTTTCTAGTCTGCAACACCGACAGGCAGGCGCTCGATAACAGTTCTATACCCGAATCGCAAAGAATACTTATCGGCACCGGTCTCGGCGCTGGCGCAAGGCCCGACGTGGCCGAACGTGCCGCCGAGGCTAAGGCTGACTATATCAAGGAAATCTTGTCGAAAGACACCAAGATGCTTTTCATCACCGCCACCCTCGGCGGCGGCACAGGCACCGGAGCATCCCCCGTCATAGCGCGTATCGCCAAAGAGATAGAGCTCGACGATGAGGAAATCCGCAAGATCTTGGTGGTCGCCGTGGTCACCATGCCTTTCAAGTGGGAACTCAACAAAAAAATGAATCTGGCAAAAGAAGGTCTCAAATCTCTGCGCCAGTATGCCGATGCCATTCTCGTTATCGACAATGAGAAGTTGCGCAGCTTCGGTGACCTCGATATCCATGCCGGTTTCAACAAAGCCAACGATGTGCTCCTTATCGCTGCCAAGAGCATCTCCGAAATCATCACCCGCAACGACTACGTCAACACCGACTTCCGCGATGTCAACTCCATCCTGGCCAATAGCGGCACGGCATACATGGGTACCGGCATAGGCAAGGGCGACGACCGCGCCCTTCAGGCCATCCAAGCCGCCACCGACTCACAGCTGCTCAACGACACCGATATATCCGGCGCACAAAACGTCCTCTTCTACGTGTCCTACCCCGCCAACAAGGCCATCACAATGGACGAGCTCTCCTGCATCACCACGTTCCTCCAGCAACGTATAGGCGACGACGATGCCAATATGATATGGGGTCTCGGTACCGATGAGTCACTCTCCGATGAACTTAAAGTGACCATTGTGGCAACTGGTTTTGACAAAACGGAACAAAACACACAGATATCCACCGTCACCTCAGTCAAGAAGCCGGAGTCTGCCACGACCGGCAGTCCGGTAGGTGGCGTTTCGACAGCCCCCACCACTCCTCAGCCGGAGAAAATGGTCTATAGCAAGCCTGAAGCCGTCGTCACTGAGACGGGAGCTGCTGTCGAGGAGCACGATATTGAGGACATCAAACTCAAGTCCGACCCCCAGCCAAAGGTTGTCGTCGAGCATGCCCCTGCTGTCCCGGCAGGCAAAAGGTACACACTCGACGAGGACGACATGCCCGAAACCATCTACGATGAAAACAACGTAGCCCCTGTCGCCTCCTCCGAGCAACCAGTCGCCACTGCTCCTTCGTCGTCAGAATCCGTCGAGATGGCCGTAGTGAACACCGCCAGCGCCCCCGCCCCTGTGGCAGAGGTAAAAGCAGAACCCGCGCAGCAGTCATTCTGGGGCGACAACGTGGCCAGCCTCTTCGGCACCTCAACCTCCGACAACAACAACAGCACACAGGTGGAGCGACTGAAAGACCGCAGTGAGAGGATAAAGATGATGAACCAGATGCTTCACAACGACCCCGACGGCCCTGCCAAAGTCGAACAAATGAACCCTATGACCAACACGGCAAAATTCACCTTCCCGTTCGACAATAACTATTCCCAACGTTCCGAGATAACTCCCACAGTCCACGCCGACGGGTCCATAACCCAGCCAAGCAACTTTTTCAGACAAAAACCCGATTGATTTGAGTATCAAAACAGTTTGACATACCTCGATAGGCACACCTTTTCAGACCTCAGCCCAAGACAAGCCGAGGTCTGATTTTTTATTTAAAGAATAGTTAAAAGTCATTAAACAATGCGCTGCTAATCGCCCCGCGGGACCATTGTTCCCATCAAGGGCATAGTCATTTTAGCCATGCTTTAAGGTATATTATTTGGCGGTCATCTTTTTTGTTATATCAACATATTGTAAATCTGTTGTTTGTAAAATTTAACCACAAAAAAAGCAAGCAAAATAGCGTTTATGTGAAGTTTTTTTGCTAACTTTGCCATGCTCAAATTTGAATAGCAAATTAATCAAATATAACTAAAAATCAATTACTATGGCAACATTGTTAATTCTCCTTTGGGAGGCCGCTAAGGCTATGGGCGTTATGGGCGCTGGCATCGGTGCCGGTTGCGCAACCATCGGCGCTGGTATCGGTATCGGTCAAATTGGTAAGGGTGCTATGGAGGGTATTGCCCGCCAGCCCGAGTCGGCCGGAACTATCCGCTCGTCGATGATTATTGCCGCCGCTCTCGTCGAAGGTGTCGCCTTCTTCGCAGTGGTTATCTGCCTCCTTGTGGTTCTCTAAATCAAAGGAGGGCGGCAAAACGCCACGACAAACAAATCCCGGGCCGGCGCGATTGGCTCCGGCTTGGGATTTGAAATCGCTTATCATTCACATTAAACTATAAAGATATAATGAACAACCCCCTGATTAACCCTGGCATCGGAGTGTTCTTCTGGATGCTCATTTCGTTTGGCATACTGGTGTTCATTCTCCTGAAATGGGGATGGCCGGCGGTAATCAAAACACTCAAGGAACGTGAGGTGGCCATTAACGATGCCCTCGAAGCAGCCGAGAAGGCCCGCGAAGAGCTGACACGCCTTTCTTCTAAGAACGACGACGAGCTGAAGCGTGCCAAGCAGGAGCGCGACGAGATACTGCGCGATGCACGCCTCGCCAAAGATAAGATTATTGAGGATGCCAAGCTCAAGGCTACCGAGGAGGCCGACCGTATCGTGGAGAGTGCCCGCGAGAACATCAACTACGAGAAACAGAAGGCCATGACCGAACTCAAGAACCAGATAGCCAACCTCTCTATCGACATCGCCGAGAAGATACTCAAACAGGAGTTGGCAAACAAGGAGATGGCCAGCAAGCTGGTTATCGACGAACTGGAGCATACGCACCTTAACTAAGACTTCGAACCTTGGAAAACTACAGACTTAACACCAACTACGCCAAAGCACTCTTTCTGCTTGCTGAAAAGCCGGAAGAGCAAAAGGCTGTGTTTACCGATTTGCAGATGGTGAACAGCGTGTGCCGCGAGAACCATGTCCTCAGCACCATATTCCGCAACCCGGTAATCAAGGCTACCAAGAAACTGGCTATAGTCAACGAGCTGTTTCACGGCAAGGTGGGTAACCTCACCGAGATGTTCCTCCAGTTTGTGGTACGCAAGAACCGCACCATCAACCTGCCCGGCATCTGCACCGCCTATATGGACATATACCGCGAGGCTTTTGGCATTGTGCATACCGAGCTGCGCACCGCCGTCGAGGCCGACAAGAGCGTACTCGACACCGCTACGGCCATTGTGGGCAAGTACACGGGAAAAGAGGTGGAGCTCGAAGCCGTCACCGACAGTACTATGCTCGGCGGCTTGGCACTCGCGTTCGACAATAACATGTACGACGCCCGCCTGCGCACGAAACTTGCAAAACTGCGCCGCGAATTCAGCAAAAACATATACGAAAGCAAATTATAGTAAATAAAGATAAATAACCATTCAGATGGCTGACATTAAACCCGCCGAAGTATCGGCAATACTCAAAAAACAACTCGCCGATGTGAACCTCGACGTAGCCCTTGAGGAAGTGGGCACCGTGCTCACCGTGGGCGACGGCATTGCGCGCGTTTACGGACTCAACAACGCCCAGAGCGGCGAATTGGTGGAGTTCGAGAGCGGCGAGCAAGGTATTGTACAAAACCTTGAGGAAGACAACGTAGGTATCGTGATGCTCGCCGAGAGCAACACTATCAACGAGGGCGACACTGTGAAGCGCACCAAGCGCATCGCCTCCGTAAAAGTGGGCGAGGGCCTCGTGGGACGCGTTATCAACACCATTGGCGAGCCCATCGACGGCAAAGGCCCCATCACGGGCGACCTGTTCGACATGCCTATCGAGCGCAAAGCTCCCGGCGTCATCTTCCGCCAGCCTGTGGAACAGCCCCTCCAGACCGGTATCACGGCTATCGACTCTATGATACCTATCGGACGCGGCCAGCGCGAGCTCATCATCGGCGACCGCCAGACCGGCAAGACGGCCATAGCCATCGACACTATCATCAACCAAAAGAATTTCTACGATGCAGGCGACCCTGTATACTGCATCTATGTAGCCTGCGGCCAGAAAGGCTCCACGGTGGCCAACCTCGTGAAGAACCTTGAAGAGAAAGGCGCCATGGACTACACCATAGTGGTTGCGGCAACGGCTTCCGACCCTGCTGCAATGCAGTTCTACGCTCCTTTCGCAGGCGCCGCTATCGGCGAGTATTTCCGCGACACAGGCCGCAACGCCCTCGTCATCTACGACGACCTCTCCAAGCAGGCCGTGGCCTACCGCGAAGTCTCGTTGCTCCTCCGTCGCCCGCCGGGACGTGAGGCTTACCCTGGCGATGTGTTCTACCTCCACAGCCGCCTCCTCGAACGTGCCGCCCGTATCATCCAGAGCGATGAGATAGCAGCTACTATGAACGACCTCCCCGCCTCGCTCAAAGGCAAGGTGAAAGGTGGCGGTTCGCTCACAGCTCTGCCTATCATCGAGACACAGGCTGGCGACGTCTCGGCCTACATCCCCACCAACGTCATATCCATTACCGACGGTCAGATATTCCTCGAGACCAACCTCTTCAACTCGGGTGTGCGTCCGGCTATCAATGTGGGTATCTCGGTCTCCCGCGTGGGTGGTAAGGCTCAGATCAAGTCCATGAAAAAGATTGCCGGTACTCTCAAGCTCGACCAGGCCCAGTACCGTGAGCTGGAGGCTTTCTCCAAGTTCGGCTCCGACCTCGACGCCGCCACCAAGGCAGTGCTCGACAAAGGTGCACGCAACGTGGAAATCCTCAAGCAGCCCCAGTACACGCCTATGCCCGTTGAAGACCAGGTGGCCATCATCTACTGCGGTACCAAGGGCCTCTTGCAGAAAGTCCCCGTGGACCAAGTGCATAACTTCGAGACAGAGTACCTCTTCTTCCTCCGCCAGAACCACGCCGCGGTGCTCGCCAACCTGCGCCAAGGCAAGCTTCTCGACGAAGACATGGAGACACTCCGCAAAGTGGCTGCCGACATAGCCGCAAAATACGAGGTGAAAAAATAACCACTTCAGCAAGAGACAAGTTCTAAGTGGCCCCGCGGCACTGTGACCGCCTCGGCCAACTAAAACTAAATACAACACAATGGCAAACCTCAAAGAAGTTCGCACACGCATAGCCTCTGTCAGCTCCACGCAGCAGATCACCTCTGCCATGAAGATGGTGTCAGCCGCCAAGTTCCGCCGCGCCCAGAACGCCATAATCGGAATGCGCCCGTACGCCGCCATGCTTGGCGAGATAACTGCCGACATCGACACCGAGGACGGAGTGCAGACACCCTACCACGAGCAACGCAAGCCCGCCAGCGTGCTGCTCGTCGTGGTAACCTCCAACAAAGGACTCTGCGGCGCCTTCAACTCCAACGTCATAAAAGAAGCCTCAGCCCGCGTAGCCTACTACAGCGAGACCCTCAAAGTCCCGTCGCTGCAACTAATCACCATAGGCAAACGCGGCTCCGAGTTCTTCGGCAAACGCCAGGGGCTGGTCAAAGCCTCCTGCGACGACCTGCTCGACACCCCCTCCTTCGACAACATCGCAGCACTGGCCTCGCAGATAATGCAAGACTTTGTCGACCGCAAATACGACCGCGTGGAAGTTGTCTACAACCAATTCAAAAACTCCCTCACTCAGATACTCAGCACCGAGCAGTTCCTCCCCGTCAGCCCCAAAAGCGCATCAGACGGCAATAACCCGTCGGCTCCGGCGCAGCACTTCGACTTCATATACGAGCCCGACAAAGAGGACATACTCCGCAACATCATCCCACTCACCCTTCGTTCACAATTCTACCGCATAATCCTCGACTCCCTCGCTGCCGAGCACGGTGCCCGAATGACTGCCATGCAGAAAGCCACCGACAATGCCACCGAGCTCCTCAAAGACCTGCGCCTCAGTTACAACAAGGCTCGTCAGGCCGCCATCACCAACGAGATAATCGAGATAGTAAGCGGCTCCGAAGCCCTCAAAGGCTAACACACCACCAAGTGTAAAAAAAACAGACCTTAGACATTAGTCCAGTCATCCACTAAAGTCTAAGGTCTTTTCATTGTGAAAACAAAAACAAAACCCGACCCAAAAAAACATCCACTACATCGTACAACCCTTGTCATGAAAAAAATACTTTTAGCAACAGCAATCCTGTTCTTTGCATTCGCCGCAGCCAACGCCAACCCCGTAACCCCGCGTGATGCCGCCCGCGTCGCCGCCACCTTCTGGCAGCACCGCTTCGGCACCCCGTCCGCCATGGTCGAGTCCCCAAGCTCCGCCAACTACCCCGGCCTCTACATCTTCAACAACACCAAAAGCGCCGGATTTGTCATTGTAGCCTCCGACGACCGCGCTACACCTATACTCGGCTACTCCGACGAGCAACCCGCCGACGCCGCAGTCCCCGCCAATGTCAACGCATGGCTCCGCGACTACTCCGACGCTGTGCTCTACTGCGTCAGCCACGACATACAGGCCACCGACCAAATCGCCTCCCAGTGGGCACGCCTGCGCGAAGGCGCACCACTCCACGACCCCAGCGACCCCGACGGCCCAAGCAACGCCGTGGCAGCCTTGCTCACAACAACATGGAGCCAGTCACCGCGCTACAACAACCTCTGCCCCTACGACAACACCGCCCAGGAGCGCACCGTCACCGGATGCGTGGCAACCGCCATGGCTCAGGTCATGAAATTCTGGAACAGCCCCACCGTCGGCACATCCTCCAAAACCTACAACCATAGCACCTACGGCCGCCAAACCGCCGACTTCGCCAACACCTACTACTCCTGGTCACAGATGCCCAACGCACTCTCCGGCTCCTCCACACAAGCCCAAATCAACGCCGTGGCCACACTCATGTACCACTGCGGAGTGGCTGTGGAAATGGACTTCGACATCTCAGCCAACGGCGGCAGCGGAGCGCAAACCATAGCCTACAACAACGCCCGTGCCGTATGCGCCGAAAATGCACTCAAAACCTACTTCGACTACAAGTCAACCCTCCGCGGCTACGAACGCTCCAACTCCACCGAGGCCGTATGGACCGCACGCGTCATCGCCGAACTCGACTCCGCACGCCCGGTCATCTACACCGGCCGCGACGCCTCCGGCGGCCACGCCTTTGTCTGCGACGGCTACGACAACCGCAACTACTTCCACATGAACTGGGGCTGGAGCGGCTCCTACAACGGCTTCTTCGCCCTCAATGCCCTCAACCCCGGCGGCGGCGGCACAGGCTCCAACTCCACCTACACCTTCAACAGCGGCCAAACCATGATAATCGGCATCCAGCCCAATGTCGGCTCCCTGCGCGTCAGCCCCAACCAGCTCAACCTCTCAGGCCTCGGCGCCACCGACAGCGTCTACGTCCGCAGCAGCAACAGCAACGCCTCCGGCTGGACAGCCTCCTGCAGCGACCGCTGGCTAACCATAAGCCCAGCCTCCGGCTCCGGCAACGGCCAGCAAACCATCATGCGCGTCACCGTACCGCAGAACACCTCCGGCCGCGCTCGCACAGGCTTCATAGTCGTTACACAAGGCACCGAGACCGACACACTCATCGTCAACCAGCCCAACGGCAACACCAGCCAGTCCGGATGGTACGGCCGCGAAGGAGGCTCCATGTACATGACCTTCGCCTCCGGCGACCAGTTCATAGTCCGCCCCGAATGTCTCGGCAACTTCCCCGCAGGCAGCCTCCTCTCCCAGATAAAGTTCTCCACATACAGCACCAGCGGCTACACCAACACCCGCTACACCGTCAAAGTCTTCGAAGGCTCATCACTCAACGCCTCCCTCCTCCACAACGGATACACACCCCAATACGCCGAATGCCTCGGCACACTCGTCCGCTCACAGCAACACACCGTCACCACCCACGGCGAGCAAGTCGTCACACTCAACGACCCCTACGTCGTCGGCAACCGCCCCTTCTGGATCGCCGTCGAAGCCAACGGCTCAAGCGCCATACTTGTCGACAAACGCATCGTCAACTGCACCCTCAGCACATCCCAAATTCCTTTCATGGACTCCCTCGACGGCCGCTACCTCCACGCCTACACCTCCAACGGCACCTACTACCTAACCATAGCCTACGGCTCCACCTACACCAACTCCGCCCGCACCCAGGCTCAGGAATACAACCGCGACTTCGCACTCTCCTTCAACATCAACACCAACCCCACCTTCACCATCATCGCCTCCTCCTCCAACACCACCCTCGGCACCGTCTCCGGCGGCGGCTCCTTCCACTACGGCGACACCGTCACTCTCACTGCCACACCGGCCTCCGACTGCCACTTCTCGCAGTGGAACGACGGCGACACATCCAACCCACGCATCCTCATCGTCCGCGGCAGCGCAACCTACGTGGCACAGTTCGGCTCCAACAACTGCACCATCTCCGTCTCCAGCGCCAACACTAACATGGGCTCCGCCTCAGGCTCCGGCACCTATCGCTACGGCTCCACGACCACCATATCAGCAACAGCCAACACCAACTACCGCTTCACTGGCTGGAACGACGGCAACGGCCAAAACCCGCGTACCATCACCGTCACCGGCGACGCCTCCTACATAGCCACTTTCGCCGGCGTACCCTGCAACATCACCGTGGTCGCCTCCGACCATGCAGCAGGCTACACCACCGGCAGCGGGCAGTACACCTACGGCTCCACCGTCACCATCCAGGCCTACCCCAACAGCGGCTACACCTTCACCGGCTGGAGCGACGGCAACACCGACAATCCGCGCACCGTCACGGTCACCAGCGACGCCACCTACACCGCCAACTTCACCCTCCACACCGTCTACATCAGCGCAGTGCCCGACGACCCCTCTCACGGCGTCGTCACAGGCTCCGGCACCTACCATGAGGGCGACTCAGCCATACTCTCCGCAGCCCCGCTCCCAGGACACCGCTTCCACCGCTGGAATATGAACGGGCAATATAACTTCGCCAACCCGCGCAAACTCCCCATCACCTCCGCTATGAGCGGCACCGTCACTGTCACAGCCGAATTCACCACCTACTCCTACACCCTCACCCTCTCCACCGGCGGCGTCAACGAACCCAACAACAGGCGATACGGCAGCGCCACAGGCGCAGGCACCTACGAATACGGCACGCAGGTCACCATCACCGCCGTCCCCGCCGAAGGCAACCACTTCGAACGCTGGGACGACGCCAACACCGACAACCCTCGCACCATAACCATCATGAGCGACACCTCCTTCAAGGCGCTCTTCGACCATAACGAATCCATCACCTCAGCCTCGCAGCCCCTCTACACCGTCGCCGCCACCGACAACACCATAACAATCGCCGGTGCAGCCAACATGCCCGTGGAGGTCTACGATGCCGTAGGTCGGCTCATCCACCGCTCCGCTGCCGCACCTGCCACCCTCACCTTCACCGTCCCCTCCACCGGCCTCTACATTGTGCGCATAGCCAACTCCGCCCCCGCCAAAGTGGTTTGCCGCTAACCCCAAAACCAGCAAACACTAGAAAAACACTAGTAACACCATGCAAATTTCCCCCTCCGGAAAAGCCGAGGCTTCCCCCACCGCATTCTCCAAGGCCATCCCCGTCACCGTGATGTTCCTTCTCTTCGCGATGATAAGCTTCGTCACCGGCCTGCAGAACCCCTTCGGCGTCATAGCGCGCCACCAGTTCGAGGTCTCCAACTTCGCCTCCCAGCTGGGCAACTTCGCCAACTTCATAGCCTATCTTTGCATGGGAGTTCCCGCGGGCCTGCTCCTCAGCCGCGTGGGCTACAAGCGCACCGCCCTCGCCGCCGTCGCCGTAGGCTTCCTCGGCGTCCTCATTATGTGGCTCTCCGGTCGTTTGGAAAGCTTCCCCGTCTACCTCGCCGGCGCCTTCGTCGCCGGCTTCTCCATGTGCATGCTCAACACCGTTGTCAACCCCATGCTCAACACCATAGCCGGTGGTGGCAAGCGCGGCAACCAGCTCATACAGTTCGGCGGAGCCTGCAACTCCGTCGCCGCCACCATAGTGCCCGTGCTCGTGGGTTACCTCATCGGCGACCTCGCCAACGCCCGCATCAGCAACGCCAATCCGGCGCTCTACACCGCCCTCGCCGTATTCCTCATCGCCTTCGTCGTCCTCCTCGTCGTCAAAATCCCCGAGCCCCACACACAGCCCCGCACCCAGGCTGCACCAGCCGCCTCACCCAGCGGTGCCTCGCCGTGGAGCTACCGCCATTTCCTCCTCGGAGTCGTCGCCATCTTCATATACGTAGGCCTCGAAGTGGCCATACCCAGCGTCGCCAACCTCTACATGACCGCCGACGCCGCCTCCGGCGGCCTCGGCATGGCAGCCGCCGTGGCGGGCACTCTCTGCGGCACCTACTGGTTCCTTATGTTCATCGGTCGCCTCCTCGGCGGCCTCCTCGGTGCCAAGCTCACGGCACGCGCGCAGCTCGCCGCGGTAGCCTCACTCATCGCCCTCTTCATCCTCCTCGCCATCCTCCTGCCCTCGGACATCATGGTGCGCATGCCGGTATTCCGCTCCAACCTCTCCTTTGCCATGCAGCAAGTTCCCCTCTCCGTAATGTTCCTCATACTCTGCGGCCTCTGCACCTCGGTGATGTGGGGCAACATCTTCAACCTTTCCGTCGAGGGTCTTGGGCAGCACACCGCCCTCGCCTCCGGCATCTTCATGACCATGGTCTGCGGCGGCGGCATCATACCCCCGCTCCAGGGCCTCCTCGCCGATGCCGTTGGCTACTCCGCCAGCTACTGGCTCCTCTTCGCCTGCGCCCTCTACCTCCTCTTCTACGCCCTCGCAGGCAGCCGCCCAGCAAAATAACATACCACCCTATAAAAACACGAAAGCCCCGTTGCTGCTGCAATGGGGCTTTGATGTTATCAAGCTTCGCTTATCTTATTTGATAACGAGGCTCTTGCTGGCTTTGAAGCGGGCGCTCTTCTTGGCGGCAATCTTGATTTTCTTGCCGGTGCGCGGGTTCTTGCCGGTGCGGGCCTTGCGCTCGCTCACGCTGAAGGTGCCGAAGCCAATGAGGCTCACTTTGTCACCTTTTTTCAGTCCCTCGTAGGTGGCCTCCATGAAGGCGTCGAGAGCTTTTTTTGCGTCGGTCTTGGTCAGGCCGCTTTTCTCGGCCATCGCGTTAATCAGTTCAGTTTTGTTCATAAAATTAATATTTAAGTGGTTAAAATATGTGCTTCCAAATTCAAATGCAAATGTATGAAAAAAAATTCTAATTGAGCAAAAAAAAAACGCAAAAAAATAACTTTTTTTATAACAAGGCAGTTAATATATTAATTTCCAATCTTTTATAATTCTTCCGCGAAGAAATTCTTCCACGCTCATTTGGCGTTTACCGCTCGGTTGGAGGCTTAAAATGTTTATAAATCCGCTGTTTATGCCAATTTTTAGGTATGTTTTTTGGTCGGAATTGACGCAAAAAGGCACTGCATTGGGGTCGGGTTTGAAGGTGGCTTCATACACCTTGAAAGTGTTCTCCCTGCCTTCGGTGTCGCACAGCGTCATCGTCGCCGCAGGGTAGGGGGCGAGCCCACGCACGTGGTTGACTATGGCGTCGCCACCCTTGCGCCAGTCAATGGCACAGTCGGGTTTGAATATCTTTGGTGCCGGGTGCAGCAGCGGGGGCACCTGCTGGGGGGTGGGGTGCAGGCTTCCGTCGGCAAGGCCGTCAATAGTGCGCAGCACAAGGCGGCTCCCTATCTCGGCAAGCCGGTCGTGTAGCGTCCCTGCATTGTCGGCAGGCGTTATGGGGGTGCTCTCCTGCAGCAGCAGCTCGCCCTCGTCAATGCGCTCGTTGAGCATGAAGGTGGTCACACCCGTGGTGGTCTCGCCGTTGATGACAGCCCAGTTGATAGGTGCCGCGCCGCGGTACTGCGGAAGCAGGGAGGCGTGGAGGTTGAATGAGCCGAGTCGCGGCAGGCTCCACAGGCACTGTGGCATCATGCGGAAAGCCACCACCACAAAAATGTCAGGCTTGAGCTCCCTCAGCTGCTCCAGCAGTGAGGCGTCGCGCAGGCTCTGCGGCTGCAGTATGGGCAGGCCGCGCTCAACGGCGAAGGTCTTCACGGCAGGTTCCGCCATCTTGAGGCCCCTCCCCGCCGGCCGGTCGGGGGCCGTCACCACGGCGGCCACATGGTGTCCCGCGTCGCAGATGGCGCGAAGCGTGTGGACGGCAAAGTCGGGGGTGCCGAAAAACACTATCTTGACTTTTTGCTCTTGCATGACGACAGCTGATCGTTAAGGTGGCACATACGGAGGGCTGTGACGGCTCCCTCCACGCCTTTGTTGCCGCATTTGCCGCCGGCGCGTTCCTTGGCCTGTTCCGGCGTGTTGGTGGTGAGCACGCTGAATATCACTGGGCGGCATTGCGAGGCGCAAAGCTGCGCTATGCCGCCGGCCACGGCGTGGCTTATGAACTCAAAGTGGCGCGTCTCCCCCTGTATCACGCAGCCTATGCATATCACGGCGTCGGCGCTCGTGTAGTTCAGCAGCATGCCCGCTGCCGAAGTCAGCTCAAAGCTGCCTGGCACGTGCACGGTGATGATGTTCTCTTCTTTCACGCCGCTTTTGAGCAGGGTCTCGGTGGCCCCTTCCAGCATGGCATGGGTCACTTCGGCGTTCCAGTCAGCCACGGCGATGGCTATGGAGTAGGGGCTGCCGTCGGGCAGCTCGGAGGCCGCACACGCCGAGAGGTCTTTGTTCTTTTTCATACTTGTCATGAATTTATCGCACGCGGATGCGCATGCCGGGTTTTAGCTTTGTCAGGTTTGGGTTCAGGCGGTAGATGTTCTCCTCGGTGGTGCTGTAGGAGATGGCTATGTGGTCGAGCCTGTCGCCTTTCTTGACGTCGTGGTACACCTGTTTGTGGACGCGGTGTGGTGTCTCAGCAATGTGGCTCTTGTCGGCCTTGAACACCTGGGGCTTGGAGCCGCGCGGGGCGGTGATGCCGAAATAGCTCTTGTCGAGGTGCAGCCAGCGTGTCCGCAGGGTGTAGTTGGAGAAATCCAGTATCCATTCGGGGTCGAAGGTCTCGTATTGGAAACGCACTTCAAAGTGCAGGTGAGGCCCCGTGGAGCGTCCTGTGGAGCCGCCCAGGCCGAGCACGTCGCCGGCTTTCACGTGCTGCTTCGGGCGCACCTTTATCTTGGAAAGGTGCCCGTATACTGTCTCCAGCCCGTTGTAGTGGCGCACCACCACGAGGTTGCCGTAGGCTCCCATGGGTTTGGCAATGCGCACCACCCCGGGGAAGCAGCAGCGCACAGGGTCGCCGGTGTTCAGTCGTATGTCCACGCCTCGGTGGGCTCGGTTCCAGCGCCAGCCATAGGGCGATGTAATGATGTTGCGAATGGGGAAGCAGAAGTCCGACTCGGAGTTGACGAGTTTTATGTTTATCTCGTCGGGCATGTCTTCGAGCGGTATGTTGCAGAGTCGCACGCGGCAGTCGGAGAAGTTGTCGTCGTACCATAGCGGCGAGGGCAGCAGGCTCTCGGCGTAGGCGCGGTCTATCATCTCGTCGGCCTTGATGAGTGCGGTGTCGGGCTGTGTGGCGTTGGCTCCCGTGGCAGGCTTGGCGGCTGTTGGCTGCGGTGAGGTGTTGCGTGGCGCGTCTGTGGCTGTCGTGGCAGTGGCGCTTTTTTTAGCGGCGGGATTGGCTTTGGGAGTGGAGGTGGTGTTAGGAGACGCCGCCGCGGAGTTTTTGGTGTCGTTTTTTTGGGTGGGGGAGGCTTTCTGCTGCTTGGCGGCGCTGTTGCCTTTCACACCTTTCGACGGCCCGCTTTTGCGTTGTTCCAGCAGTATCAGCGAATCGTAGTACGACATTGGCTGCACACCTCCTCTCGTGTCGTGGGTGTTGCCGGAGCCTGTCACCTTGGGCTGCTGTGCCTGTGCGGTGTTCAGCGAGAGTGTTGGCGGCAGCAGCATGTTGGCAGCCAGCAGTAGCGGCAGCAGCAGCGAGAGCATCCTGCGCCGCAGCCGCCCCACGGGAATGCCGAGGCTTTCGCGGTATTTTGCCACGGTGCGGCGCGCCATGGGGTAGCCTTTCTCCTTGAGGAGTGTGGCAAGCTGGTCGTCGGTAAGCGGCGTGCGCTTGTCCTCTTCGGCTATGGTCTGTCTCAGCACGTCGAGCACCGCTGTGGAGGCTACCTGCGTGCCGCCGGCGGTGGACACGTTCTTGGCAAAGAGCTCTTTGAGGAGTATGGTGCCAAACGGCGCCCTCAGGTATTTGCGTGTCACCACGCGCGAGACGGTGGAGATGTCAAGCCCCGTGTCGTCGGCTATGTCTTGCAGCCGCAGCGGCACCATGTCTCCCGGGGCGCCGCTGAGCAGGTAGGCGTTCTGGCGTTTCGCTATGGCACGCATCACCTTGAGCATTGTGGCGTTGCGCTCGTCGAGCACCTCGCCAAGCTCTTCAATGCTTGCTGCGCCAGCGTGCATGTAGCGCAGGGCCTCTTTCTGCCCTGGCGAGAGGCTGCTGCGCGTTTCGAGCTGTTGTATCTGCTCGGCATAGTCCGGGGCTATGCTCAGCAGCGGGCGGTGCTGGTCGGCCAGTGAGAGGGTCAGCCGGTCGTCCTCGCGGTCCAGTATGAAGTCGGGTATTATGTAGTGGTTGCCGTCGTTGTCCGAGCCGAAGGCGCTGCTGGGCTTGGGGTTCAGGGTGAGTATGAGGTTCAGGGCGTCGTGCAGCGCCTGGTCACTGAGGCCGAGGCGTTCCTTGATGCGGTCGTGGCGTTGCGCCATGAAGTCGTTGAAAGTGCGTCCTATAATGAGGCTGGCGTCTTTCACCTCTTGCCTTGAGCCGTCGAGCATCTCAAGCTGCACGCTCAGGCATTCCTGCAGGTTGCGGGCGCCGATGCCCGGCGGGTCCATACGCTGTATGATGTGCAGCACCTGCTCTATCTCCTCGTCGGTGGCCTCGGTGTGGTATTTAAAGAGCAGGTCGTCCGACACCTGCTGTATGTCGCGCGTGAGGTACCCGTTGTCGGCTATGTTGCCTATCAGCACTTTGCCTATCAGTTGCTGCCTCTCGGTGGTGTGCTGTAGTGCGAGTTGCTCATATAGGTGTTCGTTGAGCGATGTGCTGAGGGGTATCACCGGGTCGGTGTATTTGCGGTTGGGGTCGTAGTCGGTGGGCTGCAGGGCCTCAAAGGTGTCGTCGAGGTCTTCTATGTCGTCGCTGTCGTTTGTGGATTGCTGCGCCGGGGTCTCGACGGCAGCCTCTTTGTTCTCCATGGCAACTTCCATGAGCGGGTTGCGTTGCAGCTCCTCGTCGAGGAACTGGTGCATGGCCGAGGCGGGCACCGCCAACAGTCGCAGCACCTGCAGCTGGCGGGGTGAGAGCCTCATCTGCTGGCGCATCTTTAGTGTCTGTGTCTGGCGGTTCATCGGTGGGGTAGGGTGGGGGGGTCCGCCGCCGGAAACGGCGGCGGACAGGTGTTTAGTTCTCTTTCAGTATGTCGCCGTGGTCTTTCACTATGGCGCGGTAGTACCACTCGGGGTAGGGCGGCTGCTGCGGAAATGCCACCACGCCGGTGGGTGTCGTCTTTATGCGGCCCTGCTCTGTGCGTTTGATATTGCCGTCAATATACTTCATCAGCAGTAGCCTGTCGAGGCCTGTCCACTCGCGGAACATGCGGTCGGCGCACTGGTTGGAGAGTCGGTTGAGTGTCGCCGTGAGGCGTGCGTCGTCGTAGCCTGCATACTGTTTTACAGCTTGCTCCACTTCGGCAATGAAGCCCTTCTCCAGTTGTTGCTGCACGCGCCGCACGTCCACTATCATGCTGTCGTAGCGCAGGTAGCAGAAGTTGCTCACGCGGTTGAAGAGCCAGAAAGCCGCCGTCTCCGAGTACTCGGACATGGAGCCGTTGCCCTCCTCAAAGCACACCGGCACCTGTGTTATGCCGCAGAACATGGGGCAGTACACTGTGGAGTAGGTGTCGTCAACGCCAAACCAGATGATGCCGCCCAGCTTGTCGGGAAGCCCCTTGCGGCACTGCGCCACAAAGCTGAAACCCGTCTGCTGTGTGCTTATGGCACGCTCGTGGACGTATTTCTTGCCGTCGACCTCAAAGTCCATGGGGCGCCAGCGGTAGGGGCAGTGGAACGGCCCTGCTCCCACGTCGTGGTTCATGTCCATCGGGGTCCCCTCGAAATGGTCGCGCATAAGCTCCATCATGTCGTGTACGCCCACCTTGCGGTCGGGTTTTATCCACAGCGGCAGCCGCGGCGCCGTGGCGTCGCCCATGGCGTAGCGCTCATATTGCCGCATATTGGAGTTGATACGGTTGAACATGGCGTAGACGCGTGCCTCGCAGGCCCTCAGGCCGCTGAATGTTAGCGGATTGTAGGTGTCGGCGAAGCTGAAGTTGGTGTCGTTGCTGTTGCCCTTGTCGGCATAGGCGGCAATGCCGCGCTCCTTGGCGAAGCTCACCACGTCGGCGGCGTAGACGCACTCCACCTCGGGGTCGAAGATGCGGTCGAGGTGCTTGCTGCTTATGGCGCGGCGCGACTTCTTCTGCTCCTGCGGGAAGGTGGTGATGCGGGCCTGGTTGGCGTGTGCCGAGGCGTAGCCGTCGGGCAGCCGCCGTGCCACCCATACCGCGCCACGCTCGCTGCCTTTGCTGGTTATCTCGAAAAGCCACACCTCGTTGGGGTCGCACAGCGAGAAGCTCTCGCCGCCGTCGGCGTAGCCGTAGGTGGCGGTGAGCTCCGCCATAACCTTGATGGCTTCGCGGCAGGTGGCGGCGCGCTGCAGGGCGAGGTATATAAGGTTGCCGTAGTCAATGCCCGTGGCGTTGCCCTTCGAGAGCGGCTCTATGCCGCCCCATGTGGTCTCGCCCATGGCAAGCTGGCGCTCGTTGATGAAGCCCACCACGTTGTAGGTGCGTGGCGCCTGCGGCAGCTCTATCTGGAACTTGAGGTTGCCGTAGTTGAAGAGACGCACTGTCTCGCCTGTGGCGTGGGCGCCGCCGTGGTGGTAGCGCAGCTGTCCGTAGCGTGTGTGCGAGTCGGCGGCGTAGGTTATCATCGTGGAGCCGTCCACGGTGGCGCCGCGCGTGAAGAGGAAATTGGTGCAGGCATCCGCCGGGCGTGCCAGTGCCAGCAGCACCACGGCAAGGAGTAGTGTCAATCGCTTCATGGCTCTTTTTGGGATAATGTTTTTTCTTTCAGGATAGCGCAACATCGTGATATTAAATCATAGAAGAATAGCGCAAAGGCCTCATCCTTTCTTGACGGGGTCTGTGGTGAGGTCTATGCCGAGTTTCTTGAAAATCTTGCGGTCCACTTCGCTGAGCATCACTGTGGCGTGGGCCTGGCAGCCTTTGAGCTCCGGCAGGCTGTGGAGAGCGCGGCGGCAGTTGTCGTCGCTCAGCGACAGTAGCGAGAGAGCCACCAGCACCTCGTCGGTGTGCAGGCGCGGGTTCTTGCCGTGCAGCAGCTCCACCTTGGTCTTCTGTATGGGCTCTATCATCTCCTGCGGTATTAGGCGTACGCTGTGGTCTATGCCTGCGAGGTGCTTGGTGGCATTGAGCAGCAGCGCCGCGCTGGGGCCGAGCAGTGGGCTGGTGTGGGCGGTGATGATGGTGCCGTCGTGCAGCTGTATTGCCGAGGCATGTACGCCGCCCTCCTCATCTTTGCGCTGGTGCGCCGCCGTGGTGACCACGCGGTCGGCAGTGGTAATCTTGAGCTGCTTCATGAGCAGCGCAATCTTGTTAATCTCACGCTCCGACGACTTGCCGCGTGCGTAGTCGCACAGGGCAGTGTAGTAGCGGCGTATTATCTCGTTGCGCGAGGCTTGGCAGCACACCTCGTCGTCGCAGATGCAGAAGCCCGCCATGTTGACACCCATGTCGGTGGGCGAATGGTAGGGGTTGTGCCCGTATATGCCCTCGAAGATGGCGTTGAGCACGGGGAAAATCTCTATGTCGCGGTTGTAGTTGACGGTGGTCTTGCCATAGGCCTCAAGGTGGAAGGGGTCTATCATGTTGACGTCGTCAAGGTCGGCGGTGGCAGCCTCATAGGCCACGTTGACGGGGTGTTTCAGCGGTATGCTCCAGATGGGGAAGGTCTCAAACTTGGCGTAGCCCGCCTTTATACCCCTCCGGTTGTCCTGGTAGAGCTGGCTGAGGCAAGCGGCCATCTTGCCGCTGCCGGGGCCGGGGGCTGTCACCACCACCAGCGGGCGCGTGGTCTCCACATACTCGTTCTTGCCAAAGCCCTCGTCGGAGCAGATAAGGTCCACGTTGGTGGGGTAGCCCTCTATAAGATAGAGGTAATACACTTTGATGTTGAGCCGTTCAAGGCGTTGGCGGTAGGCTATGGCGCTGGCCTGCCCGTTGAAGTGGGTAATCACCACCGAGTTGACCTGCAGGCCGCGCGACATGAACTCGTCGCGCAGGCGCAGCACGTCCACGTCGTAGGTGATGCCTAGGTCGCCGCGCACCTTGTTGCGCTCAATGTCCACGGCACTGATGACGATCACTATCTCGGCGTCGTCGCGCAGCTGCATGAGCATCTTCAGCTTGCTGTCGGGTTCAAAGCCGGGCAGCACGCGGCTGGCGTGGTAGTCGTCGAAGAGCTTGCCGCCAAATTCAAGATACAGTTTGTCGCCAAACTGCGAAATTCGCTCTCTGATGTGCGATGATTGGAGCGAGAGATACTTGTTGTTGTCAAATCCGTATTTCATACTAAAAAATGGATTACCAATGCCATTGCGGTGGCATTGTGGATTTATATAATTAAAGTTTACGGGATGCAAAGATACGTTTTTTTCGCCAAATGTGCGAAAAAAAATGTTCATTGCATGAAAGCGTATCTCACAATGTTGCTTCCCATGCGGAAAGCTTTGGCGCGTGTCTCCTGCGAGTCGTTGTGTACATCCTGGTCCTCCCAACCGTCGCCGAGGTCGCATTCCCACGTGAAAAAACACACCAGGCGCCCCTCGTATATAAGGCCGTAGCCTTTGGGCGGCTTGTTGTCGTGCTCGTGAATCTTGGGCAGGCCGTTGGGGAAGTTGTATTTCTGGTGGTAGATGGGATGAGTGAACGGCAGCTCCACAAAGTCGAGCTCGGGAAACACCTTCTTCATCTGGGGCACTATAAACTCGCGAAGGCCGTAGTTGTCGTCGATGTGCAGGAATCCACCGCCTATGAGGTAGTTGCGTAGGTTCTGAGCCTCCTGCGCCGAGAACACCACGTTGCCGTGTCCGGTGAGGTGCAGCAGGGGGTAGTTGAAAATCTCGCTGCTGCCCACCTCCACCACCGCGTATTCGGGGTTGAGGTTCATCTGCTGGTCGGCGTTGCAGAAAGCTATGAGGTTGGTGAGCGACGAGGGGTTGGAGTACCAGTCGCCGCCGCCGCCGTATTTTAGCAGGGCTATCTGTGTGGTGCCCTGAGCCGCCGCGGCAATGCTGCCGGCAAGCATGAATGTAACCAAGAGAAGTCTTGCTTGTGAAAACATGATTTTGATGTCGTTATTTAGAGTCGCCATTAGTTGTTGATTATAGAAGTGAGCATGGTGGCGTAGAGTGCCGCCGTCTCTGTGCGTAGGCGCGAGGTGCCGAAGGTCACGGGTTTGAAGCCTGCGGCGAGAGCCGCCTCTATCTCGCGTGGGCTGAAGTCGCCCTCCGGCCCTATGAGCACCGTCACACTGCCGCCGCGCCGGCATATCTGCTGCATGGGGATGCGCTCGTCGCCCTCGCAGTGGGCTATGAATTTCTGGCTTGCGGCATCTTGCTGCGCCATGAAGTCGGTGGCGCGGGTGGGCTCATTGATGGCAGGCAGTATGGTGTGGAGCGACTGTTTCATCGCGGCGAGGGCTATCTTGTGCAGCCTGTCGGTCTTGAGGGTGGTGCGCTCTGAGTGGTCGCACAGCAGGGGCGTGATGGTGTCGATGCCTATCTCCACGGCTTTCTCCACAAACCACTCTATGCGTGCCGTGTTCTTGGTGGGGGCCACGGCGACGTGGAGGCTGTAGGGGCGGGGAGCGGGGTCGGGCAGCCGCTCGGTCACCTCTATGGTGCAGCCTCGCTCGTCGGGAGTCAGCAGGGTGGCGCGGCAGAGCAGCCCGCAGCCGTCGGTAACCGTCAGCGTGTCGCCGCTGACCATACGAAGCACACGCACGCAGTGGTGCGACTCCTCGCGCGGCAGCGTGGCAATGCCCTCGGCAGGTAAGTTATCGCAATAGAACAGTTGCATTATTGGCAAAATATTTCACGGACGCGGAAACATCTGTAATCCTACCGTAGTGTTTCAAACTGCAAAAGTACGACTTTTTATTGAAATACATAAATAAATCCTCCCTCCCCGCCATTTTTTCCGCAACCAAGCAGCGGCCATAGTCTCTGCACAACAGATGCTAAATGCAAACAAATCAGACAGTAACCACCTCGTTTCCCAATCAAAAGCCAACCAATCATCGCAAAACCGCACCCCTCAATAATAGCATAGTCATAAATACAAGCACAAACACTAAATCCAGCTCTTTCCCCAACCCCTTAAGATAAACCCAATACTGGTCCCCGATACGACAGTAGAACTTATCATGTAACGCGTCAAGTGATGCCACATATAAATCTTGAACTCAGATCCAAAAATGTCTCAATTCAACAAACTCCGACTAAAAAATGTAAACAACTCGAGTCCCGCGGCTTCATAGAAGGTCCATTGTGCAATAATACCCAAAAAAGTTCGTTAAATAACAATTAGTAATGTATATAATCACCTGCTGATAAGGTCGTATCATTGCTCTCGTTTTCTCATATTGTTGAGATTTTGACAGTCGATGCCTTTTACACTTATATGTCGACAAGACATCAGTTCCAAGTCGCCAATACGTACCCTGAAATTAAAATACGCCCAATGACAAAACCTAAAGCCTTTAAACTGAAGGAAGAACAAATATAGAAATATATGCCTACACTGCACTGGATAGGAAAAGATAAGGTGGTCAATCATCATGCGGAAGTGCCTTTCCGTGTGTTGGAACATAAATATGGGTATCGGGGCGATAATCCTGCCGACACCTCCGAAACTCACAGTGGCAACAAGATTATTCATGGGGACAACCTTGAGGCATTGAAAGCCTTGCTGCCAGAATATGAGGGGAAGATTGACTGTGTCTATATAGATCCGCCGTATAATACTGGCAATGAAGGCTGGGTATATAATGACAATGTAAATGACCCGCATATCCGCAAGTGGCTTGGTGAGGTGGTTGGGGCAGAAGGAGAAGACTTTAGCCGGCATGACAAATGGCTTTGTATGATGTATCCAAGGCTTCGACTGCTACATCAACTTCTTTCGCAACAAGGTGTAATATTCATTTCAATAGATGACAATGAGGCGAAAAACTTGCAACTTATCTGTGATGAGATATTTGGAGCTTCATGTTTTGTTGCAAACATATCATGGCAACGGGCTTATTCGCCACGCAATGACTCTAAAGGTATCGTAAGTGAGGCGGAACATATATTGGTTTATTCCAAAAGACCTGCATGGCAGCCGAACAAACTGCCAAGAACAAAGGAAATGAACGCCAAATATGGGAACCCAGATAATGATGTGGCATCATGGAGAAGTGATAACTCATATGGTACAGGTGGGGCGGATCATCAAGGTATGGTATATGCCATCCAGCATCCCTTTACTGGGGAAATGTTATATCCTGCTTTTAATAATCACTGGAGGTATGGGCAAGAAGAAATGCTCTCCATTATGAACGGCTGGTGTGAATACGAGTTAAGAGACTTGCATGATGAAGAACAAAGAGCAGAAGTATGTGGAATTACCGCAGAAGAGGTGAGGCAAGGAGTTTTGGCCATTGTCTTAAAGCAGGATTTGGAGACTTCGCGACGCAATGCGCAAAAGGTACTAAAAAGAGGACAATGGCCGAAATACTATTTTACCAAAGGAGGTAAAGGAGGCATTGCCAGAAAAACTTATTTGAACAATGTCGAAGGCAAAGTTCCTACCAACCTATGGCCATTTACAGAAGTGGGGCATACCGATGAGGCGAAGAAAGAGCTAATGTCGATATTCGAAGGCAAATCTCCTTTCGACACACCCAAGCCTACCCGCCTTTTAGAACGAATACTTTCCATTGCCACACAGAAAGACAGCGTCATATTGGACTCTTTTGCGGGAAGTGGTACTACTGCCCATGCCGTAATGAAGAAAAACGCCGAAGATGGGGGTAACAGGAAATACGTT
>JAFTDW010000007.1 GCA_017454015.1 Bacteroidales bacterium | reverse complement strand
CTATCGTTGACCGCCATACCCATGTGATGCCCAACCCCACAGGCGGCATGACATCGGTGGTGTCGGGTTTCAAAATCTCAACGATAGAGGTCTACAACACTGCAGGATCATTGGTGATGACATTCAAGATAAACGCCAACATAGGAGCAATAGATGTCACCAAACTGCCGTCGGGTACTTACATATTACGCATCCACACAACCCACGGCGCCACACCCCAACGTTTAGTAAAAAGTTAAGATATTCATACTATATGATCATTTATTGCGTTAATATCTATTGCATTAATTCTTAACACCGAGATATGAAAAAACTGACAGCTCTTTTCGCCGCACTGCTTATTGGAGTGGGCGTTGTCATGGCCGACGATGTGAAGCCGGTAACCGTCAACCGTATGCCTGCCAAGGCGCAGCAGACCCTTAAAAGCAACTGGCCCACCATGGCAGTCATGTCGGCTACGAGGCGGCAAGTTGGCAAACTGGTCGACTACAAGGTGCTGATGGAGGACGGAGCAGTGCTGCGTTTCGACAGCCGCGGACAGTGGCTGCAGGTGAAGTGCTACACCGGCGTGCCCAACACCATGGTGCCTGCCGGCATACGCAACCACATCAGGATACACTACGAAGGCCAGTTTGTTGTGGACATCACCAAAGGAAAGAAAGCCTATACAGTGCAACTCGACCAAGGGGCCAGGCTTGTATACGACCTAAAGGGCAACTTCCTAAGGTTTTTGTAGGCGACACCAACGTTTTCGTTCAGCAAGAGCAGTGGAAGCTTGCTTACACTGCCGCAGCCAGAAAACGACTCATGAAATGGAACTTTTATCCCCATAAAATCTATAAAAAACACAATACAAAATGGAAAAGAAAGACTTACTGAAAGAAACCGTTGAGCATATCGACATCAAGAAGTACGACAGTACCGAGCTTATCGACGCCATGCGCCGTATGTCGTTCACCAGCCGCGACACCGCCCGTGCCGCCGACATCCTCTGCAAGATGATAGAGGAGAAGGACTGCACCAATATACTCACCATAGCGGGCTCCACGTCGGCAGCGGGTTGTATGCAGGTGTATGTCGACATGGTGCGCAACAAGATGGTCGACGCCGTGGTTAGCACCGGCGCCAGCATTATCGACATGGACCTCTTCGAGGCTCTCGGCTACAAGCACTATATTGGCACCAAGGAGAACGTCATCCCCGACACCAAGCTCCGCGAGCTTTACATAGACCGTATCTACGACACCTTCATCGACGAGGAGGAGCTGCAGGCCTGCGACCAGGCTACCTGCGACGTTGCCGACCAGCTGGAGTGCCGTCCCTACAGCAGCCGCGAGTTCCTCTACGAGGTGGGCAAATGGCTCGCCAACGGCCATGCCGTGAAGAAAGAGAGCCTTATACAGACCTGCTACGAGTGTGGCGTACCTATCTTCTGCCCCGCCTTCAGCGACAGCAGCGCAGGCTTCGGCATCGGCAAGCACCAGTGGCTGCGCCGCAACGCAGGCAAGCCGTATGTCAGCATTGACAGTGTGGCCGACTTCCTCGAACTCACCAAGATAAAGATGGAAGCTCCAGAGACGGGTCTCTTCATGGTGGGCGGCGGCACCCCCAAGAACTTTGCGCAGGACACCGTGGTGTGTGCCGAGATACTGGGCAAAGAGGTTCCCATGCACAAATACGCCATACAGATCACAGTGGCCGATGTGCGCGATGGCGCCTGTTCGTCGTCGACACTGCTCGAAGCGGGCAGCTGGGGCAAGGTCAGCGAGGAGCTGCAACAGATGGTCTATGCCGAGGGCACCACGGTAATCCCCGCCATAGTGAGCTATGCCTACCACAAAGGCCAGTGGCGCAACCGCGAATACAAGAACTGGCAGAAACTCTTCGTCTAATCAGACGATTACAGTTCGTTGGTTTCTTCGCAACCTCGTTTTCTCGCCTCGGCAGTGTAAGCAAGCTTCCACTGCTCTTGCTGAACGAAAACGTTCCTCTACAGAAAGATTTTTGAAACCATAGGGAGAGGCTAACAAATAAACCTTTCCCTATTTGTTTTTAGTTGACGCACAACTGCTCATGCTTTTTTGTATTGTCCCATTTGTTCGGGGGAAATGTCAGATCAGTATAGCAGTCCAAACATCCATAGGGGAATACGGTTTTTTGAGCCGGTCTCAATGCCGTCTATGGCCAGATAACTGTTGGGAATGTCCTTTATCTGTTCGAATGTCTTGCTCTTGCCGCCCACCTCAAAAAGATATTTGTGGTCGATGAGGAAGTCTCCTTGTTTGGGGTAGCATACCTCATGGCTGCACGCTGTCTGATTCAGGAAGAAAGTTTCGCGGAGAGTGCCGGTATTTATTTGTGTTGTAAGGGCATACATCAAGTTTGTGTTGTTGAGGTATATCTTTTGTGGCTTTGACATCTTGTTGAGGCTCTTGGCATCATCGTCAAGGAGGTTGACCAATCCGCTCCGCTGCAGCACCAACAGCATCTTGCTCCCCTGGTTCCTGTCGGTCTCCAGTTCCCTGAACAGCTGGCTCATATTAACTTTCTGCGGTACGGACTCGGCCAGTAGCATTAGCATCTTGCGCGTTTTCCGTATGGTGGAAATCGTGACATTTTCTATGGTGGGGTAGTCGCTTTCGAGGATTTGGTTCACCACGCTGTTAAGCCGTTGCTCAAAGCTCTTGCGAATTTCTTTGTAGAATGGATAATATCCTATCATGCAGTATCTTTCAAAGGCTTGCAGCACCTTGATGTTTGCCGTGATATTCATGGCAATGTCGATGTGGTTTTTCAATAGTTCATCCAACGATAAAGGAGGTGTGTCGTATAACCCTTCATACAACAAGTATTCGCGGAAAGACATTCCGTTCAGGGTGTAGGTCTGCAATCTTCTGGAGAGGTCGGCTTCACCACTGTCTATCTTCAACATTGACGAGCCGCTGAAGACAATCTTCATGTCGGAGTATTCGTCGTAAATGTTCTTTACCAGACGTTGCCATAGAGGAAAATAATGAACCTCGTCAAGAAACAGGTATTTTCCTCCATGTGTGTAGTGGTACTCCACAAGGTCTCGCACATCATGAGTAGTGAACCATAAGTCGTCTAAAGAGATATACAGTGCGTTCGATTTGTCTGTTATCTGCTCTTTGATGTGCTGGCATATCAAAGTCGACTTGCCGCTACCTTTGGGCCCTTTGATACCAATAAGTCTGTCGTTCCAGTCAATATCGCCAAACAGGTATCGGTGAAATGCCGTTGGCACTTTGCTGATACGCCTGCTGCTTATGCGCTCAATCTGGCTAAAGTCTGGTTGTTCTATCATATTGTATCTGTTTTATTGAAATAACGCAAGAAGTATGCCCATATTGTCTGAGAAGTGAAAAAAAATAGTGTTTGGAAACACTAAAATTAGGTGAATTTTAGTGTTTCCAAACACTAAAATTTGGGGATTAGGCAATCCGGTCGGTGCAGAAGTCCTTACGCTTACAAGTCTTGCAGTGAGCGCCTTGCCATACGCTGTCGATATGGTTTGCGGCGGCGTCGACAAGCTGCGGGTCGTCGGTGAGGATTCCAGCCTCGAAGTTGCGGGTGCCGTCGGCTTTCATGCCTATGCCGGCGCCAGTGAGGTTGGCGGAGCCTATGTAGGCCACGGCGCAGTCGAAGATGACTATCTTGAAATGCACTCTCGGGCATAGCCTGCGTTCCAGCTTGCTCCACAGCCCCGGGTATTTGTCGAAGTCGGCCCTGAAGTTGTCGCCGGGCTCTTTGGCATGGAGCAGCCGCACCTCTACGCCTCGTCGCAGCAGTTTGTCGACAACAGAGAGAAACGGCACTGCGGTGTTGCCGCTGCCTACATAAAGGTCTTTGAGGTCGGCGGTGCCTATCCATAGGTCGTGCTTCACCCTCTCGCAGCGTGTGAGCACATCGCTGTAGTGGTCGCGGTCGGCTATGTATTGTATCATGTCTCGGGTAGGGTGGGGGATAACTCTTCGGTGTTTGCCGAGTTGTCGATGGCGGTGAAGGTGTTGACCACACGCTCCTTGTAGGAGCGCGACACGGGTATGGTGGCTCCCTGTGTCAGCTCAAGCAAAATTTTGTCGCCCTCCTTGCGCAGCAGACGTACGTTTGCAATGTTGACTATATAGCCTCTGTGACAGCGTATTAGGTCGGATGAAACGAAGTTGTCCTCGAAGTACTTCATTGAGTTGTGGAGTATGAATGTATTCTCCTTTTCTTCCGCGAAATAGTGGATATTGCAGTAGTTGTCCGCCGACTCTATATATATAATGTTGGCTATGCGAGTGGAGAAGGCAAGTTTGCCGCCGCGGTCGTAGAAGTTAATGGTGGTGGGTGTTGTTTGTTTGGTGGTGGCGGTCTTGAGCTTGCTGAGAATGCCGCTAAGTCGCGCTATCTCACGTTTTTGGTCGTGAATGATATAGAAGAGCAGGGCAAAAACGCTTGGGATGAACATAACGCTCAGCACATCGATGGCTGTGCGTTTAAGCACTGGCAGATAGATACTTGTAGGATTGATGAGGAGCGAGAGAGTGGTGGTGATGAATATAAGCAGCAGCACCTCTCCGAAAAGCCATACCAGATATTGCCACGTCAGCAGCCGTGAGTGCTTGTTAATCAGATACAAAGCTACTCGCGAGACCGACAGTATTATAAGTGGCACGCCAGTGGTTATGACGTTGTATACTATTGGTTTCCAATTGGCTGGAGCGTTAATCGGCTTGTAGAGGATGACAAAAATTGTGGCAAAAACCACTATGGCTATAAGATATAGCAAAGTGATGCTTTTGCCCGTCAAAAAATGGGGTAGTTTTGATTTATTGGAGTTTTTTTGAGCCATTGTTTTTCTCGTCGTTCACCCAATTTTAACATTTTTCACCCAAAATAACATCATTTCACCCAAATTATTGCGCCGATTATCAAAATTTAAGTTTTTTTTTAATCAAATAGTTGTTTCTTTGCAAACTGTAATAAAGATTTTGTGTGGACATTATTTAATGTTCGCGCGTAAAGAAAAACAACGTTTTCGTTCAGCAAGAGCAGTGGAAGCTTGCTTACACTGCCGCAGCCAGAAAACGACTCATGAAATGGAACGTTTTCGTTCAGCAAGAGCAGTGGAAGCTTGCTTACACTGCCGCAGCCAGAAAACGAGGTTTCGAAGAAACCAACGAACAAACACAAATTACAAAATAGCATTATGAAAATTATAGGAACAGGCAGTGCGCTGCCGACGAAAGTGGTGAGCAACGACATGCTTGCCGGTTTTCTCGACACGAGCGATGAGTGGATTACTACCCGCACGGGTATAGCCACGCGTCGGCTGCTGAGCGACGACAACCTTGGCGACCTTGCCATCGAAGCCGCGAGGAACGCCGTGGCGTCGTCGGGTGTGCCAATTGAAGAGATAGACTATATCATCTGCTCCAATGTTGCCAACAACTATGTTACCCCCTCGCTCAGCACCATAATACAAGGAGGCATAGGCGACTGTGCGTGTCCGTGCATGGATCTCAACGGAGCGTGTGCCGGCTTTATCTACGCCATAGACATTGCGGAGGCTTTGCTCAAGACCGACCGCGCCCGCCATGTGCTGATAGTGTGTGCCGAGGAGCCTTCGAAGTTCTGTAACTGGCACCAGCGCGAGACGAGTGTGCTGTTTGGCGACGGTGCCGGAGCTGTGATGGTCACCGGTGGCGACAACCTCATAGCACGTCGCGTCACGGCGCGCTCGCAAAAGGATGTGCTCTACTACAAGCGTCCGCTGGAGTCGACACCCTACGACCGGCAGCGCGACACGTCGGAGCCTCTCGTTATGAACGGCAAGGATGTGTTCCGCATGGCCGTACAGGGGTCGCTGGGCGACATCAACACCCTGCTCAAAGAGGGCGGGCTGGTGCCCAACGATATCGACTTCTATCTGCTGCATCAAGCCAACCTCCGCATCATCAAATCGATACGCGAGAGTCTCAACCAGCCTGAGGACAAATTTCCCTGCAACCTGCAGCGCTACGGCAACACCTCGTCGGCCAGCATCCCCATACTCATTGACGAGCTTGCGCGCGAGGGTCGCCTGAAACCCGGTGCGTTGCTGATGCTCAGTGCTTTCGGTGCCGGCTTTGTTACCGGCGGTGCGCTGCTCAGGTGGTAGCGGTACGTATAGACAATATAGTTTGGTTAGAACTAACTGAGGTCATGAAACGTAGGTCATGTGGCGAGCCTGCGAATACCTTGAAATCAAAATAATGAAATGAGCAGCACCTATGAAATAAAAACAAGGACAGCGAATACCCGTAAAATAAAAAGATTGACAGCGAATAGCACTTATGAATCAAAAACGCTGACAGCGAATAACAGAAAAACAACAATTATGAGAAGAGTAGTAATAACAGGGGTGGGATGCATCACCCCGCTTGGAAAAAATGTAGAGAACACATGGGACGCCCTCACCCGAGGTGTGTGTGCCATAGATATGA
Source organism: Bacteroidales bacterium (assembly GCA_017454015.1). Lineage (GTDB taxonomy): Bacteria > Bacteroidota > Bacteroidia > Bacteroidales > P3 > Colimorpha. The sequence goes on along the minus strand of JAFTDW010000007.1, from coordinate 20,458 downwards.
TAAGCAGCATACCCACCGAGGGGCTGCCTGTAAAGGTAGCCGCCGAGGTGAGGGATTTCAAACCCGAGGAGTATGGCATTGACAAGGCCATGATACGCCACAACGACCGCTACGCTCTCTTTGCCCTTGCCGCCGCCGCCGAGGCCATGCGCGACAGCGGGCTGGAGGCGGGACGCGACGTGGCTCCTGACCGTTTCGGGTGCGCCATAGGCTCCGGCACAGGCGGCATACAGACTTTCTGCAAGGAGCATTCGGCTATCCTCAAGGGCGGTCCGCGCTATGTGTCGCCCCTCTTCATCCCCGAGATGATAGCCAACATAGCCTCTGGCAACGTGGCCATAACCTACCATGCCGAGGGGCCCAACCTGCCGGTGGTCACGGCGTGTGCCACGGGCACCCATTCGGTGGGCGAGGCCTACCGCATGATTCGCGAGGGTCGCGCCGACGCCATGATTACCGGCGGCGCCGAGTCGGCCATCTGCGAGATAGCCATCGCAGGTTTTGCCAACAGCAAGGCGCTCTCCACCTGCGACGACCCGCAAGCCGCCTCTCTGCCTTTCGACGCAAGGCGCAAAGGCTTTGTCATGGGCGAGGGCTCGGGCATACTGATACTCGAAGACTATGAGCTGGCACGCCGCCGCGGTGCCAAGATATATGCCGAGGTGTGTGGCTACGGCAACACCTGCGACGCCCACCACTACACCGCGCCGCGTCCCGACGGCAAATGTGCCACCGCTGCCATGAAGCTGGCCCTCTCCGAGGCAGGCTATACCGCCGCCGAGAAGCTCTATATCAACGCCCATGGCACCGGCACGCCGCTCAACGACAAGTCGGAGACCATTGCCGTCAAGCAGGCCTTGGGCGAAGAGCAGGCCCGCAAAGCCGTGATAAGCTCCACCAAGTCGATGCATGGACACATGCTCGGTGCCACGGGAGCCGTAGAGCTGATAATCAGTGCTATGACCTTAAAGAACGGAGTGGTGCCTCCCACTATACACCTCGACGAGCCCGACCCCGAATGCGACCTCGACTACACGCCGCATACGGCACGCGACTACAAAGCCGACGTGGCTATCTCCAACTCCTTTGGCTTCGGCGGTCAGAACGCCTGCGTGGCTCTCAGGAGGATGTGACGATTTCATGATGTCGCAAAGTCGTGATAACGTAATGTCGGAATAACGAAATAACGCGATAACAAAAAAAAATAATAAATGGAAAGAGAAGAGATAAAAACATTCTTGCCCCACAGGGAGCCCATGCTGCTGGTTGACGACATGATCCTTGAGGGCGACACCGCCTTTGGCCATTACCATGTGAGAGGCGACGAGTTTTTCCTGCAAGGTCATTTCCCGGGCAACCCCGTGGTGCCGGGCGTGATATTGTGCGAGATGCTTGGCCAGTGCTGCTGCATACTAGTGCGCGAAGAGCTGGTGGGGCGCACGCCCTTCTATAGCGGTTTCGACGGCATAAGGTTTAAAAATCCTGTGCGTCCGGGCGACACGCTCGCCGTGCGCGGCCACATCACCAACCGGCGTGGCTTGGTGTTCTTTATCGAGGCCGAAGGCCGCGTGGAGGACAAATTATGCGTAAAAGGACAATTTATTATTACACTTGTTGACAATAAAAAGCTGTAGCTTGCAGTTATTAGGAAATAATTGGTTAAATTAACGTTTTCGATAAGCAAGAGCAATGGGAACCCAAGGTCATGTGGCGAGCCTGCGAATACCTTGAAATAAAAAATAATGAAATGAGCAGCACCTATGAAATAAGAACATGGACGGCGAATAGCTTGCTCACATTGCCGCAGCCAAAAAACGACTAATAAAAATTAACATTTCAGATTTGTGTGTGGAGCATTGTTTGCAGAGAAAGTCTGAATAATATCAAACACTCAGAATGAAACTATTAGAGAACAAAACAGCCCTTATTACCGGTGCCGCCCGTGGCATTGGACGTTGCATAGCCCAACTGTTTGCCGATGAGGGTGCCAACGTGATAATCACCGACCTCCGCGAGAGCGAAAGCAGCGTGGAGCTTGTCAACGAGTTACGCGCCAAAGGCGTGCGCTGCGACTTCCTCGCCGCCGACGCCGCCAGCACAGAGCGTGCCATGGAGGTTGCCGACTGGGTGGCCAAGAACTACGGACGCCTCGACGTGCTGGTCAACAACGCAGGCATAACGCGCGACAAGCTGATACTGCGTATGACCGCCGACGACTGGAACGCCGTGGTGGAGACCAACCTGCGCTCGGTGTTCAACTACACCAAGGCTTTTGCCTCCATGATGCTCAAGCAGCGCGCCGGTTCAATAATCAACATCAGCTCCATAGTGGGACTGATAGGCAACGCCGGACAGGCCAACTACTCGGCGGCCAAGGCCGGCATAGTGGGCTTCACACGCTCGATGACCAAGGAGCTCGGCTCGCGCGGCATACGCTGCAACGCCATAGCCCCCGGCTTCATAGAGACCCCCATGACCAAGCAACTCAGCGAGGAGACCCGCCAGACTTGGGTGGAGAACATACCGTTGCACCGCGTGGGCACCGACAAGGATGTGGCGCGCGTGGCCCTCTTCCTCGCCTCCGACCTGTCGGGCTATGTCTCCGGCCAGGTGATAGCCTGCGACGGCGGCTTGATGTTGTAGCCCGCCTCACAAATTATAATATTTTCGATAAGCCGAGTGCAGAGGGCATATCACGCAGTGTTTGCGCTATGCCGAGGCGAGAAAACGAGGGTTGCGAAGAAACCAACGTTTTCGATAAACAAGAGCAGTGGAAGCTTGCTTACACTGCCGCAGCCAGAAAACGACTCATGAAATGGAACGTTTTCGATAAACAAGAGCAGTGGAAGCTTGCTTACACTGCCGCAGCCAGAAAACGACTCATGAAATGAAACCTCATAAACTATAATATTCTCTGAACTACCGAATGAAAGCATTGAAAATAGCAGTGTTGGCCAAGCAGGTGCCCGACACCCACAACGTGGGAGCCGACGCCATGAATGCCGACGGAACCATAAACAGGGCTGCGCTGCCCACTGTGTTCAACCCCGAGGATTTGAAAGCCCTTGAGATGGCGTTGCAACTCAAAGAGGAGGTGGAGGGTAGCACCGTGACGGTGATTACCATGGGACCTCCGCGTGCCGCCGAGATAATACGCGACGCCCGCAACCGCGGTGCCGACGACGGCTTTGTGCTGAGCGACATGCGTTTTGCAGGCGCCGATACGCTGGCCACAAGCTACGCGTTGTCGTGTGCTGTGCAGTCGTTGGGTGCTGTCGACGTGATATTCTGCGGAAGGCAGGCTATCGACGGCGACACCGCACAGGTGGGCCCCCAAGTGGCCGAGAAGCTCTCCATGCCGCAGGTTACATACGCCGAGCTGCTTATGGAGCACGACGACAAGACGCTAACCATCCAGCGCCGTCTGGAGCGCGGCACCGAGGTGGTGCGCGTGCAGATGCCCGCACTGGTCACCGTCACCTCGGCGGCCACCGACTGCCGTTACCCCAACGCCCACCGTATGCTGCGCTACGGCAACAACGAAGTGACCGTACACTCTGCCGACGACATAGAGACCGACCTCTCACGCCTCGGCCTCAGTGGCTCGCCAACCAAGGTGAAACGCATCGAGAACGTGGTCCTTGCCCACAAAGAGGCCGAGCAGGTGACTCCCACCGAGGAGGGCCTTGGCAGGCTGGCACAGACACTTATAAGCGAACATATACTATAAATACTAGAGATACTAGTAATACTAGTAAAACTAGAGCTACTAGAAAAACAATAGAGAGAAATGGCTAAAAACAATGTACTGGTATATTGCGAGATGTCGGAGAAAAACACTGTGGCCGACATCAGTTTGGAACTCTGTACCAAAGGCCGCCAGCTTGCCACGCGTCTTGGCGGACGCCTGCAGGCTGCTGTGTTGGGGCACAACCTCGGCGAGGCTGTCAAAGAACTGTCGCCCTATGGTGTCGACGATGTCTTTGTTGCCGACGACAGCCGTCTTTCGCCCTACCGCACGCTGCCCCATTTCGCAGTGCTCATACAGCTGCTCGAGAAGGAGCAGCCCGGCATAGTGCTCTTCGGTGCCTCGTCGGTGGGACGCGACCTTGCCCCGCGCATCGCCTCGCGTCTGCGCTGCGGACTCACCGCCGACTGCACCCAGCTGGAGATTGGCGACCACACCGACGCCAAGACACAGACAACCTACAAGGACATACTGATGCAGATACGCCCTGCCTTTGGCGGCAACATCATAGCCACCATCGTCACGCCGCAGACCCTGCCGCAGATGGCCACGGTGCGTGAAGGTGTAATGAAAAAAGAGCTGTTCGACCCCTCGTACAAGTCGGAAATCCACAAGGTGGAGGTCGCCATTGACGCAGGCGACGACAGTGCGGTGCAGATACTCTCGCGCGAGATAGAGGAACAACGTATCGACATCAAAGGCGCTCAGGTTATAGTGGCCGGTGGCTATGGCATGGGCTCTGCCGACAACTTCAAGCTGCTTCACGACTTTGCAAGGCTTATTGGCGGCACTGTGGGTGCCACGCGAGCCGCTGTCGACGCCGGTTTCTGCGAGGGCGAACGTCAGATAGGGCAGACGGGTGTCACCGTGCGCCCCAAGCTCTACATAGCCTGCGGCATATCGGGTGCCGTGCAGCACCGTGCCGGCATGGAGCAGTCGGCAAAGATAATATCCATCAACACCGACCCCGACGCACCTATCAACGCCATAGCCGACTACACCATAATAGGCGACGTGATGACCGTGATACCTCAGTTGATGGAGGCATACAAAAAACACTTAAAGTAGCATAAAGCATGAACTTCTATAAAGATAATCCAAGTCTGTCGTTTTACCTGCACCACTGCGACATGGAGCAGGTTGCCAACACAAGGGAGCGCAACTATGCCGAGGCAGGCAAGCATCCCGAGGCGCCCGGCGACGCCCAGGCTGCCATAGGCCAGTATGAGGCGGTGATGTCGCTCCTTGGCGAGATAGCGGGCGACGTGATAGCCCCCAATGCCGCCGCTGTCGATGCCGAAGGCCCCAAGCTGGAGGGTGGCAGGATACGCTATGCCGCGGGGACGCGCCGCAACCTCGACGCACTCGTCCAGTCGGGTCTCTACGGCATGACCCTCGACCGCAAGTACAACGGCCTCAACTTCCCTCGTGTGGCTGCGGTGATGGCTGCCGAGATAATAGCGCGTGCCGATGTGGGCTTCGCCACTATATGGGGTTTGCAGGACTGTGCCGACACCATACAGCAGTTTGCCAGTGAGCAGATAAAGGACAAATACCTGCCGCGCATTTACCGCGGAGCCACATGCTCCATGGATCTCACCGAGCCCGACGCAGGCAGCGACCTGCAGTCGGTGCGCCTCAAAGCCTCCTACGACGAGGCTTCTAAATGCTGGCGCCTCAACGGTGTGAAGCGGTTCATCACCAACGGCGACGCCGACCTGCACCTTGTGCTTGCGCGCAGTGAGGAGGGCACCAACGATGGCCGCGGCCTCTCGTATTTCCTCTTCGACCGTGCCGACGGCGGCATGACGGTGCGCCGTATAGAGAACAAGATGGGCATCAAAGGGTCGCCAACTGCCGAGTTGCAGTTCACCAACGCCCCCTGCCAACTCATCGGCGAGCGTCGTCTGGGACTTATTAAATATGTCATGTCGCTCATGAACGGCGCCCGTCTGGGTGTCGGAGCCCAGTCCATAGGGCTTTGCGAGGCCGCTTGCCGCGAGGCTGTGGCCTACGCCGCTTCGCGTGAGCAGTTTGGCAAGACTATCGACAACTTTGTGGCGGTGCAGGACCTCCTCACAGCCATGCGTGCCCGTACCGACGGAGCCCGCAGCCTCATGTATGAGACAGCCCGCTATGTGGATCTCTCCTCAACCTCCAAGCAGGCATCGCGCACCGCCGACATACTCACGCCGCTCGTGAAGCTCAACGCCAGCGAGTTTGCCAACCGCAACGCCTACGACTGCATACAGGTGCACGGCGGCAGCGGTTTCATGAAAGAGTATGCCTGCGAGCGTCTCTATCGCGACGCCCGTATCCTCTCCATATACGAGGGCACCAGCCAGCTGCAGGTGGTGGCGGCAATGAAAGGCCTGGTGAGCGGCGCCTACCTCAAGCTTATCGAAGAGTACGACGCCAAGGTGGGCATGCCCGCCGAGAACGGCGAGGTCAACCTGCAGTGCTGCCTCTCCATGCTGCGCGACGCCACTGCCGCATACAAGAGCCTCTATATCATGGCAACCGTCGATGGCACCTCCACATTGCTTTTCGAGCACAACGCGCGTAATTTGATAGAGTCGTTGTCGTACATAATCATGGGATATCTGCTGCTGCTCGACGCACAGCGCGACAGCTCATTTGCAGCATCGTGCAACTACTGGGCGCGTCATAGTTTGGCAAAAGTTGCATATTCTTCTGCAATGGTAAACAATATTTAAAATTTATTCTCGTTATTTAATTTAAATTATGAAATACGCGACATTTAAAACCCCCAAAGGAACGATGAAAGCCGAGCTCTATGAGAAAGAGGTTCCCGGCACAGTGTCTAATTTTGTCAAGCTGGCCCAGAGCGGCTTTTACAACGGGCTGCGGTTCCATCGTGTCATCCCCGACTTTGTGATTCAGGGCGGTTGCCCCTTCTCTCGCAACCTCGGCGACCCGCGTGTCGGCACCGGCGGCCCAGGCTACACCATCAAGTGCGAGACCACAGCCCCGCGTCAGCGCCACGACCGCGGCGTGCTCTCCATGGCACACGCCGGCAAGGACACGGGCGGCTCGCAGTTCTTCATCTGCCACAACCGCATGAACACGCAGCACCTCGATGGCGTGCACACCTGCTTCGGACAAGTGGTGGAAGGCCTCGACGTGATAGACAAGATAAAACCCAACGACCTGATAGAGAGCATAACAATCACCGAAGAGTGAAGATAGTGCAGTGGCATCTCGATATAGCATGCATGAATGAAGAACGCGGACAGCCAACAAGCGGAGAACAAACAATTAATAGAACGTTTTCGTTCAGCAAGAGCAGTGGAAGCTTGCTTACACTGCCGCAGCCAGAAAACGAGGGTTACGAAGAAACCAATAATCCATAACCATAAAGCCTTATGAACCTTGGAATTAAACTGCTGATAGCCGAGGACGATCCCAACCTCGGCACTATTCTTAAAGCCTATCTGATGCAGAAAGGCTACACAGTGTTTCTTGCCGAGAATGGCGCAGTGGCACTCGAGACATATAACAGAGAGGATGTCGATGCCTGTATTCTCGATGTGATGATGCCTGTCATGGACGGACTGGCTCTGGCCAAGGAGATAAGGAAGACCAACAAGCGCATCCCTATCCTCTTCCTTTCGGCCAAGTCGCTCGAGGCCGACAAGCTCAAAGGCTTTGAGGTCGGTGCCGACGACTACATCACCAAGCCGTTCAGCATGGAAGAGTTGCTGGCGCGACTCAACGCCACAATACGGCGTTCGTTCGACGACACCAAGCCGGAGAACAACATCTTCAACATGGGTCGCTTCGTGTTCGACTACCTTAACCAGACGCTCACCTGCGACGGTGAAACGCGCCGCCTCACCACCAAGGAGTCCGAGCTGCTGCGCATCTTCTGCATCAACTTCAACCAGCTGGTCGATCGCACCAGCACGCTACAGAAGATTTGGCGCGACGACAGCTACTTTGCAGCCCGCAGCATGGATGTCTATGTGACCAAACTGCGCAAATATCTCAAGGCCGACCCGTCGATACAAATCGTCAACGTGCATGGTGTAGGCTTCAAGCTCACGCAGATTGTTAAGTAAAACAGATGAGACTGACGCTCTTAGGAACCGGCACGTCGCAAGGTGTGCCGGTTATTGCATGCAGTTGCGAGGTGTGCCGCTCGGCAGACCCGCGCGACAGCCATCTGCGCACCTCGGCACTGCTTGAGACCGACGAAGGCAAGAACATACTTATCGACATAGGCCCCGACTTTCGCACACAGATGCTGGTCAACCGTGTAGAACATGTCGACGCCATACTGCTCACCCATCCGCACCGCGACCATGTGGCGGGCATTGACGACATACGCCCTCTCAACTACATGCAGAAAAGCGCTATCGACATCTACGGCAACGCCTTCACCCTGCGGGTGTTGAAACACGACTACGCCTACATCTTCGCCCCGCACCAATACCCCGGGCTGCCCGAGGCGCAACTCCACGAGGTGGAGAGTGGCAAGCCTTTCATGGCGGCAGGGTGCCAGGTGCTGCCGTTACAGGTGATGCACAAAGACATGCCAATACTGGCCTACCGCTTTGGCAAGCTGGCCTACATAACCGATGCCAACTATATCGGCGAACAAGAGATGGCCATGCTCGAAGGGGTCGAAGTGCTCGTAGTCAATGCTTTGCGCAAAGAGAAGCATTTCTCGCATTTCTGTCTCGAAGAGGCGTTGCATGTGGTGGAGCAGCTGCATCCAAGACAGGCTGTGCTGACGCACGTGAGCCACGAGATGGGGCTCTACGCCGAGGTGGCTGCCACACTGCCCCAAGGGGTGACGATAGGAACCGACGGCATGACTGTGGAGGTATGAAAGGTGAAAAATGTGCCGACGACTGCGTGACGTGCTTGTCACTTGAGCCTTAAAACCAATTGTTTACAATCTCTTATGCTCTCTCTCTGCATACCCATATACAACTACGATGTCCGCGCCACTGTGCGGCGCCTCGCCGCGCAGGCCGCTCGGCTCGATGTCCCTGTGGAGATTGTATGCATTGACGACGCCTCTTCTGAGCCTTTCCGCACGCTCAACAGCGAGCTGGGCGATGTTGCCAAGCTTATATGCCTTGAGCGCAACGTGGGGCGAAGCCGCATCCGCAACCTATTCCTTGAGCATACCGCGCAGCCCTACATGCTCTTCCTTGACTGCGACTCGCTGATTGTCGACGACGGCTTTCTGCAGCGTTATGTTGAGGTGCTTCTCCGCGAGGGAGGCAGTGTGAGCCTTGTGGTGTGTGGAGGCCGCATCTATCCACCTGCTGCCGACCGCCGCCACCGGCTACGCCACCGCTACGGTGTGGAGCGCGAGTGTCGCGACGCGGCGCAGCGCAGGATGCGCCCTTATGCGTCGTTTATGACCAACAACTTCGTGGTGCCGCGCGAGGTGCTGCGAGCCATACCCTTCGACGAGAGCCTGTCGCGCTACGGCCACGAGGACACCCTCTTCGGCATTCGCCTCGCTCAGCGGCAGGTGCCCATAGCGCATATCGACAACCCTGTGCTCAACGGCGATGTGGAGGAAAACGGCGAGTTTCTGCGCAAGACGCGCGAGGGTGTTGAAAACCTTGTGGATATATACCTCTCGGCGGGATTGGAGCGCGAATTTGAGCAACAGGTTGCCCTTGTAAGTTTTTATAAAACCTTGAAAAGCAAAGGTTTGTTGCCCGTCGTCAGGGCTGTCGGCCGCCTCGCCGTGCCTCCTATGGAGTGGTGCCTTAAATGTGGTATAGTATCTGTTAAAGTATTCAATTTCTATAAGTTGTGTCTCTTTGCGCAGCGCATGGGCCGCGACAATGGCAGTGTGCAAAAAAAAACGTAAATTTGCAAAAGAGGACAAATATAGAATGGGGATACTAAGGCGTTATCAATCAGAGATATATGGTAATTATAGGTTGGCCTATGTCCGCTATGGTGCCGTCGTTGGCGCCGTAATGGCGGTTGTATTCCTCTTTTTCAGTCTTATAGGCGAGCCTTTCAAGTCGCCCGACAGTTACATTTCCGACATTTTGTTGCTGGTCGGCATACTCTTTTTTTCCTATCGCTACCGCACCACGTTGCCCGAGGGCAAGGTGAGCTTCAAGGAGCTCATGTTGCTGGGTCTTGGCATAGGAGCCGTGGCGGCACTGGTGTACGGCCTTTACCTGTGGCTCCACCTCGGGGTGGTCTACCCAAGCCAGGTGCAGCTCATGCGCGACACCGAGGCGGCGGCCATGACGGCGGCGGGAAGCGAGGCCCTTAACATGACGGAGCAGCAGCTGGCCGACAACTTGCGCATGGTGTCGGACTATGGCGCCGGAGTATGGGCTTTCAGGGGCGCCTTCCGCAGCTTTGTCTTTTCGATAATAATGGCTTTCGTGGCCGCCCTGATATTCAAGACCGAGATGCCAAGAAAAAGCTAACGTAGACCACCGACATTATTTTTGACCACGAATTACATGTAAGCATAACGCAAATCATAATCAACCAAACAAGCAATAAACCAAACCCCACAAAATGGATATAACAATTGTAGTGCCCCTTTTCAACGAGGCCGAATCGTTACCCCACCTTGCCGAATGGATAGACCGTGTGCTTGTGCCGACAGGCATGAGCTATGAAGTGATAATGGTCGACGACGGCAGCAAAGACGAGTCGTGGCAGGTCATAGAGCAGCTTCATGCCGGCAACCCCGCCTACAAGGGTGTCAAGTTCCGTCGCAACTACGGCAAGTCGGCAGCCCTCAACGTAGGCTTTGGCCACGCCAGCGGCGACGTGGTGATAACCATGGACGCCGACCTGCAGGACAGCCCCGACGAGGTGCCCGAGCTCTACCGTATGATCAAGGAGGAGGGCTACGACCTTGTGAGCGGCTGGAAGAAGAAACGTTATGACTCGAAGATAGCCAAGAACATCCCGTCGAAATTCTTCAACTGGACCACGCGGCGGCTCAGCGGCATCAAGCTGCACGACTTCAACTGCGGCCTCAAAGCCTACCGCCACGACGTGGTGAAGAGCATTGAGGTCTACGGCGAGATGCACCGCTACATACCGGTGATAGCCAAGTGGGCAGGCTTCTCGAAGATAGGCGAGAAGGTGGTGCAGCACCGCAAACGCGAGTATGGTGTCACCAAGTTCGGTCTGGACCGTTTTGTCAACGGCTACCTCGACCTGATGAGCATCATGTTCATGTCAAAGTTCGGCAAGCAGCCCATGCACTTCTTCGGCCTTATAGGCAGCCTGTCGTTCCTGCTGGGCTTTGTGGCTTTTGTTGTGGTGTGCGTGATGCGCGTAGTAGGCAGCATACACCTCACCAACAGCGTGTGGTTCTATGTCTCGATGCTTTTCATCGTCCTCGGCATGATGCTCTTCCTCGCCGGATTCCTTGGCGAGCTCATCTGCCGCAACTCCACAACGCGTAACCAGTATCTTATCGAGAAGGAACTCTGTGAGCAGGATTGAGATAAAGCAGGGCAGTGCGCTCTTTCTTGACCGCGACGGCGTGCTGAACAGCCGCATAGTCGACGGCTATGTCACCAAGCCGGCCGATTTTGTGCTGCTCCCCGGTGTGCTCGAGGCTCTGGCGCTGCTCGGTCAGCGTTTTGAGCGTATCTTTGTTGTCACCAACCAGCAGGGGATAGGCAAGGGGCTGATGAGCGAGGACGACCTCAAGGCTATCCACGATGGCTTTGTGCGTCAGGTGGCTGCCGCAGGCGGCCATATCGACAGGATTTACCACTGTCCCAAACTAAAGAGCGAGCACAGCTTTATGCGCAAGCCTTCGGTGGGCATGGCAGTGAGGGCACGCCACGACTTTCCCGACATCAAGCTCAGCGAGAGCGTGATGGTTGGCGACATGGCGAGCGACATGCTCTTTGGCCGCCGAGCAGGCATGACCACGGTGCTGGTGGGCAGCGAGGCCGCCGAGGCCCGCCGCGTGCCGCACCTTGTCGACTACGCCTATCCCTCGCTCCTCGATTTCGCGCAGAGCTTATGATACACCCACTCACGCCAACACTGCAGTAAGCCTATGATGTACCGCCCACAAAAAACGCGCCGCAAGCCTTCCTACCGATGGCTCAAGTATGCTGTCGCCGTCATGGTGGTGGTGGCGGTGGGCGTGGCGGTGTCGGCCTCCCGCCTCTTCCGTGCCTCCGGCGACGCCGGCGAGATGGAGGTGGCTTCGCTCAAGGTGGAGCGCAGGCGTCTGCTGCGTTCCGCTTTGCCGCATATCAACATGGCGAGGCTCGACTATAGGCGCACCTTCAGCGACATCAACGACCTGCAGCTCGAAGCCGCCGTGCGCAACGGCATAAGCAACCCGGGGCAGGTGGCCGACCCGTCGGAGAGCACCGAGCTGGTGCCCATAGCGAGCACCGACCTCTACGAGGTGGAGTCGCTGGCGCATTCCCAACCCTATCTGGTGCCCGAGGCGGCACTCTTGCTCAACTACATAGGCGAGCGGTTCCACCAGCTCATGGTGGAGCAACACCCGGGCGACAGCCTCACGCGTTTTATCGTGACCAGCGCCTTGCGCACCGCCAACGACGTGGAGCGGCTGCGCCGCCGCAACGCCAACGCCTCGTCCAACTCGTGCCACTGCTACGGCACCACGATAGACATAACCTACATACGCTTCCTCGACTCCGACGGCAACACCGTCAACAAAGACTACCACAAGCAGATACTCGCTCAGGCTCTGCTCGAACTGCGCCTTGAGGGTCTCTGCTACGTCAAATACGAGCTGCGGCAGGCCTGTTTCCACCTCACAGTGCGCGAGACCAGCTACCAGGGCACAGCCCCCTCGGAGATATGCTGCTACAACATGCCACAGCCGCCTACCTCAGAATACCTGCTCGCGTCGGCGGGCAGCGCGGGCACCAATAAGCACCGCTCCACTCCCAAGTCCGCCAAGGCGCTGCGCCGCGGCATGGAGCTATAAAAAGAAACAGCCTATTGCCGTCATCGGCCATAGGCCCCAGTAAAAACAGCAAAACCAAAACAACAGAACAATGTCTCTTCAATGTGGAATAGTGGGGTTGCCCAACGTGGGCAAGTCAACCCTCTTCAACTGCCTGAGCAACGCCAAGGCGCAGGCCGCCAACTTCCCGTTCTGTACCATAGAGCCCAACGTGGGCGTCATCACGGTGCCCGACGAGCGTCTCAACAAGCTTGTCGAGATGGAGCACCCCGCCAGCGTGGTGCCTGCCACTGTCGAGATTGTCGACATAGCGGGCCTTGTGAAAGGGGCTTCGAAAGGGGAGGGGCTGGGCAACAAGTTCCTCGCCGACATACGCAACACCGACGCCATAATCCATGTGCTGCGCTGTTTCGACGACGACAACATCACACATGTCGACGGCACCGTGGATCCTGTGCGCGACAAGCTCACCATAGACCTTGAGTTGCAGTTCAAAGACCTTGAGACCATCGAGAACCGCTATGAGAAAGAGCAGAAAAAGGCCCGTGTGGGCGGCGACGCCAAGTCGAAGAAACTCATAGAGGTCATGGAACTCTACCGCGACGCGCTGCTGGGCGGCAAGAGCGCCCGCACCGTGGCCCTCGACGAGACGCAGCAGGAAGCCGCCCGCGACCTCATGCTGCTCACTGCCAAGCCGGTGCTTTACGTGTGCAACGTCGACGAGGCCTCGGTGGTCAACGGCAACGCCTATGTGGAGCAGGTGCGGCAAGCGGTGAAGGACGAGAACGCCGAGGTGCTGGTGATAGGCGCAGCCATTGAGGCCGACATCGCCGAGCTGGAGACCTATGAGGAGAAACAGCTCTTCCTTGAGGACCTCGGCCTCCATGAGTCGGGCGTGGCGCGTCTCATCAAAGCCGCCTACAAACTGCTCAACCTACAGACTTTCCTTACCGCCGGCCCCAAGGAGTGCCGCGCCTGGACCTTCCGCAAAGGCATGAAAGCACCGCAGACGGCCGGCATCATCCACAGCGATTTCGAGCGCGGCTTCATACGCGCCGAGGTTATCAAGTATGCCGACTACGTGGCACTGGGCAGCGAGGCACGATGCCGCGAGGCAGGCAAGATAGCCATCGAGGGCAAGGACTATGTGGTGCAGGACGGCGACATAATGCATTTCCGCTTCAATGTGTAACGGGTGCCTCCAATTTTGGAGGTCGGTTTCTTCGCAACCCTCGTTTTCTCGCCTCGGCATAGCGCAAACACTGCGTGATTTGCCCTCTGCACTCGGCTGAACGAAAACATTGGCTAATGATGATACAATAAACTTTAGCGGCCGGCGTTATTGAATTATTGAATAGGTGTAGCATTGCATTTCTTGAAAAAAATCCACAGCATAGTAGTTTTGGCGGCGTTGCTCCTTCTGGCTTCCTGCTCTACGCAGAAAGCCACGTGGACCAATGTCCACTACCACCAGCTCACCTGTCGCTACAATGTGTGGTGGAACGGCAACGAGAGTTTCAAGGAGGGTGTGCGGCAGCTGGAAAAGACGGTGGCCGACGACTACACCCGCATACTGCCCGTCTACAAGCTCGGCACCAAGGAGCAGGCGCAGAGCATATTCCCTCAGATGGACAAAGCCATTGAGAAAGGTATAAAGGGAGTCAAGAAGCACAGCATCTATATCAAAGGACGCGAGTATGTTGAGCAAATACCGCGCTGCTACCTGCTCACGGCCTATGCCAGCTTCTACAAGCAGGATTTGCCCGCCGCATCGAGCACCTGCAGGCTTATCATTGCGCAATACGGCGGCACCGCCGAGGCGTCGGAGGCGCAGATACTCCTTGCGCGCTGCCTCACGCAGCAGAAACAGTACCCCGAGGCGGAAAGCCTGCTCGACCAGCTGGTGGGCGACCTCGAGGAGGGCGGCTTCCCCGACAAACTCGCCTCGAAACTCTACCCCGCACAAGTGGAGTGCGCCCTCCCGCAGCAGAAATACAAGAAAGCGGTGCAGTACCTGCGCCTCTCGCTCGACAACACCAAGGACAACACGTCGCGCGCGCGCTACTATTACATCATGGCGCAGATATACCACCAGCTTGAGAAACGCCCCACGGCGCAGAAATACTACGGCAAAGTGTTGCAGTGCCATCCCGACTATGTCATGGAGTTCAACGCCCGCATAAGCCTCGCCTCGTGCAGCGACCCCGAGCACACCGACGCGGCAGCCGTCGAGAAAAGCCTCGACAAACTCCTTGCCGACAAGAAGAACGTGGAATTCCGCGACCAGATATACTACGCCAAGGGCGAGATGTACATGGGTATGCGCGACGCCCAGAAAGCCTGCGACAACCTGAAGCTGTCGGTGGCCGCCGCCACTGCCAACAAGGCGCAGAAAGCCAAGTCGGCAATACGCATGGCCGACATACTCTACGAATACTACGAGAACTACGACCTTGCGCAGTGCTACTACGACACCGCCATACACATAATCGACATAGAGTACCCCAACTACAACGTCATACGCCCTCGCTACGACGTGCTCACATCGTTGGTGGAAAACACACGCCTGATACACCTCAACGACAGCCTTATTGCCATGGCCGACATGGACCCCGCCGAGCGCTCCGTGATTATCAAGAAACGCATCAAAGCTCTCAAGGATGCCGAGAAGGCCGAGAAAGAGCGCCTGTTGCTCGAGGAGCTGGCGAGCGACGCCAAGGCCCAGCAGAACACCCTGCAGGGCGACTGGTACTTCTACAACTCCAACACCGTGTCCAAAGGCAAGGAGTCGTTCCGTCAGCGTTGGGGCAGCAACAGGGTGCTGGAAGACTACTGGTTCCTCTCCAAGAAACCCGCCATGGGTGTGCGCCCCCTCACTTCCGACCTTCTGGCAAGCGAGGACGAGGAGTCCGACACCGCCGCGGCATTGCCCAAAGAGTCCAAGCCGTCGGTCGACGACCCCAACGACCCTCACAACGAGGCCTACTACCTGCGCGACCTCCCCAAGAGCAAAACCCAGCGCGACTCCATGCAGTACGCCATATCGCAGGCTCTGCTCAACGCCGGCTACCTCTACAACGAGGCTATAGGCAACACACCGCGCGCACTGGAGTGCTACCTCCGCATGGTAGACCAATACCCCGACGCCGACAACATAGTGCAGGCTTTCTACCAGCTCTACCTCATCTACACCAAACAGGGCAACACGCCGCGCGCCAACTACTATCGCGACATGGTGCTGATGGGTTTCCCCGACAGCGACTACGCCAACCTGATACGCAACGAGGACTACTACAAAGAAATCATACGGCGCGGACAGCAACAGGAAGAGGACTACGCCGAGGTCTACTCCCTCTATCGCCAGAGGCGTTTTGTCAATGTCATAGACTATGCCGACAAAACCATCAAGACCTACCCCGAGAGCATAACCATGGCCAAGTGCCGTTATTGGAAAGCACTGGCCTACGCGCAGATAGGAGAGACCGACTCTGCTGTGGCTATCCTCAACAAGATAATTGCAGCCTATCCCGAGGAGGAGCCTATAGTGCCAATTGCCAAGGCGCAGTTGCGCATGATACAAGGTGGCGGCAAGCCTGCCGACGAGGAAATCACAGCCACCGACGAAGCCTTGGCGCAGAACAAAAACAACGGCGACCCGCTGGGTGGCAACAGCCAGGAAAACGCCCGGCAGACCACTGCCAACCCCTCGGCGTCGGAGCTGCCCACAGAAAGCAAGCTCTACCGCTACAAACCCGACCAGCAGCACTATGTGCTGGTCATTGTCAAGGACCGCCGCATACAGGCCACCACCCTGCAATACCAGCTCGCCGACTTCAACGCCGCCTACTACGCCAACAGCGGCTACCGCTCCAGCCCGCTGATGTTCACCGACAGTACCCAGATGCTCACCATGCACCGCTTCAAGGATGCCTCCGAAGCCATGGACTACTGGCGCCACCTGCAAAGCCCCGAAAGCCCGCTCTCTAAATACGACAAAGCCGACTATCAGATATTCCCTATATCAACCCTCAACTACGCCACCTTCTACAACCGCAAAAACGTCGACGCATACCTCCGCTTCTTCGAATACTACTACCAATGAGCAGCACCTATGAAATAAAAACACGGACAGCGAATAAATGACCACGAATATAACAAAATGACCACGAATAGCACAAATACACACGAATAAACGTTCAAATTCGTAAAATTCGTGTTATTCGTGTTCTATGAATAAAAATGACCACGAATAGCACAAATTAACCTTATAACCCCTTTAACCCTTCTAAAAATGGGAAGAGCTTTTGAATATCGCAAAGCGCGCAAAATGAAACGCTGGGGTCACATGGCCCGCACCTTCACCAAGATAGGCAAGGAGATAACCCTCGCCGTCATAGCCGGCGGCCCTGATCCGGCGAGCAACCTGCGCCTGCGCCTGCTCATACAAACCGCCAAGGGCGAGAGCATGCCTAAAGACAACGTGGAACGCGCCATCAAACGCGCCACCGACAAGGACACCTCGGCATACAAAGAGGTGACCTACGACGGCAAAGGCCCCCACGGCACCGCCTTTGTTGTGGAGACAGCCACCGACAACCCCACACGCACCGTGGCCAACCTCCGTGCCGCTTTTGTACGCGGCAAGGGCGAGCTGGGCACTATGGGCATGAACGACTTCCTCTTTGAGCGTAAATGCTCCTTTGTGGTGCCCTGCAAAGAGGGCGTGGATACCGACGAGCTGGAGCTGGAACTGATCGACTACGACATCGACGAACTCTTTGTCGACGAAGGCGAGATTAACATCTACGCCGACTTCAAGAACTACGGCCCTATCTCCAAATACCTTGAAGACAACGGTTTTGAAATCAAGTCGTTCAAGTTCGAGCGTATACCTCTCACACTGCGTGAACTCACCGAGGAGCAGCAGGCCGACGTCGAAGCCCTTGTGGAGCGCCTCGAAGCCGACGACGATGTGGTCAACGTGTTCCACAACATGGCATAGGCACCTTTTTTAGGTTTTCCCAGGCTTACCATATAACGTTCGGTTTTGACTGCGGCGGTAATACTCCACGTGCTATACGAAAACTATTATATTTTGCTTTATATGGTTGCCGTCAATTTCCTGGCGGCAGCCTTCTTTTTGTCCGACAAGCGTGCTGCCGTGAAAGACCGTAAGAGGGTGCCCGAGAAACGCTTGCATTTGTTGGAGCTGCTTGGCGGCGTGTTTGTTGTGGTGCTTTTGATGCAGGTGGCACGCCACAAACGCCAAAAACCGTCGTACTACCTCCGCACCTATGCCATTTTGGCACTGTGGATAGCAGCCCTGGCGGCACTCTGGTTTATCGGTTCCATTTCATGAGTCGTTTTCTGGCTGCGGCAGTGAAATGTCTCGCAGAAAGCGCGGAAATCGCAGAAAAAAATCTCTGCGGTATCTGCGAGAAACAATATCTGCGGTATCTGCGGTATCTGCGAGAAAATAAAATATTAATGAAAAATTAATGGTTAATTTGCGAGAATTAACGTTCCATTTCATGAGTCGTTTTCTGGCTGCGGCAGTGTAAGCAAGCTTCCACTGCTCTTGCTTATCGAAAACGTTGACATGCTCAATCTCATCAGGGCTGTTTTCTTTCTCCTGCTTTTTTACCCAGTGTCCTTTCTGCGAGACGCAGGGGTTTACTTTCTTATTGGACGCAGAATATAATTTTTTTTTATTAATTTGCTTTTTATATGAAAAATTTGTACATTTGCAGTGGAATTGGTTATTGTTTTCAAGAGGTAGGTTGCTGTAGATTATGTATATACAACTTTATTTGCTTCTAAATCCGACGCTATTTTAGAAATGAGCCGGTTAGGTATGTTGATTATTAAATTTAAATACAAATAATTATGAAAAAAACATTATTTATTATTGCGGTTGCATTTATCGCCGTGATGCCAGTCCGTGCGCAGTTTAATTCGCACGTCATGCAATGCTCCACCGAATTCGTTAAAAATGTCATTGTGAGAAATTATACTCCTGGTCAGGAATATATTTTCACGTATTATGAAGATCCGTCGGTATACTACATGAACCCACCATTTTCAGGGCTGTACCAAACAAATATATCCCTTAGAATTAACAGCATTGACAATAATATTATGCATATTGTATCGTTGCCCAACGGTTATAGGGTATACGATGCAGGGTTTGTGTCATTGAACCATAGTGGCAACAGGGTTTATGATTTCTTGGTTTTTTGTGGAACACGATATACTTATTATGGGAAAGGGGATTACAGATATCTGGATTCCAATGGCTTTGTTGGCTACTATTATGTGGGGCAAGGTTCAAGGTCTGCTTTGGATTCAGTTCATCTAAATAATATATACGGAACAAGGCAATTGAAGAAACTGGTGTCGTATGCGCAGACCAATGTCGACCAATCGACCAACTGTGGCATCAACTACCTACAGTCGGGTGTTATAGATATGATAGGTGAACCTAATACATCGGTATATCCGCAGACTTCTACATGCCTTGTCAGGGCAAGGTTCTGTCCAGAGTGTGCCAACAGTAGTTACCACTGGGAAACAAGTGTATATAATTCCGCAGGGTCAACAGAGAAGTTTGTTGATATTACAGCTACGATAAGTAAAGTGGTTACCGCTTCAGTGTATGAGGGTGACACACAAATGTTGTGGCTGCGCCATTTTGCTAAAGAACAGTACTGCCAGAGCACAACCCTTACTACTCCAATATCGTCAGAGCAATACTCCGTTGATCTTTCTACGATTAACTCGGAAGGTTTTTATCTCCCCAGTCCAATGACTACGCATTTCAAAATGCCGGTGCGTCTCTCTCCGCTCCAGAACGACGAGTTCGTATTGTCGTTTGTGGCATATAATGGTGCCATACCAACCCGCAAAGGTCTGTATTCATATAGGATAAACCTCTCTCCGTCGCCTCATGTAGTGCATGGAGTATTGGACACCGCTGTTGTTTCACTCATTGATGTAAGCCATTTTCCCGATACATTGGCTACTGTTTGGTTGGCCAAGAATGTCAGGAACCAATATATAATACCAACAGTGCGTTGGCGAATTATACCGCAAATGATGCTTCCAAATCAGATGGTAATTCATAAATTGACAAACAAGAAATTTTTCATTCAGTCAATTGATGCGTATAAATACTCTAACAACCAGTACATTCATATGGGTGGTTATTTTACTTATACCCTCAAGCGTAGGCTTCTATTGTCAGAACAAACCTATTGTGATAATGGACTGAACAATGCATGTTTTTTATATAATGAGATACATAGTAATGTATTTAGCATAGCGTATTCCTATAATTTTCCTTCTACTTTAACTGCAAAAATAGCAGACACCGCTCCTGCAAGGGTAATGAAAAACGATAGTACTATAACTATTTCCGTATTTTGCCAGTAACAGTTCCATTGGCTAGGTGGAAATATGTTTTGTATGGTTTGGCAATACATCTAACAGCAGTAAACAGTCAGGTTATGAAAAAGTCTATAGTTATAGTTCCATTTCATGAGTTGTTTTCTGGCTGTGGCAGTGTAAGCAAGCTTCCACTGCTCTTGCTTATCGAAAACGTTTTATTGATGTTGTCCATGGTATATGGTGGTGTCAAGGCCCAGTCGTTCACGTACCGCTGTGGGTTCGAGACGCTCAGGGAGGCGTCCGAGTGGACTTTGGTCAACGGCAACGAGGTCAACAAATGGTGCTTTGGGCAGGCCGTGGCCAGCGGAAGCTCGTACAGCCTGTAT
>JAFTDW010000029.1 GCA_017454015.1 Bacteroidales bacterium | reverse complement strand
TATTCGCTGTCCTTGTTTTTATTTCATAGGTGCTCATGACCTCAGTTATTCGCTGTCCATGTTTTTATTTTTACGGGTGCTCATGACCTCAGTTATTCGCTGTCCATGTTTTTATTTTTTGATTGCTAAATGTTATACCTAAAATTGATTTTGCCCTTACAGGGCGCATGTATTTTGATGCCGTTTATACCCAGGGCGGTGCCCTGGGCTGTTGGATTTATGCCCTTTCAGGGCATTCCAGAATAATTAGGTAAAGAATTTAGTATTCATTTCTATTTTTACGGGTGCTCATGACCTCAGTTCATAGCCTAAGCAATTGAGAATTAGCCTCTCCGAGGCTATTTTTAGAGGTTACCATATACAAATCGCCCAAGGGAATGAAGCCCTGAGATACGAAATCTCAGTCTAAAATATGTCCACTACGTCGCATTAAATATCTATTCCACCTACAATAGCTAATGCCGCTGTCCCGTATATCAAGTCCGCGACGGCAACCTCAAAAAATAACGCTGTGGGTTATTAACAACAGCCGTGCAAAAAAAATAACCGCAGTAAGGCGTGCAGTCAATTTTTTGTGTGTAACTTTGCGTTTTGGAACGATGCAGTGTAATACTTGTAAAACAGGCACTATAGCACATTAGCAGAGCATGGAAGAGATACTAAAACCCGCACCAACTACCGAAGATTACGGCGACGACAAGATAGTGCACCTCGAAGACATGGAGCACATACGCCTCCGCCCGGGCATGTATATAGGTAAACTGGGCGACGGCTCGTCGCACGACGACGGCATATATGTACTCATCAAGGAGGTTATCGACAACGCCATCGACGAGTTCACCTCGGGCTATGGCAAGCGCATAGATGTAAACATCAACTTCGGCGACCGCCGCGTAACCATCCGCGACTACGGGCGCGGCATACCCCTCGGCAAGATGGTCGACGCAGTGAGCAAGCTCAACACCGGTGCCAAATACGACAGCAAGACCTTCCAAAAATCAGTGGGACTCAACGGTGTAGGTACCAAAGCCGTCAACGCCCTCAGCAGCTACTTCAAGGTGCAGTCCATCCGCGACGGCAAAGGACGCGTGGCAGAGTTTGAATGCGGCAAGCTCACCTCCGACTCCAACATCATAGACCTCGCGGGCGACAACGGCACCCTCATAGAGTTCATCCCCGACCCGCAACTCTTTGGCAACTACCACTTTCTCGGCGAGTATGTGGAACGCCGCGTATGGAACTACTGCTACCTCAACAAAGGCCTCACCATATACTACAACGACAAACGCTACTACTCCAAGAACGGACTGCTCGACCTGCTGGAGCGCAACCTCGACGGCGAACCGCTCTACCCTATCATCCATATCAAAGACGACGACTTCGAGGCCGCCTTCACACATATCAACGGACAGAGTAGCGACTACTACTACTCCTTTGTCAACGGACAGCACACCACCGAGGGTGGCACCCACCAAAGCGCTTTCCGCGAGACCTACGCCCGCGTCGTCAAGGAGTTCTACAAGAAAGACTGCGAGCCCGCCGATGTGCGCCAAGGGCTTGTCTGCGCCCTCTGCATAAGGATACAAGAGCCTGTGTTTGAGGCTCAGACCAAGACCAAGCTCGGCTCCACCCACATGGAACCCAACCAGAAAGACGGCTCCAACAACAGCCCCCTCATCAAGACCTACATCCTCGACATACTCAAGCGCCACCTCGACGACTACCTGCACATCCACTCCGACACCGCCGACGCCCTGCTACAGAAAATCAACCAGAACGAGAAAGAGCGCAAAGACATTGCCGGCATAAAGAAGATAGCCCGCGAAAGCGGCAAGAAAGCCAGCCTCAACAACCGCAAGCTGCGCGACTGCCACGTACACTACAACAGCAACCACCCCCGCCGACTGGAGTCGACTATATTCATCACCGAGGGCGACTCGGCAAGCGGCAGCATCACCAAGAGCCGCGACGTGGCCACCCAAGCCGTCTTCAGCCTCCGCGGCAAGACCCTCAACATATACAAGATAAACAAAGTCGACGTATACAAGAACGAGGAGCTCAACCTGTTACACAACGCCCTCAACATCGACGAGGACATTGAAAACCTGCGCTACAACAACGTGGTGATAGCCACCGATGCCGATGTCGACGGCATGCACATAAGACTTCTGCTCCTCACCTTCTTCCTGCGCTTCTACCCCGACCTGATACGCAACGGTCACGTATACATACTCCAGACTCCGCTCTTCCGCGTGCGCAACAAACAACGCACCAAATACTGCTACACCGACCAGGAACGCATCGACGCCATCGCCAACACACCAAACGCCGAGATAACTCGCTTCAAAGGCCTCGGCGAAATATCGCCCGACGAGTTCAAGAACTTCATAGGCCAGGATATGCGTCTCGACCCTGTGCTGCTCCATAAAAACTTCGACATCAACGGCACCCTCGGCTTCTATATGGGCGAAAACACCATGGAACGCCGCGAATTCATCATGAAAAATCTACGCGTCGAAGACGACGAATCTATTATTTGTTAATAACTTTATTCGCAATATTGCCACAAACTTCTTAAACTTGCAAAACAAACACACGCAGACTATGATACACCATCCTCAAAAGAAAAACTTGATAGTCAGTTACAAAAACCTCAACGACGACTTGCGTGCACTCTTCAAAGAATTGTATCCCGACGGCTATAAAGACTATCTGCAACGCACAGTCAAACCCAACGGAGAGTCAATTTTCACAGTTCCCATGGAGACCGACGACACCTGTTACCTCGTGAAGTTCGACGTGAAAATAGACTCCACAATGATTGAGGACGAACTCGACAAAGACATATACGACGACAAGAACAGCGACAACGACGACTTCGAGTCGATCTCCGAGGCCATGGACAAGGACGACGACGAAGCCCCTGTGGGCCGCGTGGGCAAACTCAAACACGGCTCATACGAAGACCTCCAAGCCTTGGTCGACAGCCCCGACGAGGACGAAGACACGGACGATGATGACGACGAGGAGGAGGACGACGATATAAACGACGAGCCCAACGACGACGACCTGCTCGACAAATACATGGAGGACGAAGAGGAACCCGACGATGACGACCTCCTTGCCCTCGAACAAGGACTTATTGGCGACGACGGCGAGATCATTGACCTTGAGAAACACCTGCCCAAGAACAAGAAAACCGCGTCCGGCAAGAAAGCCCAACCCACAGTAGCCGCTGCCGCCAAGAACGGCAAAACCGCCAAAACAGCTGCAAAAACCACTGCGAAAACCACTGCTGCCAAGACCACCAAGAAGGGTGCCGCTCAAACCACCGCAGCAAAAACCACCGCAGCAAAGACAGCCAGCAGCAAAACAACAGCCACCGGCAAGGCCGCCACTGCCAAGAAAGCCGCACCTGCCCCACAGGGCAAACAGACAGCCAAGACAGCAAAGACTGCCACCGCAAAGCCAGCCGCCAAAACTCCCGTAAAAGCCACAAAGACAAGCACTGCCAAGACCGAAGCTGTCAAGACTACCGCCACGGCAACCAAGAAAAGCTCCACCACGAAACTTGCAACATCAAGCACATCGAAGAGCAGAAAGAAAGTGTCCGCCAAAGCCGCGGAACAAGCCGCCATGGCAGCCAAAGCCATCCTTGCCAAGAAGTCGGCAAACCGTAAAAAGAAATAAGCTCCCCAAAACCTTATAACCTTTTAACCTTCAAAAAGATCATCCCTCCTCTCCATAGCTGCGTGAGGAGGGTTTCTTTATATACCAGGCGTCGCTTCCATGTGGTGGCAAAGAACCGCCGCAAGCGGAACAGAAGCACACAGCGGCGCGGAGCCACCCAATCCCTCACAGGCGAATACAGTATGTCGTCCAACACCCGCTGCACCAGTGCCTCATCGTTGGAGCAGTAGCCGTGGAACACAGCCTCTGGCACACCGAGATAGCGCACACATATGGCATTGACGGCACATACAAAATCCGTCATACCGCACCGCTGCCACACCTCGGAAGCCAGATGCCAGTCGACCGACTCATGCTCCTTGTCGAGAAACCAGGCCCAGTCGAGCAGGTGGCGCAGAAGGATATGGCTACCCGCAAAATGCTGCGCCATGTGGCGTATTATGAATATGGCGTTGAATGTGGCACAGGGCAGCAGCACGGTGCTGGAGCCCACCTTGCAAGGGGTGCAGCCGTGCGCCAGCAGACCCTTCAGGACGCCGTCGACGTAACGGGCTGTCGGCGACATACGCGCAGACACTATGTCGTAGTGGTTTTCCACGGGACGACCTTTGTATTGGAACACTGTGTGGTGCTCATGCGAGTAGTCCAACGGATGCCCGAGAGCCTGCTCCACAGCCTTGTCGCCCACTTTCCACGCCTCGTCCATGCTGCCCTCGGCATCGAGCAGGGCTATGTCGATGTCACCCACATTGCGCAACACTTCGTTGGGGTAATAAGTCGCCATGCTCCTGCCTTTGAGCACCACCATGCGCAGCCCGTGCCGGGCATACAGCTCGGCAAGCCCCTCTATGGCACGCGTGTCGCTGTCCACCACCTGCTGCTGTATCATGGCCTGCGCCAGCCATGTGTAGCGCACCTGCTCGTCGCACGCGTCGAGCAGGTGCGCCTTGCGCAAGGCGTACAACACAACGTACGCAA
This sequence comes from Bacteroidales bacterium, assembly GCA_017454015.1. Classification (GTDB taxonomy): domain Bacteria; phylum Bacteroidota; class Bacteroidia; order Bacteroidales; family P3; genus Colimorpha. The sequence goes on along the minus strand of JAFTDW010000029.1, from coordinate 24,214 downwards.
CCTTCTGCCGCATAGACTCCTCGTAGAGCTTGCCGTAGTCGCTGATCATCACAGATTCTTCGCCACCATATTTGGCAATGCGCAGCAGCGCCAGTATACTATCCGCAGTGTTCGTCATAACAACTTAATAATGTAACATTTTTGCAAAAATACATCTTTTTTTGCAATAACACGGCAAAAAATGACAATTGCACCTCCAATACGACCACTCAGAGTGACAAAAAAGGGATGCCAAAAGAAACAAAAATAAAATATAAAACAAAGACAATAAAACAGTTATCATCAGAGAACAAAAATAAATTGCACCATAAGAAAAAAAAAGCGTATCTTTGCACCCGATTTCTGAAAAGGAGAGAGCAAAACAGCCTGCGGAAATCAGACATAAAATGTCCATTGGTGTAATGGTAGCACATCTGACTCTGGATCAGCCAGTCTAGGTTCGAGTCCTGGATGGACAACAGAAAAGCCCCTTTATGAGGGGCTTTTTTTTATTGCCACCGCATGTGAGCGTCTTAGAAGCTGAAGCGTATGGTGAGACCACCCTTGGTGGAGCTGTTGGGGTAAGAGCTGGAGATATGCGGCGTGTTGATGTTGGTCTGGATAAAAGCGCGCAGGGTGAGCGTGCTCGAGAGGGCATACTCGCCGGAGAGCTCGCCCATCCACACCGTGGAGCCCGACGAGACCTGGTCAATGTCTGAGTTTATGCGACGTATCAAGGTCTCGTTGACATTCCTTGTGATATTGAGCTGCAGCACCACATCGCTCTTGAGGTTGTGCGTCTTCTCGGCAGTCTTGATCTTTATCTTGACATCCTTGAAACGATAGCCACCGCCAATGGTGAGGCCGTTGCGCGTGGTCTCGGTGAGCTGGTTGTTGACAAAGCTAAGGCCCAGGGTTCGGTTGCACTGATAGGAGAAGTTGAACTGCAAGCTGTTGACCATGTTGACCGCCACCTTGATGAGCGGGTTGAACTGCTCGGAGAACTGCACGCCCTCCATGGAGACTGGCGGTATGTAGTCGCCCGACGGGTTGAGCTCGGTTTCTGAGCCATAGTCGTAGCCGTTGGTCTTGCCCGAGAGCTCCGGTGAGGTGTAGAAATTGCCCACCGAGTAGGTGGAGCTGTAGCGGTGGCTCAGGGTGATGTTGGTGAACCACTGTTTCAGGAGTTCCAACTTGCCGAGACCGGAATAGTTGATGTTCCAGTTTGGCAGGGGCATGTCCATGAACGGCGAGAAGCCAATACTATTTGGGTCTTTGCCGAGATAGGTGGCGAGGAATGAGGTGAGCAGCACTGTCTGCGAGTTGGCGCTGTAGCCTGCGGGGAAGTTGCTGACCAAGGAGTCCGGCAACGGTATGTCGGGGTATGGGTTGCGGTTCATCGCGGCAAGGCGCTCTGCCACTATGATGCGCGCGTCGCGGAAATCCTGGTACAGTTGGTCGGGGTCGCGCAGGGCGGTGCGCCAGGTCCACGCCGTGGAGGTGTAGGAGCCTGTCATGGTGTACGACAGAGGACCCTCAACCTCGCCTTCGTCGCTAAGGCACTTATAGTAGTACTCTTCCCGCGAGGAGTGGTTCTGCGAGCAGGTTATTTCTATCTTCATGTCGCGTATAGGCTCCACGGTACCCTGCATGGAGAATACCTTGTTGCCTGTGCCCATGGAGGGGGTGTTCATCAACGGGTCGCGCGAGAGGTAACCCTGGGAGCGCATACTCTCTATGACGGACACTGGCCGGCCAAAGACGAAGCCCCAGCCCGGCGAGAGCTGCTTGTTAAGGTCGAGTCCCATAACTTGCGGCTCGCCCATGAATCCCGCCACACGCGAACCCGTGGTGTAGTTCCATTGCGCCGAGATATTCTTGATGCAGGTGGCAAAGCGTGCACCGAAGTATATGGTTTGCAGCATACGCTCGTGATTTCTCTCCTTGCGTATGGAGTCCTGCTGCTCGGGAGTCAGCAGAGGCTCGGCCTTGGGCGGGTCGCGCCTCACGCCTATGCGTTCCTGAGCCTCCTCCTTGGCCTTGTCTTTGGCTTTGTCCACAGTCTTTTTCTTGGGCTTGGGCGGTTGATAGGCTTTTTTGAGGAATTTCGACTTGTTGTAGAGTGTCTGGAAGTTGGCGGTGGCTGTGGCATTGAAGGTGCCCGAGTTCTCGAGTATGCCGCCCTGCTTGTCATAGATAGGCGCAGGGCCTGTGTAGTTGTAGGTGGAACGGTAGGTTACAGGTATTCTCACAAAGTCCATATATGGCAGCTTGCCTATAGGCACATCCCACGATATGTTGAGATTCTGCGAGTAGGTCTGCTTGGTGCCGCCGCCGGTGTGTATTATGGAGTTGAGCATGGCGTCGCGCTCCTCTCGTGTGTCTATACGCCCAACGATAGGCTCCTCGTCGATGCGGCAGTTGGCCGACGCGTCGAACTGCAGACGCAGGCTGCGGCTGATGTCGTACTGCAGCCCATAGTCGCGTCGCCACGTGAACTGCTTGAAGTAGGTCGGCGACATTGGCGGCAGCTTGGCGTTGTTGGTCTTGTTGCGCAACAGAGTCTCCTCATAGTCGCGGTAAACCTCGGTGGTGAAGGTGAGGCTGCGCGGCTGGTAGTATACATTGAAGTCGCCAATAATACGCAACGATTTAGACTGCAACACCTTGCTCTTCATGAAAGGACGTATCTGCTTGGGCTGCGACACACTGTAGTTGTAGGTAAATCCGCCGCGGTGCTGGTCTTTGATGTAGTGTTCAATATCCTCGTCGCTTGATCGCTCGTTGCTATAGGCGTATGAGAACGAGAGGTTCTCGAAGTCGTAGAAACGTGGGTTGAGGGCCGACTTGCCCACACGGTCTTTGTGAACGTTGGCAAGTGTGATGTTGGTGGTTTTCTTGTCTTCGCACAACAGATTGCTGTCTTTGACATTCTTGGACAGCACGTCGGGGTCGAGTGGATTGTATTTAGGTGTGCCGTGTTCCCAGTTGTAGTCGATATAGAAGGGGATGCGCATAGCCCACGACTCGGGCAGGAACTTGCCCAGCTCGAGGTTGAGTGTGGTCTGGATGTTGAGGGTGTTGACCTGCTCCAGTTTGTTGAGGTTGTCTTCAAGGTTGCCGAAGCCTGCCTCGGTATAGGCGCCGTAGAACGACAGGTTGCCTATGTCGGCAAGGTTGGTACGCGCCAGCACCATGGCGGCGGTGCCGCCGCCACCGCTATTGTAGTCGGACAGGCGCAACTCGTTGACCCACACAACAACCGATTTGGGCATCATGTCGAGGCCGTCGCTCAGGATTTCCTTCTTGGGGTTGCGCACACCTATCATTATCACCTTCACCTTGCCAAGGTTTGGTGAGCCGAGCACCGAGCAGCGGTGGCCGTCTATGGTTTCGATGTAGAGAACCTGTTTTGAAAGGTAATTGTTGTTGCGATTGGTCTTGATTTCCACAAGTTTCTGCAGCGGTATGTCCACATAGTTTTCCCGCGGCCATATAAGGTTGGTGTCGCGCTTGCTAACCCCCCACGGGGTGAGTTTCAGGGGCACCTCGTATTCGTAGTAGTTGCTGGTGTAGTCGGAGCCGAGGCGCACAAAGAGCACCAGGTCGTCGTCGGCGAGGCTGTTCTCATTACCCTTGGCCTCGGCATGGACAAACATCTTGAGTTTGTCGTAATAGCGCAGGTCGTACTGCGTGTTGCGGTACACGGCGCGGGCGTCGCCGTTGCCAAGGTCGGTGATGTCGAGCGAGAGCGAGCGCTCGTCGAGCTCCGTGGCTGCTGAGTTGGTGCTGTACCACTGCTCGCGCTCTATTCCGGGCGGCAGGTTGTAGGGCACGGGGTAGCGCGAGCCATACTCTTCTATGTTGACAGAGCTGATGTTGAACGAGGTGTTGGCCTCGGAACCCATTACGTAGTCGCCGGGCTGCAGCAGGCTCTCGCTGTACTTGCGCCACGTGCCATAGACCAGTTCGAGGCTTGCAAAACGCAGTATTATAGGTTTCTCGAACCCGGTGAGATACATACGCATAAACCTTATGGACTGGAAGCCCGAGATGGTTCCCACCTTGCAGCTGGGCTCACGAATGGGTATGCGGAAATGGTACCACAGCGTGGGAGGCCTGTCGCCGTTGGGATGCTCCACCAAGAAGGAGGTGTGGGTGTCGACAATGAAGTTCTCGCCGACTTTCATGTTGGGCGTGAGCACAATCTCGTACTCGTAGTAGTTCTCGGCTTCGGAAAGGGTGTTGTCGCGGTTGATGTCCTCCACGTTGGGATAGTTGGTGGCCGTGGTGCTGTAGCGCTCGTTATTGTCGCTGCCCACGGGGCTGTTGCCCTCGGGGTTGCTAAAGTACTTGTACCTGTCGCTGATTGTAACGCCGGGAGCGTCGTAGCTGTTGTCAAAGTAGTGTACAAAGTTGTCGCTCGAAGGGTCGGCCAACAGCTTGGCGTAGGCGGGCGACGACCTGTCGGATATGATAGCAGCCATCTTGTCGAGGAAGTAGCCGTGTATGGAGTCGTTGAAGAACGTCTGCTCGTCGGCCGAGGAGAGTCCGTCGTAACCCACATCCTGGTATTTGCGCGACTCCTCGTCGTTGTCGAAAGCGTTGACTATAGGCTGTGTTGTCGGCACGCGGCCCCAGATGGTGGTGTCGACATTGACCACCTTTTCCGATGTCGGCAAGCCGTTCTCGAAGGCTTTTTTGCCGTCGCGCAGTATATCTTCGCTTATGTCGCCGAGGTTGATTACAAATTTGCCGCCAGGAATATTGTCGTCGTGCTTGCCTGTCACTGGATCCATGAAAGGATCCATGAGCCAGAACTCAATGGTCTCTATATTCTGCGACTCGAAGTCGGTGTAGTCGAGAGAGCGCATAATGCCGCCCCAACGCCTTTGGGGGTTGGTGAAACAGCCGTCGGAGCCCACACTGTCCACGCCGTAGTTGTAGGGGCCGCGCTCCGTGGGGTAATAGGCGAGGTTGAGTTCATACACAAAATTGTGCTCACCGGCCACAAGGCTCTTGTTTGGCGATATTTCCTGCTCTATAATGCTGCGGACGTATGGGCGCAGTATGTCGTCGGTGTCATTGATATTGGAGGGGCGCCTGCCACTGTACAGTGTGCGGTCTATACGATACCACGACAGGAGTGCCCTGTTCATACCGTAGGCAAGGCCCGAGCCGGGCAGCGTCTCGGGAAACCGGCCGGCCGTGTCCCGAGGCGTGCTGGCAAGGTGCCAGTAGCTGGGGCCGCGCAAGTCGATGCTGCTCTTGGAGCCCTCAAAATCGTCTATATACGACACTCTGCCTTTGCTGTCAGCGGAGCCGGTGTTCGACATGTTGGGGAAGAAATGGGCCAGCTCGGCAGTGAGGCTCAGGGTTGACGGGGCTTTGGTCTGTATGCCAGGAAGCATGTCGACAATACGGGTGATAAAAGGCACTTCGTGGCGATAGTTGAGGTCAAGGCCCATGATGGAGTTGCTGGTGGGCTCCTCGCCGAAGTTGTTTTTATAGGTGAGCGGCTTCTCCCTGAGGTTCATGGCGGTGGCCCCAAGGTTGAAGTCGGGCGAGAACTCGTAGTTGATATGTGCGCCGAGCATCCGCTTGGTCATCATGCTGAACGAGTTGTTCTCACTGCTCACACTGATGGGGGTGCCGCTGGCGAGGATGCTCTCGTTGATGATGCGCACGGTGCCCATGGTGTAGTCAACGGTATAGTCCACATTCTCTATCAGCGGCATGCCGCCGGCGGTAACGGTCACAGAGCCCTTGGTGACACTGTAGCCCAGCGAGATCTCACCGCTCACTGCGCTGGTATAGTAGCCTTCGAGGTAGAACTTGTTCTTGTCGGCATATTGCCTTGCAAGGGTCTGCGGCATGGCGTAGAGCGAGTCGAAGCAGTAGAGGTTGGTATACTCCGGGTTGTGGCCCAGTATGGAATCGAGGTCTTTGCCGAAGGGCTCGACATAAGGGAAGTATATGCGCCCCGAGGCGGCCTGTATGGTGCCGCCCTTGAAGGCTGCGCTGTCAAACCAGTCGAACACTCCGTCGGGGCCGAGACTGGTCATGGTGGCATCCGTGCGGTCGAAGCCGAAGACGTCGATGAGCGTCCTGCCCTCCAGAGGGCCTTCGGTGAAATAACCCACCCCCGCTCCGCCTTCGGGATCCTCGTAGAGTATGTTGAGACGGAACTTGTCGGGACTTATCTGCGTGCTCTTGAGGAAGTAAACGTTCTTCATCATGAGCCGCCATATAGGATGGTGGGTGTTGTTGGAGGTTCCTTTGAGCAGTTTTACAATAAGGGTGTTGGGTTCATTGACTCCGTCGGTGGTGAGTTCGCCGACCTGATATACATTGCTGTCGCCAATAATCTGATACTGGAATGCCACGGCAAGCATCTGGTCGTTGCTGAGTGGCTGGCTCAGCGAGATGAAACCCAGCTGGCTGTTGTAGGTATACTCGTTGCTTGCAAGCAGCCGCGCCGACTCTATCTTCTCGTAATCCACGCCGTTGACAAAGCCCTTGCTCTGCATATAGGAATTTATATTGCTACGGTCGCGCACCGCCTGCCTGTTTATTATTCCAGGCATGACGATATCTCCATTCTTGTTCTTTACATCGAACAGGTTGTTGGCATTTTTGTCGGGTCTTGTAGAGACACCCAAGCCGGTGACACTGCTGTTGGCGGGGTGGCGCTCGCCAAGGTCGGCAAGTGCCAGCAGGTCGCGGTTGTTGGTGACGGCGGCGCCTATGTTGGTGCGCCACACCTCCATGCGTATTATCTTGATGTTGCTCGCCACCACGGGCAGCGTGCGCAAGGCACCGTTGTAGTTCTCATAGAAATACTGCGATATGAAGTAGTGGCGGTTTTCTTCATACTCGTCGGCGCGTATCTCAAACTCTTCGCAGCTGGCGCCGCCCTGCACCTGGAGGTTCTCCGTGGAGGTTTCCTTTTGCGACACCACAAGGTCGAGGGTCAACTTGCCAAACTTGAGCTTGGTATGGGCGCCGAAGAGCTGCTGCGAGCCTTTGATGAGCGTGGTGGTGAGCGGGAAAGATATGTCGCCTACCTCCAAGAGCTGCAATATATCGTCTTCCTTGCCTTCGTACTTGAGTTTCAGCTGGTTTTCAAAGTCAAAGGTTGCCTGCGTGTTCCAGTTCACATCGAAACTCACCAGGTCGCCTATCTTGGCATTGAGGCTTAGCTGAATGTTCTCGTCGAAATCAAAGCTCAGGCGCCTGCGTGTGCTGGCGTCGAGCATGGGGTCTTCGCGGTTGTTGTATATCAGCTGGAAGGTGAGGTCGGCGCTACCCGTCGGAGTGATGCTTATCTCGGGCTTGCCCATAAGCGCTTCGAGCTTGCGGCTCACCTCGTTGAAGCCCGGTATGTTGCTCAGCATGCTTTCCTCGCTGGCATCGCCCATGATCACCTGGCCCTTGCTGCGCCAGTATTGGTTCATGGTCTGCTGCATGAGCCAGTTCTGATACTCGTCGAAAGTCATGAATCTGCGGCTGAGCACCGTGTTGCCCATGCGTGTAACGAGCATGTAGTCGTTGCTTTCGGGGTCGTACTCCACGGTGTCCTTGATGTTCGACGGGTTGCGGAGGAAGAGTGGCGACGTGCGGTCGTCGGCCGACGGCGGCAATGGGAAACGCGCCACCGTGTCGGTGTCGCTGAGAGCCACGCGGCTCACCGTCCAGCCGCCAGATGGCATTGCCATGCCTTTCGCAGCCATTGCCACGAAGAGCACCATTGTCATGACAGCCACTCGCAACTTCATTTCGAGATTATCAGAGTAATAGGAGTAAAGTGTTACAGTATCACAAAGTCGTTTATTTTCACTACAACATCTTCAACGACAGCTTTATCAGTTCCTCCACCGAAGCTGTGGGGTTCTGCTTGGTCACGGCCTGGAGGGCTTTCTCTGCGGCAGGCTTGGCAAAGCCCAGCATGGAGAGCGCCGCCAGAGCCTCCTGCGCATTGTTGCCGCCGGCATAGAGCGCCGCCATAGTCTCGGCGGGCAGGGTGTCCACCTTGTCCTGCAACTCGAGGATAATACGCTGCGCACCTTTGGCACCGATGCCTTTGACAGACTGCACCGCCTTGACGTTGTGCGACACCACGGCCTGGCGCAGCTCGTCGACGGTGAGCGACGAAAGCACCATGCGCGCCGTGTTGGTGCCCACCCCGGTGATGGCAATGAGCTTGCGGAACATGTCGCGCTCCGCGGCCGTATAGAACCCATAGAGCAGGTGGGCGTCCTCACGCACCACATAGTGCGTCAGGAGCTTCACCTCGCTCATGTCTTTTATCTGAGAGTAGGTGTTTAGCGTAATTTCAATCTGGTAGCCAACCCCGTGGCAGTCGACCACTGCGTAGGCTGGATTGATTTCGGCCAGCTGGCCGGAGATATAGTTGAACATTGTCTGTAGTATTTTCTCTGGTTTAACAGTGATGTATCCACATATTCGTAAGCGCCCATGGAGGGGGTGGCGTCCCACGTAACCCCGTCGAGGTCGGCGGCGGTGCGGCGCCCCTGTGTGGTGCCCGCCGCCCTTGCCGGCGAGTCGGGAAGGAGGTGGTAGTTGTCGGCGGCGGTGTCCACAAATAGCGGCCTGCGGCGCTTGCCATAGATGTTGCCTGCCACACGGGCGGCGGCAGCCACGACGGCGGAGTCGGCGGCAAGGAGGCAGTGGTCGAAAGACAGGTTGAACGCTGCCTCGGGAATGGCATCAAAGAGCAACTCGCCCTCGCTGTAGTTTCCGGCCACTATGCAGTTGGAGAAGGAGACCTCGGTGAGGGGGCGCGCATAGATGGTCTGACCGTAGGTATAGTAGTTGTTGAGCACTATGGAGGGTGACTTGCGCGCACCGTAGGGCCAGTAGTTGGAGAAAGTGCTGGTGCCGAAGCGGTAGCGGCCGCCGTACTGCAGCGCGAGGGTAGCCGTCTGGCAGTTGTATACCAGCAGGTTGTCGCCCTCTATCCAGCTGCCCTGCCCCACTATGCCCGCCATGCTCATGTTGCGCACCACGCTGTTGGTGACGGCAAGCGTGGGATTGGTGCCCGCCATGGTGTCGCAGAGCAGCCCAATGGTGGCGTTTTCCACCACGGCATAGTCGACCACATTGTCGCGGCTTCCCGTGGAGAGCCAGATGTAGCCCCATTGCCCAGGCAGGTAGTCGTAGTGGCCGTCGTGGCGCACCGAGGAGAAGAGCACAGGCTGCTCTCCCGAGCCTTCCACGCGCAGCGTGCCGCCGTCGTAGACCCACAGCACTGCCTGCGACCCAAAGTAGAGCTCCTCGCCGGCATTGAGCACCAGCAGCGAGTCTTCGTCGACAACGGCATAGCCCATAATGACGTGAGGACGTGTGTGATCCCACTCGCGACAGTTGATTATAGAGTAGGGATAGGCGTTGCCGTACTGGTCGTGTATCACATGGTCGGGCAGGTGATAGCAGGCGTTGCGCCCGTAGGCGGTGAGCACCACGCGGTCTACACTGGAAGCCCCGTCGATATGGAAGGCTATGGCGTCTTCGACAAGGAACGGGGTAAGGCTGCTGTTGGGGTTGATGTTGGCCTGGACAAATATGAAAAGGCTGTCGTGAGGCTCAACAACGGTGGAGGAGACCCTCATGGATGTGTCGCCGTCGACATTGAGGCGGAAACGGCTCGCATAGCCGCCGTCGAGGGTGATGGTGGCTATACGCACGGGCTCGTCGTAGGGATTGTATACCTTGAGGTTGGCTGTGGCGGTGCCCATGGTGGTGAAGACGGTGTCGAAGGTCAGCGTGTCGCACGAATATTTCAGGTGAAGCCCTTCGCCAGAAAGCACGACAGGCTCTTTGACGCATCCGCCCTGAAAGAGCGCAAGGCCAAACAGGAATACTATTATCAGGCTAACTCTCAACTTCATGATTTCTCCCAAGCCGCGTTTATTCCCATTAGTTGCACATTGCCATAATTAATAAAAACGCAATACTGCCGCCATTATTTTATATAAAGGTCAAAAACTGCATTGAGTCGCTTTTTGCATACCGGGCAGAACGGGGCGTAGTCGCGCATCATGCAGTGCATGGCGGGCCGGTAAACGCCGCGAGGTTTGTAGCCTGCCCCCTCGTATACGCCGAGCGGGCCGTTCTCGGACCTGCTCACACTGGCATTGTCGGGCGTGGGCACCGCAGTGCCCTTGGGAAGCATGGACTGCCATTTGGAGGCGAAGTCGACAAGCGTGGTGATGTTGGGTTCGACAGGCTCCGTGGCGGTAGGGTGTATGTCGCTGTAGCTCAACTCCTCGTCGACGTACTCATCGGCAAGGCCGCCTATGCTGTGCCCCAGCTCATGCGGCAGCACCATATAGGCCATGTCGCAGGTGGAGCTCATGGCATAGAAGTTGTATATAGCCCCGCCGCCGTAGGTGGTGCTGTTGGCCATTATCACAATGTGGTCGCAGGGGGTGGTGGCCAGCACATCGTGGAGTTGCCAGAGACGCGTGGTCATAAGGTAGCGGTCGGAGCCGAGGGTGTTGTAACTCGCGCCGAGAAGGCTCTCGACAGCGATGCCCCTGCCCGGGTTGGTGATGCCCGAGGCCTTGGCAGTGAGCGGCAGACCCCACACGTTGATGTGGCGGCTGCGCGACGCAAAAGGCTCCTGAGCCAGTATATAGTCGCAGAAACGCTGCAAGTCGCGGCGCATCTTGAGGCTGTCGGCGGCTCCGTAACCCTCTGGTACAATTGCTATGTCGACTTTGCGCTGTGGGTTGCCGCTGTAGTGCAGCCGCAACGGGCTGCAGAGAGGCTGTGGGCGGCGCGGCGCGAAGTCCTTTGCGGCTGGGTCGAGCAGCATGGCACTCTGGGTGTGGAACTTGCCGTCGGTGCCGCGGCGCTGGAACAGCAGGCGCACCGCGTGAAGCGGCAGGGGCACACGCACCACCTCCTCGAAGGTGGCGGCGCTGTCCGCGCCGGCCTTGGTCTGGCGGTATTCACTGAAGAGGGTGTTGTAGCAACGGCTGTAGAGGAACTCGGAAGCGGCGGTGTCCGTAACCACTATGCGGTAGTCTCCGTTGTCGAAAGGGTCTATCAGCTGGGTTGTGGAGCCCACCCACCCACCGGCAACGGCGTAAGTCACATCAACTATGGTGTCGCACTTGCGATTGCCTGTGCGGTGGTAGTCAACACGCAGTGTGCTGTCGGCAAAATGGCGGTGGAAAAGGTCGGCGGCCACCGCATGGGGCAGCGCAAACCCAACGATGGCAAAAAGCAGGAAAGAGACGAATACTCGCATTTTCTTTGGGTAAAACAGGGGGCACAAAAGCGTCATGCCGTGATTACATTATAGCAAAACTGTCACATAATTAACGTCAAATGTAAAAAAAAAGCATACATCTCGCCTTTTTTTCGTACTTTTGCACTCCGATTATGCTACTGAAATTATACTCTGACAATCCCAACCGACGCGATATTACGCGAATAGCCGATGCCTTGGCTGACGGCCAGGTGGTGGTAATACCCACCGACACCATCTACGCCTTTGCCTGTTCCATCAATTTCAAGAAGAGCGTGGAGCGCATCGCCGCCCTCAAAGGCTTCACCGTGAAACAGGCCAAGTACTCGCTGCTGTGCTCCAGCCTGAGCATGGCCTCCGAGTACATACGCCCGCTCTCCAAGGACTGCTACCAGATGCTGCGCTCCACCCTGCCAGGCCCTTACACCTACATTCTGGAAGCCTCCAACGGCGTGCCACGGCACTACACCAATGCCGACAAGACCATAGGCATACGCGTGCCCGACAACCCTATATGCCAAGCCATCATCGAGGCTGTGGGCTCTCCGCTCATCGCCACCTCGGTGCGCTACCTCGACAAGGACATCGACGAGGAGCCTGAGTACATCACCAACCCCGAACTGATAGAGGAGAGCTTCGGCCATAAAGTGGACATAGTGGTCGACGGCGGCGAAGGCGACATACAACCCTCCACGGTGGTCGACCTCACCGGCGACGACCCCACGGTGCTGCGCTACGGCAAAGGAGACTACTTCAACGAATAGCCCCATCCCTAAAACCCTATAACCTTTTAACCTTACCCACCCTCCCCTCCCCCATGTCCACAGCCCAACAACCCAACCCCCAACCCGACAACCGCTCGAGCGCAGGAGCATTCATCGCCCGCGTGGTGGTGATGACCCTCGCCATAATCCTCGCCGCATGGATACTGCCCGGCGTCGATATTACCGGCGGAGTCTTCTCGGCCATACTCACCGCACTGGTCATTGCCCTGCTCAACAACTTCCTGCGCCCCATACTAATATTCCTCACGCTACCTTTCACCATAGTGAGCCTCGGCCTCTTCCTCTTTGTTGTCAACGCCATCATCATCTGGCTCGCAGCCAAGCTGGTGCCTCAGTTCAACGTAGCCACATTTGGCACAGCATTGGTTTTCAGCATACTCATAACCCTGTTCGACTACCTGCTTGAGCTTCCCAACCGTCTGCTCAACCGTCCCAAATTCGACCCAAACCAAAAACAAGAAGAACAATTCACCGACTACGAAGAAGTAGAATAAAAAACGACGTTGGTTTCTTCGCAACCCTCGCTTTACGGCTGCGGCAGTGAAGCAAGCCTCCGCTGCCCTTGCCGAACAAAAACGTTGACTTGCCAAGGCCTAAAACGTCATGAACCCAGAAAACCATGAAAACCATAGTAGCAAAAACCACCCAAGAGCTCGGCGAGGCCCTCTCCGCCTCGCGCAGCAACAACACAGCCATAGGTCTTGTGCCAACCATGGGGGCACTCCACCAGGGGCACCTCTCGCTCATTGAGCGCAGCATTGGCGATAACCCCGTGACCGTGGTCAGCATCTTTGTCAACCCCATACAGTTCAACAACAAAGAGGATCTGCAGAAGTACCCCCGTACCCTCGAAGCCGACCTCGCCTTGCTCGACACCCTTGAGCTCCCCGACAGCCACAAGCTCATCGTCTTCGCCCCGTCGGAGCAGGAGATGTACCCCGAGCCGGTGGACACCGTATACCATTTCGGAGCCATCGAGGAGGTCATGGAAGGGCCGCGCCGCCCAGGCCATTTCTCAGGTGTCGCCGTGGTGGTGCGCCGTCTCTTCGACCTCGTACAACCCCGCAAAGCCTATTTCGGCGAGAAGGACTACCAGCAGATAGCCATAATCCGCGAGCTGCTGCGCCAGATAAAATACCCCATAGAACTCGTGGCCTGCCCCATAGTGCGTGCCGACGACGGACTGGCACTCAGCAGCCGCAACAAACGCCTCTCACCCGAGGCCCGCGCCATAGCCCCTGCCATCTATGCCACCCTCTCGCAAGCCGCCGAGATGGCTCTCTGCGAAGACTGCGACGAGGTGAAGCAATGGGTTGCCGACACTCTCAACTCGTGGCACCTCGTCAATCAAAGCGACAACATGCCCAACAACCTCTGCTTCGAGGTGGAGTATGTGGAAATTGTCGACGGCACCACCTTGCAACCGCTCCTGTCCATACCTGAAAACCCCGCCCTGCCACCTGTGATATGCATAGCAGTATGGCTCGACGGCGTCCGCCTGATAGACATGGTAAAAATATGAAAATAGCCATCATCAACGGTCCCAACCTCAACCTGCAAGGCATACGTGAGCCGGAGATATACGGCACAACCACATTCCCCGAGCTGGTCGACGAACTGCGACAAACCCACCCCGGCACAGAGATACTGTATTTCCAGAGCAGCATAGAGGGAGAACTCGTCGACATAATACAGCAGCAGGGCTTTGCCGCCGACGGCCTTATTGTCAACCTCGGAGCCTACTCGCACTATAGCATAGCCCTGCGCGACGCCATAGCCGCCATCCCTGTGCCTTGCGTAGAGGTGCATATCTCCAACATCTTTGCACGCGAAGAGTACCGCCACCACTCGCTCATCTCCGGCGTATGCCGCGGCGTGATAGTGGGACTCGGGCTCAAAGGCTACGCCCTCGCCCTCGACTACCTCGCCAAGCAAAAGGCTTTTTGAGGCACCAACACATAGCGCATCTTAACGAAAATCATGCAGGGGGAATCCCCCTGCATGATTTTCGTTAAGGCAGTACACAAAAAAGAAAGCGGAGCGGCAAAATTGCCGCTCCGCTTCTTTGTTGTTAAGGCTTGCGCCGGTATCTTAGATGATACCCTGGGCGAGCATAGCCTTGGCCACGCGCATGAAACCGGCGATGTTGGCACCCTTGACGTAGTCAATGTTGCTGCCGCTCTTGCCGTACTCAACGCACATGTCATAGATGTCGTTCATGATCTTGTGCAGCTTCTGGTCGACCTCAGGGGCAGTCCAGTTGATGTGGCCGGCGTTCTGGCAGATTTCGAGGCCAGAGGTGGCAACGCCACCGGCGTTGACGGCCTTACCGGGACCAAACGGGATCTTGGCGGCTTGGAAGGCGGCGATGGCTCCGGGTTGGCAACCCATGTTGGAGACCTCGGCAACGTACTTCACGCCGTTGGCGATCAGCTCCTTGGCGTCCTCTTCGGCCAGCTCGTTCTGGAAAGCGCAGGGCATGGCGATGTCGCACTTCACGCTCCAAGCCTTCTTGCCGGGAGTGAAGACGGCCTTGCCCGGGAACTTGTCGGCCATGTCTTGAACCTTGTTGCGGTTCGAAGCACGCATGTCGAGCATGTAGTCAATCATCTCCTTGGTGATGCCATCGGCGATTTCGCACACGCCGTCGGGACCGGAGATGGCGACGATCTTGCCACCGAGTTCAGTGGCCTTGATGGCAGCGCCCCAAGCCACGTTGCCGAAGCCTGAGAGGGCGATGCGCTTGCCGGCGAGAGGCATGTTCAGGCCGTCGGCAATCTTGCTGAGGACGGAAGCCTCGGCTTGCTGCACCATGCGCACGACATAATAGACGGCGCCGAAACCGGTGGCTTCGGGACGAATCAGAGAACCACCCCAGCCGTAGCTCTTTCCGGTGAGGGCACCGGTGCTGTGCTCGCGGGCAAGCTTCTTGTAGGCACCGTAGAGATAGCCGATTTCGCGGCCACCCACGCCAACGTCGCCGGCAGGGCTGTCCTGGTCGGGACCGATGTTTCTCCAAAGCTCATACATGAAGGCTTGGCAGAAGCGCATGATTTCCTCGTCGGTCTTGCCAACGGGGTCGAAGTCGGAGCCGCCCTTGCCACCGCCGAGAGGCAGGTTGGTGAGGCTGTTCTTGAAGATTTGCTCGAAGCCCAAGAACTTCAGCATGGACACGTTGACGGCCTTGTGGAAACGGAGACCACCTTTGTAGGCGCCAAGAGCGGCGTTGTACTGGACGCGGTAGCCCAAGTTGGTTTGGACTTCACCGTTGCGGTCAACCCAAGTCACGCGGAACGTGAAGATACGATCGGGCTCGACGAGTCTTTCGACGATCTTGGCCTTTTCGAACTCAGGGTGCTGGTTGTAAACTTCTTCGATTGATTCGAGCACTTCGCGCACTGCTTGCAGATACTCATTTTCGCCCGGATGCTTGGCTTCCAGAGCGGTCATAATTTCATTGACTTTCATTTTTTGACTTTTATTAAAGGTTTATTTTAGTTGTTTGAAAGTTGTTTTCGTTTATTTCGCTGCAAAGTTAGGGTTTTTATTTGTACGTTTTCAAAAAACCTCGAAATATTTTCACTTCCTAAGCAAAAAGTCATCTATTCACTCCAATTCGAAAGGATATATCATTCTACCATGTTCATATTCAAACTCTTGCACAACATCTCCATTGGGGGCGTAACGGATTTCCTTGCCATGTTTCCTGTTGTCGAGATAGTTCACCTCCAAGATTTTGCAACCCATTTCGTCGTAACCGGTCTGTTTTCCGGTGCCTTTGTCGTAAACGGCTTTCGAGGCGAGATTGCCATCAACGTAGAAGATGAACCACTCGCCGTCCATCATGTCTTCTGTGTATTGTCCGTCCTGGAACGGTTGTCCTTTCTCGTACCAAGTCTTGAAAGGGCCGTTTTTCTTGCCATTCGAATAATGGATCTCCGAAACCAAAATGCCCTTTTCGGAATAGGTGCGGCTGATGCTGTCTAAATGGTCGTTCTTATACCAGCTTTCCTCTGCCAACTGACCGTTTTCGTGCCAACGGAGCGAAAGTCCTTCCTTGTTGCCATTGCGATAAGTGAGTTGCCGCCACATTTGCCCGTTGGAATGGTACCACTTGCATTCTCCGTCGAGTTC
Organism: Bacteroidales bacterium; assembly: GCA_017454015.1. GTDB lineage: Bacteria > Bacteroidota > Bacteroidia > Bacteroidales > P3 > Colimorpha. The sequence continues at coordinate 8,038 of JAFTDW010000029.1, read as the reverse complement.
TTCCCCGGAATAGTGCAACTCCGACTTCAAATTTCCGTTGTCCCAATAAGATTTTTGGCTGCCGTTGCCGCACGAAGCCATGAGCAGCGCCATGACAGCAATTGCAAACAAGTTCCTATTCATCATTATGCGTTTTATTGGGGTTGATAGGATTCAATTCCACCGCTTCTTTGTCATATTGGAACAAGCTCCATGCCTGGTTTTCCATGCCGTTTCCTGTTCCTGCGCCCATGAAATGGAAGCGAGTGTGGAAAAGGGGCATGTCATGGTTAGGCAGGCAGCCAATCATGTCGTTGCCATATCGCATCAGGGCTGTCAAGAAATAGTAAGCGATGTCGTAGCCTTCAAAAGCATAATCGTGGGGGTCGTAGCGGTATTTTCTCCTGAATCTCCTTACGAAGTCTTTCACTTCTGGGTCACGATAGTCGATGAAGCAGTCGGTGAGATAGATGGCATTCATTTCCAAAAGGTTGCCCACCAACAGTTTCTCGAATTTGGTCCAATCGGGAAGCGCTACGAGCGTGATAGGCTTCCTATCCGCCTCTTTCTTCAGCGTGTTGATCACTTGTGTGGCAAAAACATTGTTGTCGCCATAGGCGATAATCAGATTGTCGCGCACCCCGGAGAGTTGCGATTTCAGAGCCGACATTTCCGAATAGACATAACGTTTGACGTTGTTCTCCAAAACGATGTCGGTGCCTGCGTTGGCCTCAAGGTCGCTGGTGGAATACACTTGACCTTCGACGGTGACCGTAGGCGACAGCCTCTCTCCCATCTCCATCCGTTTGCTTTCGCTTCGTGCATATTCGAGCATTTCCTCTCCACTAACCGACACGTTCTCGTTCACCGAATGGTTCAGCCGACGTTCCATGACATTCAAAAAAAGCGTATCTCCATCATTTTCTTTGCTGACAATGAATACATTGGCATCGCTGTAATGATTTTTGATGAGTTTCGACAAGTCCAGAATCTGGCCCATCATTCCGGGTTTCACCTTGACCACATTGGGGTTGCCTTCTAAGATGCTTTCACGAACCGACATGGGATTGACCACGATGATACCTTTTCCTTTGGCATAGTTTTCCACTTCTACGAAACTGTTGGCGAAAAACGGTCCCACGATGAGGTCGGGGCTAATATGGTCCAACTGGCCGACAGCTTCTCTGGCGGTATAGGCATCGTCGGTGACATCCATCACCGTCAGTTCGAGTTTGAGGCCTTCTTTTTCCACTAAGCGATCAACAGCCATCATAAAGCCTTCGTAGAAGTTCAAAAACAGCATCGCCCGCGATTTCATGGCCTTCGCCACGCCTTCCTTCCCCACGTCAAGCCGGCCCATGTCGCCTAGGTACAAAGGCACCATCAGGACCACCTTATAGGTTTGCAAAGCATTTTCTTCCAGGATATTACACTGCGGTGTTTCTGTTATTTCTTCGTCAATCAAGGCTATATTATCCTGTTCTGAACCTTGTTGATCTTCCTCATCGGTTTGGGGTTCTTCTTCTTGTTGCGACGAAGCCACTACCACCTTTTCTATGGGTATCAGAACCACTTGGTTTACAAATACATGAGAGCCCACGGAAATATTTTTCTCCCTAAACTCATCTTCGGACACACCCCAACGCTTCAGCATTGAGGTAGTCCGCTCGTTCAATTCCACCTTATGAACTATATAGTCGTTTTCGTTCACAATGTTGGGCACCATAATCGAGGTTCCGGCGGCAGGCTCGTTGGAAAGGCCAGGGTTAATCGCCTTGAAGTCAGCCAAATCAATGCCGAACTTCTTGGCGATGTCGTACAAGCTTTCGCCTTGCTGGACCACATAAGTGCCGCCTACCGTCATTTTGGATTCGGGTTCTTGCGGGTTGGGTCGAGGTTGCTCAACGGTTTGGGTTGCAGGCTCTTTCTCAGAAACCGGTACAACCTTTTGTTTCTCAACATTTTCCGAAGTCAAAACAGCCTCATTTTTCTTCACGGGAATGCCTATGACGCTACCCGACCTCAGCCCGTCTTTCACCTCTGGATTCAGTCTTTCAATCTCTTCCACGCTCACATTATAGGCATGGGAAATACCGTAAAGCGTCTGCCCGTGCAGCACACGATGCATATAATACTCCTTCCCGCTTATCGTGACAATCTCTGTGGAGCGTTCAACAGACACTTGGGCCGTCAAATTGCAAGCCAAGGAAAGCGACAACAAAAAGAAAAAAAATATCTTCGTTAATTTACACATAATCTATTACTCCCATTCTATGGTCGCAGGCGGTTTCGACGAAATGTCGTAACACACGCGATTCACGCCCTTCACCTTATTAATAATATCGTTTGAAACCTTCGCCATGAAGTCGTAAGGCAGATGCACCCAGTCGGCGGTCATGCCGTCGGTGGAAATCACTGCGCGGAGGGCGATGGTGTATTCGTAGCTCCTTTCGTCGCCCATCACGCCGACCGACTTCACGGGCAGCAGCATTGTGCCCGCCTGCCAAATGCTGTCATACAAATTGTCGGCCATTTCGTTGGGATACGAAGCACTGGGCAGCTCACAAGGCCAATTGCGCAAGCCTTTGATGAAGATGTCGTCGGCATCGCGGAGGATGCGGAGTTTTTCTTCGGTCACTTCGCCCAAGATGCGGATGCCGAGGCTCGGCCCGGGGAAAGGATGGCGGCCTATCAGCTCGCGCTTGATGCCCAAGGCGCGACCCACGCGGCGCACCTCGTCCTTGAACAAGGAGCGCAGCGGCTCCACAATTTTCAAATTCATTTTTTCGGGCAGGCCGCCCACGTTGTGGTGCGACTTGATCTTGCAGCTCGGCCCGTTGACGCTCACGCTTTCGATGACATCGGGATAGATGGTGCCTTGCGCCAACCAGCGTGCGCCCTCGATTTTTTGTGCCTCAGCGTCAAACACGTCGATGAAAGTCGTTCCAATGGCCTTGCGCTTGGCTTCGGGGTCGGTGACGCCTTTCAGTTTTTCGAGGAACAAATGGCCAGAATGGACACCTATCACATTCAAGCCCATTTCCTTATACGATTCGAGCACTTCCTCAAACTCGTTTTTGCGCAAGAGGCCGTTGTCGACGAAGATGCAAGTGAGGTTTTTGCCAATCGCCTTATTCAGCAAAACGGCGGCCACGGTGCTGTCCACGCCGCCCGAAAGTCCGAGGATGACCTTGTCGTCGCCCAACTGTTGCTTCAGGCTCGCCACCGTGTTGTCGATGAACGAGTCGGGGGTCCAGTCGCCCTTGCAGCCACAGATGCCGAGGGCGAAGTTGGCCAACATCTGGGGTCCTTCCTTGGTGTGGAACACTTCGGGGTGGAACTGCACCGCGTAGGTTTCCTCGCCGTCAATCTTGTAGGCGGCGTTCTCCACATCGTCGGTCGAGGCGATGATTCTGGCGTTGGCGGGCAGTTTTGCGATCGTGTCGCCGTGGCTCATCCACACTTGCGAAGACGTGCTCACGCCCTTGAAGAGCGGGCATTGTCCATCCACCACAGTCAGCATGGCGCGGCCGTATTCGCGGGCGATGGAACCGTTGACCTCGCCGCCAAAACGGTGCGAGATGAACTGCGCCCCATAGCAGATGCCGAGCAAGGGCAGCTTCCCTTTGATGTTTGACAAGTCGGCGATGGGCGCACGCTCGTCGCGCACCGAGAACGGACTTCCGCTGAGAATCACGCCTTTGACGTTTGGCCCAATGGCCGGGATCTTGTTGAAAGGATGGATTTCGCAATAGACGTTCAGTTCGCGGAGGCGACGCCCGATGAGTTGGGTGACTTGCGAGCCGAAGTCGAGGATGAGGATCATTTCTTGCATATACGAAAATTTTCCGCAAAGATAGGCTTTTTTCACGGACAAATTCCCTATTTTTGCAAAAAGTTAATCCATTCACCCATGAGCATTCTCCTACTCGCCCTATCCGTCCTGCCCGTCGTGGTGTTGATGATTTACATTTACCGTCAGGACAAATACCAAAAAGAACCCGTCAAGTCGTTGGCCAAGGCCTTCATCGGAGGCATCATCGCCATTCCCTTGGACATCCTTATCGTCGGCATCATCAACCGCCTATGGGTTTCCAACACCGTGTTTTACAACGCGTTTTGGGAGGCCGGCATCCCCGAAGAGCTTTCCAAGTTCCTCGTCTTCATGGTTCTCATTTGGCGCGACAGGAATTTCGACGAGTATTTCGATGGCATTGTCTACGCCTCGTTCATCGGCTTGGGCTTTGCGTGCGTCGAGAACATCATGTACGTCTTCGGCGCGGCCTCCGAGTCGATAGGCAGCGGCGTTGGCACCAGCATCGTGAGGGCGTTGCTCTCCGTGCCGGCCCATTTCCTCTTTGGCGTGGTGATGGGCTATTTCCTCTCGTTGGCCAAGTTCGATCCTGAAAAACGCGGCCGACACCTCATCAGCGGCCTGCTTTTGGCCATGCTCGCCCACGGCCTGTTCGACTGGATGCTGATGGTCACCAGCGTCTTGCCCGTCTATGTAGGAGGAATCATCTACATCGTGTTCCTCTGGGCCGACATCAAGCTCTGGAGGTTAGGATTGAAATACATCAACAAGCATCAGGCCAACTCGCAACAGCAGGCGCAGGAAGCCTTGCTTGCCGACACCGACTATCAAGTCAACCAAAGCGGCACAGGCTACAACACGGAATACAAGCAAATCGACTGGAATGCGGGCGACAAACGCTGATTTTGCGATTGTAGCCCATACGAAAAAGTTTGTAAAAGAAAAATATAATTACCTAATCATCAACTTTTTAATTTTCAAAAAGTTTGTAAGCCCTTGACAAAACGGTTTTGCCGTGGAGAAAAGTCGTAGTTTTGCGCCAACAAAACCCAAACATCAAAATTATGCGTAAACGACTTTTCATTTGGTCATGCCTGCTCCTCTTTGCAGGCAAGGCGGCGACGGCGCAAGAAACCGAATCGCCAAGGCAATGGCACCACAATTTCTATGTTGAAGCGGGGCCGAAATTCGTCTCCCACCTCTCCCCCAACCTTGAACCCTTCAGACCGACGGGCGGATGGGGAGCCTATATTAATGTGGACAGCCATATGCGCACCTACCAAGCCTCGGCGCATTATGAGATCGTCAGCCCGAATTACCACTGGGCATTCCGAACAGGCCTGCAATATGGCTTCAACTACAAGCGCATCGGCTACAAGCAAGCCATCGAAGAATTCCATACGGCTGACTATATCGACAAAGAATGGTACTATTTCGAGGTCGAAAACGACGAAGCCTTGGAATACCTCCGCGTGAAAGGCATCGAACAACACTCGCACTACCTCGGCATCCCGCTCGAGCTGCGCTATTACTTCAACTCCGGACTTGAATCGTTCAGGATGTACCTCGCCGCCGAAGCCGACATTGACTTCCTTGTTGGCAACCGCAACAAGGTCAACTTCTTGGACAAAGACGGCATGGAGCCTTATGCCGAACAAGTCACCAAGCACTACACCAACCCCGACAAGATGAATGCCTCGGCCTACTTTGGTGCAGGCTTCCAAGTGGGCGACAGAAAAGGCGTGGGCGTAGGCTTCAACTACCTTCTTCACATCGCCGAACTCAACGGCTCGACGGGCATGTTGCCCACCAAGCCCTACCTCGCCGGCAGCAAACTCCAAATCGAACTTCTCATCCCCTTAAAACATTGAACCATGAAAAGATACATCATTATTCTTGCGGCAGCTTTGGCTTTGACCGCCTGCTCGAAATCCGACTTCAAGGAAACGCAATACATCGACGACCCCGACTATCCCGGGCTGCCCATCTATTCCGAAATGGGCTACAACACCTTCGGAGCCTATTTTAACGACTACATTTATCAAACATCGACAAGCTACGGCAGCAACCGGAAATTCTATTTGGTTGCCGACCGCGAAGGCCTCAGCATGACCTTGTACGGTTGGCTCAATGGCCACAGCCTCAGCATGATTTTCAACTTTCCCATCGACACCACTTTCGTCTTGAACGACTACCACGACTTGCTCAAGTTGGACGGAATGTCGTTTGCCATTGACACCACCGACGCCAGCTGCCGCCTCAAGATGGAAGGGCCTTATGCCCCTGAAATCGCAAGCATATACAGTGGAAAAATCACTTTCGACCATGTGCGTCAGGTTGTGGTGGACAAGGAAGACAAAGAAGTCGTTGTTGCAGGCAAGTTCCAATTCCGCGCCTTCACGCACGATGGGAACCGTATCGATGTGTCGGGCGGCCGCTTCGACCTCGGCGTCGACAACAGCAATTTCGTGAACTATAGAGACTAAAGCCTGACACATCCCTTTGAAGTTGTCCTTGAATTTGTCACTGGAAATTCGAGGACAACTTCTTTTTTGTATCTTTGCAGCATTAAAATCTTAGAACTATGGCACTCAATTGCGGAATCATCGGTCTTTCAACAGTTGGAAAGACCACCATATTCAATTGTATATCAAACACTAAGGCAGAAATCGGTTTTGCCTCGAAGTCGAACATCGGCATGTGCGAAGTGGTGGACGAGCGCCTCAAGCTCATCGACAACATCACCCACTCGAAGCGCATCGTGCCCGCCACGGTAGAAATCGTCGACCTGCCCGGACTGAGCAAGGGCGGTCAAGGCGTGGGCAACAAACTCCTTGCCGAGGTGCAGACCATGGATGCCCTCATCCACGTGTTGCGTTGCTTCGACGATCCCAACATTCCCCACAGCGAAGGCAGCATCGATCCCGTCCGCGACATGGAACTTGTTGATTTGGAGCTTCAAGTGCGCGATTTGGACTTGGTCAGCCGGAAATTGGAACGCACCCAAAAAATGCTCAAGAACGGCGAGAAAGACTACAAGAAAGCCTTCGATGTACTCAGCGTTTACAAAGAGACCTTGGAGAACTTCGGCAACGCCCGCGACGCGAAAGTGGCCGAGGAGGACAAAAAGTATGTGCAAGACATTCAATTGCTCACGGCCAAGCCCATCATCTACGTCTGCAACGTCGACGACGCTTCGGCCACCACGGGCAACAAGTATTCCGAGGCCGTGAAAGCCGCCTTGAAGGAGGGGCAGGAAATGCTCGTCATCGCCGGAAAACTTGAAGCCGAAATCGCCGAACTCGATGCCGACGACCGCGCTCTTTTCATGGAAGACGCCGGACTGACCGAACCTGGCGTGAACAAGCTCGTGCGCACGGCCTATCACACCTTGAACCTCCATTCGTTCTTCACCACCGGTCCTGACGAAACGAGGGCCTGGACCATCCATGTTGGCGACACCGCCCCCATCGCTGCCGGCGCCATCCACAGCGACCTGCAACGTGGCTTCATCCGCGCCGAGGTGATGAGCACCGAGGACTTCCTGAAATACGGAAGCGAAGCCGCCGTGAAGGAAGCCGGCAAGTTCCGCGTGGAGGGAAAGACATACGTCGTTCAGGACGGTGACATTCTGAACATTAGATTCAATGTATGATGGAGCAAGTCATCCTTGTTGACAAAAACGACCGCCAAATTGGCCTGATGGAGAAACAGGCGGCGCATGTGACGCCGCATCTGCACCGAGCCTTTTCGGTGTTTATCTTCAATTCGAAAGGCGAGCTGCTGATGCAACAGCGGGCATTGTCGAAATACCACTCACCCGGCCTATGGACCAACACCTGCTGCAGCCATCCGCGCGACGGCGAGACTTTGGCCGAAGCCACCTCGCGCCGCCTTATGGAAGAGATGGGCATGAGGTGTGAAATGCACGAGGTTTACACCTTTATATATAAGGCACCCGTCGGGCAAGGGCTGACCGAGCATGAGTTTGACCACGTCTGGATTGGCCGGAGCGACGACACACCGAAAATCAACCGCGAGGAAGTGGAATCATGGAAATACATGAACCTCAACGACTTGAAAAACGATATTGCACTTCATCCCGAGCTTTACACCGAGTGGTTCAAGATTACTTTCGAGGAAATGACACATCATGCAGAACTTTTGGGGATTTGACTTCACGGCCAAATCCTCTTTTTTTCAGAAAATAATTAGTAAATATACTTACTATAAGTATTTTTACTA
>JAFTDW010000028.1 GCA_017454015.1 Bacteroidales bacterium | reverse complement strand
TGAAAGATTTGCTTGAAAAGACTAATTTCAACGATGTCAAAGAACTCGATAATCCCCTCCTACCGGGGTTATTTGATTAATTATTAAATCGTCCCAATTTTAACGGGACACTAATGATACACAGCAGTTGTCATCGCAGGTATGGGAGATGATGAAATATCAGAAAATCAATGATGATGTAGTACGAAAAGCGGTTGACGCTCTTGTGTCCATGCACGATCTCGACTATGAGCGTCTATGGCAGAATCTGAACAGGACTGATAGATTTACACTTAAACAGCTGGTGCTAAACAGGCAACCTTTGCAGAATCGAAATCAGGCGACGAGTACTTCCTATAGCTCATTGCTGAGAATGATTAAGTCTGGTATCGTTGTACGTAGTAACCATTACGAGGTGGAAGATCCATTTTTCCGTCAGTGGATTAGCAAGAATATCCTGCAATAGTGAATAACCAAGAAGGCTTGTATAACCAACTAAAAGAAGCCACAAAGAAGGATTGTATAACCCATAAAGAAGGGATGAGGAATGCGTTAACGTGTTAATGCGTGAATGCGTTAGTATCTTCCCGAAACGCTAACGAGAGATCGCCGAAGGACCACCGAAGAAACAATAAGATTGAATGTGTGAATGCGCTTTAAGAATGTGTTAACGGCTTGTTCTAAGAATTCGCTTTGGTGGTGTCTCTTCGAGACACATTGTCCTTTCTATTTTGCAGCACCACACTGCGTTCCTTAGTGTGGTGTTATTGAGATTAAGCCTCTTCGAGGCTATTTATAGAAGTTGCCTAACGTGTTTTTCGTTTGATTTGATTAATTTCAGCGGTGCTGACTCGCTACATATGATTTATTCAGCGGAGCTCGCAGGCATACCACAAAGCCTGCAAAGCAGGCAGAATGCGTAAATGCGTTAGTGTGGGAATTTGTGAATGTGTAAATTCGGAAATGGTTTTTTAATAATGCAAACCGAATGTCCACTGCGGGATGCTTATTCCGTGGCCATATTCTATGTCGTCTTTCACGATATGGCCGTTGGCGATATTCTCAATCTGTTTTTTTCATCATGAGCAGCGACGAACATCATGATAAGTTAAGTCTGGACGAACTTATCAGACAGATAGACGAAGAAGTATTAGAAGAAATCAAGAGACGCGGCGAGAAAGGACGTCCCGAGTTCCGCTACATGGCCAAGGATATTGCGGGCTACTGGTACAACGCCCAATACCCGCCCGACACGGAACGTTACGGCACCGACTTCCATGGCTACCCCACAGACAGCAACGAGACCTTCTTCTACAACTTCGCGGTACATGGCTATTATTTCATAGGTGCTCATGACCTCAGTTCGCAGGCTCGCCACATGACCTCAGTTTATGGCCTAAGCAATTGAGAGTTAGCCTCGAGAGGCTATTTTTAGGGTCACCTAAACCATGTTATAGGTATCACATTTGGCAGTCGCTTAGAAACCTTAGAGGCGGCGCATGAAAATGCGCCGCCTCTAAGGTTGTGGAAACTGGATAGATTTGATGGACAGGGTAGTTGGGGTAGATGAGGCAGGTGGTGGTTTATAGGTATTCTATCACAGAGACGGTGGTGCCGTCTTCGTCGGTCTCGGTTACCTTGACGGGGTATTTGTTGCTGTTGTACTCATAGGTGCAGGTGACTGTCTCGTTGAAGCCAAGCGTGGGCATGGAGATATTGGTTGTGAGAGCATTGTTGGCACTGGCGTACTGGGTGAAGCCGTCTTCAACGAGTACGGCGGTGAGGCCGTAGTACGGGTTGTTCATGTTGTCGTAGGTATAGTTGATGGTGTATGTGTAGCCATACATCGTGGAGCCTATAGAGGTTATGTTGTTGCCGCTCCATGTAAGGTTATACGTGTAGGACGTAACTTCTTTGGCACCTTTGAGGCTTTTGCGTAGAGCCATAATGCTGTTGACGGCGGCACGCGGCAGCACGCTGCACATGAATTTGTAGGTGCTGGAGCGTTTGTTGAGAGCCTTGTAGTCATCGTCGTCCTCATCCTCATCTTCATCATAGGAGGTGTAGGTTATCGCAGTGATGCGTTGGTTGGTGTAGGTGAAGTCCACCTTGCTCTTGATCTCGCCCTTGACGTATTCGGAGATAGTGCTCACCTTGTCGCCGGCATAGGCTACATCGTAGTAGGAGGTGTCGCTGAGGGTCGCCTTTACAAGCTGTCCGTTGCTGTAGGTGTAGTCGATGCTCTCGTTGTCGCCATCCGACGAGGTGGTCACAAGTCTTGTGAGCTGGTTGCCGCTCCATGTGAATGTCACGGTCTCTTGGTCGCCATCGCTGTAGGTGGTGGTGATGGTGTGGATTTTGGCGGTGTTCTCCACGGGGTCTTGCGGGTTGTCCGGGTCGTCGGGGTTGTCGGGGTCTTGCGGATCCTGTATCTCTCCGTTGTTCGGCGGGTTGTCGGTGTTGCCGTTGTCGTCTTTCTCGCATGAAGCCATGAAGGCAATCAGTGACACGGCCATGAGCATTGAAATGATTTTTTTCATAGTTTTAAAGTTTTATTTAATAATTGTTTATGTTTATTCATCGAAAGCGTGGCGGTAGCTGTCGGGGATAGGTGCGCTGCGTTTCTCGGAGCGGAGGTAGCCTGCCATCACGGTGTGGCAGCGGGCGCATACCTCGCCGCCGCTTTTCACCACCTCCTGGGTCACGTGTACGCTCTTCGTGCCGAAATGGTCTATGGCCGTGCGCACCTCTATGCTGTCGCCCCAGCGTATCTGGCTCACAAAGTCGACGTCCACATGCACCACCATCACGGTGAAGTCGCCCTCCTCGGGCGGCATACCTGCCTGGGCAAAGAGGTTGGCTTTGCCCAGGTCGAAGAATTCCATTATGACGGCGTTGTTGACATGCCCCATCTGGTCAATGTCGTTGAAACGTAGCTGTATCGGGGTTGTGTTGGTCATTTTTTTAGAGGGGGAGGTTTTTAGGGTTTTAGGGGGTAGGGGTGGAGGCTATTTTTTTGTTGCGGCGAGTTCTTCGCGGAGGTATTGGGCTGTGTAGTTGTTTTTTTGTTTTATAAGCTTTTCCGGTGAGCCGGCGAACACTATGTTGCCGCCTTTGCTGCCGCCCTCGGGACCGAGGTCGATGATGTAGTCGGCTACTTTTATCACGTCCATGTTGTGCTCTATTACAAGCACGCTGTTGCCTTTGTCGACAAGTTTCTGCAGTATCTGGAGCAGCACGCGAATGTCTTCGAAGTGGAGCCCTGTGGTGGGCTCGTCGAGCAGGTAGAGTGTGCTGCCCGTGTCGCTCTTGCCCAGCTCTGCGGCGAGTTTTATGCGTTGGGCTTCGCCGCCGCTCAGGGTTGTCGACGACTGTCCGAGGGTTATGTACCCAAGTCCCACGTCGCGTATCGCGCGGAGCTTGCGGGCTATCTTGGGGTAGGGGTCGAAGAACTCCGTGGCCTCCTCAATGGTCATGTCGAGTACATCGCTTATCGATTTGCCGCGGTAGCGTATCTCAAGGGTCTCGCGGTTGTAGCGTTTGCCGTTGCATACCTCGCAGTTGACATACACGTCGGGCAGGAAGTTCATCTCTATGGTGCGCAGCCCGGCGCCCTTGCAGGTGTCGCAGCGCCCCTCGCTCACGTTGAACGAGAAACGCCCCGGCTTGTAGCCACGAATGCGCGAGGCAGGCAGCTCTGCAAAGAGCCGCCGTATATCGTCGAACACCCCAACATAGGTGGCAGGGTTGGAGCGCGGTGTGCGACCTATGGGCGACTGGTCTATTTCTATGACTTTGTCGATGTTGTCTATGCCGACAATGTCTTTGTAGGGCAGCGGCTTGCGCAGCGAACGGTAGAAGTGCCTGCTCAGTATGGGCATAAGCGTCTCGTTGACGAGACTGCTCTTCCCGCTGCCGCTCACTCCGGTGATGCACACAAACCTCCGCAGCGGTATGGAGAGGGTTACATCCTTGAGGTTGTTGCCCGTCGCTCCAATGAGGGTGAGGTATTGGCAGTCGTCTATCGGGCGGCGTTGCGGCACTGCGATGTCGAGCTCGCGTTTTATGTAGCGCAGCGTCAGGGAGTCCTTGTCTTTCGCAGCCTTCATCATCTCGTCGTGGGTGCCTGCAAAGACCACGCGTCCGCCATGTACTCCGGCGCCCGGGCCTATGTCTACCACATAGTCGCCGCTGTTGATCATGTCGCGGTCGTGCTCCACCACTATCACGCTGTTGCCTATGTCGCGCAGCTCTTTGAGGGCATCGATAAGCTTGCGGTTGTCGCGCTGGTGGAGTCCTATGGAGGGCTCGTCGAGGATGTAGAGCACGTTCACCAGACGCGACCCTATCTGCGTGGCCAGCCGTATGCGCTGCGACTCGCCGCCGCTCAGTGTGCGTGCGCTGCGGTTGAGCGACAGGTATCCCAAGCCCACGTCGAGCATGAACTTGGTGCGTGTGACTATCTCTCGTATTATCTCGTGGGCTATCTCGCGGCGACCGCCTTCCAGCTGGTCTTCCAGCTGCATCATCCACTCGTAGAACTCGGTGAGGTTCATGTTGCACAGGTCGCCTATGTTCTTGTCGAGCAGGTAGTAGTGGAGCGACTCGGTCTTCAGCCTGTGGCCGTGGCACTCGGGGCATACCGAGGTGTTCATAAAGCTTGCCGCCCATTTCTGCAGCGACGCGGGGCCGTCGTTCTCTGCCATCTGCCGTATATAGTTCACTATGCCCGGGAAGCCTGTGCCCGCGCCGCCTATCGTGCCCGTGTCCATGTAGTCGCTCGTGCCGTAGAGTATGGCGTCGCGTGCCTCTTCCGTGAAGGAGGCCACGGGGTCGTTCACCGTGAAGCCGTAGGTCTGCCCCAGCTGTTCCAGCTTGCGGTATATGTAGCTCTCGCTGTTGTAGCTGCCCAGCACCGCAAAGGCGCCGTCGCTGATGCTCAGGTTAGGGTTTGGCACCAGCTTGAGCAGGTCCACCTCGGCTATCTCGCCCAACCCGTTGCACTTAGGGCAGGCGCCGTAGGGCGAGTTGAACGAGAAGGTGTTGGGCTCCGGCTCGGCGTAGGAGAGGCCTGTGTCGGGGTCCATAAGCATGCGGCTGTAGTGGCCTATGCTGCGGTCGCTGTTGTCCAGCACCATCAGCACCCCCTTGCCCTGCTTGAAAGCCGTCTTCACCGCCTCGCCCAGACGGCGGCGGTTGCTCTCGTGGTTTTTGTTGACGCTCATGCGGTCTATCACCAGCTCTATGTCGTGGGTCTTGTAACGGTCCACCTGCATGTTGTACGACAGCTCGCGCAGCTCGCCGTCGACCCTCACGCGCAGGAAACCGCGCTTCGCCACCTGTGTGAAGAGCTCGCGGTAGTGTCCCTTGCGGCGTTTCACGAGAGGGGCGAGCACCACTATGTCGTGGCCTTCGTATCGCTGCTGTATCTTCTCCAGCACCTCGGCCTCGCTGTAGCGCATCATCTTCTTGCCCGACAGGTAGGAATAGGCCTCGGCGACGCGTGCATAGAGCAGTCGCACAAAGTCGTATATCTCCGTCACCGTGCCTACCGTCGAGCGAGGGTTGTTGTTGGTAGTCTTCTGCTCTATGGATATGACAGGGCTGAGGCCTTCCACCACGTCGACATCGGGGCGGCTCAGTCCACCCACAAAGCGGCGGGCGTAGGCCGACATGGTGTCCATGTAGCGGCGTTGCCCTTCCGCGTATATCGTGTTGAATGCCAGCGACGACTTGCCGCTGCCGCTCAGTCCGGTGAAGACCACCAGCTCGTTGCGCGGCAGGTCTATGTCCACATTGCGCAGGTTGTTTTCGCGTGCTCCGAGTATCTTGAGTTTGTCGTTCTTCATAATAGACACAGAGACGGTTGTTCTTTTTGGGTAGTTACATCCTTGTTATCAAGGTGTTGCCAGTGCTGCTATGGTGCGTCTTGTTGTTGTCCTGTGCAGGCAGGTTGACGGTGTAGCTCTTGTTGGAGCGGTTGACCAGTTTGTCGGTGCAGAGCCACGGGTTCAGGTCGCGCAGGGCTTTGTAGCTCGTGCCGTTGTTGCGTGCAAAAGCGCAGAGGTCCACGTTCTGGCCCTTCAGAGCCACCTGCCGCACCGGCACAGGTCGGTAGATGTCGCATTGGCGAATGTAGTAGCCGTATCTCTGCGGCGACTGCATAAGTATCTTTGCCGCCACTATGCGGTACACGTAGCGCGAGGTCTCGTTGTTCAGCTTGGTGTCGTAGTAGCCTGTGGAGCCTTGTCTGCGAATGGCCGCGGCGAGGCCCGCCTCGCCGCGGTTGTAGGCTGCCGCCGCATCCGTCCAGCTCCCCAGGTGGGCCCGCAGGTCTTTCAGAAAACGGCAGGCAGCACGCGTCGAGGCCTCCAAGTCGTTGCGCATGTCAACCTCCTCGCTGATCTCCAGCCCGTAGTTCTGCCCCGTCGACTTAAGGAACTGCCAGTAGCCCTGCGCCTTGGCTGGCGACGTGAGGTTCTGCATACCGCTCTCTATCACGCAGAGATACTTGAAATCCTCCGGCACTCCCTCGTCGCGCAGTATCCTCTCTATAGTGGGAAACATGCGCCCGGCACGCTTGAACCACATGATGCTGTTCGACTGGAAGTATATCATCGAGGTCAGCTCGCGGTCCAGTGCCTCGCGCACGTAGTATACATCCAGAGGTATGGGCTCGCCAGCAAAGTCTATGCTGTCGGGAAGCACCGGTGCGTAGACCCTGTAGGTGCTGCGTATGGCTTTCTCGTGGGTTGTGTCGGGGGGCTCGTTCTTGGTGGCGAATATCAGCACTTCGCCGGCTATGGCGACAGCGGACAGTATTATGGCGGTGATACAAAGCTTTTTCACGTTGGCGGCATTATATGTAATAAGGTATTAACACAATAATCGGTGTTTTATTGTGTAGGTTGTTCCCGCGCCTTGTTTTTTTATTTCAAGCGAACGTTTTCGATAAGCCGAGCGCAGATGGCAAATCACGCAGTGTTTGCGCTATGCCGAGGCGAGAAAACGACTCATGAAATGGAAGGCCATGGGTACCTATGTGGGGTAGGGGCTATTGTGTGTTATGGGGTAGGGTAGGGCAGGCTATCGGTGTATTTTTGAGAGCAGGTGCTCCGCTATGTCTGCCGCCGCGTCGGCCTTGCTCTTCAGGTTGCCCGCCTTGGTGGTGCCGTCGCTGTCGATGATCGTTATCTTGTTAGTGTCCGTGCCAATCCCTGCGCCTGCGTCGGCCATGCTGTTAAGCACTATGAAGTCAATCTTCTTGCGTTGGAGCTTGGCGGTGGCGTTCTCCATGGCGTTGTCCGTCTCCAGGGCGAAGCCCGCCACTATCTGCCCCTCCTTGCGCATGGCGCTAAGAGACGCCAGTATGTCGGGGTTCTGTGTCAGGCGGAGTGTCATACCCTCCGAGCCCTCCTTTTTCAGTTTGGTCTGCGACTGGGATTCAGGGCGGTAGTCCGCCACTGCCGCGGCCAGTATCGCTCCGTTGCACGAGGGGAAGAGGCGTGTCGCCGCCTCGTACATCTCGCGGGCCGACTCCACGTCGGTGCGGTGTATCAGCGGGTGGTTCACCGTCAAGTGCATGGGGCCGCATATCAGCTCCACTTCCACGCCGCGGTCCGCAAAGGCTCTCGCCAATGCCAGCCCCATCTTGCCTGTCGAGAAGTTGCCTATGAACCGCACAGGGTCGATGCGCTCGTAGGTCGGCCCCGCGGTTACCAGCACGCGGAGTCCGCTCCCTTGGCCCTGCTCGTCGGCCAGCATGCTCTCGGCGTAGCGCACTATCTCTTCGGGCTCCGCCATCCGTCCGTCGCCCGTAGTGCCGCATGCCAGCTCACCGCAGACGGTGGGCATCAGCCGCGCACCGTAGGACCTCAGCAGCTCCATGTTGTGTTGCAGAGCCGGGCTGCGCAGCATGTCGCTGTTCATTGCGGGGCAGATCAGCAGGGGCTTGCGAAACGCCAGGATAAGGGTGGAGAGTGCATCGTCGGCAATGCCGCATGCCGCCTTGCCAATGATGTTGGCCGTAGCCGGTGCCACAATCATCATGTCGCCCCAGTCCTTGAGCGAGACATGGTGTGTGGTGCGAGGTTCGCCTGTCTCAAAGAGGTCGCTGTATACCGGCGCCAGCGACAGGGTCTCCAGCGTTGTGGGGGTCACAAACTGCAGTGCGTGCCGCGTTGCCGCGCAGCGCACCTCCGCGCCCGCTTTCACCAGCAGGCGCACAAGAATGGGCACCTTGTAGGCGGCAATGCCGCCACTTATGCCCACTATTATTTTGCGACCTTCAAGCACAGTCGAGGTTATAAAGTTTAGGACGCCTCCACTAATTCAATCTTAACATCAATCACCAAATAATTTATTAATGGTTCATTAATGAATAATTAATGGGGATTAATGTTTTTTAGTGGGTGCCGTTATGAGGTTATAAGGTTATTCGCTTTTTGCCGATTTCTTCTTGGGTTTTGCCGGTGCCTCTTCGGCAGCAGGAGCCACTTCGCCTGCGGCGATTGCGGCATTCTCCATGCGCTCGAACTTCTGTTCCGCAGCATCCTCTTTCAGGGGGTTGCGGTAGTACAGCTCGCCGTCCAGATACTCCTGGGTCGCCGTCAGGGTTGGTTTGGGCATCTGCTCGTAGAACTTCACTATCTCTATCTGCTCGCGGTTCTCGTAGAGCTCATCCATCGAGTCGCCACCGTTGGAGAACTCCTCAATCTTCTTGTGGAGCTCGCGTTTCTGCTCAGCGGCAATCTGGTTGGAGCGTTTCGTCAGCATCGCCACCGTCTCGTAGATGTTGCCCGTCTGGTTGCTGAACTCGTAGGTGTTGCGCGTGATTGTTGTGTTTGGGGTGCGGTTGCGGCGCGGTGTTGCGTCGGCAGCTTGTTTGTTGTTCTTTTCCATGTATCTTTATCTCGTTTATTTCGTTTTTATGGTGTTCCCTTGTTCCAAATGGGCAAGAGCAGCCTTGCTTTTGGTGTAAATCTCTTGCGAGGCTTCGAAGTGCTTGGAGTTCTGGAGCGAGGCCGCGAAGCGGTCGAAGTCGTTGACCACTTGGCGGAGGCGTTCCTGCACCTTCTCTTCGCGGCTGCCTATGGCGTATTCGTAGCCCGACCGTAGTATGTAGAAGAGGGCGTCTTCGCGTTTGGGCGAGTCGGGGTAGAGGTTGACAAAGTTGCGCAGAGCCACGTAGGCGGCGTGGTACTGCTCGGTAACGTAGTAGCCGTAGGCTATCTCGTAGTCTTTGAGCATCAGCTTGTCGCGCAGCTCGTCGAGGTAGGCGTTGACTTCGGGTATGTGCACGCTCTGCGGGTATTTGGCGGCGAAGCGCTCCAGCTCGTCTATGGCGTCTTTGGTTATGCCTTGGTCGAGGCTGTAGGCCGGCGACTCGCGGTATTTGCAGTAGGCGGAGAGGAACGAGGCCTCTTCGGCGTGTTCGCTGTAGGGGAAACGCCGTGTGAGGGTGAGAAACTGGTAGGCTGCCGTGTAGTAGTCGCCGCTTTTCATGAGCGAGTTGGCATAGCACCACAGTATCTCTTCAGACTTCTGCCGGTCGCGGTAGTGGAGGGTGAGATTTTCAAATAATTGGTTGGCGCGCCCGTAGCTTTTCTCGTTGTAGAGCTTCATGGCATAGTCGTACTTCGCCTCAAAGTCGTTACCTTTGAGCAGTTTGTCGTACCCGTTGCATCCATGCAAGGATATGACTGTCAGTAGTATAAGTACCAACCGTGATAGTTTTGCCATAATTTGCAAAGTTACATATTTTTTTTGATACGCACGAAATATTCTTTTTTATTGGCTGCTCTACAGCACTATTATCGCAACCACTATTGCGGCTATGGCTGCCGCGAGGGCTATGCTTTGTATCAGGGCTTTCTTTTTGCGCCCTTGGCGGTAGTTGTACATTATTGAGCGGAATGGTGCCGCTACAGAGATTATGAGTAGCGACATCACCTCGATTACCAAAGGCAGGGCTATGGTGAAAACCAGATAGAGGGCGACGACAAGCAGTGTGAGTCCGAGTATTATCATTGTCGAGGTGTTTACTACAAAGTAGTAACGCACCGCCTGCCGCCTTTATTGTGCGGCTACGGTGTTTGTGTGCAGGCCGGCGACAAAAATCTTCTTGACGAGCCATGTACATGAGGTGAGGTGGCGCACGAGGAACATGCCAAAGCGGCTGTAGAAAATGCCGGCAAGGATGCGCTCCTTGCGTTTGCGCCGGTATATGTCGCTATTGGTCTGGCCGAACGGGCGGCCTGTGATGATGGCCTCTGCGGCGTTGCGCCCCGTGGCAAAGGCATAGTAGAGGCCTTCGTACGACAGCTTGTTGGCAAAGCCGCCGGCATCGCCTATGAGCATCACGTCGTCCATGCCCGAGCAGACCTCTTCGACGGGTATGTTGGCTCCTCTTATCTGGGTCTCTGCTATTCCCTGCCGTGCTAGCACCTCGCGAAAACGCTGCACCGTCATGCCCCGGGCTCCTAATCCTACCACGTCGCAACGGTCATTAGGGAAGATGTAGTAATAGCCGTTTTCGTAGTCGTTCGACACCACCCCCTCTATGGTGTCGCGCGGGGCGCTGCCGTTTCGTTCAACATACTGCTCCAGGCACAGCACGTTGCCGTTGTAGTGTCCCATTATCTGCCGCCGCACGCGGCTGTTGGCTCCGTCGGCGCCTACCAGGTAGCGGCACCTGAGCTCTTTGCCCGACTGTAGCCGCACCACGAGGCCGTCGCCCTGCCGCTCGAAGGCGGCAAAGACATCTTGAACAAACAGTCCGCCGGCATCGCGGTACTGCTGTAGAAGGGCGTTGTCGAACTCCTTTCTCCTCACTATCCTTATCTCGTCAGGCAGTTCAATCTCGTTCAATATCTTGTGGTCGTAGCCCATCCTGATTTTCCGTATCGCCTTGTAGCTGTAGTGCAGGTTAGGCATGAGCTCTGCCAGCAGGCGGTAGGCTTTGGGTGTAAGTCCGCCTCCGCATATCTTGTCGCGCGGAAATGTGGCAAAATCCACCAGGGCGCAGGGTATCCCTGCTTTCCTGAGCAGGTAGGCGCACACCGTCCCCGCCGGCCCCGCCCCGATAATCACAACATCAAAGTCCATAACAATATAACGCGTCATTTCGGTTTGTATTGCGAAGAAACCAACGTTTTCGATAAGCCGAGAGCAGAGGGCAAATCACGCAGAGTTTGCACTATGCCGAGGCGAGAAAACGAGGGTTGCGAAGAAACCAACCTTGTTGATGGCACTTTTTTTTGCAGATGTCGTTTTTTTTATTTATTTTTGTACAATATGTATTATTGCGTAACTCTATTTTAAAAAACTGGCAATGATATAGTTAGTATTGTTTCGCAAACCATTTCAGCCATGAAAAAGACACTTTATGCAGCACTTGTCGTTGCTGCAGCACTTTTGGGTGCCTGCACCAAAGATGCCGGTGTTGCCAAGACCTTCCGCGCCAGCGCCGAGCCCGCCACCGAGAATGGCAAGATAGCCTATAGCGGGGGGCGCCTGCTGTGGTCTGCAGACGACAAGATAGATGTGCGCGACGCTTCGTTGAATGAGGCGATATATGGTGTTGTAGAGGACGATGATATGACTCGGGTCGATATCGTCAAGGTTTCGGGAACCGACCTCTCCGACGGCCCTTACACAGCGGTCTTGCCGGCCGCTATCCGCACCGGCGCGAGCACGGTGAAGCTGCCGGCCACCCAGACCACGCCCGACGGCTCCCTGTGCAGCCTGCCTATGTATGCCGTGAGCGACGACGTGTACCTTAAGTTCTACAACCTCTGCGGCGTGGTGCGTTTCCGTCTCTCGGCCTCGTCGTCAGTAAGCCTCAGCCGCATTGCCGTCTCCACTAACAGCAATACCAACGGCGCTTCCACCATATCGGGCTCCGGCAAAACGGTGTCGATAACCACGCCCTCGGGCGGCAACGTTACCACGCTGGCTTGCGATGTGGCGCAGAACATAGCATCGGCCAAAGACTTCTATATGTACCTGCCCGCAGGTACCTACACCACTTTCCGCATACTTCTGACGGCTAACGACGGTTCGGTATGCTCCAAAAACGCCCAGAACAACATAGTGGTGCAGCGTGGCAAGATTACCACCATAACGCTCTCCAACCTCTCTTTTGCCGACCACCGCTTCAGCGTTTCGGCCACCACCAGCGTGAAGTTTGCACCCGGCAATCTGCAGTATACAACACAAGGCACTCACGCTGTCTCTACCGGTGGCACCGCCCCCGGCACTTGGCGCTTTGCCGAGCACCAGTATGATGCCTTGCGTTCCGCCAACTCCAGCATCTCCGACTCTTATGAAGGCTGGATAGACCTTTTCGGCTGGGGTACCAGCGGCTGGTCGGGTGGCATTACTGCCTATATGCCTACCTCGACCATCACTTCTGCAACCAACTACTGGCCCGGTGGTGATAATTCCAAAAACCTCACGGGAGCCTACGCACAGGCCGACTGGGGCGTGTACAACGCTATCTCCAATGGCGGCAACACGCCGGGGCAGTGGCGCACCTTGACGGGCACCGAATGGTCTTATCTGCTCAACCATCGCGACGATGCCGCCGGCAAACGTGGTTATGCCGAGGTTAACAATGTGAACGGTGTAATACTGCTGCCCGACAGTTTTACCGACCCGATGCTCAACAATGGCAGCGGGGTGTTTGTGGGTTCTGCGCAGACAGGATGGACTTCCAACGTGTATACTGCTGCCAACTGGACCGCGATGGAGGCTGCCGGCGCCGTTTTCCTGCCAGTAACAGGGCGCCGTGACGGTGCAAGCGTGAGTAATACAGGCTTTGGCTATTATTGGTCGTCGACGCAAAGCTCCTCCAACAGCTCATCGACGGATATGTGGTTCAGAGAAAGTTTCTTTGAAACCAGTTCCACTTACAGATACCGCGGCTGTGCCGTCCGCTTGGTGAAGGACTGAGAGACGATGATGAGTTTCGAGTAAAGGTGATTGGCGATAGTAATCAATAGAGTGCTTCTGTAAAAATACAATAATTTTTCAGCGATGAACAAAAAGAAAGACAACGTTTTCGTTCAGCAAGAGCAGTGGAAGCTTGCTTACACTGCCGCAGCCAGAAAACGACTCATGAAATGGAACATCGTTGCCGTGCAAGTCGGCAGGAGAGAGTACACGCGCCCCGAGGCCAGCGTGGAGAGCTACAACGTGGAACGCGGCTTCGCCGCCAGCGGCGCCTTCGAAGGACTCAGCGAAAGCGGCAACAGCTACGGCAACGGCAATTTCACCTGATGCGCCTGCTACGTTTAAAACATTAATTGCCGTGTAATTGGTCATTAATTTTGACCACGAATGACACGAATTATGCGAATTGGCTTTTAAACATTAATTGGCGTGTAATTGGTCGTTAATTTATTCATTAATGGATAATTATATGAACAATTAATGGGCATTAACGTTGAAATAAAGTCTCGCGGAAAGCGTAATAACGTGATAACAAAAAACAAAAAAAAGAAACATGAGAAAGGATTTGATTTTCTTAGCGTTAGCCGCTGCTTTTGCGGCGGTTGCGGTCTCCTGCTCCAAGGAGGCCTCCAATGACAATGTCGTTTTCAAGGCCACGGCGGAGCCTGCGGCCGAGAACGCCAAGGTTGCCCTTAGCGGCAGTCGCCTGCTGTGGCAGGCGGGGGACCAAATCAGCGTGTACGACGCTTCGTCGAACGCCGCTGTGTATGGTCTCGCCTCGGGTGCTGGCAGCGCCAGTGCCACCTACTCGCACTCTTCGGGTGCCACGCTCGCGTCGGCTCCTTACAGCGCGGTCTACCCCGCTGCCATCCGCACTGGTGCCTCCACCGTGAGCCTGCCTGAGGTGCAGCACACTCCCGACGGGTCTCTGACGGGTTTGCCGATGTACGCCGTTAGCGACGACATGGAGCTGCAGTTCTACAACCTATGTGGCGTGGTGCGCTTCCGCCTGTCGGCCTCGTCGGCTGTCAGCGTTAGCCGCATCGCCGTGGGCACTGACCGCAACACCAACGGCGCTGCCACCGTCAGCGGCAGTGGCTCGTCCGTGTCTCTCTCCACCCCTGGCGGCAGCAACGTCACCACATTGGCGTGTGACGTGGCGCAGAGCATAGTCTCTGCCCGCGACTTCTACATGTACCTGCCCGCCGGTACTTACTCCACCTTCCGCATCCTTATGACCGCCGCCGATGGCTCCCTGTGCAGCAAGACTGCCAACAGCAGCATAGTGGTGGAGCGCGGCAAGATAACCACCATAACACTTAGTGGCCTGACGTTCACCGCGCACCGTTTCAGCACCTCAAGCACCGAGTCTGTGGTCTTTGCCCCCGGCAACCTGCAGTACCAGGCCAGCACTGGCACATGGCGTTTCGCTGAGCGCCAGTATGACTATGTGGGTTCTGCCAACTCCAACATCTCAAGCTCCTACAGCGGTTGGATAGACCTGTTCGGGTGGGGCACCAGCGGATGGAACAGCGGCGCCAACTGCTACCAGCCGTGGTCGACCAGCACAAGTACCAGTGACTATTACCCCGGCGGTTCGTACAGAAACAATCTCACCGGAGCCTACGCCAACGCCGACTGGGGTGTATTCAACGCCATCCGCAACGGTGGCAACGCCGCAGGCCAGTGGCGCACACCTTCGAACGATGCCCAGGGTTATATCTTCAACACGCGCACATCGTCGACTGTCAACGGCACAGCCAACGCCCGTTACGTCAAGGCAGAGGTATGCGGCAAGAACGGAGTGATAGTGTTTCCCGACAGTTACACACACCCTGCCGGTGTCACATTGCCAGCCAGCATCAACACAAGCAATGTCAGCTTCACCACCAACCGTTACACAGTCGCCGACTGGCTACAGATGGAGGCTGCAGGCGCGGTTTTCCTGCCTGCTGCGGGTTACCGCAACGGCACGACGGTCAACAGCGTTGGGTCCAACGGCACGTACTGGTCGTCATCGTACTACGATAGCGACGACGCGTGGGACGTGTACTTCAGCGACAGCGGCTTCAACGCGGGCTACGGCAGCAGTCGGCGCTACGGGAGGTCCGTCCGGTTGGTTCGGGACTAAAAACACCTTTTGCACGTTTCGCACCACGCAGTGGAGCGCATTGCGTGACTTACATTCATTTCACAGGTGCTCATGATCTCAGTTAAGGGCAATTTTTTGTGTTGCCTAAGGGTGATTGGCGATAGTATGCATTCAACTCCCAACAGAAAGTTCTCGTCAAGCCGGGAGCAGTAGTACTTGTTCTTGTGCCGAGGCGGGAAAAACGGCTGTTGGTATCTAACATTTCTGTGTTTGTCAATATTTAGTTAGGTTTTTTTTTACAAAAAAATGCGCAATTTCAAAAAATAGTTGTACATTTGTTTCGCAAATAAGAACTTATTGTTTAACCAAAAAACATTGAATATCATGAAAGTAAAAGAAATCATGAAGGCTCTTGCAGCCAAACATCCGGGCGAGAATGAGTACTTGCAGGCTGTAGAAGAGGTGTTGGTCTCCATCGAAAAGGTGTACAACCAGCATCCCGAGTTCGAGAAAGCTCGCATCATCGAGCGTCTCGTTGAGCCCGATCGTATCTTCACATTCCGCGTCACCTGGGTGAACGACAAGGGTGAGGTTTGCACCAACTTGGGCTACCGTGTGCAGTTCAACGCTGCTCTCGGCGCATATAAGGGCGGTCTCCGCTTCCATCCCGCTGTGAACGTCTCCATGCTCAAATTCTTAGGTTTCGAGCAGATCTTCAAGAACAGCCTCACCAACCTGCCTCTCGGCGGTGGTAAGGGCGGTGCCGACTTCGACCCCGTTGGAAAGAGCGACGCTGAGATCATGCGTTTCTGCCAGGCCTTCATGTATGAGCTGTGGCGCAACATCGGTCCCGATCAGGACAGCCCTGCTGGCGACGTGGGTGTTGGCGGTCGTGAGATTGGCTACCTCTATGGTGCCTACAAGAAACTCGCCCGCGAGCACAGCACCGGCGCTCTCACCGGCAAGAGCTACGGCTGGGGTGGTTCCCTCATCCGTCCCGAGGCTACCGGTTTCGGCGCTATGTACTATGTCGAGCGCATGGTGAAAGAGAAGAAAGAGAACATGAAGGGCAAGAAGATTGCTCTCTCCGGCTTCGGCAACGTGGCTTGGGGTGCTGCCACCAAGGCTGTCGAGATGGGCGCCAAGGTCGTGGCTATCTCCGGTCCCGACGGTGTCTGCGAGATCAAGGACGGCATCACCAAGGAGATGATCAACTATATGCTCGATATGCGTGCCTCCAACCGCAACAAGGTTGAGGATATGGCTACCAAGTTCCCCAAAGCCGCCAAGTTCACTGCCGGCAAGAAGGCTTGGACCGTGAAGTGCGACATCGCTATGCCCTGCGCCTTCCAGAACGAGCTCAGCGAGGACGACGCCAAGATGCTTATCAAGAACGGCGTGAAGTTTGTCGCCGAGGTCTCCAACATGGGTTGCCAGCCTGGTGCTATCGCAGCTATCCAGAAAGCCAAGATTCCTTTCGCTCCTGGTAAGGCTGTCAACGCCGGTGGTGTTGCCACCTCCGGTCTTGAGATCTGCCAGAACGCCGGCCACATCAACTGGACGGCCGAAGAGGTGGATGTGAAGCTCCACAAGATCATGAACGACATCTATGACATGTGCGTTGAGTACGGCAAGAGCGGCAGCAACATTGACTACGTCAAGG
>JAFTDW010000027.1 GCA_017454015.1 Bacteroidales bacterium | reverse complement strand
TGTCTTGAAACATATACGTCCTTTTATAGAAGAACGTGGATGTTGCAATCCAAGTCCGTTGACTCCTCACATTGCCAACAAAAGACTATATTTCAATTATTTCAAAGAACTAAATATCCACTTTAACGGGACAGTAGTGGTTTGTTGTTGTTAATTTTGTTTGTTGTTCCCGGCTCGCTTTTTCATCGCGCCGACACCCTGTAAAGTGCAATATCCATGCCAACCTCAAAAAAGCCGAACATACTGCCAAAATTTCCGATTTTATACCAAAAACGGCAATTGCACACTGTCATTTTGTCCTATCACTCCCCGAAACGAGTCTCACGCATGAAACAACTATAAAAAATATGGCACTTGCAATACAATAAAAAAGGGGACATTGGCGTTCTATTTTTTTAATACATGAAAACTATGGCAAAAAACACATCATCAGCTTATGCCAAGAATGGCTACGACTGGAAATTCAGCACAGTGGGTGGCATCACCCGCGTAAACATCGAGACGGGTGAGGATATAGCCCACCTCGACGAGCTTGACCAAAAGCTCTGGACGGTGCTCAGCTGCCCCGTCAAAGGGCTGGAATTCGACGAACGCACGCTCTCCATCATGGACTGCGACGGCGACGGCAAGATACGCGTCAACGAGATACTCTCCGCCGTGCGCTGGCTGCGCGATGTGTTACGCAACATGAACTACCTCGAAACGGGGGCCGACTACATCAACTTCATGGACATACGCGACGACAGCGACGCCGGCAAGGAGGTCATCGACGCCGCACGGCTCATTCTCAACAGCCTCTCGGCCAACAACGACAGCATATCGCTGGGCGATGTGGACAAATACATGACCATCTACGAAGAGCACTGCAAAGCCGAGCTCGAAGCCCAACCCCCGGCAACCTACAACAAGCCCTACGGCGACGACAGCGACGCAGCAGTGAAAGCCGTGGTAGCCATGCGCAAGAAAATCTCCGACTACTTCATGCGCTGCAAGCTGGTGCAGTTCGACAGCGACGCCACCGAAGCCCTCGACGTGCAGGTGGAGAAGATAGCCTCCATCAGCGGCGGAAACCTCTCCGACAACATGGCCGAGATAGCCGAATACCCGCTGGCACGCCCCTCCAACGATGGCCTCCTGCCTCTGGGCAACGGCATCAACCCCGCATGGCAAGCCGACATGAACGCACTCAAAGCCATAGTGTTCGACAAGGATTTTGCCGGCCAGGAAAGCATCAGCGAAGAGCAGTGGAACAGCGTCCTCGCCAAGATCGACGCCTACACGGGCGCCAAGACCGACGCCGACAATGCCGTGGCCGACGCCATAGCCGCCAAAGTGGCCACCCATGCCGCCGCCATACTGCCTGTGGAGCGCCTGCTTCGCTACTGCCGCGACTTCATGACACTCATACACAACTACGTGGTGTTCAAAGACTTCTACCTCCGCGACGACAGCCGCCTCGCCGTGTTCCAAGCCGGCAAGCTCTTCATAGACCAGCGCCAATGCGACCTCTGCATAAAAGTCGCCGACATGGGCAAACAAACCGACATGGCGGGCCTCAGCGGCTTGTACCTGCTCTACTGCCACTGCACCAGCAAGGTCAGCGGCAAAGAGATGGACATTGCGGCAGCCCTAACCGACGGCGACGTGGACAGCCTGCGCGTAGGCAAGAACGCCATATTCTACGACCGCAACGGCCTCGACTGGGACGCCACGGTGACAAAAATCATAGACAACCCCATCAGCATACGCCAAGCCTTCTGGTCGCCCTACAAGAAATTCTGGAACTGGATTACAGAGAAGATAAACAAGAGTGCCGCCGACAAAGAGGCCGCCTCTATGGACAAGCTCACTTCCAATGCCGACAACAGCCTTACCGAAATGAAGACCGAACTCGACCAGAAGAAGGAAGGCACCACCGAAGCCAAGCTCAAAGAGAAAACAGTCCAGATGTTCGACATTGCCAAGTTTGCCGGTATCTTCGCCGCCATTGGCCTGGCTCTGGGCTTTGTGATGTCGGCCATCTCCAGCCTCGGCAAAGGCATGATGAATCTGGCAACAACCATGTCGGTAAAATCCGCCATGCCACTCTTTGTAGGCATTCTCATTGTAATACTGCTGCTCATACTGGCCATAATTTTAATCATCTCCGGCCCCTCCATGTTCATAGCATGGACCAAACTGCGCAAGCGCAACCTCGGCCCTGTGCTCAACGCCAATGGCTGGGCCATCAACTCGCAGATACGCATCAACACCACCTTCGGCGCCACCCTTACGCAGCTGGCGAAGTACCCAAAGATTGTACTCGACGACCCCTTTGCCGAGAAAAAGATGCCTCTCTGGAAAAAGATACTCATCTGGGCCGCCGTCATCATTATTCTGGGCATCATCATAATGCTCTGCCTCAGAAACTCGCACCCATTGTACGGTTTCTAATAACGGAATAACGAAAATCTCGTAATAACGTGACAACGAAATAACGAAAAGAAAAAAATCCCCCATAAAACAAATGAGCAACAACACAACATACAGAAGCCACACCTGCGGCG
The DNA here is from genome assembly GCA_017454015.1 of Bacteroidales bacterium. Lineage (GTDB taxonomy): Bacteria > Bacteroidota > Bacteroidia > Bacteroidales > P3 > Colimorpha. The sequence goes on along the minus strand of JAFTDW010000027.1, from coordinate 18,346 downwards.
AGCTGCGCCTCGCCGACAAAGGCAAGGAAGTGACGCTGTGCGGATGGGTGCAGCGCAGCCGCGACCTCGGCGGACTCACCTTCATCGACCTCCGCGACCGCTACGGCATCACCCAGCTCACCTTCAACATGGACACCAACCCCGACCTGTGCGGCGAAGCCCGCAAGCTGGGTCGCGAATATGTGGTGCAAGCTGTCGGCACCGTGATAGAGCGCAGCTCCAAGAACTCCAAGATACCCACCGGCGACATTGAGATCGACGTGAAAAGCCTCAAGGTGCTCAACGAGTCCAAGAACCCACCCTTCACCATTGAGGACCAGAGCGACGGCGGCGACGACCTGCGTATGCGCTACCGCTACCTCGACATACGCCGCAACCCCGTGCGCCAAAACCTCCAACTGCGCCACCGCATGGCCATGCTGGTACGCAACTACCTGAGCAACCTCGACTTCCTCGAGATTGAGACCCCCATGCTCATACGCTCCACCCCGGAAGGCGCACGCGACTTTGTGGTGCCCTCGCGCATGAACCCCGGCGAGTTCTACGCCCTGCCGCAAAGCCCACAGCAGTACAAACAACTGCTCATGATTGCAGGCATGGACCGCTACTTCCAGATAGTGCGCTGCTTCCGCGACGAAGACCTCCGCGCCGACCGCCAGCCCGAGTTCACACAGATAGACTGCGAGATGTCGTTCGCCACACAGGAGGACGTGCTCTCCACTTTCGAAGGCATGGCACGCCACCTCTTCCGCGAGGTGAAAGGCATTGAGACCGGCGACTTCCCGCGCATGACATGGCACGACGCCATGCGCCTCTACGGCAGCGACAAGCCCGACACCCGCTTCGGCATGGCTTTCGTGGAGATTACCGACATGGCGCAGGGACACAACTTCGGCGTGTTCGACAACGCACAGCTTGTAGTGGGCTTCAACGCCACAGGCTGCGCAGGCTATACCCGCAAACAACTCGACGAGCTCACCGACTTCGTGAAACGTCCGCAAGTGGGCGCCGCAGGCCTCGTATACATCAAATACAACGCCGACGGCACTCTCAAGTCGAGCATCGACAAGTTCTTCACTCCCGACGACCTCAAAGCCATCGCCGACCGCTTCGAAGCCAAGCCCGGCGACCTCATGCTTGTACTCTGCGGCCCCGCCATGCGCACCCGCACCCAGCTCTCTGCCCTCCGCCTCGAGATGGGCAGCCGCCTCGGCCTCCGCAACCCCGACGTCTTCTCGCCCCTCTGGGTCGTCGACTTCCCACTGCTCGAATGGGACGACGAGACTCAGCGCTACTACGCCATGCACCACCCCTTCACCTCACCCAAACCCGACGACCGCCACTTGATAGCCGACCGCGACAAATGGGGCGACATACGCGCCGATGCCTACGACATGGTAATCAACGGCGTGGAGGTGGGCGGCGGCAGCATCCGCATCTTCGACCGCACCCTCCAGAAAGAGATGTTCACCATGCTCGGCTTCAGCGACGACGACGCCTACCGCCAGTTTGGCTTCCTCATGGACGCCTTCACCTATGGCGCCCCTCCGCACGCAGGCATTGCTTTCGGCTTCGACCGACTCTGCTCACTCTTCGGCGGCGCCGACAGCATCCGCGACTTCATAGCCTTCCCCAAAAACAACAGCGGCCGCGACGTGATGAGCGGCAGCCCAGCCCCTATCTCGCAACAACAACTCGACGAATTGGCCATATCTGTGCGCAATGACGCTAAAAACTAAGCTCATAGCCCTCACACTGCTACTGCTCGGACTGCACGGCGGGCTGCACTCGCAGACCGGCGACTCCACATGGTTCGCACGCCCCGACAGCACCGTGGGCTTCACCTACTACGCCAACGGCAACCGCTACGCAGGCTCCTACTACAAAGGCCTGCCCAACGGCCTCGGCACTCTCTACTACTCCAACGGCGACCGCTTCACCGGCACCTTCCTCCTCGGACGGCCCCTTGAATACTCCGGCCAGCTCGACTACGCCGACGAGATAGGCTACACCGACTCACTCAGCTACCGCGTGGGGCAGGTCAACTTCGAGCGACCCACCATCGGCGTGGCTCTTGGCGGCGGCGGCCTCCAGTGCGCCTCCTATATCGGCGTGCTCAAATACCTCGAAGAGATGGGCATACCCATCGACTACATCGCCACCACGGGCATGGGAGCCGTCATTGGCAGCCTCTACGCCCTCGGCTACCCTCTCGACGACATCACCGCCATCATGGCCGGCCGCCAGCGCTCAAGCCAGATGTTCACCGATGTCAAAATAATAGAGCCCCAACTCATACACCCCAAGCCCATAGTGCTCCCCGACCTGCCGCGCGATACCAGCACATACATAGTGCGCAGCCGCATCGAGGGTGTAGTGCCCGAAGGCACCCGCATACAGAAAGGCGACAAGGCAGCCAGCAGCTCCTACCTCGTCTCCATGGACTTCAACTCCCCCAACCTGGCAGCGCGACGCATCACAGTGGACACCATCCACCCACGCCTGCCCAAACAGGAGGACGACGAGGACGAGGACGACCTCTACTCAGCCCCCTGGACCCTCGAAACCCTCCTCGACAGCCTTCAGGCAAGCTACCCCGCCGCCATGAACTTCGACACCCTGCCCATTGCCTTCTCCTGCATTGCCACCAACGTGGTTGAGGGCAAGGCTCAGGTGCTCTCCAGCGGCAAACTGGCACAGGTGCTGCAGGCCGCCATGGCACGCCCCGGAGTGTCGCAGCCGGTGAAGATAGGCAACATGGTGCTCGTCGACGGTGGCCTCTCCAACAACTTCCCCACCAATGTTTGCGAGGAGATGGGGTCCGACATAATTATAGGTGTGGAACTGCCTGTGTCCAACGAGATGGACAGCGGCAACGCCCAGTCCTGGGCCTTCCTCCTCAACCACCTCATGAACTCGTCGGTCAACAACAACCGCCAGAAAGAGCGCCAGCTCTGCAACCTCTACATCAGCCCCGACGAGTCGGTGGGCAACATGACCAACATCGACTCCCTCGTAGCCGCCGGCTACAGCGCCGCAGCAGCGCAGAAAGACATAGTACACGCCATCAACCTCGTTGCCTCGTGCTTCTCGCACGACAGCATACGGCGCCGCCAGGAGCCGCTGCCCACCGTGCAGATGCTGCGCCAAGCCGAGAAGAGAGCCGAGCGCGCCGCACGCCGCAAAGAGCTGCTGCGCACCGCCGACTCACTGCGCACCGCCGACTCCATAGCCATCATGACACGCCTCCTCGGCCAGATCAACCGCCACCGCAGCATGGTGCCGGCCCCCCACGAGGTGGGCATTGGCCTGCGCTACGACTCACAGGAGAACGTGGCGTTCCTGCTCGGCGTGGAACTCAACCACAACAACCCCTACGGCTGGCGCTATGGACTCTCCACACGCCTCAGCTCCAACCTCTTTGTAGAGCCTAACATCTCCTACACCGACCGCCACAACTACATAACCATCAAAGCCGACTACCGCTTCCACAAAGCCACCACCACCTACACCTCCGAGCAGACCATCTACCCCAATGTCATCACCAACTTCCAACGCGCACGCATCGTGCTGCAACGCCCGGCCGACAAACACCTCTCGGCAGCGCTCGGCGCGTCGGAGGAGCTGTTCAGCTCCAACAAAATCCTCGTGCCACAAGATGACACACGGTCGTTTGGACGCACCCACAAAGGACTCGAAAACTACTGCCTCGGGGCTTTCGCCGAAGTGGGATACAACAACCTCGAAGGCAACAACTTCCCTGTATATGGCATCAATGTACGTGCCATTGAGCACTGGCGGCTCGACAACACCTCCGCCCTCACCGACGATGTAAGCTACGCCCACGACGGCTTCTTCACCACACAGCTCTCCATGCAAGCCTACCTCTCCATACTCTCCAACAAAATCACCTTTGTGCCGCAGCTCTACGCCCGCCTGCTCTCCACCAGCAACTGCCACTATGTATACCACAACCTCGTTGGCGGAAGCCTCGCCGAACGCTACCGCCCGCACCAAATGCCGTTCATAGGCGTCAACGGTCCCTTCATCATGCCCAACAGCACTGCCATAGCACGCCTCGACCTTCGCTACAACCCCTATGGGCGCCACTACTTCACTCTTATGGGCAACCTCCTGCACGCCGCACACTCGCCTCTCGGCATTTTCACGGCACCCGACGACGACAACTTCCAACAGCAATATGGCTTTGGACTGCAGTATGCCTACAACTCGGTGATAGGACCCCTCGCCGCCGACATCCACTACTCGCCGATGGCCGAAGGGATTGGCTTCTACATCTCCCTCGGCCTCTCGTTCTGATTCTTATGAACACGGAACCACTCCCCACTCCCAATGCCGAGCTTCGCATCCTCGACGAGTTCACCCTTGAGGAGATGGGCGTGTCGGCACCGGCCCTGCAGGAGATAGAGCGCATCCTCGGGCGGCGACCCACCACCGACGAGCTCTCCACACTCCTCGCCATGTGGCAAGGCAACGCCAACGGCTGCAGCCTCTACACGTGGCTCAAAGGACAGCCACGAGCCGACAACTCCAACGCCAAGGACTACCTCTACACCGGCTGCGACAACCTGCACCAATCCATCAACGAGCCGCGCGTCAAAGAGTGCATAGACATAGCCCGACAGCTGTGCCGCGACAACAGCAACACCGCCGCCAACAGCTCAGGCACCTGCGACAAAGGGGAACTGCTCTACCTTGCCGGCGACATCACCACGGGCTTTCTCGATTCCGAATACGCGCAGAAATACCTGCACATTGCAAGCTCCAAACGCACCGCGAAAAGCCCGCGGGAAGAGACCCAATACCTCAAGCTGATACTTGGCGCACTTTACGACAAAAAAATCATCAACGGCCTGTGGCAGGTTGGCGCGGGCGGCATATTCAAGACCCTCGCCACCGTGTGCTCTGCCTCGCGGCTTGGCTTCGACATACTCACCTGCCGTGAGGTGCGCATGGATGCCTTCCTCTTCGGCGAGGACGGCGTGCGGTTCATAGTAAGCGTCGATGAAAAAAACGACGACGAATACCTTCGCATGATGAACGACGCCAGAGTCAACTGCTGCTTCCTCGGCCGCGCCACCAAAGGCCGCGTGCTCGTCGACGGCATGGACTTCGGCGACATCGGCGAATACACCCCCTAACCCCCCAAAAAACTATCGAAACCATCCGCTCTATCTCCCCCCTCTCCCACCCTGCAAAACTCACTCATCTTACACTTTTACAACCAAATACTGACAAAAACACCATAAACCTGTCACCGCCACCCCAAAAAAGCCGTAAACCACCCCGAAACAGCCCCTCAAAACAAGTTAATAACAAACTGCCTGTTGAAAAATATAAAAAATCCAACACTAAGAATCAGACACTTACATATAAAAAAATATTTTTATCGCCAAATACATCGTTAATTCAAAAAAATAGTAGTATCTTTGCACCTCAAAAAGTAAGTTGAAAAATGGCAAAGAAGAATAAAGACGCACGCGTCCAGGTGATACTGGAGTGCACAGAGCAGAAAAACAGCGGGGTGGCTGGTATGTCGCGCTACATTACGACAAAGAACAAGAAAAACACACCCGAGAGACTCGAACTCAAAAAGTACAACCCGTACTTGAAGAAAGTAACCGTTCACAAAGAAATCAAGTAAAGAAGGGAGATATTAACTATGGCAAAGAAAGTTGTTGCTACTCTTAAGACCAGCGGCGGTAAGAGCTTCGCCAAGGTGATACGCATGGTGCGCTCGCCCAAGACCAACGCCTACATGTTCTCCGAGGAGATTGTCCCCTCCGACGAAGTTCAGAACTACCTCAAGAAGAAATAACCCGAGGTCACCACTCTCTCGCACTGTCGAGTTGCTGATTGACCATCGGCTGAAAGAATAACAATGAAAAGCATAAGGCTCTGTCGCACGGCGGAGCCTTTTTTATCGTATGAAATACCCGCATATCGTAACCTTGGCCGCCCTGCTATGCATGGCAGCGGTGGCGGCAGGCCAACAAGAGTCCACGGCACAGAAAAAGCTATACAGCGACACCGCCAATGCCATGCGGCAGATAGACCGCGCCGTGGCCACAGCCTCGCAGACAGGCAAGATGGTGCTCTGCCAGGTGGGAGGCAACTGGTGCCCGTGGTGCCTGCGCTTTGCCGACTTTGTAGCCACCGACACTGCCGTGCACAACCTTGTGGAACGTGAGTTCGTATATATTCACGTCAACTACAGCCGCGAGAACAAAAACCCCGAAGCCATGCAACGCTTGGGCAACCCTGCCCGTTTCGGATTTCCCGTGCTGGTGATACTCGACGGCAATGGCAACGTGGCACACATCCAGAACAGCGCCTACCTCGAAGAAGGCAAAGGCTACAACGAAAAGAAAGTGGTCGACTGCCTCTCCCACTGGACTCGCAAAGCCATCACCACCCTGAAATAACCGCAACAAAGTCAATAACCACTCGCAACACACGAATTAATATTCGTTATATTCGTGCAATTCGTGGTCTAAATTAATTCCGCAGTCAAAAAAGTAGAATCAGTGGTTGCCGGAGACTAATTCCATGCAGGGTTCTGCGGGTTGCTCGTCACCTGGAAATTGCAGTTGTAAGCCTCGTCGTAGCCGTCGCGGTAGCCTTGCTCGTACTCGTTGGCCTCGGTGCCCACATAGCTCGACCTGTTGCTGAGGCCGTAGCGGTAGCGCTCGCAGAAATAAGCGTCGTGCTTGCCCTGCTCATAGCCCTGGGCAAACCCTTTCTTGTAGGCCTTGCCGCGCTTGTAGGGTTTGTGGCGCACTGGCTGCTGCACACTCTCCTCCCTTGGCTCGTCAACCTCCGTGGTCCGGACAGGCTTCTCGTCTTCGAAAACCACCTTGCCCGAAAAATCGTAATCCACGCCGGAAAGGTCGCTGCTGTCCACAGCGAAAGGCGCCACGCTGTCGCACACCGACGCCAAATCGCCGTCCCGCGTATCGCCGGATTTATTGCACGACACACAAAACAGCGCTGTCATACAGACAAATACAAGAGAAGCTACACAACGTTTCATAACCCAAATTTTATTGCAAAAATACATAAAAATATCCGATTAAGAGAGACAAAATAAAAAAAATCGCCAAGTCGTGAAAAATGCGTATCTTTGCATTCACAATAGCTAGGCGAAAGGCTGCGCCCCGTCGTCTGCATCAGTAAACAACTCAACTTATAACACCGTATCATGGCACCTTGCAATTTCAACAAAGTCCGCAGAAGCCTCCTCACGCTCCTTGTCCTCGGCGGCGTGGCCGTGGCGAGCCTTGCCACTGGCGGCTGCACCATCTACCACCCTCAGGCTGTCGACATCCCGCTCATCAACCACAGCGGCGACACCCGTATCGACGCTTCCGCCAGCATGTCGTTCTGGCTGCTGCCCGATGCCGTCAACCTCAACTTCACGGGCTCTCACGGCTTCAACGACTGGCTTGCCGGGCAGTTCCATGTCAACTACGGCGGCGACAACATGTACTCGCAGCTGGCGCCGGGAGCCTACCTGCGGCTTGGCGAGCACTCGGTGCTGGAAGGGTATGTCGGACTGGGATTCGGCGGCACCTGGCGCGGCACCGACAGCCAGGACAGACATAACGAGGGGGAGCAGGGCTCCCAATACGGCTATGAGCTCCGTGGACACTACCTGCTGCCCTTTGCGCAAGCCAACATCGGCTGGCACAGCCTCACGGCGGCGCATATCGACATAGGCTTCGGCATGAAGGTGGGAGCCTACAATCCCGACATAAGCTACATAGACCTCGACATCAACGGCGACCCCGTTGCAGGAAGCGAGGAGCGCTACACCTCCCCCAACCTGTTGCTGGAACCACAGATGATGCTGAGGCTGGGAAGCGAGAATGTCAAGTTCAACATCAAGATTGGCATGGCCATGCTCAGCGATGTAAACCAAGACTCGGGCAGATTCCTATACGACATAGCCACCGGCTCCATGGGCATAACAATAGCCTTCTGACAAACTCGCCGTCTCCTTTACCAAAGATGATAGTTCTTTTGCCTATCATCTTGGTTGCATGTTCCAATTTGTAAATATACAAAAAGTGTTCTGTACTGCTTTAATAATGATAGTTGTCAGAGTACTGCGGCAACGCGGCGGAGCAATGTGCTTTCCCTCCGAGTCTGCTGCTGGTGCTCTATTTCCCGTTGGGCAATAACGAGCAGGTCGTGTTCGTATCCGTATTGCAACCGCATCCAAAAGTCATAGGGGATGCCAAGTTCCTTTTCCAATGCCATGGAAAATTCCACAGTGAAACTGCGCTTGCCCTTTATGAGTTCGTTGAGGTGGCTGGGAAGCATACCGATTTTTGCGGCGAGGTCTTTCTGCTTTATTCCGCGCTCTTTAAGTTCCTCATTGAGGGTCTCGCCTGGGTGTACAGCACGGAAGCCTGTGATTCTATCGTTGTCCATAGTGTGTTTCGTCAATTTCAATTAATGATATTTCAATGCCGTCGTTGTATTCGTGGAAAAGGAGTCTTTCAACCCTGCCGTTCATCACCCTCACGGAACTCATCCCCACGCCTTTAAGCTTCTCATATTGCAGAAAACTATAATTCGCCAGCGTCGGGTGTCCTTTTCCGATTACATCAGTACAAGACTCTCTAATTCAGTATCTTGAAACGTTACTTTCACTCATTGTATTTTTGCAAAGATACACAATAATTCCGAATTATGGGAATTGTATTTTGATTTTTTTTCTGTAAGGCAAAAAAGAAAGTCTCGACTGTTCTCGATTTAATGCTCGGCGGAGCCGAGGCGGTTGTAGTGGCAGAAGAGCAGCTGCGACTGGTCGTCGTAGAGGTGCATGCCGCTGCCTTCGCAGTAACGCCACATCTTGCAGCTGGCGCAGGCGTCTTTGTGCGCCCACTGGCGGTCACGGTAAGGCTCGAAGCGGTTTTGCCACACCTGCCAGAAATCGTCGCGATAGATGTTGCCTTGGTGGAAGTTGCTCCTGATGCTTGTGCAACCCGAGATGGAGCCGTCGGCAAGCACCGACGCCACCTCTATGCCGGCACGGCAGAAGAAGTAGTGGTCGCGCACCTTGCCTTCGTAGCCTCCCACAAAGCCTTCGCAGCCATAGTTGACGTGCATGCGGCTCTTGCCTTCGCGCTCAGCGGCACGCTGCCGCTCTATGAAGTCGAAGACACGGCGGAACTGGCTGTCGTCGAGCTGCAGGTCGGGGTTCTGCGCCGCGCGCCCCATGGGGAAGATGGTGAAGACACGCCAATAGCGCACGCCAAGCCCGTCGAGGTAGGACTTGAAGTCGTCGAGAGAATCGATATTATGAGGGTTGACGCAGGTGACGACATCCCACACAAGCTCACGCTCTCGGGCTATGAGCCGTATGGCCTGCTCGGCCCTGGCAAAGCTCTGGTCGTTGCGGCGTATCCAGTTGTGGTCACCCTCAAAGCCGTCGAGGCTCACCGTGATGCTGTGCATCCCCCCTGCCATGAGCCGCGCCAGACGCTGCTCGTCGAGCAGGTATCCGTTGGTGACCATGCCCCATGGGTAGCCACGGCGATAGAGTTGCAGCCCCACCTCCTCGATGTCGGGGCGCAGCAGAGCCTCTCCGCCGGTGAAGATGATGAAGAGTTTATGGGGGTCTACATGCGGCGTTATGCTGTCAATGACCCTGAGGAAGTCGGCGGCGGGCATGTCGCCGACACCCGACAGCTGACGGCAGTCGCTGCCACAGTGGCGGCAGTTCATGTTGCAGCGCAAGGTGCATTCCCAGAAGAGCGACCGCAGCTCATGGATGCGGACACTGTTGTGGCGCAGTTTGCGGAAAAGCTCCAACCCGAGACGTTGCTTGAGGGTAAGGCTCATTGACTTTTTTAGTGGAATGATTACTGAATATTATGGTTTTGCCCCTGCGGGGCATTTGGCAGTGCGCGCTGCATACCCACGGCGGCGCCGGCACGGGGATGCTGTCACTGCACCTTCACATCAATAGTCACCTCTTTCTCGGCGGTGCCGAGGTTGAAGCCTTTGCGCTCGCCCTTGGTCTCCACGCCTTCGAAGGGCACTTCGAGCATCTTGTCGTTGAAAGCCCCCGCCGCCTTGCCGTCGATGTCGCGCACCAACACGCGCATGGGCTGCTCGGGCATGTCGGTGGTGTGGCAGTTGAACTGGCCGTTGGCGTCGGTAGTGTCCGAAGCCCTCGCCACGTATGCACGCACGTAATCGTTGTCGGGCACATTGCCCGGTTCCGCGTCGATGGTGTTGTTGAGCAGTATCACCTGCGCACCTTTGACCGGCTTGCCGCTCTGGTCGACCACACGGCCTTTGACTATGTAGTTGACCGTCGGGACGCCGTACATCACTGGCACCTCCTGACGCGGTTTTATCTCGTTCTTCTCGGCCTCATCGGGTTTCACGGCGTCTTTGTCGCTGAAGCTGCTCGACGGAGCCCCGTACATGAGCATTATCTCGTCGCGAGGCTGCGCGGCATCGTCGTTCTTGTCGTGTGCCGCCGACTTAGGGGCACGGCAACCCTGTGTGCCCAGAATGCTCATCAGCGAGAGTATCAGCCAGTTCTGGAGTTTTAGGAATTGTATTCGCATAGGGGTGTTTTCTTAGAAAAATTCATAAGTACGCATGACCTTCGGTTTCACTGCCATTACCTATCGATAAACGTTCTTTGGGTGAGTTCTATTTATTATTTGAGAGAGCGTCCCTCCTGGACGCATATTCTGTCTATCTTACTTACTGCCCCACACTGCGTTATTCGCTGTCCATGTTTTTGATTTTAAAGGTGCTCATGACCGATGGTCCCTTGTGCGGGGTTATTGAGAGTTAGCCTCTCCGAGGCTATTTTTAGAGGTTATTTTATATTAATAACGCATATTTGCCGTTATATTGTGTGATGGATGTGAAAAACAATGCGCCAATAATCATTGCCGGTCCGTGCAGCGTGGAGAGCGAGGAGCAGCTGTCCGCCGTGTGCGGCGCACTTGCTGCCATGCCGCAAGTGCGGGCTATACGCTGCGGCGTATGGAAACCGCGCAGCAAGCCCGGCGGTTTCGAAGGGCTTGGCGAGGCAGCCCTGGCCATTGCCGACAGCGTGCGACAGCGGCACCCCCATCTGCCTCCTCTCTGCTGCGAGGTGGCCACGCCGGCCCACGTGGAGCTCTGCCTGCGCCACGGCATAAGCCTATTCTGGATAGGGGCGCGCACCACCACCAACCCGTTCATGGTTGAGGAGCTGACGCAGGCGTTGCGCGGCACCCATGCCGCCATGATGGTCAAGAACCCGCTGAGCCCCGACGTGCGGCTGTGGGCCGGAGCCATAGAGCGTTTCCAAAACACACTCCCCCCTGCCGGACAGGGCGGCCTGCCCTGTGTCGCCGCCATACACCGCGGCTTTGTGCAGTACGGCGAGAGCAACTACCGCAACAGTCCCCTGTGGGAAGTACCCATAGAGCTGCACAGGCTCATGCCCGAAGTGCCGCTGCTGTGCGACCCAAGCCACATAGCAGGCCGGAGCCCCCTCGTGGCACCTCTGGCGCAACAGGCTCTCGACCTGCACTTCGACGGACTGATGATAGAGGTACACCACCACCCCGCCGAGGCCATGACCGACGCCTCGCAACAACTCTCCCCCGCGGAGTTCCGCTCGCTGGTGGAGGGACTTGTCATGCGACGCGCCACAGGGAGCGTGCACGAGCTCGACATCTGTCGCAAGGAGATTGACGACATTGACCACCAGCTGCTTGTGCTCCTTGCACGCCGCATGAGGCTGTCGGGCGACATAGCCACAATCAAATCACAGCACAACATGGCCATCTACCAGCCCGAGCGCTGGGAGGCGGTGCTGCAACAGCTAAGGGAGCAGGCGGCGACCCTGCAACTCGACCCCTCTTTTATTGAGAGCCTCTACGGCAAGATACACGCCGAAAGCATACGGACGCAGGAAACGGTCATAGATCCTACCGACCGTAGCACATCTCGATGAAGTTGAGAAGTCTCGGCTTCAGGTACTCACGAGCCTCGATATGTGGCATGTGCGCAACATCCGACAACAGCAGTATCTCGGCATTCTGAGCCTCCAGGGCCTGCGAGAGGCCCATCTCCACGGCAATGCGAGTGTCGTTCTTGCCGTATACAAAATAGATAGGTTTGTCAAAACGCTGCAACACGGAGATGCGGTCCACCCTATCCATCATGCCCAGCATGCAGGCTATGGCGCCTTCCTGCTTGGTCTCGAGCGACATATCCTTGAGCGACTGTATCTCGTCGCCGAGATGCTGGCGGCTGCGGTTGTCGAACAGACTCTGCACAAACGATATGATGTAGTTGGCCTTGCTTGTTGAGAGTTCGCGGACTGCTTCGCGGCGCATGCTGCGGCGCGCCTCGTCGTCGCACATGGCGTGCGACGATAAGAGAGCCATGCCCTTCAGCATATAGGGGTAAGCCTCGGCAAAGGCAAGGCTGACATAGCCACCCATGGAATGGCCCACCATGACGCAGCTGAACACTCCGGCATTGTCGAGCACAGCCTTCACCACACGCGCCATGTACTCCATAGTGTGCGTGCTGGCACAGGTGTCGGTGTAACCATGCCCGGGCAGGTCGATAGTTATGACGCGCAACTCGTGCATGTAACTCAATGTATAGCTCGACCACACATCGAGGTTTTGCAGATAGCCGTGCAGCAGCACTACTACCGAAGTATTTTCGCGGCCTTCGTCGCGATAATGTATTGTATGACCTTCGAACTGTAAAGTCTTATGTTGCTCCATATCACTGAGTAATTGACAATTACACTTAAAAAGCAGAATTGTAACATGCTTTTTTCGCAATAGCAAAATTACAATATTATTATGGTACAGCAAGATGCTTTGTGCAAAAAAAATACTCATTCAGATGTTGATAACTAACATGTTGAGTATGACTTTTTTTTTCGTACCTTTGTAATTGCTGAAAAAGCATACACACGTGCTGTAAGTTATGAAGAACGAGCGTTTTAAAGGCTACGACAAAGAAACCCGGGAGGCTGTGCTCAACTTTGAGCGCAACGAGCAGGAGGGTTCCTCAGGCTACTATGACGAGGAAGTGCTCGAAATGATTATTGATTTTTACCTGGACTCGGGCGAGATAGAGATGCTGGAGACTGCCGTGGGCTACGGCCTGCGCCTCTACCCACAGTCGTGCGATATGCGTCTGCGCCACTCGCACCTGCTCTGCGTGAAGGGCGAGTACGCCAAGGCCCTGCATATCCTGGAGGAGCTCGAAGCCACCGAGCCGGGCAACTGCGATGTGCTCTATGCCCTCGGCGCCGTGCACAGCGCCCTCGACGAGCCGCGGCAAGCCATAGACTATTACGAGCAGGCCATGGCCGACGGCTACGACCTCGCCACTATATGCGGCAACATCGGCGACGAGTATGCCAACATGGGCATGCACGACAAAGCCGTGGAGTACTACAAACGCTCCATAGACTACGACAGCCATGAGGAGCGTTCCCTCGACAACCTCGGGGCAAGCCTCGAGGCCGAGAACCGCGGCAGTGAGGCCGTGGACTACTTTGAACGCTTCGTGAAAGAGGAGCCCTACTCGCGCATGGGCTGGTACAGCCTCGCCTCCGCCTATTACGCCGAACTCAAACTCGACAAGGCGGTGGAGGCTTTCCAGTATGCCTTGGCTATCGACGACACTTTCACCGACGCCTATATAGGCCTTGCCGACTGCTACCGCGCCATGAGCAAGACCTCGCAGGCTGTGGAGACTCTGCGCGAGATGCTCCCGCACACCACCGACAAGTCGATGGTCTACCACAACATAGCCTGCGTATACCAAGAAGCCGACAACCTCGACACCGCCATTATCTACCACAAAAAAGCCATCGACGAGGCCCCCTACTTCGCACAGTACTGGACCGAGACGGCCTTCTGCTTCCTCTACCTTGGCGACCACGGCAACGCCATGGACTACGCCGAACGAGGGGCTCACCTCGACCCGCAGTCGGGCTACTGCCTGTGGTCGGCAGGCCACATCTTCGCACAGTGCCACAACGACGAGCAGGCCGTGGAATACTACGAGATAGCCGTGGCCCTCTGCAAGGACGACGAGAACGTGTGGATAGAGTATGCCGACCTGCTCATGCGCATGGAACGCTATGCCGACGCCATAGACCTGCTGCACGAGGGGCTGCCCCACTGCCAGCAAGCCTACTCCTTCTACGCACGCCTGGCGGTGTGCTACTACAAGACAGGCCAGCGCAACTTCCTCGGCAACGCTCTGCGCGCCTGCATGCAATACAAAGACACCTACGGGCTCAGCATGCTCTTCATCCTCTGCCCGGAAATGGAAAACGACATTGATGTAATCAACACTATCTACGACGAATGAACAGACTTCGCACCATACTTCTGCTGCTTGCCGTGGCCGTGGCCGCCACCTGCATTGCCGCCGCCCCAGCAGAGCAGGAGACAGCAAACCCCAACACCACCAACAACGTTTTCGACAATCCGAGCGCAGAGAGCTTGTCGCGCAGCGCCTGCACTATGCCGAGGCCAGAAAACGAGGGGCGCAAAGAGACCAACATCGCCGAGCAGGTGCGGGGCGACAGCTCCCAATCCGGCTTTGTTGCCAAAGCCCTCCACTGGTACGACGCCCACATGAACTACACCGCAGTGATGGTGCTCATGACCGTCGAGAGCTCTTTCATACCCTTCCCCTCGGAGGTCATCATACCGCCCGCCGTCTACGTGGCCTGCAACCCCGAGAGCGCCGGCGGCATGAAACCCTGGCTGGTGCTGCTCTTCGGCACCGTGGGCGCCATGCTCGGAGCCTTCATCAACTACTACCTCTCGCGCTGGCTTGGCAGACCCATCATCTACGCCTTCGCCAACAGCCGCGTGGGACACCTCCTGCAACTTAGCGGCGAGAAGATAGAGCGTGCCGAGCAGTACTTCAACGACCACGGCAAGATGTCGACACTCATAGGCCGCCTGATACCGGTGATACGGCAGCTCATCTCCATCCCTGCAGGCCTCGCCAAGATGAATGTAGGGGCCTTTGCCCTCTTCACCTTCCTCGGCGCAGCCCTCTGGAACGTCATACTCACCGTGCTCGGCATACTGGCCTACAAGGCCGCCGACCCCTCGGTGATAGAGCAGTACAGCAAACAGCTGTCGGTAATCATCCTCGCACTCTTCGCCGCAGCAGTGGTGGTGATAGCCATACGCGCCGTAGTGAAACACCGAAACAGCGCGAGCCGCGGCAACTGAGGGCATGTGGTGAGCCTGCGAACTGAGGTCATGTGGCGAGCCTGCGAACTGAGGTCATGAGCACCTATGAAATAAAAACACGGACAGCGAATAATACTTTAAAATAAAAAATAAATGAATACTAAATTCTTCACCTAATTATTCAAGAATGCCCTGTAAGGGCATAAATCCAACAGCCCAGGGCACCGCCCTGGGTATAAACGTCATCAAAGTATATGCGCCCTGTAAGGGCAAAATCAATTTTAGGTATAACATTTAGCATTCATAAAAAATAATGAAATGAGCAACCGAGGTCATGTGGCGAGCCTGCGAACTGAGGTCATGAGCACCCGTAAAAATAAAAACATGGACAGCGAATAGCACCCGTAAAAATAAAATAATGGACAGCGAATAATACCTTGAAATCAAAGCATTTTCTAAAACATGGACAGCGAATAACCAAGGAGAACAATGAAAGAGAACAGCACCCCGCCAAGTGAAAAGCATCATGGCGGCGAGCCCATCGACTGGCACCGCCTCATGCTCCGCAAGGACCGCCCGCTGCCAAAGCGCGGCTGCTCGGTGGCTTTCTACATCTTCCTTGCTGCACTGCTGATACTCTTCATAATAGAATACCTCATATACAGACGGTAAAGCATCATGACACAAGCTCCCTTTCCGCACACCGATTTCGAGATACTCGACACCAAGGTATACAACCACCCCCTCGTGTACCTCGACAACGCCGCCACCACACAGAAACCGCGCACTGTGGTCGACGCCATAAGCCACTACTACACCCACCTCAACAGCAACATACACCGCGGCGCGCACTACCTTGCCGCGCAGGCCACCGAGCTCTACGAACAGACACGCCACAAAGTGGCGCAATTCATCGGGGCCGCCAAGCCTTGCGAGATCATCTTCACGCGGGGCACCACCGAGAGCATCAACCTCGTTGCCGCCTCTTTCTCGCAGATGGCGCTGCGCGAGGGCGACGAGATTATTGTTACCGCCATGGAGCACCACTCCAACCTCGTGCCATGGCAGCTCGCCGCCGAGCGCCACAAAGCCGTGCTGCGCTTTGTGCCCTACAGCGACGAAGGGGTGCTCGACATCGAGGCCTACCGCCAGCTCTTCACCCCGCGCACACGCCTCGTGGCAGCCACCCATGTGAGCAACACCCTCGGCACCGTCAACCCCGTGGCCGACATGGCACGCATAGCCCACTCGCACGGCGTCCCCATGCTTGTCGACGGCGCGCAGGCCGTGGCACACACACCCATCGACGTGCAGGCCCTCGACTGCGACTTCTACTGCTTCTCGGCGCACAAAATGTACGGCCCCATGGGCATCGGCGTGCTTTACGGCAAAGAGGAGAGGCTCAACGCCATGCCGCCCTACCACGGCGGCGGCGAGATGATTGCCGACGTGTCGCTGCAACGCTCCACCTACAACGTGCTGCCTTTCAAGTTCGAGGCCGGCACACCCTCGGTGGCCGACGTGCTGGGCTTCGGCGCCGCCATCGACTACCTGCAAGGCGTGGGCATGAACGTCATAGCCGACTACGAAAAGGAGCTGCTGCGCTACGCCACGGAGCGGCTGCTGTCTGTGGAGAACCTGCGCATCATTGGCAACGCCCCCCACAAAGCCTCGGTAATATCGTTCCTCATAGGCAACGCCCATCCCTACGACACCGGCATGCTGCTCGACAAGCTGGGCATAGCCGTGCGTACCGGCCACCACTGCACACAGCCCATCATGGACCGCTACGGCATACCCGGCACCGTGCGCGCCAGCTTCGCGGCCTACACCACCACGGCCGACATCGACGCCCTCGCCTCGGCCATCATACGCATAGCCCCCATGCTGCAATAGCGCCGGCGCACACCACCGCGCACACTGCCCAACTGCTACAGGGCATTTCCTGCCGCCACAATAGTGGCGATAAACGGTGATTTTAGCCCAAATCGGTCAATGGGTCTATGTCAGAGCGGTGTTAGTTTCGAGTAGATTGCTGTCAAATAAAGTGAAGGCATGAACATGTCCAGTGGACATGTGAGCCGAGCCCTGAAAAGTCCCCCACTTTTCAGAAAAGGCGAGGGTTGCAAAGAAACCAATGAATTTCTGATAGATAATTATTGCTATCCGGCCTAATGACCGATTTGGGATAATCAATATCCATAGGTAAAATCCCTCTCAGAGGATAAATTTGCAGAAATCGTCTCTCTGAGAGGGATTTCCCACCTGGCGGCACTTCAATTTGCTATTGTTTCCTGCCAGTTGTACTGTTGTGGATGTTCTGTTCCTTATTCCTCATCTTTTTCATGTAGTCAGAATACCGTCCAAGTAAAAATTTATAATATTGTAGCGGAGTGTAAAGTGAAGATATATCAAAATCCTCTTTTGCAAAAAACTGGTATGCGATGATGTCGCCCTCTTCAGAATCATCGATTCTTAAAAGAAACAAGTTGGTATGTACATCATTTACTGTCTTTTTTATAATTGCTATTTCTCTTGGAAGAATAATTACATCGACATTTTTTATCTCAGTTTTTCTTTCTTCTTCGTATTTTATTTTATCACGCAGGGAATTATATGTTATTTTAGAACCAGAGATATATTCCGATTCCAAAACATCCTCTTTGGGATTCCAGTAATCGAGATAATATGGCGAAAATAAATTCTCATATATAGTCGCTTTTGTATGAATCACCCACAAGGCTGTGTCTTTGTCCCATACTCCTACCGAGTCTATTTGAGCTATTGAGCACAATATATATTTTGCCGGTGTTTTATAGGAAAAAGACTTCCTATAAACATCTACGAAAGAGTATATATTCGCCAATGTAAATACTCCAGTACATTCACAAAAATCAAAGTAATCAGAAGGGACGGTCGCAGGAACCGTGTCAATGACGAAATCCCAAGCCTTGTCAGAAATACTATAATTGACGCGTGTGTGATTGCCTGTATTTTGAGAGTAAGCAAATTGTAAATAGAAAAGAAAGAAAGGAATTACCAAAAACTTGCTCATATCATTTGTTTTTAGGCTGTTTGAAAAACCAGAATTCGCTTGAGTACAATCC
>JAFTDW010000026.1 GCA_017454015.1 Bacteroidales bacterium | reverse complement strand
CCTGCCCGTGGTGCTCTTCTCGGCATGGCTGCCCAACACCTTCACGCCTGCGCTCGGCGGCGAGAATGCCTTCTTCCGCATCTACAGCGGCAACACATTGGAGCACTTCTCCATGTTCATCTACGACCGCGCCGGCCGTATAGTCTACCGCTCCCACGACCAGTACGAGGGCTGGGACGGCACCAACCTCAACGGTGACGACTGCTTGGAGGGCATCTACGTGTACGTCTGCTCCTACCGCCGACCCAACACCACCGACATCACAACACGCAAAGGCGCCATACTGCTAATCCGTTGACACCGCGAGAGATACTCACCCACTACTGGGGTTACGACAGCTTCAGGCCGCAGCAGGAAGCCGCCATCGACTCGCTTATGGCAGGACGCGACACGCTGGTGCTTATGCCCACCGGCGGGGGAAAGTCGCTGTGCTACCAGATACCGGCACTGGCACTCGACGGCATGGCACTGGTTGTTACACCGCTGGTGTCGCTCATGACCGACCAGGTGATGCAGCTCCGCAAGCGCGGCATAGCGGCCGCCGCCGTCCACTCCGGCATGGCACGACAGGAGGTGGACATCACGCTCACCAATGCCGTGAGCGGACTTTACAAACTGCTCTATGTGTCGCCGGAGCGGCTGAAGAGCCGCACCTTCATAGAGCGGCTGAAGCTTATGCGTGTGTCGCTCATAGCCGTCGACGAGGCGCACTGCATCTCGCAGTGGGGGCATGATTTCCGCCCACCCTATATGGACATTGCCGAGATAAGGCCGTTGCACCCCAAGGCACCTGTAGCGGCCCTCACAGCCACCGCCACGCTGCAGGTGGCCAACGACATACAGCGCAACCTGCGCTTTGCCAAACCCAACTTGTTCCGCACGCCCTACATACGCGAGAACCTCTCGTTTGCGGTGCTTCGCGAGACCGACAAGATGACACGGCTCGTAGGCTTGCTGAGAAAGACCGGCGGCAGCTCTATAGTGTATGTGCGTAGCCGCCAGCAATGCGCCGCCATAGCCCGGCAACTAAGCCTGATGGGCGTCGACGCCGGGTGCTACCACGCGGGGCTGACACCCAAGGAGCGCGACAGGCGGCAGCGGGCATGGATGAAAAACGAGGTACGCTGCATGGTGGCCACCAACGCCTTCGGGATGGGCATTGACAAAGGCGATGTGCGCTGCGTGGTGCATATAGACATACCGCCCAGTCCCGAGGAATACTACCAGGAGGCGGGGCGTGCGGGACGCGACGGCACGAAGAGCTACGCCATAATGCTCTACGACGACAACGACTTGGAGAAGCTCGACTACTTCATCGAGGCTGAATTTCCGCCGCTTCCGTTCATTCGCAACGTCTACAACGCCCTGGGCAACTACTTCCAAGTGCCCATAGGGGCGGGCTGCGACACCCAGTACCCGTTCGACTACGGCAAGGTCTGCTCCGCCTACGGCTTCGACGTGGCGCCTTTCTACTCGGCAGTGAGGATACTGCAGCGCGAAGGTCTCATAGACCTGCCCGACCTATCCCACTCGCTCTCCACGCTGCACATACCCGTCTCGCGCGAAGCGCTGTACAGTTTCCAGCTGAGCCATCCGCAGTATTCGGAACTCATAGGCACCCTGCTGCGCACTTACGGCGGGCTGTTTACCGGTTACGTGCCCGTCTCCGAACAGCAGATAGCCCGCCACATGTACCTTGCATCGCACCTCAGGGTTATTGCCGCGCTGCAAGACCTCAACAGCAAGAAGATAGTGTCGTACAGGCTCCGCAGTGACAAGCCGCAGCTGGTGTTCACCATGCCTCGACGCGACGCCGACAACTTGCAGATAAGCCCGCAGAGCTACTCGCTGCTGCGCGAACAGGCCAAGAAGCGCAAACAAGTGATGGCAAGTTATGTTACCGCCAGCGAAGGCTGCCGTCCGGCGATGCTGCGCACTTATTTCGGCGACAGCGACATAGGCCGTTGCGGCATCTGCGACCTCTGTGTTGCCGCCAAACGCAGCGATGCAGGCACAGAGCAGGTGGAGCGGCGCATTGTTGGCCTCCTTGCAGAGCATGGCACACTGAGCCTGCAGCGACTCGCAGAAATGCTGGCCGACATACCCCGCGAGGAGGTTGCCAGCCACCTGCGCAGACTTATAGACAGCGGGAAGCTTGCCTACAACGCCAACAACGGCATGATGCAGGTAAGCTCCTTGTAGAGCCTTGCCAGAGGGAGTCCCATGACATTGTAGTAACAGCCCTCTATACGGCTTATCCCCACCATTCCTATCCACTCCTGCACACCGTAGGCGCCGGCCTTGTCGAAAGGCTGGTAGTTCTTAATATAATAATGTATCTCGTCGTCGGAGAGGGCGCGGAAGTACACCCTTGTCGTTGCGGTGAAAGACTTCTGACCGCCCTGCCACACTAGGGTGACGCCAGTATAGACCCTGTGACACTCATTGCTGAGGCTTCGCAGCATCTCGGCCGCCTCGGCATCGTTGCAGGGCTTGCCAAGCACCCTGTCGCCTAGAGCCACCACGGTGTCGGCGGTGACAAGCACCTCGTCGGCGCGAAGGGTGGAGGCGTCGAAAGCCTGCGCCTTGAGCAGCGATATTCTCTCGGCACGCAGCTCTGAGGGGCACTTGTCGCACCGCGACTCGTCGCAGTCTATGTCGACAAACCTCACCGGCCAGCCCAGGCTGCCTATGAGTTGCCGCCTCCGCGGCGACTTGGAAGCAAGCAGCAGTTCCATTTAAAGGGTTCTTTTCAGGCTGCGACAATGTGGCAAGCCACCGCAGCCGCAACTGTTACATATTGCTTATTGCTTGCGGTCGATGTTGGTCATCTTGCCGGCCTTGAACTTGGTCACCACGGCCTCGTTGCCACGCTCGTCGTAGAATACCCACTTGCCGTCTTTCTCGTTGTTGACGAAGTTGCCTATCTCAACAGGGGTACCTGCCTGTGTGTAGCGTTCAAACTTGCCGTGCATGGCGCCGTTGACATAGTTGCTGCGGAACTCCACCTTGCCGTTTGGGTAGTAGCGTACCTCCTCTCCGTGTTTCTGGTCGGAGTTGTAATGCAGCACATAGCGCACGCGCCCGTCGTCGTAGAATCCTTTCCACTCGCCATCCTTCAAGCCGTTGCGGAAATTGCCGGTATAGTCCACCTCGCCAGTCTCGTACCACGAGTACCAGAGTCCGTTTTCCTTGCCTGCCACGTAGTTGCCTTCGTGCAGTTTGCGGCCGCTCTCGTAGTAGGTGGTCCAAACGCCCTCGCGGTTGCCGTTGCTGTACTGGCCTTCGCGCCAGCGTTCGCCGGTCTCGTAGTAGTAGGTCCATGTGCCCTGCTCTATGCCGTGCACATAGTTGCCTTTGATGCCTATGGTGCCGGTGGTGCGCCAGTAGAATATCCACTCGCCCTCCTGGTCGCCGTCCACAAGCTGGCCTTCCATGTCTTTCTTGCCAGTGTTGGTGTACCAACGGCCGTAGCAGTTGAGCTCGTTGTTCTTGTATTCACCCTCGAACTTGAGCTGCCCGTTCTCGTGCCACTCTCGAGTCTTGCCCTCGCGGGAGCCGTTGACAAACGGTATCTCGTCCTTCTGCTTGCCGTTGGAGTACCACGACTTGTAAGTGCCGTTTTTCTTGCCGTTGGTTATGTTGACCTCACTCTTGAGCTTGCCGTTGCGGTGCCACTCGCGGGAGACGCCGCTGCCGGAGTGGTACTCCTCGGCGCATTTGGAGCCGTCGTCGTAGTACAGTTTCCACAGGCCGCTCTTCTGGCCGTTGGCGTCGTATTCGCCAGTCTGGTAGAGCTGGCCGTTCTGGTGCCACCAGTTCCAGGTGCCCGAGCGTTTGCCGTCGAGCATCATACCCGACACCGAGGGCTTCTTTTTCTGGGCGTCGTAGTATTTCTCGTAACGGGTCTGGGCCGTCAGCATGGTGGCAAGCGACAGCAAAAGCAGTAAGGTGACTAAACGTTTCATGGTTGGATTGTTATTTAAGAGTACTGTGTTTCTGTATTTCTGTGAGAATGTTTTTTTTTCGGGCAGGCCTGTGAGTCCGCCTATTCGGTATAGACCATGTCTATGCGCAAGGGCGCCGACTGTGAGGGGCCGCGGAGGGCCACCCTTGCGGGCGAGGAGCGGCGGCTGTCGAGCAGGAGCAGCGTGCCGTTGTCGGAGCCTTCGAGGAGCAGCCGCTGCATGTGGCGTGTGATGCGGAGACGGTAGCAGCCCGTGGCGGCGTCGTAGTGGCCGTCGAAACCTTTGGTGTCGGACATGTCGGACACGGGAGCCACGCCGCCGTTGGCGGAGCACTTGTAGGCCCATATCAATTCGGGCAAGGAGGCGGTATCGGCGACATTGGCAAGCGGGAGCAGCAGCTCGGCATAGTGCACCACGGCGTTGGGGTGTGCCTGGCTGAAACGGCGCACAAAGGTGTTGAACGAGAGCCTGACGTTGCAGCCCGCCATGGGCAGCAGGTAAAGCCTGTCGGTTGCCGCTATAGTGTCGTCGCCGTTGGCAAACGGGGCAAGGGGTCCCTGAAAGTCGTTGATGAAGCGGTTGAAGTGTGTGGCTTTGGCCCCGATGTTGAAAGTCAACTCGGTCTTCACGGTGTCATTGCGCAGAAAGGCGGTGATACAGGTGCGAGCGGCGTTGAAGTTGATAGTGGCCATGGCGCCACCCGCCATGCGTATGCGTATGCCCTTCACGGCATCGCGGAACTCGTCCTGCGAATAGCTGTGCCCTTCGAGCAGCGCCTTGAAACTGTCGTTGAGACGCATGCGTATCACGGTGTCGGCATTCCTGTCGAACCGCACCGTGCCGTCAAAGAATGTCACGTCGGACACCGGCAGTTCGGAGTAGTCGTAATAGTGGGTGTCGGTGATGGGGCCTTCGGACAGTTGCTTCACTTCGAGTTGCAGCTGCTGCACGTCGTCGGAGTTGGTCGGCGTGGTGTGGAG
Source organism: Bacteroidales bacterium (assembly GCA_017454015.1). GTDB lineage: Bacteria > Bacteroidota > Bacteroidia > Bacteroidales > P3 > Colimorpha. Next base: position 6,184 of record JAFTDW010000026.1, on the reverse strand, counting down.
TGTGCTCACCACAAGAGTAAGCACCGCGGAGTCGACGGTGGTCTCGCTGTCGATATGCATGTTGTTGGCGTATGGGAAGGTGATTTGCGAGAACACCACCGCCTCGGTGGAGCCGAGCAGCGGGTCGTTGTAAAGTCCAAGCAGGCCGCTGCCGTAGTCCGAGGTGAGGAGCGAGTCGTCGCGCTCCATGCAAGCGGCGTCGCAGTAGGCGGTGTCGCGCAGGCCGTTGTAGAGAGTGGAGGGGTCTTGCAAGCCCAGCCCGAGGTCGGTCTCCTCCTCAGTGCAGCAGCAGAGGAGCAGGCTGGCAAGAAGTATCAATGTAAATTGCAGTACACGCATCATTCGCCGTTGTTAAGGTTGCCTGAGCCCACGAGAGTCTCATAGAGCTTGTTGATTTTGGCTGTCATGGCCTTCCCGTCAGGGTCGTAGTCCACATAAGTACGTTTGTTGGCTTTCACAAACTCCACCAGTTCGGGGTTGGCGTTGGGCGAGGCTATCACCACGCCGCCCGCGTAGGTGATGGTGGCTTTCATGAGGTTGATGTAATCGAGGTCCTGGAAAGTCTTGAGATCCTTGGCGGTGGCGCCGTCGTAGCGCATCTTGCGGTTGATGTCGTTGGGTATCATGCCCTCGAAGCTGTTGTCGTAGATGTTCACCACGGTGCGGGTCTCCTTGAAGAAGGGGTTTTCCTTGTTGAGACGCCTGAGATAGAACGGCACCATGGCGCTGAACCAGCCGCTGTAGTGAATGATATGCGGACGCCACGAGAGTTTCTTGACAGCTTCGAGCACCCCGCGGCCGTAGAAGAGCAGGCGCTCATCAATATTGGGCGTGAGCACCTTGCCATTGTCCACCACGCCGTCCTGTGTGGCGAAATACTCTTCGTTGTCGATAAAATAGACCTGCAGGCGCGGGTTGATGGTGGCGCCCACCTTGATGATAAGCTGGTGGTCGCAGTTGTTCACTATCAGGTTCATGCCGGAGAGGCGTATAACCTCGTGAAGCTGGTGGCGCCTGTCGCTGATAATGCCGAAACGGGGCATGAAAACCCTCACGTCGCGCCCCGAATTCTGAATGTTTGAGGCCATTTTCTGGCACAGCAAGTCGCCCTCGGACCCTTCAGTGTACGGAGCAAGCTCCTGATTAACAAATAGTATCTTACCTTTTCCCATCCTCTTAATATATAGAAATACCAAATGCAAAAATACACAAAAAAAACCAATAAATTCACCTCGACAAAATAAAAACAAAAAAAAAGCGTTATGTAGTGTAATAAAGTGATACAAAAACAAATTGGGAGAAACTCCGGCATCGGGGTACTTTTTTAACAGCAAAGAGATGAAAGCAGCGACAGTCAAGAAAAGCAGAAGCGCAGCAAGCAAGAAACGTACTGCTCCAGAATTTAGCGAAAGCGAGAAACACATGGTGCAAAAAGCCGAGCAGTACTGCGTGGCATCAGAGCAGTGTGCCACATCGGTACGCGACAAGATGGTGCAGTGGAAAGTCGAGAAGGAACTCTCGGACCGCATCATAGAGCATCTTGAGTTCAAGAACCTCATCAACGAGGAACGCTATGTAAATTATTTTTGCGACAGCAAGTTGCACCAACAGCACTGGGGCCGCACGAAGATTGCCTACCACCTAAGGCTCAAACAGATACCCGCCGAAGCCATTGCCGCCGGCATTGCAGCCATAGACGACGAGGAATATCACCAGATACTCAGCCGTATGGTGCGTCTCAAACGCGAAGAGTTCTCCCATTTCGACAACCCGACACGTATAGACACCAAAGTCATACAGTCGCTCTCACTCAGAGGCTTCGAACCGCAGGAAATCCGCAAGGAACTTGAAGAGCAGAAAAACGCCGAAGCCAACTAACAAGGGGCCGCGCCTGGCATGCCCCACGGCTTATGGCCATGAACTCCCGCAGAACCCATTTAATACAGCGAATAACCAACAACAAATATCTATCACCGATGAAGCAACTCTTTATCCTTGCCACCATGCTCGCCGCAGCCACCATGCTGTCGGCACAGGAGAGTGCCACCGATGCCGCCAAACCGGCGGGACAGTGGAGCACCAGCACCACGCCGGCCCTCAAAGCCAGCGAGTTCATGTTCAACAACTGGTCGTCGGCCGGCAACTCTCGCATCGACGTGACCGGAACATTCTTCGGCAACTACAAATACAAACATCCCAAATTTGTGTGGGACAACATCGTCGACCTTGCCTACGGCTATGCGTGGCAGGACCTCGACAACACCGACACCGCCATGGGCGGCCGCTTTGAGACCCACCGCAAGAGCAACGACAAGATAGACCTCACCTCGGCGCTCTCGTGGAACGCCTACAAGGGCTGGGGAGCCAGCTTCACCGCCAACCTCAAGACCCAGTTCGGCTACGGCTACGCCTACGACGGCATAGGGCCCATGGCCGAGGAGACAAAACAGCTGGTTTCGGGCTTCTTTGCACCTGCCTACCTCACCACGGCACTCTCTTTTGAGCACAAGAAAGACAACTGGCTCGTCTCCCTCTCCTTCCTCACCGGCAAGACCACCTTTGTGTGCAACGACAGCCTTATAATACACGACCACACCTATGGTGTTATCCAAGACAAGAAGTTCGACCCCTCGGACCCCGGCACCTACAACCTCATCAACCACGCCTATTTCGCCCTCGGTAGCTATGTCAAAGGGCAGTACCTCAAGAAAGACATCCTCCCCAAACTCGACCTCTACGCCCGCGTCGAGCTTTTCTACGACTACCGCAAGCCCAAGAACATGGCATGGGATAACATGATAGACCCAGAGACCGGACTGGCCACCAACGAAAGCAAGTATATCCTTGCCGATGGCGAGACCTTTGAAGACCTGAGCAAATACAGCTGGACGAAACGCCGCGCCTTTGAGACCGACCTCGACTTCGAGCTGAAGCTCGACTACCGCCTCTCCGAACACATCGCAGCCAACTTCGCCACGAACCTCAAATGGGACACCGACTTCAGCGGCATCGGCAAATGGGGACACTGGCAAGTCTACCAGATGGCTGGCATTCAAATCTTCTTCAACTGGAAAACCCCGAAGAGCTAAGACCCCATAGATTAACAGGTCTGCCTCTTTCTGTTATACTGCCAAGACATATTAGATGTTTTGGCAGTTTTATTATCTGTCACAACCCAAGAAACTGCCCTGAACTGAGAGCATGATCACCTAACATGACACTTGCTGAATGCAAGAGTGAAGATGTCATTTGGGGTGCGTTTTGGGCCTTCTGTTTTACGTGCCGGATGATTCAATTAGCTGTCGTTTTTAGTCATTAGGAGTAATAGGTTGCAAAATCTCTATAATGGGAGTGTGCGTTTTACAAATGGGTATCCACTACATATAATCTTGTTTCAGTGGTGTCGAACATACAAAAAATAATGTAGCGAGGGTCGTCAAGAGAGGACTTTACACAAACCACAGTCAAATGGTCGTGCTTGGCAGCCGATGTGAACTGAATGTCGCACGGCACGCCCTCATTGGCATGGACGACGGAATGCACCTTTATGCCACCTTTTTTCTGTGACAGGCCGAGCACTGCGCCGCTTCAGCAAGCATTGTCAGGACGGTTGCACAATGCAGTTCGATCTGGGCGGCGTGCCAAGAGGAACATACTTCATAAAAGTACACACCGAAAACAAGACGGCAGTGGGCAAGCTGGTAGTAATATAATCTACATGCTGGACTGTGCCATGCACGTCCGGCATTTTTAGTGACTTGCTATTGGTCTGTGGAGCAGCCTGCGGCTTTCGCGCAGGTTGCTTTCTATTTGCGGCAGCTCGACGGGAGGTACGTAGGTTTCCACAAAGCGGCGCCAGAGTATCTCGACAGCCGTTGGCGAGGGGTGGAGCATGTCGGCCGCGTAGAAGCGGTAGTCGCGCAGCTCGTCCATCATTATCTCGTAGCTTGGGAAGTAGTGGCAGTCACAACGCCGCTGCATCTCGTTGCATAGCAGGTGGAGGGTGGCCTTGCTCACCTGGTTGCCGTGTGCGCCGTCGGCCAAATGGCGTATGGGGCTTACGGTGAGCAGCACCTTGAGGGTGGGGTTGACGGCGCGGAGCCGCTCTATGGCGGAGCAGAGCGCACATGCCATCTCGTCGACCGTGGCAAGGCGGCGCACAAAGCGGCTGGCGGGCACTTTGTGGCAGTTGGCTACCACGGTGTCGCCGGTGCCCTCTTTTAGCTCAAAGACATAGGCGGTGCCGAAGGTGAGCACCACGAGGGAGGCGTCCTGAAGAAAGGAATGGGCCGCGGCGATGCTGTCGTTGCAGAGTTCGGCGCAGCGCTGCCTGTCGGGCGACGAGAAGCGCGAGTGGTGGAGCCAGGAGTGGTGGAGCCCGTCGTGGTACACCATGTCGTCGTCGGCGAGCGGTGTGCCGTCAAGGCTTCGCAGCAGGCACCGGCAGATGGATAGCGGGTTGTAGAGTGTTCCGAAAGGGTTGGCGAGCAGTGTGAAGCCGGCGTTGGCGAGCGGCTCGGCCATGCTGTCGGAGAAGCAGGAGCCCAGCAGGAGCAGCCTGTCGCGCCCGAGCGACAGCGAGAGCCCTGCGGGGTCGACGCTGACAGTTGTCTGGAGAGGTATCTTAGGCAGGGTCTGCTGCATGGGTTATTTCTGGACTATCTTGTATTTCATTATCTGCGGTATGCCGCGTATGGCCTTGAGAATGGTGTGTATGTCGATGCGCGACGCGGTACAGCCGAGGGTAAGGGTGATGTCTTTCACGGTGTCGGCAACGACAATGTCGAGGGGTTTGTCGCCGGGGGATTCATTGACAATCCGCCGGAGGGTCTCGACAAGGGATTCGTTGATGTCGGGCAGCTCGACATACAAGGAGAGCGAGGTTGCCTGGGTTTTCAGCACCTCGTTGAGGAGCTGCATTTTGGAGATGCGCAGACGGACCTTCCCCTCGCGCTTCTCGCCGGTCTCCTTGTCTTTGTATACAGGAGCCTCGACGGTGGCGTTGCAGAAGAGGAAGAGGTCTTTCTGGAAATAGCTCTTGTACTTCTGAAACTCTTCGCCGAAGAGCGCTATCTCATAGGAGCCGTCGAAATCCTCGAGGGTAAGGAAGCCGTAGGGCTTGCCGTCCTTGTTGGAGACCCCCTGCCTGGCATCGGACACTATGCCTGCAAAGGTCACCTGCTTGCCTTTGAGGGCTTCGATATTGGCAAAGGAGGTGAGTGGGGTGTTGACAAAGTTCTTTATCTCCACGGCGAAGTCGTCGAGCGGATGGCCGGAGAGGTAGAAGCCAATGACCTCTTTCTCGTTGCGGCAGCGTTCGAGGTTGGTCCACTGCGGGGCCTGCGGGGGCTTGGGGTAGGCTTCGGACTTGTCGGCTCCGCTGTCGCCCATGTCGAAGATGGACATCTGCGACTGGTCTTTGGCCTCTTGCTGACGGCTTGCCCAGCGGATCAGTTTCTCGAGGAACGTGGGGCTGCTGTCCGACGGTGAGTCGCGCACGAAATACTGTGCGCGGTGTATGTCGCCAAACTCGTCGAGGGCGCCGGAGAGCACCAGAGCCTCTATGTTGTTGCGCTTGACGGTGCGGAGGTCGACGCGCTCGAGGAAGTTGAACAGCGATGTGAAGGGGCCGTCTTTCTCGCGCTCGGAGATGATAGCCTCGGCTGCGGCCTGCCCCATGCCCTTGATGGCCGAGAGCCCGAAGCGTATGTTGCCGTCGGTGTCCACCGAGAAGTCGCGCTCCGACTGGTTTATGCTGGGCAGGAGCACACTGAGTTTCATCCGTTTGCACTCCTCGAGGAGCACTGAGGTGCGCTTGATGTCCTCCAGCGAGCTGGTGAGCACCGCCGCCATATAGTCGGCGGGGTAGTGTGCCTTGAGGTAGCCCGTCTGGTAGGCCACCCACGCGTAGCAGGTGGCGTGGCTTTTGTTGAAGGCATAACTGGCGAACTTCTTCCAGTCTTCCCATATCTTCTGGAGCGTCTTCTTGTCATGGCCGTTGGCCTCACCGCCCTTGTAGAAGAGTTGCTCCAGCTCGTTCATCTTGTCTATCTGCTTCTTGCCCATAGCCTTGCGGAGGGTGTCGCTCTGGCCGCGGGTGAAGTTGGCCAGCTGGCGCGACAGGAGCATGACCTGCTCCTGATAGACGGTGATGCCGTAGGTGTCCTTGAGGTACTTCTCCATG
>JAFTDW010000025.1 GCA_017454015.1 Bacteroidales bacterium | reverse complement strand
TCGGGCCGCTACGAGCGGCTACGCTACGCAGAGGGCAGGGTGGATGTGTCGCACCTCGCGGCGGGCGTCTACTACCTGCAGATAGTCACCACCACCGATGTCCACCGCGAAAAGATAGTGGTCGGCTATTAGCAGCCCCGCACCCCTCAGCTTATCTCTCGCAGAAAGCGCAGAAACCGCAGAAAACCCTCTCTTTGTCTCTTGCAGAACCGTGGGTCATGAGCACCCGTAAAAATAAAAACATGGAAAGCGAATAAAGCGCAGCCCCCCTCTTTGGTCCACTGCGAAAAGATAGTGGTAAGATAGGTGACGGATTACTTGTTTTCAAGCACTTTCTTGCTCTGGTCTACGTCGATGGCCTCGCTTACGTTTATCACGTAGTCGCCCAACTTCTCGTAGAGGGCATAGATGCCGCTGTAGGTGGAGCCTATGGCGTAGTCGTAGGCTCCGCGCCGTAGCGCGTCGAGGTGCTCGTTGCGCAGCTCGTCGCGGTAGCGGTTGATGGCCTCCTCGGCGGCGTAGGCCGCCGTGAGGTCTATCTTGTCGTAGTCCCCTCGCAGGTTCTCGTCCATGATATGCAGGGCATTGCCCACAAGGGCGTCGATGTGGGCTATCTTGTCGTTCATCTCCTGGTCGAAGTGTACTGCGGTCTCGCGCTTTGTCTTGCGCCACATGGCAAGCTGGTAGATGGCGTCGCCTATGCTCTCAAGGTTGTCGATGATGCGCAGCATGGAGCTGATAGTCTGTGAGCCGTCTTTTGACAGGTCGCTTTCCGATACCTTGGTGAGGAACTTGGTTATCTCCAGCTCCATGCGGTCGGTGATGCCCTCATAGCGTTCGATGCGCTCGAAGATCTTGGCAAACACCTCCTCGTTCTTGGCGGTGCGCAGCCCCGGCAGGAAGGTGTACATGCGCAGCACGCGGTTCGAGAAGGTCTCTATCTCCTTCTTGGCACTCTGTATGTTGAGCTCCGACGTGCTCATGAGACCGCCGGCAATATAGGTGAGTTTGAATATGTCGTCTTCATCTTCGGCGGCAGGCTTCACCATCCAGTCGACAATCTTGATAATGAGAGGTATGAACCATACAAGGATAAGGGTGTTGCCCACGTTGAAGAAGGTGTGGAACACGCTCAGTGCCAGCGGCAGTGCGTCGGGGCTGTAGCCCTCCATGCTTGGCAGCAGCGTGGGGTCGTGTCCGCACATGCCTACCGTTATGGCGGCTATCAGTTTCATCAGAGGAACAAACACCGCGAGGGTTATCAGTACGCCTAACACGTTGAACACCAGGTGGGCGCGTGCCGCTTTCTTGCCCGCGGCGTTGGCAACCATGGCGGCGAGGTTGGCGGTGATGGTGGTGCCTATGTTCTGTCCCATGACCAGTGCCACTGCCATCGGGAATTCTATCCAGCCGTTGTAGCACATCACAAGGGTGATGGCCATCATTGCCGCCGACGCCTGCACTATGCAGGTGAGCAGCGTGCCTATGGCTATGAAGAGCAGTATAGACCAGAAGCCGGCATGCGAGAGCTCTCCCAGCGCCGACAGGAAGGTGGCGTGCTCCGACAGGTCGGGCATTGACGATTGAAGGAAGCCTATGCCCACCAGCAGCAAAGCCAGACCTATGGCAAACTCGCCTATCGACTTGAGCCTGTTGCGTCTTGCAAACATGAAGAGCAGCGCCACGGCGGCGGTGAAGAGCGGCAGCGAGAAAAGCCCCGACGTCTCGCCAAGGCCGAAGAGGGTGATGATCCACGCCGTTACAGTCGTGCCTATGTTGGCACCCATGATGACTGCTATGGCACCGGCCAGCGACAGCAGACCGGCATTGACAAAACTCACTACCATCACCGTGGTGGCCGACGACGACTGTATCGCTGTCGTAACCACCGTGCCGGTAAGTATGCCGCTAAACGGGTTGTTGGTTATTCGGTTCAGCGTCTGGCGCATCTTGTTGCCCGCCACTTTCTGCAAACCCTCGCTCATAAGCTTCATGCCAAACAGAAAGATGGCTAGCGAACCGGCAAAGTTGACTATTACAAGTAGTATTTCCCCTAAGGTCATTGTGCTGATTGATAGGTGTATATGTGTTTTGTGTAAAACTTTTTTACCATTGCAAAGATACGTCAAAAGTGTTAAAAGTAAGAGAAAAAATGCAGATACGTGCAATTATTTTCGTAATTTTGCATTTTATTTATATTCCCATACATGCGCACAATAATAAAGAATATCAAGCAGCTGCTAATGGTTGAGACGGCACCCCGTCCCCGTGTGTGCGGTGCCGAAATGGCAAAGATTGCTACTGTCGACAACGCCTACCTCGTTGTCGACGACGACCGTTTTGTCTCATGGGGTGTCATGGATAACTATCAAGGCACCGCCGACCGCGAAATCGATGCCACCGGTCGCATGGTGATGCCCGCCTTCTGCGACTCGCACACCCACATGGTCTATGCCGGCAGCCGTGAGATAGAGTATACCGACAAGATACGAGGCCTCTCCTACGAAGAGATAGCGCGTAGGGGAGGGGGCATTCTCAACTCTGCCAAGCGTGTGCAGGAGGCCTCCGAACAGCAGCTCTTCGACGATGCCATGCTGCGCCTGCATGAGATGGCGGCGCACGGCACCGGCGCCGTGGAGATAAAAAGCGGCTACGGCATGACAGTAGATGCCGAGCTCAAGATGCTGCGCGTCATACGGCGACTGCGCGAGCAGTCGCCGCTCACCATCCGCGCCACGCTCCTCGGCGCCCACGGCATCCCCTTGGAGTACCGCGGCAGGCAGGAGCAGTTCGTGGACCTCGTCATAGAGCAGATGATACCGCGCGCCGCCGACGAGGGGCTGGCCGACTTCATCGACGTGTTCTGCGACCAGGGCTTCTTCACTGTCGCCGACACCGAGCGCATGCTCGAGGCCGGCGCACGCTACGGGCTCCGCCCCAAGATACACGCCAACGAGATGGCCCTCTCCGGCGGCATACAGGTGGCGGTGAGATACAACGCACTCTCCTGCGACCACCTCGAGTTCACCGGCCCCGCCGAGATAGAATGCCTCAAAGGCAGCGCCACCATGCCCACCGTGCTCCCCGGCGCCGCCTTCTTCCTCAACATGCGGCAGGCCCCCGTGCGCCAGATGATGGATGCCGGGCTCCCCGTGGCAATAGCCAGCGACTACAACCCGGGCTCGTCGCCCAACGGCAACATGCAGCTGATACTCTCCATGGCATGCGTCACCTACCGCATGCTTCCCGAAGAGGCCATCAACGCCACCACCATCAACACGGCCTACGCCATGGGCGTGAGCGACCGTCTGGGCAGCATAGCCCGCGGCAAAGAGGCCAACTTCATCATCACCAAGCCCATTCCAACCTACGAGTACCTGCCCTACGCCTATGGCGAGAACAAGGTGGAGCAGCTCTACATTGCAGGCAAACGCCTCGTATGATAACAATCAGCAACATACATAAAAGCTACGGCAACCTGCAGGTGCTCAAGGGTATATGCCTCGAGGTGCAGGCTGGCGAGGTGGTCTCCATAGTCGGTGCCTCGGGTGCTGGCAAGACCACCCTGTTGCAGATAATAGGCACCCTCGACACCCCCGACAGCGGCGAGATACGCTACGGCGACACCCTCGTCTCGTCGCTTTCGGGCGACGCCCTCGCCCGTTTCCGCAACCGCCACATAGGCTTTGTGTTCCAGTCGCACAACCTGCTGCCGGAGTTCACAGCCCTCGAGAACGTGGCGCTCCCCGCCCTCATCCTTGGCGCAGGGATGCAGCAGGCCCGTGCCGAGGCTATGCGGCTCCTCCAGTCCCTCGGGCTGGAGCAACGCGCCAACCACCGCCCGGCGCAGCTCTCCGGCGGCGAGCAGCAGCGCGTGGCTGTGGCACGCGCTCTCGTCAACCACCCCGCAGTGGTACTCGCCGACGAGCCTTCGGGCAACCTCGACACCTCCAATGCACGCGAACTCCACCAACTCTTCTTCCAGCTCCGCGACAGCTACAACCAGACATTCATCATAGTTACCCACAACGAAACCCTCGCGACAATGGCCGACCGCCGCATAGAGCTCCGCGACGGAAATGTCGTGGGCGGCCAGCCCCAGCCATAAACCCGTCAAGTCGTTCCAAACCTATCCCTCCCCCCCCCCCCCAATGCCCAACCAACAGCAAACCATAGCAGGTCTCCGTCCTGTGCAGGAGGCGCTCGACGCCGACCTTCGCATAGACCGCGTATACATACAGAAAGGGCTCTCCAGCCCCCTCGCCAACAACCTGCTCGGCTCGCTCCGCGAGCAAGGCGTGCCCTTCCAGTTTGTGCCTGTCGAGAAGCTCAACAAACTCGCCCCCGGCAACCACCAAGGCATAGTGGCCACCGTGTCGCCAATACGCTACCACAACTTCCTCGAGCTGCTGCCCTCGCTGCAAGAGCAGGGAATTGCCCCTTTTGTGCTGCTGCTCGACCACGTCACCGACGTCCGCAACATGGGAGCCATAGTGCGCAGCGCCGAGTGCGGCGGCGTCCATGCCGTATGCGTCCCCGACCACGGCACAGCGCAGATAGGCCCCGACGCCGTCAAGAGCTCCTCGGGAGCGCTCCTGCGCATGCCCGTTTGCCGCGACAACCCCAAGACCATTGTCAACTTCGCCAAACAGTGCGGCCTCCAAGTGGTGGCGGCCACCGAGAAGGGCTCCACGGTATACACCGACATAGACTTCAGCCAGCCCACACTTCTCATGCTCGGCGCCGAGGACACCGGACTCTCGCCCGACCTGCTGCGCCTCGCCGATGCCAAAGCCTCCCTCCCTGTCATGGGCAAGGTGCAGTCGCTCAACGTCTCCGCTGCCGCCGCCGTGTTTATCTACGAAACACTCCGCCAACGAGGGATTAGTATTTAAATGAATGAGGAATTAGGAGCACGGGCGGCTCGCCCGTCAACCCGTAAACAAATAGAAATACGAGAGAAAAGTGAATACAAGAAATGCCCAGTCAAGAATTAAATAAATCCCTTAAAATATGGAAATCACCCGTTTATTCGACCTTCTGCAGTGGCGCAAAGAGCTCCACCCAGAGCGCCCCGTGTTCCGCTACAAGGAAGACGGAGTATGGAAAGACCACTACATTGATGAGTACATCGAGAAATCCAACCTCATCAGCTATGCCCTCATGCACCTCGGTGTCCAGAAAGGCGAGAACATTGGCCTTATCTCCGCTGGGCGTCCCGAATGGAACTACGTGGACTTCGGTGTGCAGCAGACCGGCGCCGTACTGCTGCCTATCTACCCCACCATTAGCGAGGAGGACTACCAGTACATCCTCACCGACGCCAAGGTGCGTCTCCTTGTTGTGGAGACCCCGGCGCTCTACAAGAAAATTAGCAACATTCGCGAGAAACTCCCACACCTCGAAACCTCTGCACCATAGTGCCCGTGGAGGGCGTCAAGTCGCTCGATGACATCTACGACCTTGGCCGCCGCTACCTGCAGGAACACCCCGACGCCCCGCAGCGTCTCAAAGAGATGTCGGACCAGCTCACCACCGACGATGTCTGCACCCTCATCTACACCTCCGGCACCACGGGTACGCCCAAGGGTGTGCTCCTTGCTCACAGAGGCCTGATAATGAATGTAGTGGAAATCAAGGAAAGTCCCGACAAGAGCTGGACCAAAGCCCTCAGCTGGCTCCCCATGTGCCACATCTACGAGCGCATGATGGGCTACCTCTACCAGTGGCTCTGCTTCACCATTGCCTATGCCGAGAGCATTGCCAAGGTGGGCGACAACTGCAAGGAGATACGCCCCAACATGTTGGCCTGCGTGCCGCGCTTCATCGAGAAGGTCTACGACAAGATCTACCGCAAAGGCGAGAAGCTCAAAGGCGTGAAAAAGAAGATTTTCGACTGGGCCGTAGACCTCGCTTTCCGCTACGACCTCGACGAGAGCAAGCTCTCATGCTGGTACATGCTGCAGAAACGCATCGCCGACAAGCTGGTCTACGCGGAGATACGCGAGAGCATGGGCGGCGAGCTCGGCATGCTCGTCAGTGGCGGCGCCACCATACAGCCCCGCCTCACCCGTTTCTTCTCCTGCGTGGGCCTCAACCTCTACGAAGGCTACGGCATCACCGAGTGCTCCCCGCTCATAGCCGTGACCAACAGCGACAAGAAAGGTCGCAAGATAGGCTCCGTGGGCTTCGCCATGCGCGAGATAGAAGTGCGTATTGATAAGGATACCAGTGAGATACAATGCCGTGGCGGCAACGTCATGAAAGGCTACTATGGGCAGCCCGAACTCACAGCCCAGGCTATCGACAGCGAGGGTTGGTTCCATACCGGCGACACAGGCTATTTCGACCCCGACGGCTACCTCTTCATCACAGGCCGCACCAAGAGCATGTTCAAGACCTCTATGGGCAAATTCATCAACCCCGAGGTCATCGAGGAGAAGATGAAACAGTCGGCATTCATACTCGACATGATGGTTGTCGGCGCCGAGCAGAAATTTGCCGCCGCTGTCATAGCCCCCGACTTCGACATGCTCAAAGACTGGTGCGTGCGCCACCGTGTCAAGGCCGACACCCGCGAGGCTATGATTGCCGACAAGACCGTCATTGCACGTTACCAGAAAGTTATCGACAAATACAATGCCGAGCTTGGCGACACCGAGCGCATCAAACGCTTCGTGCTCGTTGCCGAGCAGTGGACCGAGGCCAACAAGTTCCTCACCCCCACGCAGAAACTCATACGCCGCAACGTGGCGGCAGCCTACAAAGAGCAGATAGAAAACCTGTTCAAGTGATGGTGACAAGCCTCCCCTTTGAGAGCGCAGAAACCATAAGAAATATTTGAATCCATACAGCGAAGCCCCGCCGCAAGAACTGCGGCGGGGCTTCGCTGTATATTGGGCCACCTTCAATTATGTGAGCAAGCACTGCATTTCTTGCTCTCCGCGCTCGACTAATCAAAAATATTTCAATAATAAATTTCGTAATACTCCTGATAATCATAGTGTTAATGAAAAGTATTACTATTAATAGCTTTTTTTTTGGAATATTTGAAATTTTAACTTTTGTTTTATTATTTATTTGTATATTTGTTGCGTGAAATGATTTCCTGTTGTTTGTTATTATTGTTGATATATAGATACTTGCGTGGCTGTGCAAGGTAAAAATGACAGGATTATAGTTCTCCCCCATGCTGAAATACCACCATATAAAACCAAATAAATATGAAAAAAAAATTATTTTTAATATCAGTCTTGTTGTCGTTCATGGCCAGCGGTGCCCTGGGGCAGGACTTCGAGTGGGTCAGGACGTATACTGGTTCAGATCTCCAGAATTTGGATTGGCCTGTCAATGATATCAAGGGTTCTTTTGTGGATGCGCAGGGCAACATCTATATAGTTGGCAACATCTCGTCCGACGGCAGCATACTCGGTGTGGATATGTTTCCGCAGGGAATATGTTTAAACCAGCCCAACCAAAGTGCTGTTGTTGCCAAGATATCGCCCCAAGGGCAGCTGGTGTGGCACAAGGGCATTTATAGCTCTTCCGGTCCCGTTACGGCCTTCTCTCTGTACCGTATGGGCGATACTGCTTTTATGGCAACGTTTTGTTTTGATAATTTTGAAAAGTTTATGCCTAATGATTACATGTATTATTTCGATACGCTGCTAACAGCGTATGATTCAGGGTACTTTGCATCTATGGATAGTACGGTAAGTTTATCAACAGGTGTTACGAATTTTGTAACATTCGACCTCGACGGCAATGTTCTTGAGCAGCACACTGTCGAAGTGGGCTATATTGACAGCAGCGGGCGGACGGTTACATGTGGCGTTCAGCGTCCATGGTATTCGATAAGTCCCAACGCCCTGCATACGTTCCTCCTTACTAACGAGCCTTTTGGCATAGACCACGACGGAAATATATATGTTGCGAGGCGTGCCCATGATGCAATAGCCATTAACCCCACTTTTGACAGCTCATACACAATCAGTACCAGTGACGGCTCTATCATTGCCCTTAAGATAATGGTGGACGGGGAACGCTCCTTTATCTACCCCCTGACACAGCGGACGCCCCTGTGGAACCAGCAGATACTGAAGTTCGCCCCGCATTTCGACAGCCTGCTGGGCGGGGTGTATTTATATGACACTCCATATATTGATACTACAGTATTGCTTTCGGATATTATCTCAATGGAAGTGGACAGGGATAACAACCTGTATGTTACATTGCATTACGTTGGATTCCCGTCCAAATATACACATGTGGCAAATTCCGACTCGCTGTTTGTTAGATGTGACAGTAATGCGGGCTCGGGGTGTGTGGTAGTATACAGCCCTGACCTGCGGCCGACAGATGTGATTCAGCCCGCTGTGATAGAGGGTGGTAATGCCCATGCTCATTTGAGTGGTGATATAATGGGGCATTCCTGTTATTTTGACTACGAGACGAAATCGCTATTTGTTTCAGGTGGCGTTGATGGTTGGTCGGGCCGACCTACAATGACGTATAAAGGCGATACGATATATGTCCCAAATGTAGTGTCGGCCTTCTGGCTCAGGCTGGATATGGATAGTCATAAACTGCTCTCGTATGGTATGACGCGTCAGACACAAGACTTAAGAAGAGACATGAGGCAAGGAATATCGTTTGTGGCGGCGAAAAACAACAGGGTCTTTTCGGAAATTACCTTTTGGAGGCTGTCCTTTGCCGACACACTGCTGACCTCTTCTCCCTACGATGGCATAGCGTTTGCCGTATGGGACTACGACGGCCATGAACTGCAGATTGAGAACTACAATGTAAGAAGTAGCAGGAACCTTACGAGACAGATACACTTGCTCGACAGCGCTGTGTATCTCACAGGCACTTTTGTCGAAGACGCCACTTTCGGCTCCATTGTCCAGCGCGTACAACACGGCAGCAGCAAGGCGCACGTGGCGCGGTATGTGGACACGTCGTTTATGCGCCCTTACGTATGGCACGAGACGCGTGAGCCGCAGACCATAGTGTGGCAGCAGGAGCCTGACGACAGGCTCGCCGACCGCGCCGTGCCGCTCACCGCCACAACGACCAGCGGCCTGCCGGTGCGCTATGTAAGCCTTGACCGCGCGGTGGCCTACGTAAGAGGCGACTCGCTGCATTTCGTGACAGCGGGCACGGCAACTGTCACGGCGCTGCAGGAGGGCGACAGGCAATACCAGCCCGCACAAAGGGTCTCGAAGCATTTCACTGTCAGGGACGGAACGCAAGGGACACGCAATGTGGAGGGTG
>JAFTDW010000024.1 GCA_017454015.1 Bacteroidales bacterium | reverse complement strand
TCTTGAAACATATACGTCCTTTTATAGAAGAACGTGGATGTTGCAATCCAAGTCCGTTGACTCCTCACATTGCCAACAAAAGACTATATTTCAATTATTTCAAAGAACTAAATATCCACTTTAACGGGACAGTAGTGAATTGCAATAAAAAAAATCAAAACTATGAAAAACAAAAACAAATCTCTATGCAAGAGGCTCGTTGGAGGTCTCAAAAAAATTGCCAACTGGGTGCTGGCTCTGGTTGCTTTGGACGGCAACAACAAATTTTGCCGTGTGATGCGGCGTGTAGTGTGCGTGGCGTTCGCACTGCTGGTTGTTTTTTGTGCCGCCATTGCTATTGTGAAATTCATTGACGAGGCAGGGCTGTCAGGTAGTGGCTTATTCTGCGGTAATGATGATTATTATTTAGACGAGCAACTGTCTGACAACTTGTTTTTTTATGATGGCTTTTACGACAAAGCGGGATATCTGGCCAATGCCAGGGACAGGAAAGTACTCAAAAATGTAGTGTGGATAGCAAAACCGATAGAGGGTGACTCGTTGGTGTGTTACAGCGACGGTGTGCATCGGGGCTTCTTCCACATGGCCGATGGACGAGTGGTAGTGCCGCCCATCTACAACCATGCATGGGTCTTCTCCGAAGGACTTGCCGCTGTCGAGCTCGACGGTAGGCTGCGTTTTATCGACACCGCAGGCCGTACCGTAATCGACAAATTGTTCGCCTACAATAGTAGTGCCAACGGATATGTGTTCCACAAGGGACATTGCGCAGTGCATGACAGCACGGGTAAGCTTATGGGACTTATCGACCGCACGGGTCAATGGGTTTTGCCGCCAGTCTATCAAAACATATTCTCCTACGATACTTTCTGGGTCATTAATAACGACCGAGAGCAGTCTGTCCTTACCTTTGGGCTCGACACTGTGTTGCCGTTTACACGAGCCTCTTTCGAAATTGGTGACACTTCAATTACTGCCACCTTCGCGGACCACACTCAGAGCACCTATACATTGCAGGGCAAACTCATAGTAGCTGCTCAGATCAGGGATGTCGGGCAGATGACATACAATACGCGTGAAGTGTTCTATTGCAAAAGTGGCGACTTCAACGAATGCACAGAAGAATACGAATACGATACCCATGCGGAAACCCGCACTGCCGTTGCCTCATGCCTACGCTATGAGGCTGAGGATGATTGGTACGGCTTGATGGCTCCTGACGGACGCATAATTACTCCGCCAATCTATCGTAGCATAGAGGCGGTTGACAAAGATCTCTACCTCTGCAAGACAAGTTATGGTCGTGGCGTATTGCTCAACAGCAAGGGCATTCGCGTCAAGTGATGTTGACTTACTCCGCAGGAAAACATGGTGCACAGTCCCGCAGCTTCTTATCGGCGGGGCTGTGCATGTTTTTTCATCATGTTTCTGCAATAATGGCTGTAATCTCGCGTTATTTCCAATTATCTTTTAAAATATTGAAAATATAGACGGCAATGATAATTGGTGATGTTTTACACGGAGTGTGGTTCGGTATCGTGCTGTCGTTCTGCTTTAGTTTCGGTCCGGCCTTCTTCTCGCTGATACAGACGAGTATACACTACGGCTTCAAGACGGCATGGCCGTTTCCTATAGGGGTCAACCATAATGATATTCTTGTAGTTACACTGCTGCTTACCGTGTTGAGCGGGGTTGACATGGTGTCGTTTATGCAACGGCCTGTAGTGGCGGCGGTCGGTGCTGCGGTGTTGATGGTTTTCGCTATCCACACAGCAACACGCAAGGCGGAGAATGCCTGCGATAGAGGCAGTGCTGTGCAGTTTGAGGCGAGCGAGACGCCGAAATGGTATGTGATGTATTTCAAGGGGTTGATGGTCAATATGTTCAGTCCGGTTATTTGGCTGTATTGGATTGGCGCCATCGCCATAGCGTCGAGTGAGCATGAACTGTCGGCGGAAAGGCTTTATTATTTCTTTGCGGGAGTGCTGGTGACAACGGTATTAGTAGACCTGCTTAAATGTAAGCTGGCCTCTATGTTGCAGCGTTTCCTCACGGTGAGGGTTGTCAATTTGCTCAACAAGATAGTTGGGGCTATCTTTATGGGCTTCGCTGTATATTTGCTATTAAAAGCCAAGTGGTAACAAAGTAAAAAAACGATGAGACATATCGCTATTTGTATTGTATTTGTGCTGACGGCCGGAGTTGTGCACGCCCAGTGGGCGGCGGGGTTGCGCGGCGGATGGAGTCATACAACTATCAGCCGCTACGACGCGGGACGCATGGATGAGGCTTACTCTGCTCTTGGCGGCATTGAGGCAGGTCTGCAGGCACGCTATACGGTAAACAGCTGGATGGCTCTGCGCACAGACCTTGCACTGATGCAACGCTCGCACCGCATGGACCGCAACCTTAATTACTTAGACCCAGTATACACAGAGCATATCAACACGTGGCTTATGCTGCCTGTGTCGGCCGACTTCTCTTTCGGTGGCGCAGGAATGCGCGGCCATCTCTATGCAGGAGGCTATGCAGGCTATTGGCTCAGGGACCGCCGCAGAGGTACTACATACTGGATGACCGACTACCACGTCTATTTTGAGCCTTTCAACGAGCAAAGGGAATTTAACAGCCAGGACATACGTATTGCCGCCGGCGCCGTTATGGGCACCGGCCTCACTTACAGTCTGGACGGCAAATGGGAGCTGGGTATGGACGCGCTGTATTACTATGACCTCACCTCTCACCATCGCGGCTATGAACACCTTGCCGACCCACGTTACCTTAACACCCTGACAATCACATTAACCCTCAATTATACATTATAGCACCGTGAAGAGACTTGTCATACTTATTGCCGGAGTAGCATTGCTTTTTGCGGCTTGTCGCAAAGAGGCCGACTACGTGCCTTACGTGGGTGAGAACAGCAAGCTGGCGTACAGCACCTATACCGAACAGTTCCAATATATCTGGAAAGCCATCAGTACAGGCTATGTCTTCTGGGATGTCGACACAGTGGACTGGGATGCGGCCTACGACCGCTTCCTGCCGCGTTTTGAAGCCCTCGACAGCAAGTACGACGACAGCGGCTATGTGCGCACCTCGGAGCTGGCGCAACTATACCTCGACATGATGGGCAAGATGCGCGACCACCACATGCTCACCTATATAAAGAACATGCACCCAGCCCCCTACGACCAGTCGCCCGACGTGAATATCAGGCCCGGTTCCCTTGAGGTGCAAAGCCGCGACTACTATATAGAGAACACCTCCGCGGCAAGGGCAGGGATGAGAGCATTCCTCGCAGGCATTGAAAGGCAGTATAACGTTGCCGAGCACGACAGTACGGATGCCTACATAGACATGATGGGCTCATGGGTTCATATACAATACTGTCTCTTTGTTCTCTCCGACGGCCGCAAGGTGCCCTACCTCTGGATGACCAATGCGGCTATCACCCCGATTATGCGCGAACAAAAGGGCAGCGCCGCCTATCGCCTCATTGACAGTTGGCTGAGTGCCATCTGTAACACCCCTCGCAGTCAGCTTGCCGGGTTCATACTGGACAACCGCGCCAACGGCGGCGGCTATCAAGACGACCTTGACTACCTTGTGGGACCGTTCCTCAATGAAAAGACCGAGATATTCAGGACTCGCTACAAGGAAGGCCCCGGCCGGCTGGAACACTCCGTGTGGTGCCCCTACTACCAAGAGCCAAATCCAACCTACCACCGCGACATAACAGCCGAAGGGATACCCTACATAGTGCTTACCGACATCCTCTCGGTGAGTATGGGCGAGATAGAACCCACCGTAATAAAAGAGCTCTTCCCCACGGCGCACACCATAGGCGAACGCACCTACGGAGGCACCGGCCCGCTGCAGCCGGGTTCCGTGGACCTGAACTACGGCGGACCTTTTGGCGACAGGGGAAACTACAACCACTACGTCTACACATCCACTTTTGAGGCGCTTATGGGTGGGCGCGTGTGCGAAGGCGAAGGGCTTGTACCCGACGAGGAGGTGCTCCGCAGGGACGCCCTCTTCTTCAGCTTTAAACCTCAGCTCGACGCGGCATTTGCCTATTTGATGAGGCAAAACCGCTGAATAAAATATGGACAATGAGCAACGAGGGGGCTCGAAGAGCCCAACCACTGACACGTCGACGAGATACTTTCTCCTTTGTGTCGGCACGGCAGCTGTCCTCCTGCTCCTTTCTGCATGGCAGACGCTGCAGGCGCAGACCGTCGGCTCGATAACCGATTACCTGGAACTCATAATGGAGCAGAGCGAAGGGGAGGTGGAGGCCGACGAGCTGCTTGAACGGCTGCAATACTATGCCGACAACCCGCTCAACCTTAACGACACAGCGGCGTTGATGAAGTCGGACTTCATGCTGCTGACCGAAATACAAAGGCACTGCATAGTGGCATACATAAGGCAGAACGGACCATTGTTGTCGACAGGCGAGTTGAGGCTTGTCTATGGTTTCGACAGCACGGCCGTAGCCCTGCTTGCGCCGTTTGTAGAGACGTCGCCTGTAGAGCCAAGCCTTGCGCAAAGCTTGCCCACCATGCTGCGCCATGCCCGCCACAGCTTGCGCCTTGGCGGGGGGCGAACCGTTGAGGAGGCTGCAGGCTACACCGATAGCACTTACCTCGGCACGCCGTGGCGCAGCTATTTCCGCTACCAGCTCCACTATCGCGACCGCATCAACTTCTCGTTTGCAGGGGAGAAAGATGCCGGCGAAGAGTTTTTTCGCGGCACGCAGCGGCAAGGTTTCGACCATTATGGGCTGAGCCTTGTGCTAAGAGACTTTGGGCGCTTGCGGAGCCTCGCCGTGGGGCGTTACCAGCTGCAGTTTGGGCAGGGACTCACGCTGTGGACTGGCTTTGCACCCTACGCCTCGTCGTCATCAGCCCTGTGCCGCAACGGTCATGGCATAGCCTCGGCCAGCGCCTTCGGCGAAGCCGGCTACATGCGTGGCGCCGCCACTACCGTGGCGCTCACCAAACGCGCCGACCTCACGGTATTCTATTCCGACGTGATGCGCGACGCCACCATAACTGACAACTCGCTATCGCTTTACACCTCGGGGTACCATCGCAGTGTCAATGAGCTTGCCAAGCGCGACACGCTGCGCGAGAGACTCTACGGTATGCACCTCGGCTACACCGCGGGGCATTTCACGGCAGGACTCACCGCCCACCATGTAAGTTACAGCATGCCACTCATGCCCGCCGCGCGACCCTACAACACATACTATTTCCGTGGCGATGCCAACACCAACATAGGGCTCGATGCGCGATGGCTCATGAAGAACCTGTGCCTGTTTGGCGAGGTGGCGGCCTCTGCCGACACCGCCCTGGCCGCCGTGGCCGGGCTGCAATACATTCCAAGCAGTGACCACCGCATGGGCGTGGCGTTGCGCGACTATTCCATGCGGTACCAAAACCTCTTCGCTTCGGCAACAGGCCAGGGCAGCACCCCGCAAAACGAGCAGGGCTTGGAACTGATGTATGAGGGCTGCCTGCCTCATGGCAGTACCCTGCAAGCCACCGTTGACTTCTTTGCCTTTCCATACTATAAATACCGTGTCTACCAACCTTCCGACGGCATGGCGTGTCGCCTCAACTACTCGCGCCCCATATCGAAGAGACTGCATCTTGCGGCCAACTACCGTTTCAAGAACAGCGACCGCAATGCAGTGTCCGACGGCTCGCAAATGGAGCATATCAACCAGCACCACCTATATCTATGCCTCAAAAGCGCATCCGGCGAGAGTCTGCACCTCACTACACGCTTGCAGGGAGCATACGTGCAGCGCACCGTCTCGGGCAGCTGCCACGGCTGGATGGCTTACCAAGACATCGTATGGCAACCAACGGGCAGGAAGTGGTCGCTGAGCCTGCGCGGATGCTGGTTCGACGCACAGGTATACGACGCCCGCCTATACTGCTATGAGAGCTCCCTGCTCTACGAGTCGGGCAGTGCAATGCTCTACGGCAAAGGGGTGCGGGCCTTCGCCCTGTTCAGGTGCGACCTGTCGCAGCGGCTCGCCGTGGCATTCCGCTATACCGTCACCTCCTATCTCGACCGCGACGGCATAAGCTCGGGACACGACCGTATAGATGCTCCGCACAAGCAGACGATACACATGCAGTTATATTGGAATATATGAAAGCCTTGACTATACTGCTGCCCCTGCTGATATGCTGCTCCGCAGCGGCCGAGAACGACAGCTCGTCCGCTGCGCTGCGTGTCGCTTTCTGGAATGTGGAGAACTACTTCGACATATACCCTGACAGCACTCACCTCGCCAGCAACCAGCGTTGGACGCCACGCCGCTTCGCGCAGAAACGCAACAACATATACAAGACCGTCGCCGCCATGGAATTCCCTGCCGTGGTGGGCCTTGCCGAAGTGGAGAATGCCCTTGTGCTGCGAGAGCTGACCCTCGGCACTCCGCTGCGCCTTATGAACTATGGCTTCGTGCACTACGAGTCGCCCGACCGGCGCGGCATAGACAATGCCCTGCTATACAGGGCAGACCGTTTCACTCCCTTTGTGCAGCAGGCTTTGTACGTGGCCGACACAGCCGAGGGATTCTTTACCCGCGACATACTCTTTGTTGGCGGCGTCACGTGTGGTGGCGACACGCTGCTGCTGTTGGTCAACCATTTCCCGTCGAGGCTTGGCGGCGATATTGCCGACAGGCATAGGCAGACAGTGGCGGCAAAACTGCGCGTCATCATGGACTCGCTTGCCGCCGCCTGCCCCAATGCAGGGATAATAGTGATGGGCGACTTCAATGCCGAACCCTCCGACCCTGTCATTCGGGGCATCACGCCAGAAGGTGCCCCGTACGTCAACCTTATGTCGGGCAATGTGGAGGCTGCCTTTATGGTCGACAATGGTCCGCAGTCGGTGTCAAAGCAAGGCGTACCACGAGGGTGGGGCTCCTACAAATACCATGGTTACTGGTCGTTCATTGACCAGATCATTGTGTCGGACAACATGGTTGGCAAAGCAGCCTCAGTAAACCTGACAGTGGATGGCTGCGCGGCTCATGTCTTCAACGCCCCCTTCTTGCTATGCAACGACAAAGGCTACATGGGCAAGCGTCCATACCGCACATGGCACGGGCCAAGTTATCAAGGCGGTTTCAGCGACCACCTGCCGGTTTACATCGACTTGAAGCGATAATGGGATTAGGCGTGTGTCCTATGCCGTGGGCTGCAGCCGTTCATGGCATAGCGCCACCACCTCGTCGGCGAGGCAGGGGAGGGACTTTTGGCCGTCAAGCCACACTATCTCCACACCGTTGCGCTGCATGCGGCGAAACCACGTCATCTGTCGTTTGGAGAAGTGCCGTATGTCGGTGAAGAGGTTGTCGAACATCTCCTGGTAGCTGCACTGCTGCAGCAGGTAGCGCGTGATATGGCGGTATTCGAGGCCGTAGCGCATCAGGCGCTCGGCTGTCACACCGCTGTTGAGCAGGTTGTGCACCTCGTCGACCATGCCGGCGTCGAGCCGCTGGCGCAGGCGTACCTCTATGCGGCGTACCACCTCGCTGCGCGGCAGAGAAACCCCAACGATGAGTTTCTGCATGTCGGGTATATGGACGTATGCGTCGGGATTGTCGATGGCAAATTCCTGTATCTCGAGGGCTCTCACAAGCCGTTCGCGCGTCTCGGTGTCGGTATGGTTGTGGAGCTTGATGTAGCTTGCCAGCCGCTCGGTCAGCCGCTCGTCGCTGTCGGCGGCAATGGAGCGTCGGTAGTCCTCGTCGACAGGTGCATCGGGGAGTCGGTAGGCACGCAGCACAGATTCAAGGTACATGCCCGAGCCGCCGCACATCAGCGGCAGGCAGCCGCGGGCTGTGATGTCGTTGAAGACTCTGATGAAGTCGTTCTGGAACTGGTAAATGTTGTATTCCTCGCCGGGCTCGCGTATATCTATGAGATGGTAGGGTATGGTGGAGCCGTGCAGGCTATAGTCCGCCAGATCCTTGCCGGTGCCGAGGTCCATGCCCTTGTACACTTGCCGCGAGTCGGCACTGATAATCTCACCGCCCAACCGCCATGCCACTTCGCAAGCCAATGCCGTCTTGCCGGTAGCCGTGGGTCCGAGTATGGTTAGCAGGTTCAGTTTTATCGTCGTTTAGTCAATAAAATAGAGTTTTCCTCGCTGCTTGTCGAACTCGTATTCACCGAACTGCAGCAATCCCGTGCGGTTGATGATAAACTTGTAGTCGACATTCTTGACCACCACGACTTCGACGTTGCGTATCTTTTTCTGTCCTATCTGCATCTCTTTGAAGATTACAGTGGCCTTGTCGAGAATGTTGCCCTCGGGGTCGAAGGCGTTGTCGCGGTCGGGGAAGTCCTCTTTGTTGATGCGGCGTTGGTAGAGGAAACTCATAGCCTCTTCCCACGACATGGCAATGGGCTCGGCGAAACGCTCGTCGACAAGCATGGGCATCAGCGAGCCATTGACTATGCATTCCAGCTCGCCCTTGGCCGACTGTATCATGGTTACAGGCACGCTGCTCTCGTCGTGTACTATTATCGGGGTAGTGCTGGCATCTGTCTCCACCGGCTTGTTGACGAGGTCGACAACCTTGCCGTTCTCGTCGTAACGAATAAGGGCGGTCTCCGAAGCCATGTTGTCAACCAGTCGTTTGGGCACGTAGTCGGTGCGCAGCACGAGGAACTCCATGCGGCGGTTCAGCTGGTGGGCCGCCTCTTGGTACTCAGGGCTCGGGAGCATGTTGACGTAGTCGCAATTCAGCACGGTGCCTTTGGCAAAGGAATAAGGTTTGCCGCCGACTACTATGGAGAGGTTGTGGTCTATGACACGAGGCACGCGCTCACCATAGCCTTTCGCCACAAGGCGCTCCGGCTCTATGCCGCGCGATACCAGATAGTCTACCACCGACTGGGCTCTGCGTTGCGAGAGAGTGTCGTTGGTGACCCCTATGAACGGGCGGCAGTCGGTGTGGGCACGCAGCTCAACCACCACGTTGGGGTTGTTGACCATCACAAGGTAGAGATCCATGAGCGAGTCCATGAACTCCTCTTTGAGGTCCCATTTGGCAAGGTCGTAGCGTATCTCCGGCAGTACCACGGGCTGTTTGGGCACCGGCTCCATGCGGAAATCGTGCACAATGTCCTTGTTAGTGGTGTAGCCACGGGTGCTCTCGGAGCCTTCAAGGCTGAAATAGTCAACCTTTGAAAGGTAAATCTTGTATATCACGTTGCGGCGAATCTTGTCGTTCTCAAAGCGGTAGAAACCTTTCTTGTCGGTGTAGGTCTCATACTGACGGCCGTCGGAACCAACGATACGCACCTTCACGTTTTCCATGAGCTGCATGGACTTCTCGTCGCGGATGGTGCCCTCAAGGGTGTAGAGCAGCGGCGGCAGTTCGAAATAGTAGAGGTTATCGTTGATAGGCGCCACCATCTTGCCTTTGTTGTCTATGTTGCGGTTGTGGGGGTCGTCGAACGGGCGGTTGGACGAGAAGTAGCCGCGCTCCAGCATCACAGGGTGGTCGCCCGGGTAGAGTATCATGCCCGTCTCGTCGTAGGACGAGTTGATGGGGACGCCGAGGTTCTCCGGAGTGGACCAGCGGCGGGGTCCGAGGCGAACGGAGCGGAAGAGGTCGTATCCGCCGAGGCCCGGCAGGCCGTTGGACGAGAAAAAGAGTGCCGTATCGGCATGAAGCACAGGGTAGCCCTCGCGGCCAGGGGTGTTGATTGTGGGGCCGAGGTTGATGGGTTTGCCCCATGGCTCGTCTTTAGAGCGACGGGTGACCATCCAAAGGTCGTAGTCACCCTGGCCGCCCGGCATATCCGACGAGAAGTATAGTGTCAGTTCGTCGCGCGAAAGCTCAGGGTACATGTAGTTATAGATAGTGTCACCAAGGTCGAGGCGCACCGGCTCCTCCCATTCGGCAGGGGCGGCGTCTTCGGCGTTCTTCTTGGCTCCGCGGCGGCCTTCCACGGCAGTGCTCTTCTTAAAGGTGTAGTACACATAGCAGCCCATGGCCTTGTTCCGTTTCACGTCAACATCGCAGCGCGAATAATAGAGCGACTTGCCGTCGGCGCTAAAGGCACCCTCACCTTCGTTGATGGCAGTGTTGATCTTGCCGCTGGCGTCAAAAAGCTCAGGGTTGGTGGTCCACTGCCCTCTACGGTCTTGGAACACATAGAAAATGTCGGAGTAGTATTGGCCAGTCGAAGGGTCTATCTCACTCCCTTCCGTGGGGCGTGAGGAGGTGAACACCAACGTGTTGGTGTCATCGCCGAGGAAATGCGGCGACCAGTCGTCGTAGTCGGTGTTCCAATTGTCGAGGCGGCGCAGCACGTGGCGCGTGCGGTTCATGAGCAGCTGGGTTACAAACCCTCTCGAATCGCTGATGTGCTCCTTGCGCGAGATAGCCAGCTCGTCGTTAGGCACTAACTCAAGGTAAAGGTCGTAGTACTCGTTGGCCTGGTCAAGCTCCATTTCGAAGCGGCACATCTCGGCCATGTAGAAGTAAATTTTAGGCTCGGTCTTATAGTAGCCCTGCGATATAAGTCGGGTGAATATGCGCCGTGCCTTGGGAAAGTTGTTGATGCGGCGGTAGCATTCGCCCATCTGGCAGTAAATCCTGTTTTTCTCTACCTTGTTGGACTTTATTCTGTTGTAGGCGCTCTCGTATTCCGATAATGCAGCTACATACTGCTTTGTGGCAAAGAGGTCATCGGCCTTCTTGGCTATTGAAGATTTGTTTTGCGCCATAGCCGCCGGTCCTGCAATTAGGAGCACCAGCACCGTCACAAAGATTTTTTTTGCTGTTTTCATATATTCCACCTGTCTCTTGGTTGGTATCTGTAATTATATATATATCAACACATTGAGAACATTGTTTAATGCCCAATGTGTGCATGTATTATTTTGCTAAATTACACTTTTTCTACGATATGGCGCAGTTTTTTTTTGAACCGCGCCTACGTGGAAACTTTTTTTGCTTGTTTAATAAAAAAAGTGTATCTTTGCTCTTGCTTTTTAGTATGTAACTAATCATGAACATCTTGAAAACCAATTTTATGCGGCAGTTTTCCGCCTTTTTTTTGCTACTTATGGCAACAATGCCGGCCTGTCGTGCCTACGACTTCGCGCAGGCAACCCCCTCCGGCCATTCGCTTTACTACGCCGTCAGCGACAGCCTCTGGCATGAGGTCACCGTGGTGTGGCCCAACAGCAAAGCCGAGCGTCTTGCCGACCTTTATGACGGCTTCACAAAGCCCTCAGGCCATCTTGAGATACCGGCCTATGTGGTCAATGCAGGCGTGCGTTATTCCGTGACCGGCATCGCGTCGGCCTTTGCATTCTGCGACGCCCTGGAGAGTGTGTCGATACCCGCCACGGTGGTCTGGATAGGTCCCGACGCTTTCAGCCACTGCGCCTCGCTGCGCTCGGCGCCCCTCCCGTCCAATCTGCTCACCATTGGCGACCGCGCCTTCGACCGCTGCAGCTCCCTTGCCGGCAGCCTGCAGATACCCGCCACCGTCACCGCCATCGGCGAGGGTGCCTTTGCAGGGTGTCTCTCGCTCAGCGGCCCGCTGACGCTCCCGCAAGGTCTCGAACAGCTTGGCCGCTCCGCGTTTGCCGAGTGCAGCGGCTTCAGCGGCAACCTCCTCATACCCGTCAGCATCGCCGAGGTACCCGACTATGCCTTTTTCCGCTGCTCGGGCTTCTCGTCACTCACCATACCCCGCGGCATCAAGGCCATAGGCGACAACGCCTTTGCAAGCTGCGCCGCGCTCTCCGGCACACTCACCATACCGGCCACGGTGACCTATGTAGGCGAGCACGCCTTCGACGGCTGCACTGGTTTTACAGGGCGTCTGGTGCTGCCCGCCACACTCTCCGAGATACGCAGCTATGCCTTTGCCGGCTGCTCCGGCATTACCTCGGTGAGCCTCCCCGCTGCACTTATGGTGATAGAGCCCTATCTCTTCGACGGCTGCTCGGCGCTGAAGGGCCAGCTTGTCATCCCGTCGCGCGTGCAGGACATACAGGAATACGCTTTTCGCGGCTGTGTGGGCCTCACGGGTACGCTGTCCATCCCTTCGTCGGTGTGGCGCATCAAAGGCCACGCCTTTGAGAACTGCACCGCCATCAGCGCCCTGCGTCTGCCCACTTCGCTCCAGGTTATAGGCGACTACGCTTTCTCGCGTTGCGAGGAGCTTCTGGGCAAACTCGTAATACCTGCCGGCCTAACCATTGTGGGCGACCATGCTTTTGCCCACTGCGACAAGCTGCTGGCCGTCGACATATCGCGCACCGTGACGTCCATAGGAGCCGACGCCTTTGGCAGCTGCGCCAAACTCGCCACCTACACCGTGGCACCCGCCAACAAACGCTACACTTCGCACGACGGCATGCTCTACTCCTCGCTTGCCGACACCCTCTTCGCCTGCCCGACAGCGCGTGCCGGTTCACTCACCATACCCCAGCAAGTCAAGGTGATACATAACTTTGCCCTCCACAACTGCACAGAACTCACAGATGTATATATCGCCGGTCCCGTGCGTGTCATAGGCGACTACGCTTTTGCAGGCTGCTCGGGCATCACCGGTACCATAACCATACCTAAATCTGTCAAGTCGGTGGGCCGCAAGGCTTTCGAGGGATGCGGACGCTTCCCGGACACCATAGTCATACAGGAGGATTGACAGCACCGACAAACCAATCAAGTATCAATAACAATCACACAATAAAGCAATGACCGAATTCGAAAAATACGCCACCAAGCACCGTGGCATCAATAGCAACACACTGGCCGACTACACATCAATGGTCAATGCCTCGATGACCCCATACATCATTGAGGAACGCCCGCTCAACATGACCCAGATGGACGTCTTTTCGCGTCTCATGATGGATCGTATCATCTTTCTCGGCACCGCCATCGACGACAACACCGCCAACATCATGCAGGCTCAGCTGCTCTTTCTTGAGAGCATAGACAGCACCAAGGACATTACCATATACCTCAACTCTCCCGGAGGCTCGGTATATGCAGGCCTTGGCATATACGACACCATGCAGTACATACAGCCCGGCATCGCCACCGTCTGCACCGGCCTTGCCGCCTCGATGGCCAGCGTGCTGCTGTGCGCCGGCACAAAAGGCAAACGCTGCGCTTTGCCTCACAGCCGCGTCATGATACACCAGCCTATGGGCGGCGCCGAAGGTCAGGCTACCGACATGGAAATAACCGTGCGTGAGATACAGAAACTCAAGAAAGAGCTTTACGAAATCATAGCCCAGCACAGCGGCAAGGACTACGACACAGTGTGGCGCGACGCCGACCGCGATTACTGGATGACCGCCGAGGAAGCCAAGGCCTACGGCATGATTGACGAGGTCCTGACTCGAAAAAATGAAAACAATGCCTAACAATTCCATGACTACCATAAAGATTGTCAACCACTCCCACCATCCTCTGCCGCAGTACGAAACACCGCTCTCGGCAGGCATGGACCTCCGCGCCTGCCTGCCAGAGGGCCCGCTGACTATCGCCCCGCTCCAGCGCACACTTGTCAAGACAGGGTTGTTCATGGAACTCCCCGAAGGGCACGAGGCTCAGATAAGGCCGCGCAGCGGCCTGGCACTCAAGCACGGCATCACAGTGCTCAACAGCCCCGGCACAATCGACGCCGACTATCGTGGCGAGATATGCGTGCTGCTTGTCAACCTCTCCAACGACCCCTTCACCATTAACGACGGCGACCGGATAGCTCAGATGGTGATAGCTACACACTGTCGTGCCACACTGCAACCCGCCGACACCCTCGGCGAAACTTCACGAGGCTCCGGCGGCTTCGGCCACACAGGCATGTAAGATAAACCTTTCCCAAGATGGCATCCAACACGGATTTTGTCCAATACATAGCCGACCAGTGCGGCGGGGCAGGCAACATAGTGGCACGTAAGATGTTTGGCGACTATGGAGTCTATTGCAACGGCAAGATATTCGGCCTGATATGCGACAACAAGTTCTATGTCAAGCCCACCGCGGCAGGACGTCAACTGCTGCGCAGCGAGGATATGCGACCGCCCTACGATGGCGCAAAGCCATATTTTTACATAGAGGATGTGGACGACCACGACTATCTCGCTGCACTGGTGAAAGCCACCTGCGAGGAGCTGCCTGCCCCCAAGCCTCCTAAAACGTCGAGGCACTGAGGATTATCCCTTGTAACAGCAAGGACTAAAGTTACAGTATATTTCAGTGGGTTATGTTGAACTCAGCTTTGATGCGGTCAACATAGTCCAGTTTTTCCCAGCCAAAAAACTGCACCTCCTTGGTTGTCCACGTCCCGTCGCGATACACCTTTACAGGAGCCGTGTAAGGGTCGCGCCCCATGTGGCCGTAGGCCGCCGTGGGTGCGAATATAGGGTTGGTGAGCCCGAAACGTTGCACTATGGCGTAGGGGCGCATGTCGAAAATGGAGGGCAGCCGCCGGGCTATCTCACCGTCGGAGAGTCCTATATGCGACGTGCCGTAGGTGTTGACGTACAGACCCACAGGCTCCGCCACGCCAATGGCGTAGGCCACCTGCACCAGCACCTCGTCGCACACACCCGCGGCCACGAGGTTCTTGGCTATATGGCGTGTGGCGTAGGCCGCCGAGCGGTCAACCTTAGAGCAGTCCTTGCCCGAAAAGGCGCCGCCGCCGTGTGCACCGCGTCCGCCGTAGGTGTCCACTATTATCTTGCGCCCCGTAAGACCTGTGTCGCCGTGGGGGCCGCCAATGACAAATTTGCCGGTGGGGTTCACAAACAGCTTGTAGTCGCCCTTGGCAAAGAGAGCCCTGTTGCTGTCGCTCAATCGCGCGAGCACGCGCGGGAACAATATATCTTTTACATCTTTCTCAATCCGGTCAAGCATCGCCTTCTCGCTGTCAAACTCGTCGTGCTGCGTGGAGAGCACCACGGTGTCTACGCGCTGCGGTTTGCCATCGTCGCTGTATTCTATGGTTATCTGACTCTTGGCGTCGGGACGCAGGTAGGGCATTGGCGACGGCTCCTCGCGCCGTATCTTCCCCAGCTCCTGTAAGAATATGTGGGCAAGGGTTATGGGCAACGGCATCAATTCGGGGGTCTCGCGGCAGGCGTAGCCAAACATCATGCCCTGGTCGCCGGCGCCTTGCTGCTCGTCGGTGGCGCGGCTCACTCCTTGGTTGATGTCGGAACTCTGCTCGTGTATCGTGGAGATGACGGCGCATGACTCCGACTCAAACTTATACTCGCCCTTGGTGTAGCCTATCTTGCCTATGGTGTTGCGTACTGTCTCCTGTATGTCGACGTATCCGTCGCAGGTAACCTCCCCGCTAACCACGGCAAGGCCTGTGGTGACAAGGGTCTCGCACGCCACATGGGCGCGCGCGTCGTGACGCAACATCTCGTCAAGGATACTGTCGCTTATCTGGTCGGCAACTTTGTCGGGATGCCCCTCGGACACCGATTCGGAAGTGAAAAAATAGCTCATATTGTTATTTGCGTTTTTTTGATTTGGGATACTTGGCATCAATACCATTGATGGTAAATATTAACGCAATACTTCTCTATATATTATTCGTCATTGTATTGTTTTTAATGTATCATTCAATGGTATAATGTGTTACAGAGTTATCAACAATTTTTATGCGAAAATATGCTTCATTTTACTGTCTTTTACGCCCATTCTGCTTGTTTTTTCATGGCTTTTTTATTGTCAAAGTAACTTTTTTTGATTTTGTAAATCATTGAAAATACACTAATTAATATAAAATATTGATTTTTTTGTCAAAAATATTTTGTCGATTGAGAAAAAGGTTGTAACTTTGCACCACTTTTCGCCCAAAAAAACGGGGTAACCCGTCGGGCGCGGAAGTGCAAGATCATTGAAACGGTTGAAACAAGAGATAGCGTGTGTCAGATGCGCATCCCGACGAGGGGTGTGGCAAGACACTCAGACGAGTCAAGAGAGGTAAGGCGTGGTGAGGTTGAAAACAATTCTTACAATGAAGAGTTTGATCCTGGCTCAGGATGAAC